>DATHES010000110.1:0-6514 GCA_035318465.1 Polyangiaceae bacterium
GATCGTCGTCGTCGATGAGCACGATGACCTCGCCTTTGCAGTGGCGGATGGCTTCGTTGCGCGCCGCGGGCGGATTGGTCGGCGCTTTGGCGATGACGCGGATGCGCCGGTCGCCGAAGGCGTCGAGCTCGCGCACGATGCTGGGGTCGTTGCTTTGCTCGAGGATCACGATTTCGAAGCGCGGAGAGCGCTGCAGACGAAGCCGAGCCACGAGCTCGAGCAAGGCTTCGCGGCGCTGGTACGAGCGGACGACGACGGAGGCGAACACGTCCGCTCAAACTAGCCAACCTCGCGCATTTCGCCACCGAAAAGACCGCCCATCGATGGACGCCGGACCGGGCAGCTCTACGCTCTCTGGTTGGCAGACGCCGATGCCCCGACGAGATCCCGGCAGGCCCACGGAAGGAGCCACGCGCTGATCACCAGGGAAAAGATCGGCATCGCGACGAGGACACCGAACAGCCCGAAAGTGGGGGCCAGCACGTAGCTCAGGATCGGGGTGACGAGTCCGTTTGCCAAGAGCGTGATCACGAGGAGCCTCAGGCGATTCGTTGCAATCATCAGATCGTTGAACGACCCGTTCCAAACGGAAACGACGAGCAACAGGGCGCCGCCCGCCCACATGTCGCGCGAAAATACGATCGGCTGACCGCTCATGACCTGGACGATCATGTTGCCGAGAATGAAGTAGAGGCCGGCCGCGAATACCGCGATCACACCCTTGAGCTTGGTCACACGCCAGAACGCCGTCTTGATCCAATCGCGCTCGCCGCGGACGTACGCTTCCCGAAAGGCGGGGATGAGCGGTGCATCGATCATCTGGATGAAGATGCCCGGCAGCATCTGCACCCGCAAGAAAATGGACCATTCAGCCACGTGTGAGAGGCCCAATCGCCGCGCGATGATCATGCACTCCGTTTCGTTGATCAGGAGGGCGCCGATCTGGAACACGAACAAGGCTCCCGAAGTCCCCGCCAGCTCGCGCAGCGTTTTCCACGAGACGAGCTGCAGGCGAGGCAACAGCCAGGGCATCTCCTTCAGCAAATAGCCGAAGTTCACGAGCGCCATCAGGATGGTGATGCCGCCCGTTGCGGCGATCAACCACGGCAGCGACACGTGAATACGCGTCACGACGATGAGCGTGCACAAAGAGGCCAGGCTTCCCAGGATGTTGAAGATGGCCGCGATGTACCCGCGCTGATACGCGGCGTAGATCGTCGGAACGATCGAAAATGGGAATCCGAGCAGGAAACAGGCGAGTGCCGCCGCAATGGCCTGTTTCGTCTCGGGCACGAGCGCCGGGTCCCGCACGTTGAGAAAAGTCGCCCACGGAAAGAGCAGCACCACCGGCGCGGAGAGCAGTCCGAGGACCAACGCCACGCTCCCCAGAGCGACGAGCCCCGTCGATATGTAACGGGAAGCCAGCACGCGGTCATCTTGGCCATTGGCTTGGCTCAGGTGGTTTTGCATCCCACGCGCAAGGCCCATATCCGCGAGGTTCGCCCACGCCACGAGTGACGCGATGGCGATCCAGAGGCCGTAGCGCTCCTCGCCGAGATACGAGAGTGAGAGGCGAATCCAGGCGAGTCCGGTGAAGACGCCGAGGGCCTGCGCCGCCATGGAGCTGACGGTCGTCAGCGCCGCGCGACGATACCGCTCGTTCGAGCGCCCATCGGGGGTGCTCGTGTCGAATGGACGCAGGCGCAGAATGGTGCGGAAGCTGCGGAGCGAAGCGCCAAGGTCGATCAGCCTGGCCGTCGCGCGCGAGCGAATCGTTTGCGACTGCAAACCCACTTCGGGAGAGGGCGGGAACGGCACTGGGACGACGGGCTTCGCGTCACCGGGGGTGGCTGTTGGAAACGGCTCGGGATCGCGCGAGATGTTGCCCATTTGCTGGCGTCGTTATCGATGAAAACCCTACCCACCATGCGTGGACGGTGCTAGGGATAACACGGCGCAGAGAAGGTGGCCTGGGACCTTCCCATGGAGAGCGCTTTCGTCGCAATCGCATGCCTTGGGTCTCGTATGCACAGAACGCGGAAGATGTCCGGCTTCGGCGGGCGTTTCTGAACCAGCCCAGCGGCTTCTACGTGGACGTGGGCGCGAACAATCCCGTGGATGCCTCGATCTCGAAGCATTTCTACGACAAGGGCTGGAGCGGCATCAACATAGAGCCGGCGCCGAGGCCGTTTGCTCTCATCCAGAAGGCACGCCACCGCGACGTCAATCTGAACGTGGGCTGCAGCGATCGCACCGGCACGATGACGCTGCTCGCGACCCGCGGCCGCGCCACCGCTCTCTCGACGTTTGCCGTCGAGGAAGCGGCGAAGCACAAGAAGAAGGGGTTCGACTTCGACTCCATCGCCACACGCGTCACGACGCTTTCGAGCATCTGTGAAGAGCATGTCGGTGACCGCACCATCGACTTTCTCTCGATAGACGTCGAGGGGCACGAGCGCGCCGTGCTTCTGGGGGCGGACTTTCGTCGCTTCCGGCCGCGGGTGATTGTCATCGAGGCGACCCATCCCATGAGGCCCGAGCCGACGCACCACCTGTGGGAAGATCTGATCCTGCCCCACGACTATCAGTTCGCCGTGTTCGACGGGTTGAATCGCTATTACGTGAGGCGAGAAGACGAAGGGCTCATCCCCGTCCTCGCCCTCTCCCCGAACGTCTTCGACGACTTCATCCCGTACCAGTACAAGCGCGAGATCGACGGAAAGGTGGGGCGGCTCGCGCAACGAGCGGCCGGAGCTCTGGTTCGTTCGATAGGGGAGATCGCGCACGCGGTCGGGAAGACCACGCGCCGCTGATGGCCACTAGAATCGACCGGGAAATGCCCGGGCGGCGAGGCTGCGCGATAGCGCAATGACGTTGCGGGCTTCGCTGGGAAGATAGACGGAGCCCCAGGAATCGACGGTCGCGCGGTACAAGTACGGTGAAATGAGCTGACCGCGTGAAGCAAAGTACTGCGTGAAATGGAGATGCCCGGCGTTGGCGATGCGCTGCGCTTCGCCGAGGTTGCCCAGGTAATGACGGACAAGGTCGGTCAGGTCGCTCAAATCCGGCGCGACCTCCACGTAGTGCTTTCCCGCCTCGAGGCCGCCGTCGAGGAACGTCGTGTCGCGAATCGATTGAGCGACCACCAAGCAGCGCAGCGCCAATCCTTCGAACAGCCGGTAGCTCAGAGGGTGATTGCCCCAAGGTGCCAGACAGATCTTTGCATTGTGCAAGAGCCGCGCATGGGCCCCTTCGCTGACGCGCGCGACCAAAAGCTCTGGAGGAACTGGATAGCGCGTATCGGGATGGGACAGAATCCCGCCTTCAAAGGGTAACTTGCTGCTACGCATGAGACGTACGATCTCCTCGCGTGCGTTCTTTCCGTCACCCATGTTGGCGAACCCCGTGCGGGTTCCGTAGAAGATGGTTCCGCCCGCGCGTTCGGCGAGGGGTTTGCCGGCTCGTGCTGCCATCGGTTTGAGCATGGGGGGCAGCCATCCCGTGCGCTCTCGTGCAGCTGCGGGTATGCGATTTCGATCGCGCGGCCAATGGTTGCGCAAAAAGAGTCGTGCGCGTGCGGCGACGTCGGATGGGACGCGATCGAACTCAAGGTTTTCCCCATCGCATAGTTGGAATATCGCGATGTGGGCGGGAGTGGCGAGAAGCTGATCGGCAATCGGCTTCGCCATCGGAGGGCTCCCCTCGATGGCAATACCATGCAGCCAAACGTCGGTCCTCGGCGGCGCTGGCTCCCCCTCTCGACCGTGAATCACTTCGTGGCGCGCGTGCACGAGCGCTGCCCGGATCTCGCTGGCGCGAACGGTGGTCGGATGATCTTCCTCGGTGAAGTAAAATCTCACGGCCGCTACCTACCACAACTGCACGAGCTGCGATTCACCGACGGGGCTCTAGCCGCATCGGCTCATTTGTCTACTATCCCTCTAGTCATTCTTGATTCCGTGTCAGCCGGACGCCCAAATCCTCGTAGGTTTCTGCAGGCCAAATTCGAGCGGCGTCTTCGGTTCGAACCCGAGCAGCATTTCAGCGGCATGCCGCACGGTCGAATCGGCCCCATGGGTGGTCGCGTGACGGTGGAAGACGGACGCGACGCTTCTAGACGGACGCGACGCTTCTAGTCTGCCTCGTTGGGATCAGTGCGAAAATCACGCCGACGAGGGAGCCCATGCGAAGGCGACCGCCAGCTTGCCGAGGAGAGGATGCGCGCGCCGAACGCCCGTCAAAAACGGGAGAGGGCGTGCCGCCGGGCGGCGGAGGCCGCCGAACCCATTCACAGTGAGGCAAACGGGATACGCGGGGCAGTTCCCGCTGCACTCAAGCCAGCGAAGAGGCGGCGTGCTTGCGGGTGCGAGACTTGCAGGGGGCGCGGTGCGGCGGTAGGGTCCGCGTCCGCAGGCATCCATGTCGAAAAAAAGTGCGCTCATCACGGGTATTACGGGACAAGACGGTTCGTACCTCGCCGAACTCCTGTTGAACAAAGGGTACGAAGTCCACGGCATGGTTCGGCGCGTCGCCCTGGAGGCGCCGGAATACCGCCTGCAACGTCTGAAGCCCATCCTCGATCGCATCACGCTGCATGCAGGGTCGCTGGAAAGCCACGCCACGATTTTTTCTCTGATTGACAAGCTCAAGCCGACCGAGTGTTTCCACTTGGCCGCCCAGAGCTTCGTCAGCTACTCGTTCGAGGACGCATTCTCTACCTTCGACACCAACATCAACGGAACGCTCTACCTTCTATCCGCGATCAAGGATCGCAGCCCGACCACTCGTTTCTACTTTGCAGCGACGAGCGAGATGTTCGGTAACGCCGGCGAGAGTCCACAGCGCGAAACGACACCGTTCCATCCTCGCTCGCCTTACGGTATCTCCAAAGTCACCGGGTTCGACGTCGTCCGCAATTTCCGGGAATCCTACGGAATGTTTGCCTGTAGCGGCATCCTTTTCAATCACGAGTCGCCGCGCCGCGGATTCGAATTCGTCACCCGCAAGATCACGAGCACCGTCGCTCGCATCAAGGCAGGGCGAGAGACGAAGCTACCGCTAGGGAACCTCGAACCGCGCCGCGATTGGGGATTCGCGGGCGACTACGTCCGTGCCATGGTCCTCATGCTCCATCAGGACAAGCCCGACGATTACGTCGTCGCCACGGGGGAAACCCACAGTGTGCGGGAATTCGCCGAGCTCGCATTTCAACGGGCCGGTCTCGACTGGCGCGATCACGTCGTCATCGACGAGAAGTTTTATCGCCCCGCCGAGGTGTTCGTACTGCAGGGGGATTCGTCGAAGGCCCGCCGAGAGCTCGGGTGGGCCCCTACGGTGGGATTTGCGGAGCTCGTGGCGATGATGGTCGATGCAGACTTGGCCCGCGTCGACGCCGGCCCCCACAGCAGCTGACTGCCCCTTCCGGCGGCGCTTACCACCTATGACCGTGGCGTTGTTTCATCCGGCATTCGAGACCATCGGCGGCGCCGAGATCCTCGTGGCTACCCAGGCGAGTCTTCTCCGGCGAGCGAACGTCGACGTCTATATTGCGACGTTCGCACTCGACAGCAATCGCTGGCGTGAACGCCTCCAAGACATCCCTGTTCGACTTGCCCCCCCAGCCCCGTGGATGGACCGCATTTCGGGCCCACTCTCCCGGCTGCGCCGGGCGATTCCACGTGCCGAGGCATGTCTCGCCGGCGCCGACACGGTGCTTGCATGCAACTACCCCACCAATGCTTTGCTCGGCGCCTGCTCGATGAGCGCTCGTCGGCTCTGGTGCTGCACCGAGCCGCCGCGCGACCACCATCTCGCCGCGACCAATCCGCGGCTGCACGAGCGGGTTACTTCCACGCCCGGTGGCATGACGGAAGTGGAACGAGAATATGTGCAAAGGCTCGTTCGAGACGAGCGGGACTTACGCAAACCTTCGCGTGCAGAATTCATCGCCTTCGACGTGGAAAATACGCGAAAGCTCGATGCCATCTACGCAATCAGCGAATTTTCGCGGGACAATATCCGTCGAGTCTACGGGCGCAATGCGGTGGTCATCTATCCCGTCGTCCGTTTTCCACCTCCGCGGCCGCACCGGTCGGGCCTCGACCGCCGTGGACTCCAGGTCCTGACGCATACTCGCCTCGAGTCGAGGAAAAACGTTGAGACCGTCATCCGCGGTTTTGCCCACTTCGCCGCGCGGCAACCAGGGTCGCAGCTCCACGTCGTGGGCGAGGGAACACAACGCGCGAATCTCGAAAAACTGGCGCGGACGCTGGGCATCTCGACGTCCGTCCGTTTTCACGGCTACCTTCCGGAGCGAGAACTCGACGCCGTCTACGAAGCATGTGATGTCTTCGCGCTGCTGACGCTCGACGAACCTTTCGGCATGGTTTTCCCGGAGGCTGCGGCGCGGGGCCTGTTGCTAATCGGCCCCGATCATGGTGGCCCCTTCGAAATCATGGATGGCGGTCGGCTGGGGTGGCCTTGCGACCCGTTCTCACCCGAAGCACTGGGCGAC
>DATHES010000111.1:0-5238 GCA_035318465.1 Polyangiaceae bacterium
ACGTCTTGGCGCGGCGAGCCGTTGGCGGGCAGTCTTCGGCGCTTTTTGCGCTGGAAAAAAATTCAGTCGCCGGTCATTTCTTGCCCTATGCTGCCGGGCGAGGAGGGATCGCAGGCCACTTCGCTGCGAGGGCCGAGCATGACGAGTGCGTGGTCGCGAGCCGTGGCGCTGGGAGTCATTGCAGCGCTACTCACGCTGGTCAGTCCCAGCGGAGCCGACCAGGTGGTCGTGCCGCTCGAGCTGCAAGCCGAGCTTCTGGCCAAGGTCGCCTCCTACGATCGCAATATGCCGGCGCGGGCCGGCGATCGGGTGCATGTCTTGCTGGTCACCAAGCCGTCCGACGCAGAGTCGGCGCGCGTCGTTACCCGCATGCAGAGTGCGCTGCACGCCTTGCCGCATATCGGCGGGCTCCCCCACGACGAGCAGACGATCGATTTCACGACGGCCGCCGATCTGGCGCGCCACTGCCGGGCGAAGCACATTGCCGTTCTGTTCGTAGGTCCGGGACACAGCGACGATCTTCCGGCGATCCGCGAGGCCCTGGATGGCGTGGATGTGCTCAGCGTCTCGCCGGTACCGGAGTACATCGCGCGCGGCATCGTTCTCGGTTTCGACGTCGTCTCCGGTAAACCGCGCCTGCTGGTAAACTTGGGTCAAGCGCGCCGCCAGCACGTGGCGCTGCGCGCCGAAGTCCTGAAGCTGATGAAGGTGTATGAAGAATGAAACCGCGCGGGGGGAGAGCCTGGGGACTGCTTTTGGCCGCGCTATCGTGGACGCGCCTGGCGGTGGCCGGCGACGAGACCGATCTCGAAGGTCTCCTCGATCAAGCCATCGTCACCACGGCCTCCAAATCGGCGGAGACGAGCAGCAACGCCCCCGCCACGGCCAGCACGATGACCGCCGAGGACATGCACCGCTTTGGCATCCATTCGCTGGCCGAAGCCATCAACTACTTGTCGCTCGGTGCCATTACCTTCGATCCGCTCCACACCGTCGACATTGGCGCACGCGGCGTCTTCATCAAGGGGGACAACGGGGGTCATGTCCTTCTCCTCATCGACGGGCACGCCGTCAACGAGCAGCTCTCGGGCTCGGCCCGCTTCGACCGCGGGCTCGGGGTGCCGATGGAGATCATCGATCACGTCGAGGTCATCCTCGGCCCCGGCTCCGTGCTCTACGGTTCCAACGCCATGCTGGGAGTGATCAACGTCGTCACCAAGCGGGCCAAGGATTGGAGCGGCGTCCACCTCAAGGGCGAAACGGAGATCGGCAAGAGCTTCCAGGTGAGCGGCGGCGCGGGAACGACGTTCGACCTCTTCCATCGACCCACCGACGTCACGCTCGCGCTCCAATACTACAAGCACGATGGGCCGGACTTTTTCTTCGAACCGCAGCACTTCGGCGTCATCGATCGGTACAGCGGCGAGCCGTTCCGCACCCGCCGCGACGGACCGCCGAGCGGCTTTTGGGGTGGCGCTTACAGCCATGTTTACCGTTCGGAGGTCCCGGCCGCGCAACTCCGCATCACGCACGGCGCCTTCGAGCTAAGCGTGCATGCCGCTACGTTCAAACGCACCGCGCCCTACGCATCGGACCTCGTCAACCATAACGGCGACTTCGACGACCCAGGGACCTACGCGCTCGACCGCTCGCTGTGGGTCGACCTCCGCCATCGCGCCACGCTATCGCGGATCCTCGAGCTGTCGACCCGCATCTATGGTGACACGTTCGATCAAAAAACGGTCGTCAACGTCTCGCGCAAGCTC
The DNA here is from genome assembly GCA_035318465.1 of Polyangiaceae bacterium. Taxonomy (GTDB): domain Bacteria; phylum Myxococcota_A; class Polyangia; order Polyangiales; family Polyangiaceae; genus DASWDH01. Next base: position 1,767 of record DATHES010000111.1, read on the forward strand.
AACTGTCGCTACGCGCGCACGCTCACCTGCATCGATCGCGAAGGCAATTTGGCGCAATGGGCGGGAGCGGAGGTGCAGGGCAATTTGGATTGGCTCGGCACGGGGACCTTCGTCACGCTGCTCGGCGCCGACGGTCGATTGCGCTTCGTGGCCGCCAAGCGCGACGAGATCGACTTCGATACCGGGCAATACCTCCGTTCGAGCGACGGCGTGATCCGCGAACGCGATGGAACGCTCGGCGTGTATGCGCAGCAAACATGGCAGCCCTGGAAGGTCCTCTCCCTCAACGGCGGCCTGCGCTACGACTTCGATGCGCGCTTCTCGCCCGTGCCATCTCCGCGTTTGGCCGCGACCGTGAGCCCCTGGCCAGGGGGCACCCTCAAAGCCATCTACGCCGAGGCCTTTCGGGCACCGAGCTGGTACGAAACGTCCGTCGGCAGCTTCGACATCATCCATTCCGATGCGCTCCGACCCGAGCGCGTTCGCTCGCTGGAAGGATTGATCGAGCAGCGCTTTGGCACCCAGCGCATCGCCATGGGCGCCTTCTACACCGAGTGGCGCAACATGGTGGAGCTGCACATCCTCACCGAAGCGGAGATGCTGGCCGCGGCGGCGCAGGGCAAGATCGATATCGTTCGTCAGGTGATAGCCGGACAGTACCGCAACGTAGCGAGCATCGAAAACTACGGCTTCAACGGCAGCTACGAAGGCTCGTTGTGGGAAGGCTCCCTGCGCTACGGCCTGAACTTGACCGGCGCCCTCGCGCGGCGAGCCGACCAGCACCATGGTACGACGCCGCTCGAAGTGGCCCCGCGGTTCTTCGGCAACGCCCGAATTCTCTACGACTTTCCCGGCGATTGGCCGTCGCTCGGCATCGCCGCGCAGTTCAAGACGAGCGCGCTCACCGATCGCGCGCTCGATGGTTTGTGGTCCCCCATGCCGACGGCACCGGCGCAGGTCGAGCTGCGCTTCACGGTATCCGGTCCCCTGTCTCTCGTGCGCGGACTCTCGTACCGCGCCAGCGCCGACTATGCCTTCGCTGGCCGCACACCCTACACCGCCGGCGTGCATCAGAGCTCGGGCATCGGGCAGCGCTTTTACCCCTACTTGCCGGAATTCGACAAATGGTACCTCGCGCCGGTCGACACGTTTCGAGTGACGATCGGACTCGGGTACGATCTTTCGTTGTGAGGATGTCATGAGACGACGCGCAATCGTTGCTGCTCTCTCGCTCGCGGGTTGCGTCGACATCGATCCGGTCACCGTGCAGCCAGTCGTGGTGGACGCGGCTCCGCCTCCGGATGCTGACGAGCGAACCGCCTGCGGCATGTGCATCTACGCGCCGAGTTCGCCTGGTCCCGGCTGTGGCGACCAAATCGCCCTATGTCGCACCGACGCGCGCTGCACCGAGGTCATCGACTGCACGGAGCCGCTGCAGTGCTACGAGAAACCGACACAGATCGAGGTCAACGAGTGCGGTTTGCCGTGTTTTCAAAAGGTGATAGGCAACACCCTCCCCACCGACCTCATCACGATCCTCCTCAGTATCGCCACCTGCGCTCAAGAGATGTGCGGCCCGATCTGCCGTCCGGAGTAGCGGCGCGACGACCGACGGCGGAGCATCGGTCGCTTCGAGAACGAACAACGCGGCGACCGAACCGGACCGGACCGCGGTTGAACGAAGAATCACCGCGTGCGACAGTGCGTGACGCATTCGGGCAGTGACGCACGCTGGCTCGGATCGAGCAGTGACACGAGTCCGAAAGCTGGGTGACACGATGCGCGTCCGAATGACGCACTATTAACCTGACGTTCACCCGAAAGCGTCCCGAAGATGGTAAACTCGCCTTCGTCATGCGCTTTGCGCTGATCTCTGACGTCCACTTCGGACCACTTGCTTATCACGACGGCAAGCTTCGCAAGATGACGCACCAGGCGGCGTCGCTGACGCGCCGCTTCGTCGATCGCATGAACGGAATCGAACAGCCCGATCTCGTCATCAACCTCGGGGACGTCATCGAAGACAAGAGCCGCGAGGAGGATCTCGAGAACTACGGCCGTTTCGTGGATCTCATGCGCGAGCTCGAAGCCGAAGTCATCCACGTTGCCGGCAACCACGACACCATCAACCTCACCGAGTCCGACTTCCGCGCCTTCTGGAAAAAAGAAGGGCCGCTCTACTATGCGCGCGACTTCGGTGGGATCCACTGGGTCGTGCTGCGAACGGTCGAGATAAAGGACACGGCCGTGCATCTGCCCGAAGAGCAGTTGGTGTGGTTGGAAAGTCACCTCGCCGGGACCCCTTCGCCGACCATCGTGCTCATGCATCACCCCGCCAGCGACATGGTGCTGGAAGGCAACCGCTGGTTCGAAAGCGCACCCCATATCTGCCGCGTCGCCGAGCGCAAACGCTTGCGCGGCATTCTCGAGGCGAGCGGCAAAGTGATGGCAGTCTTCAACGGTCACGTGCACTGGAATCACTTCGACCTCATCTCTTCGATTCCGTACGTGACGATGCAGAGCCTCACCGAAAACGTCGACGATGATGCTCCCGGCCGTCCGGCGGGCGCTTTCGCGGTCTGCGATATCGACGAGCGCCGGCTCGTCATCCACGTGCACGGCGCCGAACCGGTCCGCTACCAGATCGAGCGACGCTAGAGCCACTCCCTGCGGGGGCTTCGCCCCCGCCCCGCCGGGGCAAGCCCGGAACAGGGCCCCACCCCCACCGTGCCTCCGGCACGAGAAAGCCAGCTCGCGCTGGCTTCATCTCGTTCGACGCCCATCGGGGGCTTCGCCCCCGCCCCGCCGGAGCAAGTCCGGAACAGGGCCCCACCCCCACCGGGCGCTCCGGCCCGGAGTGCGTTCGGCAGTCGGCGACGAGTGTGCTCTAGCTCGACTCCCTGCGGCGGCTTCGTCCCATTTCGCCCCCGCCCCATTCGTCACAATGGGCGATCATGAGAGAACCGCCAGGACGCCAGGTTTTCCGGTGTTTTTGTAAAAAACTCACTGCCTAGGGCCCTGCGCTCCTCAAGCAGGCCCGTCGCTTCGCCCGTCGCTACCAGACGCGACACAGCTACGCGGCGCTGGTGGCGATTGGATCTGCGATGTTGTGGCTTCCGATCTGACCCGCTCCCGCTCCCGGTCCCGGTCCCGCTCCCGATTCCCATGCCTTTCGATCACGAGCGCTTTGAAGTCTATCAAGTTGCACTCGACTTCCTCGTCGTAGCAGACAACATCGTCGAACATCTCCCGCGAGGACGTGGTCATCTGGCCGACCAGCTCACCAGAGCCTCCATCGCGATCGTTCTCAACATCGCGGAAGGCGCTGGCAAGTTCTCCAAGCCTGACAAGCGCCGCTACTACCTGTCGGCTGTTGGCTCTGCCACCGATCGGCCGCCATTCTCGATGTCTGCCACCGACTGAAGCTCCTCGACGACGATACCCATCGCAGTGGCAAGGAGACCCTTGATCG
>DATHES010000112.1:0-9678 GCA_035318465.1 Polyangiaceae bacterium
GTGCTTGTCGCGGATGGAGATGCCCGTCTTCATGGCGGCCAGCGGGACAGAGACCTTGACGGCCTGCCCGTCGTCGGCGACGCGAAGGTCGCTGCCGCTGCCGACGATCTTCATCCCCGCAGGCCCGATGAGCGTGAAGGAGACGTCCGGGCCCGCGACACGAGAAAGCTTGGCGTGGGCTGCCAGCGAAAAACAGAGCACAGCGCCTGCCGCCGGGATCCACAGACTCTGCAACCGACCCTTCATCATCGCGACCTCCTCCAAGATTGCGCTCTCCCAGCTGGTTGGCGTTCGACGGACCGTGGTCCCGCTTTAGTCACCGCCTACATGAGGCATCGCGCCCGACAACCGCGATATGCGGCGTAGCAGATTTTCCCGTTTCCTTCTTCGATGTCCCTTCCAATAAAGTGTCGCTGGCAGCCTCGAATCATGCAACTTTCGGTAACCAGCGGTGAAGAACGCACGGGCGATCAGGTCGAAAGAGGCAACCTAAACGCTCGGGCCTCCCGTGACCAGGTGGGCGCGCCACCTACATTGAGGCACATGGCGCATTTTGCCGCAGCCCTTCCGGCCAGTCGGTCTCCCATCGGCAGAGCCTTGCCGACGCGAACGGTGGTAGAGGGGTTTCGCTTCGCCAAGGAGCGAATGTGGGGTCGTCTCATCGCCCCCGGAGGAGCCACTGCCGCATGCCCCCGCTGAAGATCGTTCAAGCCGGTCACCCTGTCCTACGCACCCGCGCCCGGCCCCTCGCCCCCAAGGAGATCCGCAGCCGAGCGATCCAAGACCTCATCGAACGGATGAGAGAAACGATGCGCGACGCGCCCGGCGTCGGTCTGGCCGCACCCCAGATCGGCGAGCCGCTGCAGTTGGCGGTGGTGGAGGACCGCGAGGAATACCAGCGCAACGTCGACGAAGAGCGTCTCGATCTCCTGGAGCGACGCCCCGTCCCTTTTCACGTCATCATCAATCCGCGCATCACGCTCCTCGCCGGGAGCGCTCCGGCTCGCTTCTTCGAAGGATGCCTCAGCGTGACCGGCATGATCGGAATCGTTCCCCGCGCGGTCGACGTCCACGTGGACGCCCTCGACGAGCGCGGCGAACCGGTGAGCATCGATGCGCACGGGTGGCACGCGCGCATCCTGCAGCACGAGATCGACCACCTTGCCGGCGTCCTGTGCATCGACCGGATGTACACCCGCACTCTGATGACGCAGGAGACCTTCAGCCAGTACTGGGGAGGCAAGTCGATCGAGGAAGTGTGGAGCGAGATCGATCCGGAGAGGTCGCCCTAGGCGACCTCTCCAACTCGATCTCACTTCCACTTCCTCTCCACTCCCTGAGGGGGCTTCGCCCCTCCCCGCCGGAGCAAGTCCGGAACAGGGCCCCTCCCCCACCGTGCCTCCGGCACGAGAAAGCCAGCTCGCGCTGGCTTCATCTCGTTCGCCTCCCTGAGGGGGCTTCGGCCCCTCAGCATTCATCACATCCCGATGAGAGAGACCACCAGGGCGCCAGCGCCGTCACCGGGGCCGCCATGAGATTAGGGATCTAGGGCCCGCCTCTGAATCCGGCCCGCTCCCGGTCCCGCTCCCGGTCCCGCTCCCGATTTCACCCATCCTGGAGGACCCTTGGCCAACTCGACGAGCATGGTCACAACTCGATCAAGGGTCTCCTTGCCACTGCGATGACTTGATAGACTTCAAGGCGCTCGTGATCGAAAGGCATGGGATCGGGAGCGGGACCGGGAGCGGGAGCGGGTCAGATCGGAAGCCACAACATCGCAGATCAAATCGCCACCAGCGCCGCGTCGTTGTGTAGCGTCTGGTAGCGACGGGCGAAGCGACGGGCCTGCTTGAGGAGCGCAGGCCCCTAGGCAGTGAGTTTTTTACAAAAACACCGGAAAACCTGGCGTCCTGGCGGTTCTCTCATGATCGCCCTTTATGACGAATGGGCGGGGGCGAAGGAGCCAGTCTCGGACTGAACTTACGATCATCCTGAGGGCTTCGCCCTCTCCCCGCCAGAGCATGTCCGGAACAGGGCCCCTCCCCCACCCCCCTCCGGCACGGGCGAAGTGCGCCGTGTGGCGATTTCCTTCGCGTCGTCGCGCGATCTATTTGCCGCCGTCTTTTCCGGCTTCTGCCTTTTGGAACTTGGAGAGGGCGGCGGTCGCCCAATCGCCGGCGAAGGAGTTGACGACGAAGAGGGTCGGATTGCCGTCCTTCTGCGCATAGCGGCTGGTGCCGGTGGAGATGCTTCCGATGAGCATCTTGATCGTCCCGCCGTCGTCCTTCAGCGTGAAGGTCACGGTGGATGGCTTGGCGAGCCCTGTCTCCATCGGCGTTTTGCCATCGCCGAAATCGTCGGCGGACAACGTCTTGAAGGAGCGGAGCATGTCCTTCACCTTCTCGACTTCGAGGTTCGGGATCGGCTTGCCCTTGAAGGTGCCCGTCCACTTGTCGTCGTTCTTGGAGAAGCTGAAGTTGCCGTTCTCGTTGGTGATGGATGCCGAAATGACGTTGCCGTCCTCGAACTTGACGATGTCGCGGTCGCGCCAATCCTTGACCTCGCGGGTATAGAGGTAGCTCGAATAGCCGCTGGTCACGTAGACGCCGTCTTTGTCGGTGAGGCGCGTCATCTGACCGCGCGTGCCGCTCTTGCCGAAGTAGAGGTCGAACGACTTGGCAGTGTCTTTGTAGAGCTGCACGTGGACGGCTTTCTCGTCCTCGAGATCGAAGGCGGCATACTGCGTCTTGCCGGTGTCGATGCTGTCCTTGAGGCGAATCTCCTTCAAGTTGTCGAGCAGCGCCTTCACGTTGGCCGGGTTGGCGGCGTAATTGACCGGCTTGGTCACCTTCCAGGCGTCACCTTGCTTCTCCAGGACGACCTCGCCCTTACCGGCGTTCTGAATCTGGATCTTGGTGATCTTGTCGGCGTCATCGGCGGCCAGTTTGATCTCGGGAAGGGCCGCCGCGGCCGCCACCTGCGAATGCGTCATCGCTTCCTCGCGCGCATTCTTCATCACCATCCACAGTCCGCCGAGGAGCAGGACCAAGATGCCACCAGCTGCGTAGATCTTCTGTTCAATCTTCATGGCCATCGGCTTCTTCTCGAGAGGGCTCCCGCGGCGCGCTCGAATCGAACGGTGCCGCGGTTGGGGGGTCTGTGGTTGGTCAATCGAAAGCGATGTTGGCGCGACCCGCCTCGCGCTGACGCCAGCGTAGGATTCCGAAGCCCGCAAAGAGCGCGGGGCAGAGCAGCGTCAGGGCGAGCTGTACGTTGTTCTGCGTCGTTTTGCGGGCGGCGCGGTACTCCTCGTCCTTTTTCTTGATCGAGTTGTCGTCGTCGTTGGCGTCGATCTTGGGGCGGGTGATATCGCCGTAGGTGAGGTTGGCCTCGCTCAAGAGCTTGGCGCTCGCGGCGATGAGATCGGAGTCGCCGCTCATCCAGTCGAGCGTGTTCTTGAAGGAGAGGATGGTTCCGGTGAGGTACTTCTGCGCGTAAGGCCCGGCGATCATCTGCAGCTGCTCGTCGCCGCCGACGGGACCCATCGCCGCAAACTGGCCCCCCATCTCCATCCCCTGGCCCGAGCGGGCGAAGGGATTGGTGAGGAAGCCGGCCGCCGAAATGACGAGCACACGGCTCTTGTTCTTGGAAGCGGTCGGGACTTCGACGCCGTCACCGCTGCCCATGGCCGCCTTGAGCGTGCCCTCCACGGCGATGGCGATGGCGCGCTGATCGAGGGGTGGCTTGGGGCGCCAGCTCGGCGAGATCTTGAGATCGACGGTGTCCCCCGTCTCCGCCCAGGCAGCGGGTGTCGTGCGAGCGACGACTTTGAGCTTGGCTTCGGGTTGCTTGTCGGAGTGAGGCACGAGGGTCGAGGGAAAGGGGAAGCTGATCTCGTCGGCGCGGAAGAACCCGGCGAAGCCGTCGTCGAGCAGCTGATGCTCGTCGTCGTAGCGCGAATCGTGCTGCGCTTGGACGATGGCGGGCTCGCGAATCCAAGCCGCCGTGCCCGTCGCCGTCAAGACCGGCAAGCGCATCGATCGCTGCCATTCCAGGACGGCATCCTTCTTCATCTCGACGCCGTACCCTCCCAGCAGGTTCTCGAGACCGTGGGTGGAGAGCGTGGCTTTCATCGCGCCGTCACCCGCTTTCAGGTTCACCGCCGAGGCGAAGACGACCAGGGACTTGTTCCCCTCCATGAGAAACTGGTCGATGCGGCGAAGCTCCTTGTCGGTGTAATCCTTGCCGGGCTGGGTGACGATGACGCCGTCGAGCTCCTTGTTGATCTCGGAGTCCCCATTTTTCAGATCGACGTCTTCGATTTTGTAAAAAGGGAAAGCCTGATCGATGATCCCTTTGATGGAAGGACCGCCTCTTTGCCCCTGGGAAGGAACGAGGTTGGTGTCGGTGAGCTTGATCTCGTCCTTGCCGGTGATGACGCCGATCTTGTGATGGATGTTGTCGGCCTTGTCGCGGATTTCCCGAATCTTGTTGGAGATCCAAAATTCGAGCCCATCGGCGCGATCGGGTTGGATGATGGGGATCGTCTCTTTCTCGCTTCCATATTTGAAAACGAGCCCCATGTACCCCTGGGCAATGGAGGCCTGGTCTTCGCCCGTCTCACTCGATTCGCCGAACGCGACGTCCTTGAGACCGGCTTCCTTGGCGGCCTGCCGTTGATCTTCGGTCTTGGCCTCGATGATGGAGAACTCGAACTTGCCGCCCCCTTTCTGCTGGTAGAGCTTGAGGAGGTCGGTGAGGTCGCGCACGAAGGCATCGAGCTTGGGGAGCCCCTTGGTGACGTAGGCGTCGACGTGGAGCGGGCTCTTGAGCGAGCCGACGAGACGCGCGCTGCCCTGCGAGAGGGTGAAGCGCTCGTTCTTGGTCATGTCCACGCGTTTGTGGACGCCGGTGAAGGCGATGAGGTTGGCGACGATGACGATGGCCGCGATGATGACGAGATAGAGACTCGTTTCGGCGGCTGCTTTTCGGCGGCGTTCCATGATCGACCTAGGCCCACTTCCGGCTCTCGAGAGAGCGGAAGGCAAACATCAGTGCCAGTACTGCGCACGAGAGGAAGAAAACGACGTCCCGCGTGTCGATGAGACCACGCTGGAACGGGATGAAATGCTCCTTGAAGGAGATCTCGCGGAAGACGGTGCCGAGCACGTTGGGAACGTGCTGGGCTATGTCGCCGACGAAGAGCAGCGCCACCAAGAGGATGAAGGTCACGAAGAACGCGATGACCTGGCTTTCGGTGAGGCTGGAGACGAGGAGCCCGAGCGCCACCGTCGCCGCGCTGAAGAGGATGATGCCGATGTATCCGGAGACCACCGGCCCCTTATCGAGCGGGCCGAGGTGCCAGACGAAGGAGAACATGAGCAGCGGATAGGCGATCGTCGATAGCAAGAGGACCAGCACCAGCCCGAAAGCTCCCAGGAATTTTCCGAGGATGACGTCGCTGTCGCGCACCGGCAGCGTGATCAGCATTTCGAGCGTGCCCGAACGCTTTTCCTCGGCGACGAGTCGCATCGTCACGACGGGGACGATGAGAATGCTGAGGCCGTAGGGGATGGACTCGAACATCGAGGCGAGGGTCGCGCGATCGACCTGCCAGAACTTGCTCCAGATGAAAACGCTGACCCCGAGCATGAGCAAAGACAGACAGATGACGACGTAGGCGAGCGGAGAATCGAAGTACGATCGAAACTCGCGCTTGGCGATGGTGAACGTGGGACTCATGAGAGATCAGCCTCCAGCCGCTGCCTGATTGGCAGCCCGGTCTCGGTTGTCGTTGGCATCGTCGGAATCATCGTGGTCGTCGTCGTCGAGCTCTTTGCCCATCTTGCGGTCGCGGCGCTCGTCACCCTTGGTGAGATCGCGGAAGACGTCTTCCAGCGTCTGCGTGTCGCGACGAAGCTCGAGGAGCGTCCAACCCTTGGCGACGACGAGACGGAAGAGATCGCCGCGCAGGTCGCCGTCCTGATCGCCGCTGAGCTCGAAAGCGTGCGCTTTCTCGTCGTTGGGAAGCTCTTTGGTCGAGCGGACCCCGGCCAGGGCGCGCAGACTGGCCTGCACTTCGGTGGCGCCCGGAGCTTTGCCCCGTTCCGCCACGTGATCGCTCACGGAAACGAAGTAGCTGATCTTGCCCGTGCGCCCGCGGATCTCGTCGAGCGGCCCATCGGCGACGATGCGACCCTTGGAGACGATGATGGCGCGCGCGCAGGCGCTCTCCACCTCGGCGAGGTTGTGGGTGGAGAGCAGGATGGTGCGCTCCTTGCCGATCTCCTTGATGTACTTGATGACCTCGGCCTTCTCGTTGGGGTCGAGATCGCTGGTGGGCTCGTCGAGGATGAGAATGGGGGGGTCGTGCACCAGGGCCTGACCGAGACCGACGCGCTGGCGATAGCCGTGGGACAGGGTGTTGATGTCCTTGCCGAGGACCTGGCCGAGGCCACACACCTCGACGATCTTGCGCATCCGCGACTTGAAAGTCGCCGTATCGAGGCCGCGCATGTCGGCCACGAAGCGCAGATAGTCCCACACCAGCATGTCCTGGTAGAGGGGGGCGCGCTGCGGCAAGTAGCCGATCTTGCGTCGCACCTCGAGGGGCTCCTCGAAAACGTCGTGGCCGTGCACCTTGGCCGTGCCTTCGGTCGGCGAGATGAAGCACGTGAGGATGCGCATCGTGGTCGACTTGCCGGCGCCGTTCGGGCCGAGGAAGCCAACGACTTCGCCCCTCCTGACCTCGAAGCGAATGCGGTCGAGGGCTCGGAAAGACCCGAACCGTTTCGTCAGGTCGTCCGCATAGATCATCACGTCGGTAGACATCCAACCTCCAGTCAGAAAAGAGGGGTGAGCACGGTTCGGAAGCTGCGTGGCGAGACCAGCCGAGAAGGGGCAGCCGGCCCGGGCCGAACCGGCCGGGAAATGCCCGCGACGCAAGGCGGCGCCATCCTAGCGGTGAAGGCCTGGGTGTCAACCGTCGGGGCTCGTGGGCTTGGGCGGGATGCCATCCTCGCGCGTAAACAGCCAGGTTGGCTGCGTATTCCCCAAGGTAAACCCGGGCCAGGGCCGGTTCCCGAAAGGGGCCGATCGGCTCGCCGAGGAGGCGAGGGAAACCTCGCTTTTCAGCGGGTTTCGGGGCTAAAAGCGGTACCCGGTGACGAGCGCCTGCGAGAGCAGCGCCCATCCGTCGATGGCGACGAAAAGGAGCAGTTTGAAGGGCAAGCTCACCTGGGTGGGACTGAGCATCTGCATACCCAGGGCGAGAAGCACGTTGGCGACGACGAGATCGATGATGAGAAACGGCAGGAAGACAGCAAATCCGAGGGCAAATGCCGCATAGAGCTCGCTGGTGAGGAAGGCCGGCACGAGGACGACGAAATCATCGGCTCCCACGGCAGCGCGCTCGTTCTCGGGGCGGGCTTTCTTGGCTACGTCGAGAAAGCGGACGCGTTCCCGCTCGGCGGCGTTGGCGTGCAAAAAGGAGCGCATGGGGTCCCGGGCGGCGTCGACGAGCCCCGTCACGAGCGCCGTCGTGTCCTTCATTTTGCCCTCCCAGAGCGGCGTGGCGCGCTCGATGATCCGGGTGCCCAGGGGAGCCATCGCCAGCATGGTGAGCGCCGCCGAAAGGGCCATGACCACCGTGCCCGAAGGCACGCTCTGGGCACCGATGGCGCCGCGGACGATCTGGAGGACGGTGGAGATTTTGACGAACGACGTCAGCGTCATGAAAACGAACGGCAAGAGCGAAACCAGCGCCAGCGCGACGACGAGCGCGAGCGGGCGGCTCAGCAGGGTATCCACCGAGTTATGCATGGCCAGCGCGGTCGCCCGGCGGCGGGGGATCGCTTCGATCGCGGCCGGCCATCTTCGTCAAAATGTCGGCAAAACGTGAGGCAGGCGCCGCCGCGCCGGCGATCGGTACGGCATCGGCGTCGAGTTCACCGAGCCGTGTAAGCCCCCCCTCGGACGCCCCCACCACGTAGACGAGTTTTCCCACCCGGACGAGGTACACCGCGCGCCGCGCGTCGAGAGGAAGCCTCCCTACGAGCTCGAGGGGGCCGCTCGGTCGACCGACGCCCAGCCGTCGCCCCCCGTAGAGGACGAGAACGGCGAGGACCACGACGCCCAGCAGGGTCACCAGCGTCTCGACGATATAGGCTGTCACCTGCGACATCGCGCCGGGAGCGTAAACTCGGCCTCGTGCTTTGTCTGCCACGATTGACAAGACGCCCATCTGCCGGTACGCCTCGCGCGAGCCGTGGGTCTGATTGTCCAGAAGTTCGGGGGGACCTCCGTCGGTACGCTCGAGCGAATCCGCGGCGTGGCGTCCCGCGCAATCGCCACCCAGAAGCGCGGGCACGACGTGGTGGTCATCGTGAGCGCCATGAGCGGCGAGACCAACCGCTTGCTCAAGCTGGCCCACGATTGCGTTACGGTGCCCGACGGGCGTGAAATGGACGCCCTCGCCGCCACCGGGGAGCAGGTCTCGGCAGCGCTCACCGCCATGGCCATCCACAGCAAGGGGGGCGCCGCGCGCAGCCTCCTCGGCCATCAGGTCAAGATTCAAACCGATAGCGCGTACACCAAGGCACGCATCAAGAGCATCAGCGGGTCGAAGATTTTCGACGTCCTGCGGGCCGGGCAGATCGCGGTGGTGGCGGGGTTTCAGGGCGTGGACGACAACGGCGACATCACCACGCTCGGGCGCGGGGGTTCGGACACCACCGCGGTCGCCATCGCCGCGGCCATCGGCGCCGACGCCTGCGAGATCTACACCGACGTCGACGGCGTCTACACGACCGATCCCAACATCTGCCCGTCGGCTCGCAAGATCAACCGCATCAGCTACGAAGAGATGCTCGAGCTGGCGTCGCTCGGCGCCAAGGTGCTGCAGATTCGATCGGTGGAGGTAGCCATGAAATACGGAGTGCCCGTGCACGTGAGAAGCTCGTTTTCCGACACCCCCGGCACCTGGGTGGTGGGCGAAGAGAAGAGCCTCGAGGACGTCGTCGTGGCCGGCGTGGCGTACGACAAGAGCGAAGCCAAGGTGCTGCTCCAAGCGGTGAGCGACAAACCCGGCGTCGTCGCCAAGATCTTCGGCGGCCTGGCAGAGGCGAACATCTCCGTCGACATGATCATCCAGAACACGTCGACCGGCGATCCGGCCAAGGCCAGCACCGACGTCACCTTCACCGTCCCCAAGACCGATCTCGCGCGCGTCAAGCCGCTCATCGAGGATCTAGCGCGTCAGGTCGGCGCCAAGGGGATTCAATACGACGAAGACATCGTCAAGGTCTCCATCGTCGGGCTCGGCATGCGCTCCCACGCGGGCACGGCAGCGCGCATGTTCGATATCCTGTCCCGCGAGTCCATCAACATTCAGGCGATCTCGACGAGCGAGATCAAGATCTCGTGTCTCATCGCGTCGAAGTACACCGAGCTCGCCGTCCGCGCCCTGCACGACGGCTTCGGGCTCGACAAAGCAACGCAAGCCGCGAACGCGCCAGACCTCTAGAACGGCCGGCCACCCATTGGTACGCGCGGGAACAACGCCGCGGCGGGGTGATTGCGCTCGGGGCTGGTGCCTCCCCAAACTCGGCCGCCAGAGCCGCGTACCTGGTTGGCGTGTCGCGACGTCTCGCGTAAGTGGGCGCCCAGTGCCTCAGACAT
>DATHES010000113.1:0-101229 GCA_035318465.1 Polyangiaceae bacterium
CCCGCGCGCGGCGACGAAGGATAGGGGAGGGGGACGCCCGATTCGTGCGTCAGTCCAGTGTTTCGCTGAATCTTTGCGCCGCTGACGCAACCTCGTCACCTAGCGCGGTCGGATGGATGTCACGTCTAGGGTGCAGCCGAAGCGGCCTTCGGCCGAACTCGCCGCACCGCGCGGGCGATCGCCAAATTCAAAGACACCATGGGGCGAAAGATGACGGGCGAAGCCAAGCCAACTGGGCGCGACCTCGACGACGCGTCCCTCTACATCAACCGCGAACTCTCGTGGCTCGCGTTCAACGCGCGCGTTCTCGATCAGGCCGCGAGTGGCGACTGGCCACTACTCGAGCGCGTCAAGTCCCTTGCCATTTTTGCTGCGAATCTCGACGAGTTTTTCATGATCCGCGTCTCCGGGCTGCACGAACAACTCGAATCGGACGTGATCGAGCGAACGCCCGACGGCCTTTCCGCCGCCGAACAACTCGAACGCATCGGGGTGATCGTACGCCAACATTTGGAATCGGCGTCTACGCTCTATGCCCGCGTGCTCGTCCCGGCTCTGGCCGGCCAGGGCGTCCGGCTGCGGACCTGGAAGTCGCTTTCCGAAGGCATGCGCACCGCGGCGCGCTTGTACTACCGCGAATCGGTCTTCCCGGTTCTCACGCCCTTGGGCGTCGACCCGGTTCACCCCTTTCCTTTTCTCTCCAACCTCTCGCTCTCGCTCGCCGTCGAGGTCGTCGATCCGGTGACAGAGGAGCGCCGTTTTGCGCGGGTCAAAGTGCCCGAAAGCCTGCCTCGGTTCATCCCGGTCGAAGCCGCGCCGGGCAACGCATCCTCTGCCGACGAGCAGCGGAACTTCGACCTATTGCCGCTCGAAGAGCTCATTGCCAATAACCTCGGCGATCTTTTTCCGGGTATGAAGATCGAGGGATGCTTTCCCTTCCGCGTGACGCGCGACATGGATCTCGACATCCTCGAACAAGAGGCAGACGACCTCTTGTCCGTCATCGACCGGCATATCCGGCACCGGCGCTTCGGGGCACCGGTTCGCCTCGAACTGAGCCCGGGGCTGCCGGAGCACATTCGCGATCTCTTGCTGGACAAGCTCGAAATCGAGGATGAGGACGTCTACGAATATCCCGGGCTTCTCGGCCTTTCCGGTCTTCTCGATATCGCACAGCTTGCACGGCCCGAGCTGCGCGACGCCCCCTTCGTGGCGCGAACGCCCGTTCAGTTCGTCGAGCAGCCCGACCTTTTTGCCGCCATCCGCGGCGCCGACGTCCTCTTGCATCACCCCTACGATTCGTTCGGCCCCGTTCTCGACTTTCTGCGGCGTGCTGCCGACGATCCCAACGTGCTCGCCATCAAGATGACGCTCTATCGCGCGGGATCGAACGCCGAAGTGGTGCGCACGCTCGTCCATGCCGCGGAAAACGGCAAACAGGTCGCCGTTTCCATCGAGCTGAAGGCGCGCTTCGACGAGGAACGCAACATCGCCTGGGCGCGATCCCTGGAGCGCGCCGGCGTGCACGTTTTCTACGGCGTCGCCGGGATAAAGACGCATGCCAAGGTCCTGCTCGTCGTTCGGCGCGAGGGGGCGGAACTGCGCCGCTACGTCCACTTGTCGACCGGCAACTACAATGCGTCCACTGCGAAGCTCTACACCGATCTTGGCCTTTTCACGGCTGACTCCGCCATCGGTGAGGACGCGACCGAACTATTCAACGCGCTCTCCGGGTTCTCACGCAATCGCAACTACCGCAAGTTTGCGGTGGCGCCCATCACGCTGCGCGCGACGCTCGCCGCCAAGATCGAAGAGCAATGCGAAAGGGCGCGCTCGGGAAAACCTGCACGCATTTTTGCCAAGCTCAATTCACTCGTCGACATCGAGATCATTCGAGCTCTCTACGTCGCGTCGCAAAGCGGCGTCGACGTCGACCTCGTCGTTCGGGGGATCTGCTGCTTGCGTCCCGGAGTCGCCGGCGTGTCCGAGCGCATTCACGTGAGGTCGCTCATCGGTCGATTCCTCGAGCACGCGCGCGTTTATGTGTTCGGCCCCGACGGCGAGGAAGAGTTCCACATTTCGTCCGCCGATTGGATGCCGCGCAACCTGGATCGCCGGGTGGAAGTTCTCGCGCCCATCACTTGCGAACGCGCGCGCGCGAAAATTCGTCACGAGTGCATGGCAACGCTGGAGCGTGACAACTGCCGCGTCTACGAAATGGATGCCGACGGCGTGTACGCACGGCGCCGCCCCGGTGAAGGTCAGAGCCCGAACGATGCGCAGCTTCTCGCCATGAGCTCGCCGCAGCGAGCCGCGGCGTCCCCCAAGCGGCGGGCCATGACGATGAGCGCGTCCCGGCGAGCCTCGCCGCGTGCGTCTTCCGACGAAGCCAAGTCGGGAGAGAATGGCGCGCAGGGCAAGCTGGTGCGCGCCTAGCACCTCTACCTCAATCGCTGATGGTGACGTGCGCGTCCAGCAGGTTCGTGGCAGTGGGGGCGTCCCACGTCGCGCCGCTCGCCAGCCGCATCGCGTAGCTCGCGCTGTCTTTCAGGGTGGCTGCGGGATCGGGCATCCACAATCCGATTTGATACGAGCCGGCCGCCAGATCGGCGGGCACCCTCGCCGCCAGGCAGAGGTCCACCGTCGCCCCCGGAGCCCACCGGCGTGGATCGGCCTCCACCGGGAAAATGCGACGTTCGGGTCCAGCCAATACCAGGTACACCGTGCGGGGGTTGTACGGGGGCGCGTATCCATCATTGGTCAGGCGCACCGACAGGCTGAGCATTTCCCCCTTGCGCACCGCCGCGGGAACCTCGTGCCCGAGCAATGCCAGGCGGTATCCCAGCCGGCAGGTGATGGTCGAGAAACAGCCGCCGTCTTTCCAGCTCTGGATCACGGCTTGGTGGTACGACGTGTTGACGAAGCTCCAATGCAGCCGCGCCATCTCGCGCATCGCCGAAGCGCATTCGCTGCGTGGCGGATTCACCGCGCAGGTTTCACCGCCCACGGGAACGAAGGCCGAGTCATCCACCGCGAACTGCTCTTCGCCGGCCACCTGGTAGGTCCCCATGTCGTTGGCGCTGGCGAGAAAGCAGTCATTGAGGTGCCCCACGCGCGAAAGTGGCGCCCCCGAGAACGCGGTAGCGGCCGTGAGCGGTCCGCCATACGCGTCTTTCTTGAACGATGGCCGGCGGGTCAGCGTCATGCGATCGGGCGGCAGCGCCTGCAGGATCGCGTCGAAGATCTGTTTACGCGCGGCGGGCTCCGTGAGGTTGTTGGTCGAAGAGTGCCACTCCCCCCATGCACCGACGAAGCCGGGCTGAAGCACGGCGATCACATCGGCGTTCGTTTGCCAAAGAGGTGTGAGTTGCGCGATGTGCTTGAGCACCCGGTCGAGCGGCGCGTCCGGCGAGGTACCGTCGTCGGCGTAGTAAAAGCGGGGCAGCACTTTCAGACCTGCCGCCCTGAGCGACGCAAACGCGGCCGTCAGCTGATTGGTCAAAGTGCTGTCGATGTCCTTGTCGCGGTAGTCGTCGATCAGAGTTTTGCCGTAAATCAGCGTGTATCCCTGGCCGCGCAGGCCGGACACGGATCCCAGGTTGCGCAGGTCGAGAAACTGGAAAATACCGCGCTCGGGGTTCAGCACGCCGGTGCACTCGGGATCCGCCGACGGGTCGGCCCCCTGGCTGAAGAGTTTGGGGGACAGCATCTTGACGACCGTTGGCGGAGGCCCCACCGGGGAGCACATTCCCGGCGGCGGATTTGCGTCCATTTCTTGCGCGGCGTCGACGATGCGTCCCCCCTCGTCCTGGTTGGTGTCGATACCGACGTCCCTCGCCGGAGCATCGCTGTCGCTCGAACTGGCATCATGGCCGTCGGCATCGGCATCGCCGCTGGAACTGGCATCACGACCACCGGCATTGGCATCGCCGCCGGAACTGGCGTCACGGCCACCGGCATTGGCATCGCCGCCGATACCGGCATCGCTGCCCGCCCTGCCGTCTCCTTGCCCTGAGGCTCCGCCGGTTCCCGCGGCGCCATCGTGGCTCCCGCCGGCACCGGTACCCCCGGTCCCACCACTGGCGCCGCCGGTTCCGCCGTCCCGACCCCCGCCCGCGTCGTCGAGGTTGCTGGAGCAGGCCGCGCCGAGCACGGCCAGTGCCAGGGCCGCCTCGACGATCGACCTTGGAAAACGCACGGTCACTGGGCGCATAGGGGCTCTCCTCCGGGCAGATTCCGGTACTCCTTAGTGGCACGCAACCGCGAATTGTTGGTCAGCGCGACGGTCTTTTCTGGATTCGCCGTGACGCCGTTCTCCGCGATCGAAAAGCGCGAAATTCGGCCTCTCAAAAGGTCTTGATCCGAGGCTGAGTCACTCCGCAACGCTTCGCTACCTCAACCTGTGTCCAGTCGCTTTCTTCGACCAGGGGGCCGAGGAATCGCCGTGTCGACGCCCTAACATGAGGAAGCGACGCATTTGGCTGAGCCGTGAATGAAGGCTCTTCGCACTCCTATTGCGCGCACTGGCTCCCGCGGGGCGCCTTGGGATCTCGCTAGGTCCGACACTTATCCAATACCGGAGGATGCATGCGAAGCGATCGTCGGGAGCAAGACAACTCCAGGTCCGTGGCTCGTCCATCTGATCGCCAAGCAGGTGTCTCCAAGATGCGATGGGGGGGCGTAGTCCTCTTATCGACAATCGTTGCGGCCTGTTCCGGGAGTCCATCGGACACATCGAAGGGCAACGGAGGCGGTGGAGCAGGCAAGGGGGGCACCGCCGGTTCGGGCGGCATGAGCGGCGCGGGCGGTGCGACGGGCAAGGGGGGCGCCACCGGTTCGGGCGGCACGAGCGGCGCAGGCGGTACAACAGGCACCGGGGGCGCCGCTGGTTCGGGGGGCGGGAGCGGCAGTGGCGGTACGACGAGCACGGGGGGTGCGAGCGGCAATGGTGGCGCGGCCGGCAAAGGTGGCGCCGCCGGTTCGGGAGGAGCGAGCGGCAGTGGCGGCGCTGCAGGCACGGGGGGCACCGCCGGTTCGGGTGGCGCGAGTGGCAGTGGCGGTGCTGCAGGTTCGAGCGGCAGCGGCGGGATGGGCAAGGGCGGTACGGCCGGCGGTGGCGGAACGGGTACTGACGGAGGAGGTGCTGGAGGGAGCGCCGGCGCGGGAGGATCTTCGGCTGACGCGGGGTGCGCCAATCCCTCCGATCCCGATCCGGTGGTCGGCTGGGCCGCGGCAAGCGGCATGGGACAAAATACGCCCACCACCGGAGGCGGAACCGCCACGCCACAGACCGTGACAACGCTGGCGGCACTGAAGACGGCTGCGGCCGGCAACACGGCCGCCGTGATCTACGTCAGCGGCGTGATGGCGCCAGGAAGCCTCAGCATCGGTTCGAACAAGACCATCGTCGGTCTTTGCGGGGCCGAGATTCACGGACATGTCAGCGTGAGCGGATCGACCAATGTCATCGTCCGCAACATCAACATCATCGGCTACGGCGTCGGCGATTGCTCCAAGGACCCCGGTTTCGATCCTGCGGTCGGATGCTCGTCGGGCGACGACGCCATCACGATCCAAAACAACGCCCACCACGTCTGGTTCGATCATTGCGACGTCTCCGACGGCACCGATGGCAATCTCGATATCACCAGCGGCGCCGATTTCGTCACCATCTCGTGGACCAAATTCCACTACACCCCGCGCACTGACAACGTCGGCAACGATTCGACGGGCGCCGCTGGGCACCGCTTCTCGAACCTCATCGGCTCCGCCGACGACGTCGCCGGCGACGTGGGGCACCTGAACGTCACCTGGCACCACGACTGGTGGGCGGACAACGTCAACCAGCGCATGCCGCGCACGCGCAACGGGAAGATCCACCTGTTCAACAATCTCTTCACCTCGACCGGCAACAGCTACTGTACCAATTCAGGCTTCCAAGCGACGCTTCTGGTCGAGAGCAACATCTACGACGGCGTCAGCAATCCACTGCAACCCGACGTCGGAAACATGAAATCGCAGAACAACGTGTTCACCAACACGACGGGCACGAAAGCGGCGTCGGGGACCGGATTCGCTCCGACGTACGCGTACACCCCCGAGGCCACCACCAACCTGGCGGCGGCGATCAAAGCTGGCGCCGGCCCGCACTGACTCCGCGGTCGCAGCGAGCGGCTTGGTTGCTTGTTTTGCATGTCCAAACGTCATCTGCTGAACGGAACGCGACCATCGAAATCCCTCCGCGCTCCTTGAGCTTGGCTGTGGGGAAATCGAGCGATGAGAAGCGACGTCTCACCGGTCGATGACGGCCATGTTCCCTTGGTTGTGCCTCTCGCCGGCGGCCGGCGTGAGGCGATTGAGCCGCTCGATCTGCTTGGCGCTCAGCTCGCGGACGTCAAAGTGGAGATCGACGTCGACCACGGCCTGACCGACATCGTTGCTGGCGACGCCGCTGTAAGAGCCTTCCCTTGCCCCATCGGCTCGCGAGGTCGACCAGCGAAACCGGCCGCGCGTAGCCGTCTGGGAGCTGACCCTGCGATGCAACCTGTCCTGCATCCATTGTGGCTCGCGGGCTGGCAAGGCTCGCGTCGATGAGCTGTCGACCGAGGAGTGCCTGCGCGTTGTCGATGAGCTAGCAGCGCTCTCGGTACTCGAAGTCTCCCTCATCGGGGGAGAGGCGCACTTGCACCCCGGCTTTCTCGCCATCTTGAAGGCCTTGAAGTCACACGGCATCCAAGTGGGAATGACGACCGGAGGACGCGGCATCGGGCAGGACCTCGCGGCGAGCACGGCCTCGGCTGGTTTGGACAGTGTCAGTGTGTCAATCGACGGCCTAGCGTCCACGCACGATGAGCTGCGCGGAAGCGGCGCGTTCGGCGATGCTCTCGGCGCGATCGCGGCGTTCCAAAAGGCCGGTGTGTTCGTCGCCGTCAACACGCAGATCAACCGCACGAACCAGGGTGAGCTCGAAGCGCTGCTCGAACGGTTGATCGAAGCGGGGGTGCGCGCGTGGCAGATCGCATTGACGGTCCCGATGGGCCGCGCCGCCGATCGGCCCGAGATCCTCTTGCAGCCCTACGACTTGGCGGAGCTCTTCCCGCGCCTTGCAGAGATGAAGCGCCGCTGCGACGAGGCTTCCGTGCGACTCTGGCCTGGCAACAACATCGGTTACTTCGGTCCTTACGAGGAAGTGCTACGGGGTCAAATGCCGCTCGGGCACTGCTATTCGTGCGGTGCCGGACTCTCCACGCTCGGAATTGAAGCCGATGGGAGCGTCAAGGGCTGCCCTTCGCTGCCGAGCGAGGCTTGGGTGGGCGGCAACCTTCGTGAGCACACGCTGCTCGATCTCTGGGAACGAGCTCTTCCGCTGCGTTACGTTCGCGACCGTGGCACCTCCGATTTGTGGGGATTCTGCGAGACTTGTTACTACGCCGAGGAGTGCCGCGGCGGCTGCACGTGGACAGCGTTCAGTCTCTTTTCGTGGGCCGGCAACAATCCCTATTGCCACCACCGCGTGCTCGAGCTTTCGCGCCGCGGCCTGAGAGAGCGTGTCGAGCGCGAAGCTCCCCCTCCGGGCCAACCCTTCGACGTTGGGAAATTTCGCCTGATCCTGGAGCCGCTCGGTTCGATTTCCTCCCCCAGTCGAAGCAACGAGGAAGCCACATGAATGCCCTGCTCGTCCCGTGCTCCAGTTGCCGGCGTCACGTGCGCGCCAGCGAATCCTCTTGTCCGTTTTGTGCGGCAGCCCTCCCATTCGAGGTCAGGGCAGAGACTGTTTCGGCAGGTCCGCGCCGACGGCTCGGCAGCCTCGCCGTGATGGCGTTCCGAGCGACGGCCCTGAGTGCCGCCATGACGACGTGTGGCGGCAAGGTCGAAGAGCCGGCGGAAGGCGGTGACGCTTCCTCAGATGCGGCGGCTGGCGCAAGCGGAGCGGGAGCGGGCGGTTCGCCGAGCGGCAGCTCCGGAACCGGCGGCAGCGGCGGAAGGGGTGGCAGCTCCGGAACCGGCGGCAGCGGCGGAAGGGGCGGCTTCGGAACAGGCGGCAGAGCCGGCAACCCGCCAGGCGACGGCGGGCCCGTGCCGATCTATCGCGCGACGCCACCTGGATAAGCGATGATGATCGCGACCTACGACTTCGCGTAGCGAAGGCGGGAGAAGATGGCGAACAGCCGGTGCCGCGGCGCCCAAAGAACGAGAGCGCTCACAGATCCAGCGTGATGAGCGGCTCGCCGCCACTCACCTCGAGCACGGCGCCCGTCACGTAGGGGTTGGTCATCAGAAAGACGGCGGCGTGGCCGATATCCTCGATGTGACCGATCCTTCCGGCGGGCATCGTCTTGGCCACGGTCGTTCTGAACTGCTTGCGTTGGGCTTCATCGAGGAAGTCCCACATGTCGCTATCGATGACGCCGGGGCGGATGGTGTTGACCCGCAGGGGGCCGAGCTCGAGAGCGAGCGATTGCGAGAGGGCCTCGAGCGCCGCGAACGTCGCTGTCGCCATCGCCCGTCCGCGACTCGGACGAATCGAGGCACAACCCGTCAAGAACGTGATGGATCCTCCAGCACGCGTTCTCGGGGCCGCATGGAGAGCGCAGGCCAGGCTGCCGAAGAATTTGCCGTTCATGAAGCGCTGAGCCGATGCGAAGTCCTG
Organism: Polyangiaceae bacterium; assembly: GCA_035318465.1. GTDB lineage: Bacteria > Myxococcota_A > Polyangia > Polyangiales > Polyangiaceae > DASWDH01. The sequence continues at coordinate 8,651 of DATHES010000113.1, forward strand.
CTCCAGGAAGGGCTTCAGTTCCGCGCTGGGGGTTGCGGTGACGAACAGGTGATGAAGCTCGCCGATCGCCTCGAAACAGGCGTGCACGGCGGCTTCGTCGGTGACGTCCAGCACGACGTGCTCGAAGCGATCGGCGGACGACGTGGCCTCGCGCTCCGCGATGCCGCGACGGCCGGCGACGATCACGTGCGCTCCTGCGCTCGCCGCCGCTCGTGCCGCGCCGAGCCCCATACCGCTCGTGCCTCCCACGATCACGACGCGTTGGTCCTTCAACGGCAAAGCGCTCGCCGTGGTGCTGATTGCATCGGATGTTTTCTGTTGGTTCATGTGGCTACGAAGCCTCCCTCGACGACGAGCGTGTGCCCATGAGGAACGGGTCGTTCTCGGCATCCATGTCAATGCGATACACGATCTCGATGTCGTCCAAGCGGACCGAGCAGGGTTCCAAGCGAGGGCTTCCCTTCTTTCTTACACGTCGGTCAGCTTGACGCGACGCTTGCCGAAGACAGCGGTGATCTCGAGCTTGCCGCCCAGCGCGTCCACATAGCGGCGCAAGGTCGAAATGCGGTGGTCGGCGCGGCTTTCCAAGCGCGACAGCTCCGACTGCGTCATCTCCGCTGCGCGCGCGAGCTCGACTTGCGTCATGGCGAAGTCCTGTCGCAGCTCCTGCAGGGTGACCTCGTCGATCCGCGTCTGTGCCCGCCGGGTCACTCGCGCCACCGCCGCCGGCGCGAGCCGCGCGTTTCGAACCGACTTCCACGTTCTGGTGCTCAAGATGATCGTCCGGTGGCGGCGGCCACGGTTTGGTACGCCTGGCGAAGCACGGCATAGGGGTCGGCCGGCTGTCCCGCTCGCGCGGCAACCTCGGCCACCAACATCGCCAGCCCTCGCCTCCGAACTGCAGACTCCATCCGGAGGGCATCGATGGCCACCATCACTCGCCCCGCGTCCTCCCGCGAAAGCGCGCGCAACTTGGCCGCGAACCCGGGCTGCTCGAGCCTCGTCACCATTTCTTTGGCCGAGTCGCGAAACTCCGACCAGTCGTCGACTGCAACGAACTCGGGCGCTCCGCGATGCTCGTACCAGAGGAGCCATTCGGAGCTGCCCGGCGCCGCGCGCAGGGGACCGAGCTTCTCGATCTTCTCCAGGGCCGTGGCGACGTCTTCGGCCGGACCGTCTTCCAGCTCGTCGAACCACGCCGCAAACTCGTCGGTGGTGAGCACCTCCAGCATCGAAACCATTATGCAGTAAAGTGCATATAGCGTCAAGTGCATGGGAGCGCGTGACCCGACGGGTGCGCGGAGGAGCTGGCCCGGGATCCGCACCCGATCCTGGCCCGTCGCCCGGCCAGCCACGCGTACGACCGACGGCTCGTCGGCGACGAGGGTGGCGTCGTTGGCGAAGTCGAGCCCGGCAAAGGCGTAGCTGCTGCCCGAGAGTCGCAAGGCACCACCGACCCTAACGCTCCCGAACGCCCCGGCATCGAGCAGCCGGCTCTGCCCGGCGGCGACCACGAACGCCGGGGGCGCCATTTTCGCGATGCAGCCATGGTATCCCTACCGCGCGCCGCTTATCCTGGCGGGAGTCGAGCATTTCGGCGAGTGAGCCGTTTCGAGCCGTCGGAGCGACGGAAAACATTGTTCGATCGGCCCTTGACCTCTCCGCGGACGGCCCCATCATGGTCGCACCCATGAGGTATGTCTTGGCCGGGCTCGCCCTCATCGTCCTCGTGGGGGGGCTTGCGGCGGTGAAGTTCACGCAGATCTCTTCGCTCATCTCCATGGGCAAAGAGATGCAGAAGCAGGGACCGCCGCCCGAGGCTGTCGGAACTGCCACAGCCGAGGAGCAGACCTGGGGCGGATCGGTTTCGGCCGTTGGCACGATCACGTCGGTGAAGGGGGTTGCGATCAGCAACGAGGTACCGGGTGTCGTCTCGGCCATCCGTTTCCAATCGGGCGCATCCGTCAAGGAGGGGCAGACGCTGCTCGAGCTCGACAGTCGGGCTGAGCGGGCGCAGCTCGCATCGATCGAGGCGCGCCAAGAGCTTGCGACGTCGAACGTAGGTCGCACGCGCGCCCTCGTCGCCGACAAGGCGCTCGCCCAGGCGCAGCTCGACACCGACGAATCGGCGCTCAAAACGTCCAGCGCCGACTTGAACGCGCTGCGGGCGCAGATTGATCGCAAGGTCGTGCGCGCGCCGTTCACCGGTCGCCTCGGCATCCGCCAGGTCAACCTCGGCCAGTACCTGAACCCGGGCACGATGCTGGCCGAGCTCGAGGCGATCGACAGTGTCTTCGTCGACTTCTCGCTCCCGCAGCAGCGGCTCGAAGCGATCTCGGTGGGCATGCCCGTCCGGGTGACGGTCGAGGGGATCAACTTGTCGGCGGAGGGCGCAATTGCCGCGATCAACCCCGCGGTCGACGCGACGACACGGACGCTCAAAATTCGCGCCAGCGTCCCCAACAAGGACGAAAAACTCCGGCCCGGCATGTTCGCCAAGGTGGCCGTCGTGCTCCCCGAGAAGGGGACGGTCGTCGCCCTCCCGTCGTCCGCCGTCGTGCGCGCGTCCTACGGCGACTCGGTCTTCATCGTCGAGGACAAGAAGGACGACGCCGGGGCCGTCGCGAAAGGTCCCGACGGCAAGCCGAGCAAGGTCGCGCGCCAGCAGTTCGTGCGCCTCGGCGAAGCGCGCGGTGACTTCGTCTCCATCGCTGACGGTGTGAAGCCCGGACTAGAGGTCGTGTCGGCCGGCGCCTTCAAGCTGCGCAACGGCGTCGGCGTCGTCGTGAACAACGACATCAAGATCGAACCGCAGCTCGCCCCCAAGCCCGAAAACCGTTGAGGCTCCGGTGAAATTCACCGACATCTTCGTCAGGCGCCCGGTCCTTGCGATCGTCGTGAACCTGGTCATCATCATCGCGGGCCTGCAGGCGATCAGGACGCTCAACGCCCGCCAGTACCCGAAGCTCGAGAGCGCGACGATCACCGTGCGCACGGCCTACGTCGGCGCCAACGCCGATCTGGTGCGCGGGTTCATCACGACGCCGCTCGAGCGCGTCATCGCCGCGGCCGACGGCATCGACTACATCGAATCGCAGAGCGCCCAGGGGCTCTCGACGATCAACGCGCGCCTCAAGCTCAACTTCAACGCGTCCAGCGCGCTCACCGACGTGACGGCGCGCGTGAACCAAGTGCGCGCCGATCTACCGCCCGAAGCCGAGATCCCCGCCATCAACATCGAGCCGTCCGACTCGGTGACCGCGGCGATGTACCTCAGCTTCAACTCGACCATTCTGCAAGAAAATCAGGTCACCGACTACCTCATCCGTATCGTCCAGCCGCGCTTGTCGGCCATCGCAGGCGTCCAGCGGGCCGACATCCTCGGGGCACGCACGTTCGCCATCCGCGCCTGGCTCAAGCCCGATCGCATGGCGGCGCTCAACGTGAGCCCCGCGCAGGTGCGCCAGGCCCTCGGCGCGAACAACTACTTGTCCGCCGTCGGGCAGACGAAGGGGCAGCTCGTCCAGCAGAACCTCACGGCGTCGACCGACCTTCATTCGGTCGACGAGTTCAAGAAGCTCGTCATCCGCCAGCAAGGTGGGTCGCTCGTGCGGCTCGAGGACATCGCCGACGTCGTCCTCGGGTCCGACAACTACGACATGGAGGTGCGCTTCTCGGGCAAGAAGGCGGTGTTCATGGGCGTGTGGGTGCTCCCCAACGCCAACTCGCTCGACGTCATCGGTCGCGTGCGCAAGGAGATGGAGGGCATCCAGCGCGATCTTCCCTCGGGAATGGCGGCGAGCATCGCGTTCGACTCCACGAAGTACATCACCAGCGCCATCGACGAGGTCGTGCAGACGCTGCTGGAGACGGTGCTCATCGTCATCGTCGTCATCTTCTTGTTCCTCGGGTCGTTCCGCACGGTGCTCGTGCCCCTCGTCGCCATCCCCGTGTCCCTCATCGGCGCCGTGTTCCTCATGCAGGCGTTCGGGTTCACGCTGAACCTGCTCACGCTGCTCGCCATCGTGCTCTCGGTGGGTCTCGTCGTCGACGACGCGATCGTCGTCGTCGAAAATGTCGAGCGGCATATCCGCGAGGGGATGTCTCCGCTCGACGCCGCGTTCGTCGGAGCCCGCGAGCTCGTCGGACCCATCATCGCCATGACGATCACACTCGCGGCGGTGTACCTCCCGATCGGGTTTCAGGGGGGGCTCACCGGAGCGCTCTTCCGCGAGTTCGCCTTCACGCTTGCCGGCGCCGTCTTCATCTCGGGCATCGTCGCGCTCACGCTCTCGCCCATGATGTCGTCGCGCTTGCTGCGCGCCGGAGCGCACCAGGGGTTCTTCCCTCGTCTGGTCGATCGCGCCTTCGAAGCCCTGAAGCGGACGTACGTGCGCGCGCTCGACTGGACGCTTCGGACGAGGGGCGCCGTCTACGCCGCGTGGGTCGTCCTCACGCTGCTCATCGTGCCGATGTACATGTTCTCGCCGAGCGAGCTCGCGCCCACCGAGGATCAGGGCGTCGTCTTCGGTGCGATCGACGTGCCCCCCAACGCGACGCTCGAGCAGATCGTCCCCTACACGGAAGCGATCAACAAGCGTTTCATGGAGACGCCGGAGTTCGATCACAGCTTCCAGATCACGCTCCCTTCGTTTGGCTTCGGAGGGATGCTGGTGAAGCCGTGGCAAGAGCGCCATCGGAGCATCTTCCCCATCCAGGAAGAGCTCATGCAGAAGCTCTCCGGCATCAGCGGCGTGCGCGCGCCGGCGTTCTTGCCCCCTGCGCTGCCGAGCGCCGGTACGTTTCCCGTCGAGTTCGTCATCGCGTCGACGGCCAGCCACGAAGAGCTTCTACGCTTCGCGCAGATGATCGTGCTCGAGGCGATCAAGTCTAACCAGTTTGCTTTCCCACCCTTCACCGACGTGAAGATCGATCAAGCCAAGTCCGAGATCGTCATCGATCGTGACAAGGTGGCCTCGATGGGGCTGAACCTCCAGCAGGTGGGGGCCGATCTGTCGTCGATGCTCGGCGGCAACTTCGTGAACCGCTTCAACATCGATGGCCGGAGCTACAAGGTCATCCCCCAGATCGAGCGGGCGGGCAGGCTCACCGTCGATCAGCTGAAGGACATCTACGTGACGGGGCCGAACGGCCAGCTCATGCCGCTCAACGCCATCGCCACCATGAAACCGGGCGTCGAGCCGCGCACGCTCAACCGGTTCCAGCAGCTCAACGCGGTCAAGATCTCGGGCCTCGCGCCACGCGGTCTCGAGGGTGGGCTTCGCGTGCTCGAGGATGCTGCCGCCAAGGTCCTGCCGCAGGGCTACCGCGTCGACTACACGGGCGAGTCGCGGCAGCTGCGCCAGGAGTCGGGAAAATTCCTGCCCGCGATGGGCCTCGCGCTCGTCCTGATTTTCCTGGTGCTCGCCGCGCAGTTCAACTCGTTCCGCGATCCGTTCGTCATCCTCGCCGGGTCGGTGCCCCTCGCCATGTTCGGCGCCATGATCTTCACGTTCTTGAAGTTCGCAGGCCCCCCGTCGATGCACTTCAAGCTCACCGAGGGGTGGACGACCACCCTCAACATCTACTCGCAGGTCGGGCTCGTCACCCTCGTCGGTTTGGTTTCGAAGAATGGCATTTTGATTGTCGAGTTCGCGAACGTGAAACAGCTCGAAGGGATGAGCAAGATCGACGCCGTGCGCGCGGCGGCGACGACGCGCCTTCGTCCGATCTTGATGACCACGGTGGCCACCGTGATGGGACACTTTCCGCTGACGCTCGTCACGGGGCCGGGCGCCGTCGCGCGCAACTCGATCGGCGTCGTGCTGGTCGGCGGGATGAGCATTGGCACGCTCTTCACGCTCTTCATCGTGCCGTCGGTCTACATCCTCCTCGCCAAGGATCACTCGAAAGAGCGCGCGAGCCAGGCGCCACGTCCGGTCTCGACCCGGGTGCCGGCGAAGCATCCCGGATTCTCCGAGCCAGCCGAGCGCCGTTCCGCCAACTGAGTTTCGCGCCCGCGCCAGCCGCACGGAGCCTGGGTCACGCCCCATCGCGCTTCGTTCGGCGGATCGAGCGCGACGGCTTGCCCGTGCCCAGACGAAACGCCTTGCGCACCAGCCGCTTCACCGTCGCACGCTCGGCGTCTGCCCGTGTGCGGAGCGTGAAGTAGCGTAGCCGCTTACCCGCGCCTTCGAGGGTGCCGCTGCCGTCGTCGAGCTCGGCGCCGCGCGAGAAGAAGATCGACGCGTGGTTGGCGAAGGCGCCGATGGCGACGACGTACCCGTCCTCGCCTTCTCTGCCGTAGCGACAGAGCTTCCACATCATGCTCTTCGAACGGGGCTGCGCCATCTGGCAGCCGATTTCGACCGCGTCCGGCGCCGCAGCCTTCACGCTGCGGCGCGCGACCTGGACGATGGCGCGGACCGCTGCGGGCAGCGTGCGGAGTTGCGCGGGGAGGGAGTGCTGTTGATCGTCGCGTTTCGGCATGGCGCCCCGAGGATAGCGCGGCAAGCGGCACCCCGGGCGCGGACACTCCGGCAGCGGACCTTTGCAAGATAGTTCGCGCGCGGCTTGGCGACCACGACGAAGCCGCACACCCCGGGTGACGTCACAAGCGAGAAGAACGCTGCTATGAAGAGGGACGCCTTTTCGTCGAGTGACCGAGCACCGCCGTCAGTGTTCCTCCTCGGATCCTCCAGATCGAAGTACGACGGCGAGGAGGGACTCACGACCTCCCGTGCAAGCGTAGTCTTGCCGCACTGGCGCGGCCCAAGAGAGCCACCACCGGATTTCTTCGAAGCCCGGTCCGAATGGCCTGCGCCCAGCGGCGGCGGTCGAGCATCAAAGATCCTACGTGAAATTCTAATTTCGTATTTTACTTTTTCATGGATACGGAATGCCGAATCAGCGGTCGTATTCGACGATGTCGACGGGAGGGGTGAAGGCAGGCCTCTCATGCGCGGGGCGAGAACGAAGCGAAGGCGCGGTGGGCAACGCAGCGCTCTTCGTCCGAGCCCGAACGCCGGGCCAACATCGAGTCGGACGAATGCCCCACGCGAGAGGAAGAGTGTCACCTCGGAGCCGGATGTCGCCATCCAATGAGCAGGAAGGAGATCCCAATGGAAGCAAAGCAACTGAAACAGGGATACTGACTCCTGCGCGTGGTTTTCGGCGCCGTCCTGCACGTGGCCGGGCTCATCGAAATCCTCGCCGGCGTGCTGGTGCTGTCCAAATTCACGCGAATGGGATCGGCGACCGGTCAGTGCTGGGATTGGCAGACGAAGCACCCAGCGCCCTCGCACGGTTCGCTCCGCTCGACGCAGCGGCCGAGCTTTCCGGGCGCGTAGACACAGGTGGGACCCGCACTCGCGCAGGTCGCCACGGGAACGCTGCCCTTGGCCGCCGGGCTCGGATTGCACCCGCACAAAACGACGGCGAACCACGGCGCGCGGAGCTTGCTCATCGCCACCTTGTATCAGACGCCCACCGGCCTTAGGTCCTACCTAAGATCGACCCTGGCGCATCAGAGTTGGGCCGGATTTCGCGCGCGCTCGGTACATTGTAAACCCAGCGTCGATGAAAACGTTCCTCCTGATTCCCGGAGCGGGCGGCGCGGCGTGGTACTGGCATCGCGTGACGCCCCTCATCCAGCAAACCGGTCGCGACGTCATCGCCTTGGATCTTCCGGGCGATGACGAGACGAAAGGGATCGACGCGTATGCCGACCTCGTCGTCGAGTCGGCCTCTGGGCGCTCGTCAGTGGTCCTCGTCGCGCAATCGATGGGCGCGTTTTCCGCGGCGCTCGCCGCCTCACGCCTCGGCGAAGGGCAGCTCGAGCAGATCGTGCTCGTCAATGCGATGATCCCAGTACCGGGGGAAACCGCCGGCGCGTGGTGGGGCGCGACCGGTTCGGAGGAGGCGCGCAAGGCGGAGGCAACGCGTCGCGGCTACGCCGCCGATTTCGACGTCGAGACCTACTTCCTGCACGATCTGCCGAAGGACGTCGCTCGGGCGGGGGCCGAGCATCAGCGCGAGGAGGCGAAGATCGCGTTCACGCAGCCGGCGCGGTTTGAGCGCTGGCCCAAGGTTCCGCTGCACGTCGTCATCGGCAAGGACGACCGCTTCTTTCCGCGCGACTTCCAAGTGCGCGTCGCGCGCGAGCGACTCGGCGCCGATGTCGACATCGCCGAGGTCCCGGGCGGGCATCTCGTGGCCCTCTCGCACCCGCGCGAGCTTGCAGCGCGGCTCCTCGCTTACGCATAGGCCGAGCCTTTTCTTCGACACCGCCGAACACTTTCCGACCCCCGCCCAGTCTTTGTTGGGAAAGGGCGCCTTACCGCGTCCCACCAGGAGGTCTCCCATGAAGCTCTACCAAATCCCCCTCTCGCCGAACTGCCAGAAGGTCGTCGCCCTCGCCCACGAGGTGGGCGTGCCCCTCGAGCTCGCCGCGGTGGCGATCTTCAAGGGCGAGGCGCGGACGCCCGCGATGCTCGCGAAGAACCCCAACGGCAAGCTCCCGATCTTGGAGGACGATGACTTCGTCCTGTGGGAATCTACGGCGATGCTCGCCTACATCGCAGCCAAGGCGGGACGGGCGGATCTCGCGCCGACGACGCCACGGGAGCGGGCGGAGGTCGATCGTTGGACCTCATGGCAGGGCGCCCACTTCGGCCCCGCGATCCGGAAAGTCGCCTTTGAGCGCATCGTGAAGAAGCTCGCCGGGCTGGGGGCGCCGGACGAGGCCGCCGTGAAGGCGGGCATGGAGGAGTTCGCGGTGACGGCGAGCGTCCTCGAGCAGAGCCTCGGCACGAAGGAGTACGTGTGCGGCCGGCTCACCATCGCGGACTTCGCCCTCGCGCCGTACGCCGCCGTCACCGCGAGCTGCGGCCTCGATCTCGGTGCCTATCCGAAGGCCTCGGCGTGGCTCGAGCGCATGCTCGCGCGGGACAGCATGAAAAAGACGATGGCGGCCGCCCGCGGAGCCGCGTGAAACCTTTTGAGGCCCTCGTGGAGCCGCACCGCGCGACGCTGCGGCTCCACTGCTACCGAATGCTGGGCTCGTCGCACGACAGCGACGATATGGTGCAGGAGACGCTCGTCCGCGCCTTCCGCGCCCAGCACACGCTGGAGGACCCCGCGAGCGCGCGCGCCTGGCTCCACCGCATCGCCACCAACGTGTGCCTCGACGAGCTCGCCAAGCGCCCGCGCCGCGCCCGAGGGCCGGAGCTCGGGCCGCCCGGCGATCCCGACGCGCCCCCGGTGGCCCGCACACCCGACGCCGAGTGGCTCGAGCCGGCGCCATCGGCGTGGCTCGTGGGCGCGGCCCCAGAGGGCAGCAACCCGGCGGCGCAGTACACGATGAAGGAGAGCGTCGCGCTCGCGTTCGTCGCCGCGCTGCAGGTGCTCACACCGTCGCAGCGCGCGGTGCTCCTTCTCCGCGACGTGGTCGGGCTCTCGGCGGCGGAGACGGCCGAGGCCCTCGCGTGCTCGGTGTCCTCGGCGAACAGCGCTCTCCACCGCGCGCGCGTCACCCTGGAGGAGCGAGTGGGGCCGCGGGCGGGCTGGTCGCCGGAGCAAGGGACGGTCGATCGCGCGCTCCTCGAACGGTACGTGCGCGCGTGGGAGAAAGGCGATCTCGACACCATCATCGCCCTCCTCCACGAGGACGTGACGCTCTCGATGCCGCCAAGCCCGACCTGGATCGCCGGGCGCCCCGACGTCGCCCGCTTCTACACGAACCGAGTGTACCAAGCTGTCCGCGACCACCGCTTCCGGACCGTGCTCGTCGAGGCGAACGGGAGGGTCGGCGCTGGATTCTATCGCCTCGGCGACGACGGGCAGGCGGCGTTCTTCGCGCTCCAGGTCCTCGAGGGGAAGGACGGGCGCATCCACGTCATCGATCACTTCATGACCGCGAGCTCGCACGAGGCCTTCTTCGCCGAGGGCCTCGCGCGGACGATCGCGGCGCCGGGGTGATTCAGCGCGGCAGCGCGTGGCGCGCGTCGAGCGCGCGCGAGAAGTTCGAAGTGGGTACTGGCCGCTCACCGGCGCACATGTTATCGCCGGAAGATCGATGAAAGACGCAAGCAAGATAGTGGCCCTGGTGACGTGCGAAGCCCTTGCCAACCTCAATGAAGACGACCGTCTGCTCGTGACGGCGCTCGCCGAGATCGGCATCGCTTCCTCGCCGGCAGTGTGGAGTGATGCGAGCATCGATTGGACCTCGTTCGACACGGTGGTCATGCGTACGCCGTGGGACTACTTCGAGCGGGTCGTGGAGTTTCGCGCGTGGCTCGACGCGCGCATCGCGGAAGGCGCGCGCCTGTGCAACGCTCCAGAGATCCTGAGCTGGAATTTCGACAAGAGCTATTTGCAAGATCTGGCCCGCGCCGGGGTGGCGATCGTCCCCACGATCGTCATCGCCAAGAACGATGACGTCGACATCGCTGCCTTGGCGCGCGCCCGCGGCTGGAATGAAATCGTGGTCAAACCGACCATCGCCGGTGGCGGGTACCGCATCTATCGTTTTCGTGTCGAAGAGCTCGACCACTACGCCGCCGACATCGCTGCGACGCTCGCCGATCGGGGCCTGCTGGTGCAGCCTTTCTTGCCCGAAATCCAAGACGGCGGTGAGCTGTCACTTCTGTTCTTCGAGGGCATTTTCAGCCACGCTGTTTGCAAACGGCCGAAGGCCGGCGACTACCGCGTGCAGTTCGAATTCGGCGGTAGCAACGAGAGCGTGCAGGTGAGCGATGAGCTCATCGCCCAGGCTCGCCTCTGCATTGCACACGCGCCGGCGCTGCCGGCTTATGCGCGCGTCGATGGGGTCGTGAAAGACGGAAAATTTCTCTTGATGGAGCTCGAGATCTTCGAGCCTCTGATGTTCTTGTCGAGTCACTCTGAAGCGCCGGCACGTTTCGCGCGTGCGATCGCCAATCAGCTCGGTGCGCACGCGCGGGTTCGCCCCGTCCGCGACGTCAACCGCTGAAGGACGAAACGTGCGCGGATGGGCGCAGGGGCGGCCTGGGGGGCACGTGCGTGCCGAGACGTCCATCGGACCCGGAGTTTCGGGGCGCAACTGCCGCGCATGGGACGAAAGTCGGCCACGGACGAGCGACCGTGGTCTCTTTTCGACGAATGCGTTTCAATGCAGGGCTATGAGTTGGAACTGTCATGGTTGCGATCTCCGGGTGGTGTGCGAGTTCTGTGAATCATGTTCGGAGCACTGCGTCGCGCAGCCCCCCAACGAAATCGACGCGCATTGCGCTTATTTCGGCGCGATGCTCGCTCGCAGCACCGTGTTCGCACGCCCCGCGATGCCTGCGCCGACCGGTGCGACGACCGTTCCGCCTGCAGCGCACACGACGGTCACCGCGGGGTGCCGCGCCCTCGCGCCCCTCCTTTGACGATTTGAGGGCACCTTGAGTTGAGGGCACCTTGAGCGAGCTGTCGCGCGCTCGACGCGCGGTAGCTCGGCGACGTCAGGACCGAACCCGAGGCCCTCTGCTCCTTGACGCCCCGAGCGCTTGCTCCTAGTCGGGAGGCGTTCATCACGTCGCGCGCAACCGCAAGGGAAGGAGTCATTCATGAGCAATACGCAAGCCGCACCGGCCAAGCACCCGCAGGGCATCCGTAACGTCGTGCTCGTACATGGCGGTTTCGTCGATGGTTCGGGTTGGGAAGGCGTGTACGCAATCCTCAAGAAGGACGGCTATCATGTGAGCGTCGTTCAGAACCCGACCATCTCGCTCGACGGCGATGTAGCGGCCACGGCGCGCATCCTCAACGCGCAGGAGGCCCGGTGATTCTCGTCGGACACTCCTACGGGGGCGTGGTGATCACCGAAGCTGGCCGTCATCCGAAGGTCGTCGGACTCGTCTACATCGCTGCATTTGCTCCAGACCGAGGGGAATCGGTGTCGTCGCTCATCAAGGATCCTCCTCCCGGCGCACCCGTGCCTCCGATCCTGCCGACGCAAGAGGGTTTCTTGTTCCTCGACCCGGCCAAGTTTCACGCCTCGTTCGCCGCCGACGTGGAGGCGGACAAGGCCGCCTTCATGGCAAGCTCTCAAGTTCCGTGGGGCGTGGAAGCACTGGCCGGGACGATCGCCGAGCCGGCCTGGAAGACCAAGCCGAGCTTTTACCTCGTCGCAACGGACGACAAGATGATCCCACCTCCGGCCCAGCGTGCGATGTCGAAACGCGCCGGCTCGGCAGTCGTCGAGGTCGCCGGCAGTCATGCCGTCTATGTCTCGCAGGCGAAGTCCGTCGCCGCCTTCATCGAGAAGGCCGCCAGCGAAGTCGTCGCGCGAGCGACGTAGCGTACGCTCACTCCACGAAGTCGCCGTCGGCGCCTCGCTGGAGCGTCCGAAGGGCGGCGCGGACGTGATAGGCAAAGGCCATGCGTGGAAATCTGTTGTCGTCTCTCGTTCACGTCGTTTCGCTGGCCACCGGATGCGCCGGAACCGCGCAGCGGATGGAGGTCATCAAAGCGACGACGCCCGAAGACGATCGCAAGCCCAATAGCAGCGCCGTTCCTGACGTCTATGCGCTTTCTGGGCGGTTCGAACGCGTGGTTATTTTCCGGCTGAAGTACGACGTCGATTTGCTGGCTGGTATCGAAGGCGAAATCAAAAAGCAGGGCATTCGCAACGCGGTGATTCTCAGCGGCATCGGTTCGGTCCGCGGGTATCACATTCACACCGTGAGCAATGACTCCTTTCCGTCACGGAACATCTACGTGAAAGATCCGCATTCCCCCGCCGATATCCAGGCTATCAACGGTTACGTGATCGACGGCCGCGTCCACGCGCACGTCGTACTGGCCAATCCCGATCGCAGCTTCGGCGGTCACCTCGAACCCGAGACGCGAGTCTTTACGTTCGCGGTGGTGACGCTAGGCGTATTGGGCGAAGGTATCGATCTTAGCCGGGTCGACGACAAGACCCATCGCTAGCAGCGGCAATGTCCGGCTCGCCCCGACTTTCGTGCTCGTTGCTGATCCTTTCGGCATCCTGTTTCAGCGCGCCGAGGACTCGGAATTCGCCAGTCGACGTCTTGGGTTCGTCGTTCGATGCGCCTCGGAATGGCGAGGGCAAACCGTCGGCAAGCGCGTACGACGAATGGGTCATCGATAACATCACCTCGATCCATGGCCTACGACCGACGGTCCTCGGGGCCCCGCTGATAACTGCCACCGATCAAGATCGAGCCCTTTGCTTCGACGGCGACGACGGCATCTTGCTTCCCAAAAATCCGTTGGAGGGCCTGGCGGAGTTTACGCTTCAAGTGTTGCTTCGATGCGACGGCCTGACGCCTGCGCAAGCGGCGCTCGCCGAGCCACGCATTCTGCACATCGAAACCGAGGCGGCGAGCCGTGCCACCGTCGAAGCGCGCGTAACCGAGACGAGCTTCGCCTTGGACACGTTTCTCCGTTCCGGAAGCCAGAGCCGGACGTTGCTCGATGCAGCCAAGCGCCACCCGGTGGCCCTCTGGCATTGGGCGGCATTGACCTATGGAGATGGGCAGATGCGACACTACGTCGATGGTGTCGAAGATGCTGCGGGCCCGCTTGCGCTCGTGCCCTTCGGACCCGGCAAGACGTCGATCGGTGTGCGCCAGAACCTCGTCCACTGGTTCAAGGGTTGCGTCAGAAAACTGCGGATATCGCCTCGAGCGCTGCCGCCGGAAAGTCTAGAGAAGCTTTAGGGCGGCGGCCCACGCCGTCTGCCAGACGTCGGTGGGTATCTTGGCCCAACATCCGTCGCATCGTTCCTGGGCATACGATGCACGCCGACGAGCGCCGGCGTGACGGCCTCCTAAGCCATTTCGTCGTCTGTGTCGACGACGCGAGCGTCGATCTCCAGCGTGCCTCCAAGGATCTCCGCGTAGCGCCGGCAAAGTGCGATCGCTTCGTCCATGCTCGACAGCTCCATCACTGCAAAACCGCCGATGAGCTCCTTCGACTCGACGAAGGGGCCGTCGATCACCCGTAGGTCGTTGTCGTTGAACGACAGGCGCTTGCCGTTGGCGCTCGGCTGCAGCCTTAGCGAGCGAACGAGCACGCCGGCCTTGGACATCTCAGTCTTGAGGCGAGACAGGTCGGTCTTCTGCTGTGCGGTTCGAAGGCCGGCCTCGGTCGCCCGATCAGCCTTCTCGATGAGGAGCATCTGCAACGGGGGATTCTCCGGCGCGGGCATCAGACCGAGGTCCCACGGTTCGCTGACTTTGCCGAGCTCGAGCTCGCCATCGCCGAGGATCTTGCCGTAGCGCTCGGCCCAACCGATGGCCTCCTCGCGGGTGCGGACCTTCAGCAGCAGTGTCGCCGCAGGCAGCTCGTGCTCGCCACGATACGGACCGTCCTTTTTCGTGCAATGCCCGTTGCGGAAGGTCAGTCGGGTTCGGGTCTTGCTGGCGCCGAGGCCGGCGCCATCGATGAACCGACCGGCCTTGACGTATTCGTCGACGAACGCGTCCATCTTGTTGACGATTTCGATCGGCGGCGGGTTTCCCGCCTCGGTGCTCGGATCGTTCTTGTGCATGATCATGAAACGCATGGTCACCTCCTCTACGTGAAGGGAGACCGGCACTGCCGGCTCCTCACCAACAGCGACGATCGACTCGCGGGACGCTCGACGCGCCCGTACTTCTTTTTGTAATAGCCGTAGATTGCTCAAGAAAATGATCGAGTTCGGGGCGGAGTGGGAAAGCAGGAGACATGGTGCCGGAAAGATATCCGCAGGGTCGGACGGACGGCCGAGATTGTAGGCGCCGGTCGCGCTCACGCCCGGCATGCAAACTCGGTAGGATGCCGTGATGCGCTGCGACACGACATCTAGTGAGCGAGACGGAGCGCGATATCGATGAAGGTGAAACGGATCGTCGCGAATATCGCGGCCTCAAACCCGGCCGCAGCGAAGTCGTTCTACCGAGGTGTTCTCGGGTTGGACGTCCTGATGGACATGGGATGGATAGTGACGCTCGGCTCGAACGAGAAGATGTCCACCCAGATGAGCTTCATGACCGAAGGCGGGTCAGGCACACCGGTGCCAGACCTCTCGATTGAGGTCGATGACCTCGAGGCGGTCCTCGCACGGGTGAAGAAGGCCCAGATCCCCATCGAGTACGGCCCCGCGATCGAGCCGTGGGGCGTGCGGCGCTTCTTCGTTCGAGATCCGTTCGGCAAGCTGGTGAACATCCTCGTGCACGAATGACGCGGCGAGCGGCACGTCACGCTTTGATGCGATTGCCGAGGGGTCACAGTTGGGGCTCGGACTCTTCGTGCAGTACGTATTCGCTCATGGGCACGACATCGATTTTATCGAAGTCGAGAAAGCGCGCAGCACTCTCCATCATCACGCGCATGTTGCGGCGAAGCTTGTGATCGTCCCCGACGGCGTCATAAAACGTGTGCGCGTCGCGCAGCGCCTGTTCCGGGAATCCTTCCTCCACGATGCCGCGATAGGGAGGCGCTCCGTCGGTCAGCGGCTGGACCACCACGTTCTGCACGTAGCGGAAGATGGATTGCGCTTCGATTCCAACGGACGTGTGCTGCTCGAACCAGATCTTCCGCCATTGCTCATAAGGGAGTCGCGGCGGCAGCTGGAGAAAGCTGACCTGGGTGAACCCGAAGCTGCGCTTGCCGGCGGCGACGCGATGGGCGAGATTCGAAAGAATCGTGGATTCCGAGACGACGTAACCCGCCACGCGCGCGAAGAGCGACCCCACCCATCGCTCCGCTTCCGCGCGCCGAAACGCGCTGCTGATCCAGAACGACACCATGCCGTCGGGCGGTGGCTTCGTCGCCGCGAGTTGAAACTGTGGAAGCCCGTCGGCGACGCCGTCGTGATCGGCGATGTACAGCTGCGGTCGTTGCGCGCCGAGCGACAAGAGCCCCCTCCCGAGCTCGGCGAGCAGGAGCTCGCGCAGCGACGCCGGCACCTGGTCTGCCTTTCTCCAGAACGCGTAGATCAGTTTTTCCATTGGCTAAGTCTCCTCACGACCGAGTGGACATTCGTCTAGCGGTACAGCTGGACCCCGTGTACGTGCGGCGACGTCAAATACGCGGCTCCAGCTTCAGCTCCACCATGAAGGGACCTTGAAGGTATCGTCCAGCCAGACGACGGTGCAAGGGCCCGTTGGGGGCCCATCGCTCCTCCGCCTCTTGGCATCGCGGCGCGCGCGAAAGCCGGTCCGTAGCCGTGTTCTGGGGCTGTTTTGACGGCCCCGCTCCAGACGTCACGCAGATGAGCGCCGATCAAAAACGCGGATCGGGCGGCACTTTGCCGATGCCAGCCCGTGTCAGCACATGCTGTTTCACGGCTTCCGCGCTGGGCTCGGCTTGGTAGGCGTAGGTTGCGCCGGGGCTCCAACTGACCGGACCCACGAACGGCGTGCTGCCGCCCGTGGCGGCGTTTCGCTCGTTGATCACCTGAGCTGCCGCTTGATTGAGATCGACGGGTTGCCCCATGATCCAGGAACCGACGTCGGTGAAGTGCTGCGCCCACGCATCGAAGTTGGCGCTGAGCAATGTCGTCGGCGTGGCGCCGGTCACGTCGAACGAGTTTCCTTCGGAGTAGACCTGCGAATTGAAGCCGAGCCCGATGGCATAGCCGAAGTAATACTCCTGCGTGTAGTCCGCCTTCTGCGGCCCCACGTAGTAGTTGTTGAGCACATGGACTTGACCGTTACGCACGCGCGGCATGCGCTGCTGAACGAAGCGGATCAGATTGTGATGGAATGTGATGCCGTAGTTTCCGTCTGGGCTATCGGTCGCTCCCACCAGCATCGCCTTATTGTGATTGGTGAATCGATTGTACGACAGGGTGACGAAGTCAGCGCCATTCTTGATGTCGAGTAATCCGTCGTACATTTTGTACTTTGTCTTATCGGGGTTCGTGCCCTCGAGGTCGGGACCGTCCGTGAACTCGCAATGGTCGATCCACGCGCGACTGCTGTTGTCGAGCGTGAGACCATCGGGCTCCGCATTCCACGCGCAATAATCGCGATCCGTGACCCCCGCGGCGCAGGATTCGAAACCGGGCCAGAAATCGGTTGCATTCACGATCCTGAGGTTTCGCACGATGATGTTCTCTTGGCCGCGGAACATCAGCCAACCGCCTTTTAGCGTGGGAGGCTCACCGTTGTCGCCGGGAATTCCGATGACGGAAACGTCTCCCCGCTCGACTTTCGCCTGAATGATCGCCTGTTGGCAGGACGCTCCCGTGCTCCCTTCACAAAGCGGGTCGCCCGCTTCGTAGTTGGCCTGCGACATCGCACGCCGGCGTCGTTCTCCGCGCAATCGATGACACCTTTCACGTAAATGATGAGCGGATACTTCTTCCATCCACCGGTGACGCCGGCATGGACTTCCCAGGTCGACCAGTCGGGTGGAGTAGGCCGCGTATCGGTGTTGGTCTTGTCGGACTTCTTGGCTCGATAGAGACAATCGCGCAGCGTCTTCATGTCCGCTGCGGTGCAAGTCATGACCGAGAATTCGCCGATCGGCTTTTGGCCGCCCGTCGGCGCGCCATTGGCGTGCCGAGTCGCCCAGCCGATCAAGCCATCGTCGGTAGCATCGGCCGGTCCAGCATCCGGAGTACCGCCCGCTCCCGCGGTGCCGCTGCCCCCCGCGTTCCCCCCACGCCCGGAGTCACCCGCGCCCGCCCCGCCGCCTTCCCCCGCACCCGCAGCCCCAGCAGCACCGCCCGCGTTGCCACCCGAGGTCGCGGGGTCCGATGACCCGCAGCTCGCGATGGAAGCCAGTGCGCCGACCGCGATCGCCGCGCAAACCGTCCTGACATCTTTACGAAGCCCAACGTTCATCTGGACCCTCGGCCTGACGTTGACGTGAAGAGGCCCGACCACTGCATCAGTGCTCGAAAGGCCCGAGGTCCGGCGCCGTTCCTTTGAATGGATCTTGAATGTCGACGCCTTTGTCGATGAGATCGCTTCCCGCCACCAGGCGCCCGAATCCGTTGGCGGGAAGGCTACCGTCCGGCTGACGTGGCGCCATCGCCGCCGCTTCCGAGAGATCCATGTAGTCCGCTGGATCGGCCATCACCGCTAGCTGCCAGCTATTGCTGCGCAGCACGCTGGCCGCAGAGAATTCCATTCCCAGCGAGGTTCCCGGCGCGAACGTGACGTTGTTCACGAATTCGTTGGCGCTGCCCGACTCGGCATCCTCTTCGAACATGAAGTTGTACCCGTTGCCCCACGCCAGCGAGTTCGTCACGAGGACGCCGCCCTTGTGGCTGTTTTGATCGAAACCCTTCTTGGACCGAAAATTGTTGTCGAAGGCGATGGAGCGCTTGACGACATGCGTTCCCTCGGAGCTGCCGCCGGTGCCGTTGCCGCCGAGCTTGAACCCGTTTCCGTTGCCGGCGAAGGAGCTCATTTTCATGCCCTTCTTGGCAATGTAGATGTCATCGAAGTCAGGTTGGTCGCCGTTGTGCCAGGTCCAACAGTCGGTGATCTCCACGGGCCAGTCCGTCTCGTAGAGGTCCCACCCGTCGTCGGAGTTGCGCCACGCGCGCGAGCCGCGGAAGACGTTACCCTTGCCGTTGTGCATCTTGCAGGCAAAGCCGTCGGCATTTCCTCCCCGGCCGTCGAAGTCGAAGTTGAGGTAGGAATCGCAATTGATGATTTCGTTGTAAGAGCAAAGCTCGCCGTTCGGATTCACCGTCTCATGACCGAAGCCGAGTTGCACGCCACTGTCTCCATTGTGGTGGAAGACGCACTGCTCGATTCGGTTATGGCTCCCTTCGAGCTTGAGCCCGTTATCGCCGGCGTAGCTAATTTCGAGGCCGGCGATCTGCCAGTGATTGCCGGTGAGCAAGATCCCGCGCTGGTCGGCACCGTAGGGTTGAGTGGAGAAGTTCAAAACGGGCTTCTCCACTTGGTATGCCACAATCCGGATGGGCGACGCGGACGTTCCCGATGCGGACAGGATAATCGTCGCGTTGTAATTGAACGTTCCCCCTCGCATGTAAATCGTGGTGCCCGGCTGCACGGAAGCCACCGCCCGGCTCAAAGTGTAGAAGGGCTCGGCAATCGTTCCCGGATTGGCGTCGTCGCCGGTGGGTGAAACGAACACGGCTCCACTGACCGGAGGAGGTGCGTCAACCACCGTGCCTCCCCCGTCCAGCGGTGCCCCCGCATCACGAGGTGCCCCCGCATCACGCGAAGGTGCGTCGGCCTCCGCGTCCCCTCCATCGGGTAGTGCCGAGGTTTCTTCGCTTCGGCCAGCCTCCGGCGGGCGGCCGTCGAGAGCCGCGTCGCGCCCCGGCGCCGTGCCGGCATCGCGCGGTGAGCCCCCATCCACCGAGGCGTCCCCGACGCCAGCCTCCGTGGTCGTCGTCGCGTCGTCTTCCGTCGCGGCGTCCGGCGGCGAGGAAGCATCGTCACCACCGGTGGGCGCGCCTGCGTCGAGCGTTTCGCCGCCCGAACTGCAGGCGGCGACCAACAGGACGAGAAGCGTGCTCGCCCAGCCAAAGCTGCAAATTCGCATGGTCATGCTCCCGCCGATGCGCGATCGATGGGTTCGTACACCACGCCAGTGGGACTGTAAACGACAAAGTGATCTGACCACTTTGTGAAAGTGGTCGGACCACTCGACTCCGCCGAGCCGGCTAGGCGGAATCCGACGGTCGGAAACTCCGACCCGCCCCTCCCACCACGGCCGCCGCCACCGCTATGACCCGACGCGAAGAGGAGCGGCGTGGCGCAACGTGGGCCACCGAATTCCCTGTGCCGGCAATGTGCCACCTGTTTTGGGGGACTTGGGGTGGGCGCAGGCTTTGCATCTACGACGCGAGTTGCGCGTGTCGCATAGACTCCCGATCAGTTGACGGTGAACGAGAAATTCGAAGATTGCCGTCCGGCACCGCCGCTCCAGACCTCGAAGCCCGCGAAAATGTTGGTCAGGGAAGATCCTGGATCGATGCAGGGCAAACTAGCTCCCCTGCCACAGTCGACGATACGCGTCGCCGCGTCTCGGATGACGGCTCCGACGTCGAGGTTCGTCAGGTTGGTTTGGCTCGATGACATCACGTAGGAGATACACGGCTTGGCAGCGCCGCCGGTAGGTGGGGTCTGCGTCCCGCCCCAAATCGCGTACGGTTGCCCGCCGAGCGTCGCGTTTCCCTGCATCGTCCCGTTCGGCTGCCGACCGCCGGGTTGATATGGCCAAATCATCGCATACCCGGCGCTGGGCACTGTGATCGCGGGCGATTCGTTGGCTGCGCCGAACCAAATGTCGAACGACGCATTGACGTCACCCGTCGCATTGTGAGTCCACGTGGCGGTGATCGTTCCGGCCTGGATCGAGCTGACCGTCTTGGGCAGGCCCCACCCCGCCGTGGTGCGGCAGTTGTTGCTGCCGATGAACACGGACGGGTACGACGCGGGCGAGCTGTTCGGGCCTGGGCCGCCAGTGAACGCCGTCACATTGAAGCTCGTCGGATCGTTGTTGAGTCCGAAGGTGACGGTCTGGCTGTTGCTGCCCGCCGTGCCCCAGATGTTGTTCTGCACGACATAGTTCTTCCCGCCCTTCTGCACCGGCGCCCAATCACCGGGCCCTACGAACGTGCCGGCGCCCGCGTTCATCGGCGCGGCGACGGTGGCCGACGCGCGCAGGCTGTTCAAACAGACGTCGTACGGCCGTGGAACGCTTTGGTTTGCCGGAATCTTGATCGCAATGTCGGTAATCGGTTGGCGATTGTACGCAGTCCCCGTGGAGCACGTCGAGAAGGTCGCATCGGGCGCGGGCATGCAGTTGGTGTTGAAGTCGGACCACGCGATGAAAACATCGCCCGCCTGGCCCGCCACCGGGCTCGCGATGAGCTTGCACCACTGCTGCGCTGGCATGACGCTTTGGTTCTGAATTTGGACCTGCAAGAGTGCGCCGTTCGCGCCCGCGGCATTGCCGCTCACTGCGCGGTTGGTGAGGTTGATCAGGACTCCGTCCAGCGTCGGCGTCGCCGTCATGGCGGGGCTCGTGCTCCCGCGGGCAACCATGGCCTGGTTGAGATTGACGGCAATGAGCCCGAACTGCGCGGCCGCGGTGGCTGAGGGCTGCGCCGCCACCAAACCGTTCACGCAGAATGGTCCCGGTGTGGTCAGGGCCTCGAAGTTCTGCGGATTGAATGTGCTCGGCATGGGCGAGTACGTCCACGCATAGCCGTGCCACGATCCCGACACGACGTAGTTGTTCTGTGTGCCGCCATCGCCGGGCGGTGTTCCACCGCTTCCAGCGCTGCCTCCGCTTCCAGCGCCCCCTCCGGTGCCAGCGCTGCCTCCGCTTCCACCGGTGCCGGTGCCGCCCGTCCCCGTCGTGGCTCCGGCTGTGCCGGCGCCGCCTGTCCCTGTCGTGGCTCCGCCGGTGCCGGCACCGCCCGTTCCCGCGCCGCCGTCGCGTGCGCCTCCGGTGCCCGTCGTCGCGCCGCCTCCGCCGCCACCGGTCGTGCCCGCATTTCCGCCGGAACCGGCCTGCCCCGAACCCCCCTTGCCACCGGTACCGGTTGTACCGCTTCCGTCGCTTCCCGCCGAACCAGCGCGGCTTCCACCCTGACCCGTCGTTGCACCGCCCTGGCCGCTCGTTCCACCGCCCCCCGACGTCCCCTTATCGCTGTTGTCCGAACACGCTCCTGTCCAGAGGATCACGCTCGCAAGTGCGAGTAACACGTTGACGAATCGATTGCGCATAAGAAACCTCGGTCATTTTTTGGTTGGCTCAGATGGTCGGCGTGGGAACCAAGCACGTCCGCTTGCCGCTAGGGTGTGCGTGGCGGCCAAGCTTGGTGTAGTCGCGCGGGCGCGGCTCACGGCTCGCGAATCTCACGCCGGGCGGCCGGATGGGGCCCGATCACGTCTGAGGCGGACGATTGCGGCGACGCCGCGATGACTCGGCGCGCGCCCGCGACGGCCGGGGCCACCTACCCCTAGGCCTTCTCGATCTCGGCCTCGAGCGCGATATACGGCACGTAGCGGTAGTCGCGGATCGTGGTGACCTTCCCGCCCTCGAACGCGAGCAGAATGAAGTACGACGGCACTTCGGCGTTGCCGTCGTGTGCGGCGAGCGCCAGCTGTCCCTCGAGCCGAACGACGCGGAGTTTGACGTCCGTCTTCGCGTAGTTGCCAAAGTACAGCCCGACCTCTTTGCCGCGCCGCTGAGACTTCGCCACGAGATCGAGGCGGCAGTCGTCGCCGACGAGCGCGCGAACGCCATCCCAATCGCGCGCATTGAAGAGCGATGCGTAGCGTTCGAGATCGCGTCGCGCATCCGACGTTGGTACCGACTCATCGCGTGCTTCGTCGAGCAGACTCTTACGCCCTCGAACGAGCGCTGCCTTCACCGCCATGATGGTCGTCCCCATCGTCTCTGCCGTCTCCTCGAGCGAGTGACCGAGCACGTCCTTCAAAATGACGGCGCTCCGCTGTGTGATAGGTAGCGTGAGAAAGCGCGCGAGCGCGCCGCGCACGACGAGTGGATCCGGTGCGTCGTCGTACGTTGCGATCTCGTCGATGTCGTCGATGTCGTCAATCGGCTCGGTCTGCCTCCGTCTGCGGCGGCGAAGAAAATCGATCGCTGCGTTGTGCGCGATGCGAAAGAGCCAAGGCCGAAGCGGCGGCGCAGTAGCGATGCAGCTCGGGACGCACGCACGCCACGAGCCCGAGGAACTGCTCGCGTGCCTGCGCCATCGTGGCGGGTGTCTCGCTCACGGCAAGAACCTAACACTCAGGCGGGCGCGTCGTCCGCGCGATATGCACCGATAGCCGTTGCCGGCGAATTGACTGCTTTCTCTTGGCAGCGATCGGCGATATTTGCGGCGAAGGCCTGGAAGGCGGGGAGGGCGGTGAGCGGATTCTGTCCGTCGGCTGTCGAAACCGTCGCGACGTGGACGAAGCTCAAGCCGTCCTCGAGCTTGAGTGCGTGATAGGCGAGGCCGGCGGGGCGCACCGTCGCGAGCTCGGCGAAGACCTTGCGAATGAGGTCCTCGTGCTCCTCGAGACGCTCGGCTTTGACCTTGTAGCGAACGACGACGCGCTTCATGAGACCCTCCCTTCGGCTTCCTTCTTGAGATCGAGCGCGTAACGATCGAAGACCGGCCCGAAGTCGGGCAGAGAGCCCTTGATCATCGGCAGCATGACGCCGGAGAAGATCTCCACCATCTCGAAGTCGGTGGAGCCGTCCGCCCGTGGTTTGAGCGTGAACGTGCGCTCGCCCTTGAACATCGGCGCCATGCCGTCGCTCCAGACCATTCGTGTCGCGGGCAGGAGCTCAGTCACCTTCGGCGAGAAAGTGCGCTCGGAAATAGGAACGCGAAGCTCGAGCTTCTCGCCCTGCGCGATCGACCCTTTGAGCGACGTGACCGTCGAGTTCCAGCGCGGGACCGGGATCTAATCCCGGCCCGATGCTCGGGCGGAGCCAATTCGCGCCTGACCGCGTCCCTGTCACCGCCGCACTACGTAGTAGATTGAGCAGCGAGAGGGCTGCCTGCTCCGTGACGTCGAGTCGGAGTCGGGTCACCTGGCGAGCTCGACGAGCACACCCTCGTGTCCCGGCACGAGCTCCGCTGACGCCGCGAATCGGTCCACGAGATCGTCCATCGTCTTCGAATCGCCTGCCACGAAAACAAACGCGTAGGACTTGGCGGTCCGAGGCAGCGCGTAGACGAATCCGCGCGTGCGGGCGGCAACCGACGAAACGGCGGCCCCATGCCGATCCGCGAGCCCGAGCGATTCGAGGAGGGTCCCCGCCGCATCGGGGACCAAGACCGCGACGCTGATGAAAGGATGCTCCTTCAAGAAGGTCTTCGCTTCGTCGTCGAGCGCGGCGAACTCACGAAGAGAGGGGAATCCCGCGTAGCTCGCGTCGCGCAGGCGCTGCGCAGCCGAGGCAAAACGTCCGTCGGCGATGAGCACCGGGCTGTGCAGATAGTCGATGGGGCGCGGGCGCCCGTCCGTGAAGGTTGCCTTCGTGGCGCGGTTGAAAGCGCGCAGAAATTCATCGGACGAGACCGTCGTGCCCCGATCGAGAAAGGACGACATCGAGGGAAAGATCGCGCGCGCGACCGAGGCCGTCGCGCGGTTTCGAGTGAGGCCGCGAGCGAGTTGCTTCGCGAAGGCGTCGGGGGGTTGGTAGTGTTGGCCGACGACGCCATTGCCGAGCGCTGTCGCCATAGCCTCGTCGAGCATGCCGAAGGCGACCGCGGAGAGTGGTTCGTCCGAGCCGCACACGCTCTCGAGCATGGCGGCCTGCCGCTTCGGGTCCATCCGGAAGAAGAGGTAGTGAAAGAGCTCGTGGGCAACGATGTCGATGCGCTCCTCGGGCTTTTCTCCTTCGGGAGTCTCCACAACCGAATCCCCCTCGAGCTGATAGGCGACACTCAGCTTTCGCGATGACGCCGGCTGGACCAGAAGATGGATCTGGAACGTCGTTCCTGGGGGCAAATCAGCCTCGTAGAACTGCGCCGCCTTCTGGATGGTGGCGTCGAGAAACGGATCGGCGAGCAGCTTCGCGAAACCTTCGAACGAAGTCGACCCCGCGGCAAATCCGCGTTGCTGCCACCACCGTAAGAAGCGCGGCGTGAACTTCTCGACGATTTGGCGGAGCTCTCTCGCATCGGCGTCGGTCGCAAGGAGGGCGATGGTCGCCTGGTATTCGGCCGGCGTTCGAGCGCGCAGCCCGACGATGCGCTGGCGCTCGGCGAGATCGAAAACGCGCGAAGGAGCGAGGAGAGGCTGCGGGGGGCGCCGCGGGTCGACCGTGCGGAGCTCTCCTGCGTGCCTTCCGCGTACCGCCTTCCAGGTCGCGAGCGCCGCCTCATCTTCGCCGCTCATGGCAAAGGTCGACCAAAGCTCGCGATAGATGACTTGAGCGCAGAGGGCTACGCCGGCAATGCAATCGAGGTGGTAGATGAGATTCGGCTGCGGCGCGAGATGAAGGGCATAGCGAAGACGCCGCCCCTCGATGACGGCGTCGCGCTCGATGGCGGAACCTGCGGGCGCGGTCCGCGGGGGTACCGGTCGCCCCGAGCAAGCGACCACCAACATGAGCAGCACCGAATACGGCCACGAGCGGCGCGCCTTCCAACGGAACTCAACCCCACTCGCAGCGGCGGTGCCCATCGGTGGCCAGTCTACACGTTTGTCACCGCTTCGATGCCGAGCGATGGCGTACATCGTGCCACCGGCGCCGCCCCGTCTACGCTAGTTCCAGCCGTTCCGGTCAACGTCTTTTCCTTGTGAGGCATGCCCGGCTTCCCGCAAGATGCGCCCCTGCGTGCGGTGGCGATAACGAGATCGCGACCGAACCCGGCCACCTCGCGGTCCTTGTTTTCGTTCACTTCTTGTGCGCAGGTCGTGGACGTCGTTGCGCCTGCACCTGGAGACCCCGGGGGTTTCGCTTGCGAGCCTCCGACGGCGTTCGCGCCATTCCGAAATCGTCGGAGCTGGACGAGCACGCCAAACATTGCGTTCGCACCTAGTCGGCGCGGCGACCGGATGGTCAGTCGAGTGTGACCAGTCGTTTCGAGTGAGGACGACGGCTCCTGAATCACGCAGATGCGCTCATCTGGGATCTGTGCCAATTGCGACCGCGAGCAGCACGTCGCTCGCTCGGCATTGAACCAGCCACCCGGCGTGCAGCCCGGTGCGACGGTCTGGCTGCATACCGGTACGTACCTTGGCAATTTCACGAGCCGACTAACCGGCAACGGCGCGAATCCAATCACGGTCCGCGGTGGAGCGGGCGAACGCGCGATTCTCGACGGCGTACCCACGCCGAGCGGCCATGTGCTCACGATCAACGGTGCCTATACGATCTTCCGTGACTTCGAGGTCACGAACTCTCACCCGACGCGCGTGATCACGAACACCGGAAGCAATCCGGCGGACGCGCGGGGCGAGGGTGTGGGCATGTACGGACAGGGCGTCAAGCTCATCAACCTCGTGATTCACGACACTGGCCAGGGCGTCGGCAACTGGGGCGCGGCGCCGGATGGCGAAGTTTATGGGTCCATCATCTTTACAACGGCTGGGATGCACCGGATCGCGGGCACGGCCACGGCATCTACGCGCAAAATCAGACCGGCAAAAAATACCTGACCGATAACATCATATTCCGGCAGTTCTCTTACGGCATCCACGGTTACACCGAGGGAGGCTTCATCGACAATTTCGATGTCCAAGGCAACATCGTTTTCAACAACGGCGAGATCTCCGCACAAAGCGGATTTGCCACCGACATCTTGGTGGGCGGGCTGAAAGTGGCCCTGGCGCCGACGTTGCTCGGCAACGTCACGAATGTTCCGACCGGCGAAGGCGTCAACAACATCGGTTACAGCGCGGGTTGCTCCAACCCCACGCTTACCGACAATTATTTCGTCGCAGGCACCGCTTTGACCTTGAATTGCACGGGCACGATCTCGCTCACCGGCAACACCTTCGTTGGCTCGATCTCGGGCTTTTCTCAAGCCGGCCATCCGGTCAATACTTTTTCGAGCGGACGCCCGAGCGGCAGCCGCGTCTTCGTCCGACCGAGCCAACACGACGCGGCGCGCGCCCACATCGCTGTCGTCAATTGGGACAATCTCGACTCGGTTGCGGTCGACGTATCTGGCGTGCTTTCGATGGGCGATCCCTACGAGCTGGTCGATGCACAGGACCTGTTCGCTGCTCCTCTGCGGAGCGGCGTCTATTCGGGCGGCATGCTCGCCGTACCGATGAACGGCACTTCCGTAACGACTCCCGTCGGAAACGTACCTGTCACCGTTCGCCACACCTCCAAAGAGTTCGGCGCGTTCGTACTCCGCAGGTCTTGTCCGTAGATTGCTTTCGGCCTGAGCTTCCGGGATCGCGCATCCCGGTTTAGGTTCAACTCAGCCTTGATAGGTCGACTTGCCGTCGTCGCCGAAAGGTTCGTCACGTTGGCGCACGGCCTGATTGAACCCCGCCCGCTGCGGGAGCAAGCTCATTCGAACTTGCCGTGACGGCCGCCACCGCGAGCGAAGCTACCGGCGCCGGATAGGGTTTCGCCGGAGCTTATCGTGGCCATGCCGTGGGCAAATTCGTTCTTCAGGGCAGCGTTCTCCGAGAGCCCCCATTGCTCGTAGGCGCTCCGGCGATCGCCGCGCATGCAGTGCTGCGGGAGCGCGGCGATGTGGAGCGCAAGTCGTTCCGTTTCGCGCATCAAAGCGTCCGTCGCCACCAAGCGATTCACGAGCCCGATCTCGAAGGCCTCTTTGGCCGTGACCGACCGGCCGGTGAGAATCATGTCGAGCGCGCGGCTCATGCCGATGGTTCGCGGCAATCGAACGGTGCCTCCGTCGATGAGGGGCACTCCGAAACGTCGACAGTAGACGCCGAACACGGCGCTTTCGTCGGCCACGCGCAGATCACACCAGAGCGCGAGCTCGAGGCCTCCAGCAACGCAGTATCCCGAGATGGCGGCGAGCACCGGCTTCGACAGCCGAAATCGTGTCGGCCCCATCGGCCCCGAGCAGAGCGCATCGTCGCCCGGCGGCTGGAGCGGGTTGGCGCGTTCGATCTCCCCGCTTGCGATGGCCTTGAGATCGGCGCCCGATGAGAAGTTCCCTTCGGCCCCCGTGAGGATCGCGACGGAGAGTTCGTCGTCGATCTCGAAGGTTCGAAAGGCATCGGCCAACGCTGCCGAGGTCGGACCGTCGACGGCATTGCGGACCTCGGGCCGACGAATGGTGATGCACATCAGAGGTGGCCGGCGCTCGACCACGAGAGAGCTCATGCTTGCTCGATTGCCAAGTGGCGAACATTACATGGCCTTGCCAAAAAAGGCATTGGTGCGCCTCTCGGCGGCGGGCCTGATCGAGGCCGAAGCGCGGGGGACGTACCGCATCGGTGAATGCCCGTCGTCCATCGCGATCCGACGCTGTGCTCGGAGCGCGATTCGAGCTCCATGCCGATGTGAGGCCCACGTTGCATGCCGAGTACGGTGCTGGGCGGGTGGTCTCGCCGATGGCTCGTATTTTTCATGGCCATCACCTGAACATACGACCAGACCAAGACGTCCGACTGGAGTCCGGCGTCACGATCCCATGCGGGTGGTAACCAACGCCAAGAGGCAGCGGCGATGAACATCGAGCGCGCACGGCATATCACCTTCTTCCTGCTGCGCGTCGTGGCGGGGCTGCTCTTCCTCGAGGCAGGCGGCATGAAGATCTTCGATTGGTTTGGCGGTATCCCCGCCGAGCACGGCGGCCACCCGACGTTCCTGTCGCAGACCTGGATTGGCGGCGCGCTGGAGTTCTACGGCGGAGCGGCGGTCCTCCTGGGACTCTTCACGCGGCCCGTCGCGTTCATCCTGTCGGGTGAGATGGCGGTCGCGTACTTCCAGTTCCACCAGCCCCAGGGGCTCTGGCCGATCCAGAACCAGGGCCAGCCCGCCGTCCTCTTCTGCTTCATCTTCCTGTTCTTCGCCGCCCACGGCGCTGGCGATTGGAGCCTCGACGCGATGATCCGAAAAATGCGGGCGCGTCGGAAGCAGGAGTGAAACCGTCTCGGGCATTGCCGGCGATCGGCTCTTGGATGCTGGTGCTTGCCGCTTGCGGGCGCGGCGCAGTGCCTTCGGCAGCGCCGCCCGGACAAGGCGCGGGCAGCGTCATTCGCGTCGAGGGAGAACGCCTCGTCGCACCGGACGGGAGTCCACTCGTCCTTCGAGGCGTGGCGTTCGGCAATCGCGTTTGGGCGGGCGACCGCATCCCGCGGCGACATCACGACCAGCGTGATTTCGCTCGCGTCGCCGAGCTCGGCATGAACGCCGTGCGCTTTTACATGAACTACCACACCTTCGAAAGCGACGCCGCGCCGGGGCAGTGGCTATCCGATGGTTGGCAATGGATCGATGACAACATCGCCTGGGCCAAACGACATCGCATCTACCTCGTGCTCAATATGCACGTCCCACCCGGTGGCTTTCAATCGAACGGGGAGGGCACGGCACTCTGGAACGATCCCAAGACGCAAGACCGCCTCGTCGCGCTGTGGCGCGCCATCGCGGAGCGGTATGCCCG
Organism: Polyangiaceae bacterium; assembly: GCA_035318465.1. Taxonomy (GTDB): domain Bacteria; phylum Myxococcota_A; class Polyangia; order Polyangiales; family Polyangiaceae; genus DASWDH01. Next base: position 37,701 of record DATHES010000113.1, read on the forward strand.
CGAGCCCATCGTCGCGGGTTATGACCTAGTGAACGAGCCGGTGGTGGTGAAAAACATCGGCGAATGGAAGGCGCTGGCCGAGCGCATCATTGCGGCGATACGAGAAGTCGATCCCGCCCATGCCATCTTCGTCGAGCGCGTCAACGCCATCGCGGGCGACTGGAAGGAGAACAGCGATCGCAATTTCTTCCGCGTCCGAGATCCCAACGTCGTCTACGAGTTCCATTTCTACAAGCCGTTTCACTTCACGCACCAAAACGCGTCGTGGGCCGAGTTCGCTGCAGAAAAGGCGCGCTATCCCGACGAGAAAGTCGCCGAAGTCGAGTGGTTCCATTTGACGTACAAGACGGGGACCGTCGAAAGCCCCAAACTGCCCGCCGGCGACAGCGATTGGAAATACTACCAAGGGCAAACCTTCGAAGTCACCGATCCTTCGCTCGCGGTGGGAAGGCCCTCGCTCTTGGCGACCCGCGTCGGCGCCGGCCGCGTCTCGTTCGACGACGTCGTCTTGGAACGAGTGGACGCCACGGGCAAGACGGTGGAAACCCTGTGGCACATGAACCTCGACACGCTGCGCGGCTTTTATTTCTGGAAGCAGCGCGGTGACGGTACGGCCGCGTTCGTCACCGAGGGCCACGGGGATGCGTCGGCGCTCAGCGTCACGGGGACGATCGCCGAGGCCCACCTGGGCGCGGATTTTCTGCGCTTTCGGCCGTCGGTAGGAAGTACCTATCGCCTCAGTGGATGGATGCGCGGAGAGCGCATCCCCGAACACGCCGTGTGTCAGCTTCGGCTCGATTTCTCCAGCTCGACCGTCCCCGTGCACGCGCGGGACCGCGCATTTCTCGAGCAAGAGCTCGATGCTTACGTCAGTTGGGGAAGGCGCGAGCGGGTGCCGCTCTTTTTGGGCGAGTTCGGCGCTATCAAGTATGCATTCGAAGACGACCGCGGCGGTCTACGTTGGGTAAATGACATGCTCGATCTGCTCTTGGAACGTCAATTGAGCTTCACGTATCACGATTATCACGAGGAGAGCATGGGCATCTTCATTGGAGACAAGAGCCTTCCGGATCCGAATCATGCCAATCAGCCGCTCATCGATCTCTTTCGGCAGAAGCTCGCCCTTTCGCCTGCCGATGCGAGCGTGGACGCACGCTGAGCGTGACCCGAGCTCGGCCGTGACCCGGTGACCCGCGCCGGCAAGCCCGAATGTGCTTGTAGTTGGAACGCCCGATGGCAAAATAAAGCATTCGCGTGCGAAATCCGATCGCGCTCTTGCTTATCGCGCTAGCCGCCTGCGACGTTTACGACGTGTCGCCGCCGCACGAAAATTTGAGCGGTGGATCGAGCGGAGGCGTCGGATCGAGCGGTGCCGGCGGTACGACAGGCTCGGACGGTTCCACGGTGGGCGCAGGCAGGGGTGGGCTCGGCGCACAAGCAGGCGCCGGGCCTTCGACTGGCGGGGGCGGTTCGTCGGCGACCGGGGGCACCGCCGGCACGACATCCGGTGACGGCGCGGTGGGCGCTGATGCGACGATGGGCGATTCGTCAGTTGGAGGCGCAGCCGGCTCGACGACCGGAGGCGGTGCTGGCACCGCGGGGACCGGCGGGTTCTCGGGCGCAGGTGGGGCCGGGGGTTCGTCGGGCGCAGCCGGTACGACTGGTGGGAGCTCGACGGGCGGCAGCAGTGCGGGAACCGACGGGGGCCCGTCGCGTGGTGGAAATGCGGGAGTCGATGCCGGTCAGGCCGCGGACACGAATATGGACAACGACGGTCGTCAGGACGTGGACGCCTCGCTGGATGGGACACCGGGCGATGGGCCCGTCGACGCCGACGCGCGTGAAGCGGACGTCGACGCTGGCAATTGCGCCGGCTACGCGTTCAACTTCACCGGCGCAAACTACGCGACGCTTACGCGTCCGGTTCAAGACGACTTCACGCTCGAGGCATGGGTCAAAACCTCGTCCTCGCTCACAGGCGTCTATCATTACGAGGGCAGGGGCTTGATTCATGGCGACGTATCTGGGAACGCGAACGACTTCGGAGCTTCCATCCTGAACAGCAAGTTCGCGTTCGGCGTGGGCAACCCCGACACCACGGTGCAGGGCGGGACCACGGTCACGACGGGTCAGTGGATGCACGTGGCGGCCACGCGGCAGAGGAGCACCGGCGAGATTCGCGTCATTGTCAATGGAAGCCTGGATGGATCGCTCATCCCCGCCCAAACGAACTCCCTCACGGCGCCTTCTGCGCTGACCTTGGGCGGCAACACCGTCGACGGCCGCTATTTCATCGGCTACGTCGACGAATTGAGGATATGGAACGTCGTGCGTACGCCGGCTCAGATCAGCTCGACCATGAACCAACGCCTGAACGGAAGCGAACCCGGCTTGGTCTCGTACTTCCGGTTCGACGAGGGGAACGGCACGGTAGCGGTGGACAGCTCATCCCGCGCAGTGAACGCCACCCTGAACGGTTCACCCGCCTGGGTGCCGTCCGACGCGCCCATCTGCAGCCCGGCGGGGGACCCTTAGCCCCACGGCCGACGCTGCCCCGCCTCGCGACCGTTTTCATGGGGTGCCACGACGGACAGCGCGACCCTGCGTGGCTGTCCGCTCCCCGCATCGAAGACCACGTAGACAGGGCGATTCTCTCGGTAGACGGAGCGCAGGACGTTGCGAACAATGTGAACACGGTGAAGCAAGTACGAGATCGACTCGCCATCGACCCACCTCTTCGTGGTGTACGATGCGTTACAAGCGCTTGCATGGTCTCTTGTGCATATCGTACGACCGCTGCGGCTGATTTCCCAGCTGGAGTTGCCCCGGCAAAATCGGCCGTGCGCGCCGACTGCCGGGCCAGGACCTGCACGCCGGAACCCCGGTTGCTTCTCCTTGTCCCTCGCGGTACTTGGCCGGTATGGACTGCATTCGCGGCATTCTCGACTCGGCCGACCCACCTCGCGAGGTCGTTGCCTCCTCCTGTCGAGCACGGCGTTGGCTCGCTGCCCTTTGCGTCTCGATCGGGCTCTGCGCCGCGCTTGCCAACTGCGGCACGTCCCGCAATTCGCATCCCGCGGGCACCGGCGGCCCCGGCAACACGGACGCGGGCGGCAACGCGGGTGCGGGCGGAGGGAGCGGGGCTGGCCAAGACGCCGGGCTCGGAGGCACGAGCGGCGCTGGTGGCGCCGGTGCGGTAGACGGCAGTGTTACGATCGACGGTGCGGGTGATGTCGATGCATCCGTCACCCGCGATGCATCGGTAACCCCCGACGCCACCGTAGCTCCCGACGCTGTGATCGCGCCCGACGCACCCGGCAGCACGACCGGACTGCGCGTCAAGCTGCGCATCGACGACGGCTGGCGATTCAACCGTGCCGACGCGCCGGGGGCGGACAAGGCGGCCTTCGACGACGCGGCCTGGCCGCTCCTCGACTTGCCTCACACCTGGAACGCAGAGGACGGCCAAGACGGGCCGGCCACGCCCTACTATCGCGGCATCGGCTGGTACCGAAAACACTACACGGTGCCCGGCGAGCTCGCGGGGCGGACGCTCTATCTTCAATTCGACGGCTCCAACATCATCACCGACGTCTACGTCAACGACGAGCTCGTCGGCACGCATCTGGGCGGGTTTGCGACGTTCCGCTTCGATGTGACCCGCTCGGTGAAAATCGGGGCCGACAACGTGATCGCGGTGCGGGTCAACAATGCAGCCGGCGTGGACCGCAATAACGTCATCGTTCCGGGCAGCCCCACCATCAACGTCCCCCCGCTGAGCGGCGACTTTACCTTCTTCGGCGGCCTCTATCGCAGCGTGCATCTGCTCGCGACCGGTCCGCTTGCGATCAGCCCCGCCGATTTCGGTTCTTCCGGGGTGTATATCAAGCAGAGCAACGTCAGCGCCACCGCCGCGGATCTCGCGATCACGATCAAGCTCGTGAACGGAGCGATCGATGCCAAGACCGCTACCGTCAAAGCCACCCTTTTGGACGCGGCGAAGGGCGAAGTCCTAGCGCTCAGCGGAGCCGAGGCCGTCCCCGCCAACGGGCGCACCGACGCCGTCCTTTCGGGCAAGCTGACCACCCCCCATTTGTGGAACGGCGTTGCCGATCCCTACCTCTATACCGTTCGCATCGACGTTTTCGAGGGCAACCGAGTGGTCGATTCGGTGACCGAGACATTGGGCCTCCGCACGTTCACCTTGGGCCCGAATGCTGGCTTTTCGCTCAATGGGCAATACCTCGACCTGCATGGCGTCAATAAACACCAGGATCAGAAAGACAAGGGCTGGGCCATTTCCGACGCCGACACCGACGCCGATTTCGCCATCTTGAAAGAGATAGGCTCGACCGCGGTGCGATTCGCTCATTACCAACATGCTCAGCACACCTACGACGCGGCCGATCGGGAAGGGATCATCGTTTGGGCGGAGATCGGCCTGGTGAATCATATCAACAACACGCCCGAGTTCGCCGCTAATGCCGTGCAACAGCTGACCGAGCTGATACGGCAAAACTACAACCACCCGGCCATCGTTTTCTGGGGCGTCGGCAACGAAGTGCTGCTGCGCCCAGGGCCGAACCCGGACGCGTTGATCACGAGCCTCACCAACGTCGTCGTCCAGGAAGACTCGACGCGGTTGTCTGGGTATGCCGCCAACGCCGGCAATGACATGAGTCCCGTCAATTGGCACGCCGCCGCCGATGGGTTCAATGAATACCAAGGCTGGTATTTCGGACGCGTCGCCGACTTTGCCATTTGGGCCGATACCATTCACGCTGGCCACCCCAACGATGCCGTCGGCGTCACCGAATACGGCGCCGGTGGCAACATTGCGCAGCACGCCGCGAACCCCGCGGCCAACGACGTACCCGGCGACAAGACGGCGGGGGCCCACACCGAAGAGTACCAAGCCTATTACCACGAGGGATACTGGACGGCGATGAAGGCTCGCCCCTTTCTTTGGGGCAAATTCGTATGGAACGGGTTCGACTTCGCCAGCGACGGGCGCAGCGAAGGTGGGACGATCGGTCTCAACGACAAGGGTCTGGTGACGTTCGATCGCAAGACGAAAAAAGATGCGTTCTATTGGTACAAGGCCAATTGGTCGGACGACCCGTTCGTCTACATTGCGAGCAAGCGGTTCACTGCGCTTCCCAAGGCGGCCACCGTCGTCCGGGTGTATTCCAACGTCGACTCGGTCGAGCTCAAATTGAACGGGACCTCGTTGGGAACGAAGACCGCGCCGGACCACTTGTTCGCATGGGAAGGCATCACCTGGGCGGTCGGCTCGAATGTCGTCGAGGCGAGCGCGACGAGCGGAGCTCTTACGGTCACCGACGCCGCAACGTTTACCAATTGAAGAGACTTGCGCTCCTCGCCGCACATCCCCTCCTCGATCGGGAGCTCCGCGATGCTGCAGCCGTCGCTCCGTTCCGCGCACATGCGAGCCGAGGTGGTGGCCAAGCTGCGCCGCGGCACGCCGATGCCCCCCAAGCGAGCACGCCGGTTATGCGTGGCGGCGTGGATCGCCGGGCTCGGGTGGTCTCCGCGCTGAGTGTTACGGAGGCCAACGGAACGACTCTTGCCCACCCCACCAATCACGCTACGGTTCCTGGCATCGCAACGTCCATCGAGCACACCATCTTTGTCCTCTCGCCGGCCAATCTCGGTGGCGCGCGGGGGGACATCGTCCTCCGTCCGGACGGTCAGTCGCCGCTCGCTTGCGAGCTGCGGTCCGGCGGCGTGCTGCTCGGTGAGCTTTTCAGTTTCGTGAGCTCGCTCTACTTTCGCGGCAAGGTCGCGTACGCGAATGCGTTCGCGCGTCCGCCGATGAACGCACCGGGCGCCTTGGTCATCACGCCTGGCGAGGGGCTCTTGCCGCTCGACGAAAGGGTCACCCTCGATCGACTGCGTACCTGGGCCACCATCCCTGTCGACCCGCGCAACAACCGGTTCACCGATCCTCTTCTTCGTCAGGCCGTCGCACTCGTGCGTGCTCACGGCGCTACGACGCGCTTCGTTCTCTTGGGCAGCGTAGCCTCGAAGAAGTACGTCGATCCCCTCGTGCGCGCGTTTGGGTACCGTCTCTTTTTTCCGCCCGATTTCGTGGGGCGCGGGGACATGAGCCGCGGCGGATTGATGCTCCGCGCGGCGAGCTCGGGAGAAGAGCTGACCTACGCGCGGGTGGAGGGGACGACACTTCACGGCCCGAGACCTGCGCGGCTCACACCGCGAGCTCGCTCCTGATTCACGGCGCGCGATCCCAGCTTGGCTAGGTCCGTCCCATCGCGGAGCTGTCAGAAGGTCGTCGCCTTCGCTGACGATGGTTCAACGTGGTCTGGCGCGCTGAGCGTCGTCGCCAACTTGCGATGCAGGGATCGTCAGTTGGGTGCGGGCCCATTCTTCGGCTTCGCGCATCATTCCCACCATGACGAGCGGGAAGGGTGGAGGTGGATCCAGTTGATCGCCATGACGATGCCGCGGACGACGAACCTCGCGAACACGCAGAACGCCAAGGTCACGTCGATCGTCGCAATCTCCGCGGCCGACCGCGCCCAAATAGCGAACCTCATCCGAGCGGCGACCCTCGACGCAGCTGAGCGCAAACAGATGGCTGCGCTCCTCGGTGCGGCGGTCAGTCTCACTCAAGCGGTGCTGAAGGTCGCGGTGCTCGCAGCTGTCTGAACGACAAGCGCTGCCTGAACGACAAGTGCCACCTCAGCCCCTCCGGCCGGCCAATTCCCCGATGCGCGGGTCATTGGTATTGTCGCCGCCCCTCGCCGCCTCGAAAGGGTCTTCCCCCGCCAGCCATTTCAGCGGCACGGTCTCGGGGTCGTCCATCATGATACGCATCGCTGCCGTAAGCTCGAGGGGCAACACTTTCAACCTGTGAAGCTCATGAAGTGTGAGCTCGATTCCAGCCGCTACGGCGTGGAAGGCGCGGATGGGTTCTAGGAAACACGGCACGGCCAATGAGCCGGCAAGAAATTGCGTGCGCGCGTCCGGATCGCGCAGCGTACGCTCACAGGCGGAGGCATCGAGCGAGTTTGCACCCCGACAAGCGAGCGGCCGAGCCTCGTAGATGGAGCACCGTTCGCTCTCGAGAAATGGACACGGCAGGTCCGGCGAGAGCCGCTCGGCCGAAGTCAGACCCCGGGTCTCGTCATCCGTGTCGCGAATACGCCGAACCGTCGCATCCAGCTCGCCTGCCGCCCGTGTTGCTCGGAGATGGGCGTAAATGGCGAACACCTCCGGCACCGAAACTCCCACGGCTTGGTAACAGCAATGCGAACAGCCCGAGTGGCACGCGGGTGGACGGTCCGGCGAGAGCGCCAATGCGCCCTCCGCGATTTTCGAGGTTGCCGCCATCGCGTTCCGGCCAAGGGCTGCCGCCTTCTCTTGCGTGCGGCCGTCATGAAAGAGCTCGAGCGCGGTGTTGGCTGCAGCGATCGCGACATCGTTTTGCCAGCTGTCGTTGAAGAGCGGCTGGGACAGCGCCATTCCATTTATTCTTCCGAGTGCATCGCGGTGAATGACCAGATGCGTTCTGCCGTGCGCGTCGCGGTGAACACGGGCCTGCCTCCTCTTGGCAGCGTCTTTTCGAGCGGCGCGTCTCGCCTCTTTTTCTTTTCGTTTTTCGCTCATGCGGCGCCAGGCTCTTGGGAAGGGGAAACGGAAAGGTACGACGGCGAAGGCCGAAGCAGACTCGAGCCCGAGGGGGCGAGGTCACTGACGCAAAAAGAAGCTTCGAATCGCGTTGCCTGCAAATGCTGGCCAGCTGTGTGCGCCGGCATGCTCGCACCATAGTACGGGTTTGGCGCATCCTGAATAGGCGACGCACGGCAAGCCATCGGCCTGAGCGCTCGGCGCGCCCGCGCATCCATTTGCGCGGAGCCAGTAATCCCGGCTAAAACGCCCTTGCTCGATCAACACCGTCGTATCGGCGGTGCCGTGAATCAGCATCGCCGAAACGCCCTTGGTGCATCCCCCCGTCGGCCCTCCACCGGCCGCCGGCGCAATCGCGCGAAAAGCCTCGGGTCTTTTGCAGCCGAGCTCATTGACGAAAAAAGCGCCATTGCTCTGACCTGCAGCAAAGACGCGCGTCATATCGATGCAGTTCTTCTGACCGAGCTCGACGAGAAGCGCATCGATGAACTCGTCATCGTTGCCGTCGGGCGACACGTTCCACGCCACACCACCCGCTGCCGGAAATGAAAGCGCCTGCGGATACACGTAGAGCGCGGCCTCGGTGCCGGTCAACCCATATTGGCTCGCTTGTTCCGCGGTCCCACTACCGCCGTGGAATCCGAGGATCAGCGGCGCCGGTGTGTTCGCGTCGAGACTCGCAGGTACGACGCGCAGGTATGTGCGCTCGACGCCAGCAACGTCCATCATCACTTTGGTCGTCCCCGCGGTCACTGGTAAGCCGCAGCCGGGGGAACCATCACCGCCCGCATCGGGACGGGCGCCGCCTGCGCCCGCAGCGCCGTTTCCTGCCGCGCCCGCAGCGCCGCCATTGCCTCCCGCACCGGGCCCACCACCACTCGCCCCGGCGCCAGATCCACCGCCACGCGCGCCCGCACCCGAGGCACCGCCGTTGCCTGAAGCTGCTGAAAAGCCGGCGCTCCCTGCAGTGCCTGAGACGCCCGCGCTGCCACCCGACGTCGCCCTGCTCGTCCGGTCCGGATCCGAGTCGCCACACGCTGCCGCGACGGCTACCGATGCGCCGAGCGTAAGGATGATCCTGTACGAGGCATGCTTGCGGGTCCGGCCATTGCCCATAGGATTACTTTTCGCGATCTTCCCTTTCACTTCAACGCCTTTCGTCGACATCCTGGGCGCCCGGCGCCGACGACCGTGGCCCAACGACCTGCGCTGATCCGCGGAGGCACAGGCCAACGACGCTTAGAGGCCGCGATCCAACGCCAGGCGCTGACGCCGCGCGCTCGCCGCAAAGGTGTATTACGCTTCCCACCGATGACGCTCCCTCCTCCGCCATTCTTCCGCTTTCGCCCTCACCCCTGGCACGGGCTCGAGACAGGCAATCAAGCGCCCGAGATCGTCAACGCCTACATCGATCACGCCTTTCGACACGATGAAGTATGAGATCGACAAGGCGACGGGCTATCTGCGCCTCGACCGTCCTCAGCGCGGCTCGGCGCAGCCCCCGACGCTCTATGGTTTCATCCCGCGGACGTATTGCGCCGCCCGCGTGGCGGCGCTTTCGCAAAAAGGGGTGGACCGTGCGGACGGCGATCCCCTCGACACTGTGTCATCAGCGAGCGGCCCATCACGCGCTCCGAGATCCTCTTGAGCGCGCGTGTGGTGGGCGCCGCTACCGATACGCGGTCGGAGGAATGCGTACGGTGGCCCGCGGCGCCGAAAAGGAGACTATGAGCAAGCTCAATCTCGAATTCGCGTTCACGTATCGACTGCAGGTGCGCGGCCCGCTGCAGAGCAAGGACGGCTCACCGGTCGACGAACGTCGGCAGTACTGGGAGATGGCGAGCGCCACCCTCGAAGGCCCACGCATCCATGCTTCGACGCCCGTTTCCGGAATCGATTGGTTCACGCCGATCGGCAACGGCTACGGCCGGCCGCATGTGCGCCTGCCCTTGCACACCGACGACGGTGCGCTCGTGCTGCTCGAGTACAACGGCGTGGTTCATGCGACGGAGCAGTTTAACCGCGCCGTCGCGAACGACACGTCGACCGATTGGGACGACCAGTACATGCGGATGGCCCTGACGTTCGACACGGCTTCGGAGCGTTACGCCTGGCTTACGCAGCACCTCTTCATCGCGCGAGGACGCCTGCTCGGCGCCAAGGACATCGAATACGAGGTTTTCCAGCTGGTCTGAGCCGTGTCTTCCCGTCGCTCGCCTGCGGCAACACCCTGGTATTCTCTCGCAGCGCAGGGACGTTGCCCGCCGCCCGAATGCATGCGCGGAGAAACCAAGTTTCCCTGTCGCTCCGACGCCGGCAATTGACCTCGATCGCGTGTGATTCATTCGCCAAAAGGCAACGCCCAACGCCCTACCTCGAGCGAGGGCCCTGATGAGGTCCGACCCGCCGCGGGCGAAGCGGATGCGCTTCGGAAGCAACCAGCGTTGTCACCTGCTCGGTAGCTTCACTCGCCGGTTCGCGATGGCGGCGATGCCGCCCGTCCGCTCGAGCAATGCAAGCATCGCGCGGCGCGCGTCGGCGATCGCTCGGGGGCCGATCTCGGCGGCGAGCTCGGCTTCGAGCTTCGCTCGCGCCGCACGTCCGCGCGCGATGATCGAGCGACCTTTTGCGGTGAGCGCGATACGGCGCACGCGACTGTCGGCTAGGTCGGGCTGACGCACGACGTAGCCGAGCTTCTCGAGTTCCAGCACGGATTTCGACGCCGCTTGCTGGGTCACGCCGAGCGCCTCTGCGAGGTCGCTCACCGTCGGAGATCCGCCGATCAGGTGCTGGAAGACGTACCCGTGGGACATGCGGATGCTCTCGTGGCCCGCACCACGAAGGCGCGCCAGCAGGTACTCGTTGGCGGACGCGCCGGCGAGCGCGGTGAGGGTCGGCAGATCGATGCTCTCGGGGTCGAGGCGGGCCATGAGGTCAACATTGACATTGACAACCGTGGTTGTGCAACTATAGTTGTGGATATGAGCGAGACACCCCTCGTAGCGGCACGAGCTCTTCACTCCGCCCTCGAAACCGGAAAGCATGGTGAGGAGCTCCGGCCCCTCTTCACCGAAGACGCGAGGATCATCGAGCACCCCAACCTCATCAAGCCGACCGGGGCTGTCGCATCGCTCGAGCACATGCTCGCCGCGTCCACCGTGGGTGCCGGGCTGCTCGCGAAGCAGACCTACGACGTGCGCTCGGCCGTGGAGGCGGGCAACACCGCGATGCTCCGCCTCACGTGGACCGGTGTAATCGCTCGCGCCGTCGGACCGTTCCGTGAAGGGCAGGTGCTGACCGCGCACATCGCTCAGTTCATCGAGTCGCGAGACGGTCGCGTGGCGTCGATCGAGACCTTCGACTGCTACGAGCCGTTCTCAGCCTAGGCAGTATGCGCCGGTCATTGGTATTGTCGCCGCCCGTCGCCGCCTCGAAAGGGTCTTTCCCGCAAGCCATTTCTGCGGCACGGTCTCGGGGTCGTCGATCATGAAACGCATCGCTGCCGTAAGCTCGAGGGCAACACTTTCAAGCTGTGAAGCTCATGACGACGAGCGCTAGCCGAACAGCCGGTTACGTCGCGTTCTATCGCGCGCTCGAGACCGTCGAGCGGCGACGCCCGCGCCTGTTCGCCGATCCGTTTGCGACGCGGTTCTTGTCCCGCCCACTCAAGCTGTTCGTCGCCGCCGCGCGCGTGTCCGCCGCCCATGGCTGGATCGCGCGCTATGCCGACCATCGAGCGCCGGGCGCCCGCGCATCGGCAATCGCACGCACGCGCTTCATCGACGATGTGCTGCGCGCGCGCGTGGCGGACGGCGTACGCCAGCTCGTCGTGCTCGGCGCCGGATTCGACTGCCGCGCGCATCGGATTCCCGAGCTACGCACGGTGTCCGTACGTGTTTTCGAAGTCGATCGCCCAGAGACCCAGGCGAAGAAACGCGCTTGCCTTGCCCAGGCGGCAGCGACGCGTGACGACGTCGCGTACGTGCCCGTCGATTTCCTCCGCGACGACGTTGCCGCGCGGCTCGCCTCGGCGGGCTGGGATCCTCTGCGCCCGAGCCTCTTCATCTGGGAGGGCGTCACCAACTATCTCGACAAGGATGCGGTGGAGAAGGTCCTCTCGTGGATCGGCCGCGCCGCTCCCGGGAGCACAGCCGTCTTCACCTACATCCACGCCGGCGTGCTCGACGGCAGCGTGCATTTCGAGGGGGGCGCCCAGATGCAAGCCAACGTGCGCAGGCTCGGCGAACCTTGGACCTTCGGTTTGCGCCCCGACGAAGTGGCCGCCTTCATCGCGCGTCTCGGCCTCGTTTTGCGCGAGAATCTCGGCTCCGACGAATACCGCGCGCGCCTCCTTCCAGCCGAGCACGCCGGCGGCTACGCGTTCTATCGCATTGCGGTGGCCGACGTCGGAGAACGCTAGCTTGAGCGCCGTGGTATCGATCGAGATCGATCGTCGAAGTGGACACACGTCCACTCAACCATCCTGACCGAACAGGCAGATGGCCGCTTCAGCAGAGCCAGCAAGGCGACGACCTCGCATTTCTTCTCTTGCCTCCGTCTCGCGGCGGTGTCGCCGCATCCTTACGTAGGTACTCGTCAAAATGGCCGATCGAGATCTGGTATGGCGAAGACCTGACACAAGAGCGCTAGATGGATTGCGCAATCGGCGGGGGCGGTCATTTTTGATGATCTACGATTGGGTTTTGCCCCATGACGAGCACCACCTACATCGAGCAAGGAGCGATCGATGAAAAAGCGGAGCGCGCCTCGCCAGCGTCCATTTGTGCCCGGATTTTTTGGCGCGAGCGCCACTTTGGGCAGTGTTTCGCTGCTGATTTCGCTGGCTGGCGCCTGCGGAACCGAGACCGAGCCCCATGTACCGGCCGCGTCGGGAGGGTCGGCCGGAACTTCGGGAGGCGGCTCCGGGGCGGGGAACGTCGGAGCTGGCGGAAGCGCGTCGGGACGCGGCGGCAGCGCGGGCGGGGGATCGGAGGGTGGGGCGCCGGACGGTGGCGCCGGAGCCGCGCGCGATGCCGGAGCCGCGCGCGATGCGGGAACCGGCGGCGCGACTGGCAGCGGCGGCGCGACTGGCAGCGGCGGCACGGCCGGCAGCAGCGGCGCGGGCGGCGGCGCCGGACAGCCACCCATTGGCGCGAGCGTCACTGTTCATCTGGTGCCGTCGCAGGGCGTCACCGGTACACAGCGCGTGAATCTCGGGCTCCCGCTGCAAACGGGACAACTCACCGATGCCGCGCGCGTGCGTGTGCTCCAGGGTTCGCAAGAACTTGCTGCCGCACGCCGCGCTCTCGCCAAGTATCCCGACGGCAGCCTGCGCAGTGTGCAGATTCAGTTCGACACGACGATCGCGGGCGAAGCGGACGTCGAACTGCGCGTCGGCGAAATGCCGACCACTCAGGCCCTCACCTCCGTTTCCGTCGACACGACTCTGGTGAATGCAAACGGCGAACAAGGTCCGCGCGTTTGGGCGGTGCTCCCGGCGGCGTGGCTCAGTGGCAGCGGCTTTGCCGGTCCGCTCATTCCCGAGTCCGACGCGGCGAACACCGCCTCGGCGGCGTGGGCTTCGCTGTGCGATTACCAGCGCTGGGGGACCGACGCATTCCTCGCCGCCGGCTACGAGACCGATCGCGCAGTTTGGCTCTTCGATCGCGGGACGGCCCTGTACCGCGGCTACGCCCGGCGTGGTGAGATCGGTCCCTTGCGATCGGCCTACATCGAGACCTCGATGTACCGCAATCGGATCACGGGCAGCGGTACCGGCACGCGCAACGGCATCCCCCCGGACGGAGCGGACGACGTGAAGTACGCCTATTCACAGAACCTCGCGCTTCACTACCTGCTCAGCGGCGACGATCGGTATCGCGAGAGTGCAGAGGGCATGGCGCTCGGCATGTCGCAGCTGTGGAGCAGTCCCGGCTATGCCGGCGGGTCGGACTTCTGGACCGAACGGCACGCCGGCTTCGGCCTGCTCGCCTACGTTTGGGCGATGATCGTCAGCGACGATAGGAGCGCGGACTTTCGAAAGCTCGCCGACACTGCAGTCGACGCTTACCTCTCCCTGCAGTCGACCTATCCGCCGGGCTACACGGACACCGAAGCCCGATGTTTTGCCCACACCGGCGAGGCCCACGGCGAAGGCGGCGCCTACTTCGGCTGCAGTCCGTGGATGAGCGCCATCCTCGGGGATGCGCTCGAGCAGTATGCCCGCGAGAGCGACGCGACTCGTGCGAGCGCTGTCCACGCTTCGCTGGTGAAGCTCGGGCGCATCATCGCTCGACGCGGCATCCAGCCCGATGGGCGCCCCTATTATTTCATGGGCGTCGGCACGACCGAGAACATGCTGGAGGAGTACGACGAGCACTATGGCGAGAGCGCCTATTTGATCGCCATGGCCTGGTTTTACGCCGGAAAAACGGACGTGGCCCTTCGCACCGCCGCCGACACGCTCCTCGGTCGCCTGCGCAGCGACGGCACGATACCGCACGTTCGAAGCTTCAATTGGCAGTGTCGAAGCGCGATCGCCGGACCGTGGTTTTTACGCTGAAGCGGCCACCGGGTCGCGGCGTGGCTGGTCCTGTACGGCCGAGCCGCCCCCTGTTGAATCGCGGCACCGCCCAGAACTCGGCGGGCCATGGCACAATCGAGGTTGCGGATGGCGGGTTCCGAACGCAGGAGCCAACGACGATGGTTTGGGACAACGAGACCACGACGCATCGAGCAGCCGGTTTCGCGTTCGACGCGCGCGAACGCCCCGGCACATGCCGCGCCTTCCGCCTCGCCACCTTGTGGATTGTCCGGGGCGCTTTAACCCCGATTTTCACACGGTGCAATTTCGAGACTGCGACGTGCAGCCCTACTGCACGCGCAGTCGGCGCGCACACGAAGCCGCACGCCGCGGTCGCCGCGGCGGCCGAACGTCACCACGACGCCCGCGCAGATTGCGCTCGCCTGGCTCCTGGCCCGCCCGCCCGTGGATGCTCCCCATCCCTGGTACGAGCCGCTCCGAACACCTCGAGGAAAACTGGGCGTCCCGGTCCGTGCAGCTCAAGCAGGAGGAAGTGGCGTCGATCGGCGCGGCCGCGCGCGCCCGGTGACGAGGTGCTCGCACAGACCAATCCAGACGACACTGCCTCAGCGCGACGTGGGGCCGACGCGAAGGAAAAAATCTCCGGCGCTCCCCATTCCGTCGCAGGGAATGTCCCCGTTCGTCTTGTCGACGCGCACCAGAGTGGGCCCTGCCTCGAACGCGTACGAAAGTGTGGGACAGGCCGTGCTCGTTCCGGGAGCGCTCGAGGCGAGCTCCGTCATCTTGTCGGCAGCGAAGATCTTCAACGTCGTCGTGCCGAAGCACCCCTCGAGCGCGAGCTCGTGGATTGCTGCCGCCGGCACGTTCAGCCTGAGCCAAACCTGGTGACACTGGTAAGGCATGAAGATGCCGTTTCGGCAGGCGGGATCGGCGCTCACGTCGGGAATCGAGCCCGGCGGTGGGCCCGGGGTGCTCGGTCGCGTCTGCCCAGCATTGAGGCAGCTGAACGTCTTCAAGAACGGTTCGAGCGAGGCATAGCCGATCATGGGTCGACCATAGTCGCGATCGATGAGGTCCATGTAAGCTGCGTAGTATTCGGACTGCGATCCGTCGTCATCGGTGATCGCGATGCGGTAGATGGGAGCATCCGCGGCAAACCGACTAGGCGTGGGGATGATGCAAAGCGCGTCGAGAGCGCTGTGCTGTCCAGCCGTCAAAGACGCTCGGTCTTGCTCGTACCCCGAAGAGCCGGCGAAGAAACCGAACATTCGCAACGCGACCTTGGCGCTCGTCGTCTTCCAAACGGTGCCAGGTGCGCAGGGGGCGGCGTCCGTCGGAGGGATTCCCGTGTCCGTCCCCGCATCCGTCGAGGGGCTTCCCGTATCGGTCGACGGGATTTCCGTGTCCTTCGACGACGAGTCTGCCGCGTCGGTTGAAGGGATTCCCGTGTCCGTCGGAGGGTCGCCGGTGTCGATGGCGCCGGCGTCGGGCTCGCCACGCGAGGGATTCCCCGTCGAGCTGCACCCCATCGCCAAAATGATGAAGACGATACAATTCGCAGCTCGCATATCGGACATAGCTATCACAAAGGCAATTGCTATGCCGATAGCTGCCGTCGCGAGGATCGCGGAAAAGCGGCTCAATTCGCCCGACATAGGGAGCGCTCGCGTAGCGTCGCGACATTTTTGGCATATTTCTGGCGCATGTTGTGTCAACGCCGGCCAAGCGGACCAGCGTGGCGAAAGCGCTGGCGAGGTCCACATCGCTCAAATCACGAGCGCATACCCACGGCAGCGAGAAGTGACTCGAGCTTCGGCTTCAAATCCTGTCCGCGGTCGAACCCGCGCTCGCTGATGGAACGCAAATTGGTTCGCATCCGATCGAGGTCTAGGTTCGAAACCAGCTGGAGTAGTCGCACGGCATCCAACCGATCCGAACCGCCCCTGTTAATCCGTGCACTGCACAGAGCTCGGCGGGACATGGCACAATCGAGGTTCCGAATGGCGGGTCCGCACGCAGGAGCCAATGACGATGGTTTGGACTGCACGACGCCACTCGATACGTGCCGCGCTGCCGAAGACTGTCGGCTGACGTTTTGTGATTTCGATGGCCACTGGAAATGCAGCACCGAACCCTGCATCATCGATTCTCAATCTGACTGAGCGGCGTAGCTGTCACGCGATCAACCGTGAACCATGGAACAACTTGGTCTTTTGCTGGTGGTAACAGGGCCGTGATGATGACAATCGCCGCCATCGTCGAGCGCGTGCAATGGCATCGAGGTCTTGCTCTGCCATCCGGTATTCAACGAATGGTCAACATCGCACTCGTGCTGCTGGGGTTAGGCGCGCTCATGATGGGAATCGAGCTAGTCCCCGGCGGACAGTAGAGGTACGCCTATGCGAGCCTCGAGCGCGCCGGTATTGTGCCGCACGCGCCATGCACGGATGATAGCGCCATGAAATTCCCGCGATTCAAGCTCGATCTGTGGCTCGCCGCGCATGAGTTCGCAACGCCACCCATTCGCTACAACCTCGCCTCGAGCACGGGCCCGCTCTGGACGTTCGGCGAGATCGGCGCGCTCGGCGGCGGCAATGTCCGCAAACTCGACGAGCTCAGGCTCTCCTACTCACCGCCGGAGGGTAACCAACTCCTACGCGAGCGGATCGCCACGTTGCACGGCGTCGACGTCGACTCCGTGCTCGTCATGACCGGCGCGTCCGAAGCGTTGATCGCGCTCGCATGCTTGTTCGCCGAGCCGGGCGCGTCGCTCGTGGTGCCGAAACCCGCATACCCCGCCGTACCGGTGCTCGCCCGGGCGTGGGGCATGCAGGTGCGCGAATACGCGCTCGACCGCGAACGGGGATTCGCGCAGACCGCGGAAGGCGTGCTCGCGGCGGTGGATGACTCGACGCGCGCGGTGTTCGTGAATACGCCGCACAACCCGACCGGCGCCGTGATGTCGGCCGCCGAGCAGCGCAAGCTGGCGGAGGCGCTGGCCGCGCGTGGCATCCCGCTCATCGTCGACGAGGTGTATCACCCGCTCTACTTCGGTGACGCGACACCGAGCGCCAGTGTCCTGCCGAACACGATCGTACTCGGCGACTTCGCGAAGGCGATGTCTTTGCCGGGGCTGCGCGTCGGCTGGCTCATCGAGCGCGATCCGCAGCGGCGCGAAGCGCTGCTCGACATGCGCAGCTATTTCACGATCTCGTGCTCGCCGCTCACCGAGGCCATTGCGGCGCACGCACTCGCGAATGCTCCGGCCATCATTGCACGATTAAAAGCAGTGGCGCGCGGCAATCTCGCGCTGCTCGCGCAGTTCATGGAGGAACATCGCGGCGCACTCGGCTGGAGCGCCCCCGCGGGCGGGACCACCTGTTTTCCGTGGCTGCGCGACGGCACTGACGCGCGGACCCTGTGCGAGACGCTGGCGAAGGAGGGCGTGCTCGTGGCGCCGGGGGACTGCTTCGAAATGCCGGCCCATTTTCGCGTGGGTTTTGGCGCCCAGCGCGAAGGCTACCCGGAGGCTCTCGCGATCTTCCGGAAGGTCCTGGCGGGGGCCGGAAGCGCCAGCTGAAGTGCCCAATCAGCCAAAACGGAGCCCCGGCGGGGCGTTATGCTCGTGCCGGGCCACGAATCCAGAACGGCCGCGCCGAATTCCTGTGTGTGGCGAAGCCGCGCGCGGCCCGAATGATCGTCTTGGCCCCTTAGGGCGGGATCAACGTTGACCGATGTAGAGCCATGTCGATTCGCCATTGCAGTCCGCTATGCCATTGGAAGATCTGCCCGACGAGCGCATAGCCCTCGTCGAAGAACCCCCGTAGGACCGCCAGTGCCCGCAGTCCCCACGCCTGCGGAACCTCCCGATTGCGACCCGTCCGCATCGCCGCCGGTGACGTTGGTTGTTTCCGAACCGCAATGCAGCGTGAAAACGACGCCGACCAGCGCCACAACGATGCCCGTCGACTGCACGAAAGGTTTTTGCGCCATGACCGTTCCCTTTCAAGCAAGACACGCACATTTTAGACGCTCTGCTTCGCGTCGAGCAAGGCACACGCAGACGAGCCAGCGGTCGTCGCGTAACCTGGCCAAACCTGAGCGCATTGCCGCATGCCTACATCGGTGTGATCTCCGTCTCTCTCCCTTGAGGAACCGTTCAGGAGGGAAATATTCGCTACGGAGTGAGCGCTCACCAGGTGTCGATGAAACGACGCCTTGGCGAGGCGTCGCGCGCGGGGACGGAGCGAAGCCCGCGCACGATCCACGCGCGGGTGTCCGCGGGATCGATCACGGCGTCGATTTCGAGATAGGAAGCTGTATTGATCGCTTGTCCACGTTCGTAGGCCAAATCGACCATCGCGCGGAACGCTTCCGCGCGCTCCGTCTCGTTCTCGATCGACGCCAGCTGCTTTCCCATGACAAGCTTCACGGCGCCTTCCAGGCCCATGGCGCCGAACTCGCCCGTGGGCCACGCGGCTGTGAAGAACGGCGCATGGAGATGTCCGCCGCCCATCGCTTGCGCGCCGAGACCATAAGCCTTGCGGAGCACGATCGTGAAGAGGGGGACGGTGAGGCTCGCCGCGGCGACGAACATTCGCGAGACATGGCGCACGAGCCCCGTCGCTTCGGCTTTCGGACCGACCATGAAGCCCGGCGTGTCGCAGAGCGACACGAGAGGCAAGCCAAACGCGTCGCACAGCTGCATGAAGCGCGCGGCCTTGTCCGACGCGTCGGAGTCGATCGCACCAGAAAGCTCCCACGAGTCGTTCGCCATCACGCCGACCGGACGACCTTCGATCCGCGCGAGCGCGGTCAGCATACTCTTTCCGAAGTCGCGGCGGAGTTCGAGGACCGAGCCGGCGTCGAAGAGCCGTTCGACGATCGGACGAATCTTGTAGGCGCGGCGACGTCGCTCCGGCATCGCGTCCCGGAGGAGCACCTGATCGGCGGCGGTCCAATCCGAACGCGAGCCCGTGAAGTAGCCGAGGTACTGCTTCGCAGTCGCGACCGCGGCGGCTTCGTCGCGGACGCGAAGATCGACGACACCGCTCTTGGTCTGCATGTCGATCGGGCCAACCTCTTCGGGCTTGAACGTGCCGAGGCCGCCGCCCTCGATCATCGCCGGACCGCCCATGCCGATCGTGCTGTCCTCGGTCGCGATGACGACGTCGCAGAGCCCGAGCAGCGCCGCATTCCCGGCGAAGCAGCGGCCGGACGCTATGCCGACGCGCGGCGCGAGGCCCGAGAGCGCCGCGAAGCCGCGGAAGGTCGTTATATCGAGAGCGGCGACCCACGGCATATCCGTATCGCTCGGGCGCCCACCGCCTCCTTCCGCGAAGAGCACGATCGGCAGGCGCCACTCGGCTGCGAGATGGAGCATTCGATCGAGCTTCTTGTGGTTCATTCCGCCCTGCGTTCCGGCGAAGACGGTGTAGTCGTACGCAAGCACCATCGCGCGTTCGCCGTCGATCGCGCCGACTCCGGCAATGAGACCGTCGGCCGGCGTCTTGGCGATCAGCTCCTCGTTGGAATAACGCGCGCGCTGCGCAGCAAGCGCGAGAGCGCCGTACTCGATGAAGCTACCGGGGTCGACGAGGTCGGCGACGTTCTCGCGCGCGGTGCGCTGGCCGGTCTTCCTTCGTCGAGCCACAGCGTCGGGCCGCGCCGCGTCGGTGGTGGCATGCAATCGAGCGCGCAGCTTGGCATGCTCGGGACGTTCGGAGCTCATGCCCTCAAGCTAGTGCATGCGGAGGGCGGGGACCTCCCGAAACTTTCCGGTTCCGCCACTGGCGCGCCAACGCGCTAAACTGCGCCCGATGGTCCGGAGCGAGGACGAGTTTTGACGCGCCTTTTGGATGTGGCGGAGGCGTCTACGGAGATCGCGACGACCGGTGCGCGGTCGGCGAAGACGAAACGGCTCGCCGAGGTTCTGCGCGCCGCGGATCTCGAGGACGTGCCCCCGATCGTGGCCTGGCTATCGGGCGAGCTGCTGCAGCGCCGTATCGGCATCGGTTGGGCCGCGCTCTCGACCATGCCGCCGGCGGCCTCCGTGTCTTCGCTCACCGCGCAGGCGGTGAACGGCGCATTTTCCGAAATGGCCGAAGCGTCGGGCCCCGGCTCGCAGACGCGACGCTCGGCGCTCCTCCTTGACGTGATGTCGAAGTCGACCGAGGTCGAGCAAGTCTTCTTGCGCGGCTTGCTCGCGGGCAACCTGCGCCAGGGAGCGCTTGCCGGCGTGATGTCCGACGCCATCGCGACGGCGGCTGGGGTGAAGGCCAACGAGGTCCGTCGTGCGACGATGCTCCGTGGTGATCTGTCTGCGGTCGCGATTGCAGCAATGCGTGGAGGCTCGGCTGCGCTCGCCGCCTTTCGGCTCGATGTCGGTTGCGCGCTCGCGCCGATGCTGGCGCAGACGGCGAGCTCGGTCGGGCAGGCGCTCGCCGATCTCGGTGCACCGATCGCCTTCGAGGCAAAGCTCGACGGTGCGCGCATCCAGATCCACAAGCGCGGGACCGAGGTGCGCCTGTTCACGCGATCGCTCGACGACGTCACCGCGCGTCTCGGGCACATCGCCGGCGACGTTGCGCGCTGGCCCGTGCCTTCGCTCGTCGCTGACGGAGAGATCTTGTGGTTCGCCTTCGCCGGCGAGGGAAAGGGCGCGCGCCCGCTGCCCTTCCAGGAAACCGCGTCGCGTTTCGCTCGGAGCAGGACCGACGCGCCGGTACTCTCGACGGAGCAGCCATCGATTTTCCTCTTCGATCTGCTGCACGTGGACGGCGTCGATCTGCTCGATCGGCCGAACGCGGAGCGTCGTGCCGCGCTCGAGAGTCTCCCCACCTCTGCAAAGCTCGTCGATCGGATCGTCACCGGAGACGCGCGCGAAGCGCAAGCGTTTCTCGAGCGGATGATCCAGCTCGGCTACGAGGGCGTGGTCGCGAAATCCCTCTCCGCGCCCTACGAGGCCGGCCGCCGCGGCGCGAGCTGGCGCAAGATCAAGCCCGTTCTCACGCTGGATCTCGTGGTGCTCGGCGTCGAGTGGGGCTCGGGGAGGCGCCGAGGCAAGCTGTCCAACATCCACCTTGGTGCCCGCGATCCGGCGAGCGGTGGCTTCGTCATGCTCGGCAAGACGTTCAAGGGAATGACCGACGCAATGCTCGAATGGCAGACGCGGCGCTTTCTCGAGCTCGCCGACGGCCCATCCGACGGCTACGTCGTGAAGGTACGGCCCGAGCAAGTCGTCGAGATCGCATTGGACGGCCTGCAGGCGTCGTCGCGCTACCCCGGCGGGGTAGCGCTCCGCTTCGCGCGCGTCGTCCGCTATCGCGACGACAAGTCGGCTGCCGAAGCCGATACCATCGACACCGTCCGCGCGATCCACGCGCGGACGCGGGACCCGAACGACGTTCAAGGCCGGTAACGGCGCCACTGGTTCGTGCGGTTGAAAGATAGTGGGCCCGACGACCATTGACAAATTATTTTGTCAATGGTTAGAAAGGGGAGTCATGCTGGATGTGGACGTCATCGAGGATCCCCGTGCGGCGGCGATGGCGCTCGATCCGATCAGGAATCGTCTCCTTTCGGAGTTGTCGGTGCCCGCATCGGCTGCAGCTCTTGCGGCACGCGTGGGGCTGAGTCGCCAGACGGTGAACTATCACCTACGCGCCCTGGAGGCGGCGAAGCTCGTGGAACCCGCCGAGGAGCGCTATTGGGGCGGGCTCACCGAGCGTCTCATGGTCGCGACTGCTTCTTCCTATGTCGTCTCGCCGCGCGCTCTCGGCGCCCTTGCGGCCAATCCCGAGCGCGCGGTCGATCGCCTTTCCGCGAGCTATCTCATCGCACTCGCCGCGCGCGCCGTGCGCGAGGTCGGCGACCTTTGGCATCGCGCCCGAAAAAATGACAAGCGGCTGGCGACACTGTCCATTGATACGGTCATCCGCTTCAAATCACCCGCCGACCGCGCTGCATTCACCGCGGATCTGACCGACGCGGTGACCAACTTGGCCAGCCGTTATCACGACGAGCAAGCGCCCAACGGGCGCTCGCACCGCCTACTGGCGATGTCCTATCCAGCAGCCGAAAAATCCAAAACCTGAAAACCTGAAAGGACAAGCCATGCCGATCAAGAAAGACGGGACGGGCAAACGCTGGGTCGAGATGGAGTTTCTCACGCCGGGCACGCCGGACCAGGTATGGAAGGCCATGGCGACGGGACCAGGCAACGCGGCCTGGTTCACGAAAGCCGTCATCGTTGAGCGTGTCGGCGGCACGGTCCGGTTCGACTTTGGCTCGAATGTGAGCACATCGGGAGAAGTCACGGCCTGGGAACCACCGCGTCGGTTCGGCTATGTCGAGCGCGAATGGAGCGAAGGCGCGCCGCCAGTCGCGACCGAGATCACGATTGTCAGCCGCGCCGGCAATCGCTGCGTCGTCCGTATGGTGCATTCGCTCTTCTCGTCCTCCGACGAGTGGGACGACCAGCTGGAGAGCTTCGAAGGCGGAAGGCCGGGGTTCTTCGAGGTGCTGCGTCTTTACCTGGCGCACTTCGCCGGCAAAAGAGCCGCGTCATTTCAAGTCGTGCGTAGCGTGAAGGGTGAACACCTCGCGATCTGGAAGCGGCTCACCGAAGAGCTCGACCTCGTCGCTGCAAATGTGGGGGAAGTACGCACGGGGCCCGGGCAACCCGAGGCCATGTCCGGCGTCGTCGAACACGTGTTGCAGGACGGAAGGCTGCGCTTCATCGTCCTGCGACGCGCCTCGCCCGCCGCGGGAGTCGCGGTGATCGGAACCTACGGCGCCGGAGAAAACGTCAATGTTAGTATGGGCATCTACTTCTACGGCGACGATAGCGAGGATCGCGCGGCGATGAGCAGTCGCAAGTGGCAGGATTGGATGACGAAGGCGTTTCCAGCGGAGGGGGATTGAGCCGCGCGCGCTACATTGCCCGTGTCCCCAAAGACTTCATGTTCCAGCTCGCCGCCGAGGAGGGGTGATCTTGCGCCATCAAAAACTCCATGAAACGCCAGTGAGGTACTGATCGTGGACACTTCCGCTCTGAAGGTTGATGCCCCACGAGGCGTAAGCGTCGAGCGAGAAGGTGGGCGAGAGGTGAACTTGGACGAGAGGCAAGGGTTGATAGCCCAGGCTCAGCACGGAACCGATGAGGAGCGTGGGTGAGTCCGCCACGAGCACGTAAGACACGTGTTCGCCGAGGTGCACATCGCGCGCGATCCCCGCACCGAGATGAATGCTGACCGAGCGACGGATCGTCCAGGCATAACCTGCCGTACCGACGAACCCCCACGTCGTCGGGGGTGGACTCGGTGCGTGGCGGCTCGACGTGCGAACGGAAAATCGGCTCGTGGCCGAGACGGCAGCAATCACGCTCTGGTTGTCCCGCGTCCACGCGCGGACCGTGACTCCCGCATCGGGCATGGCGATGAGCCCTGTGAGTGAACTGAATCCCAATCCGCTGAGTCCCACGCGCGGAATGACTTCGACGTTGCCCGGATCGCCGAAGCGGTAAGCAACGGCCGGCAAGGGAATCTGCCACGTGAGACGATCGGTGATGGCGTAAGTAAGGGCGAATAAACTCGAAAAAGAGCGCTTCACCAGTCCCGCGGTGGGGGACGCGTCCGTGCCCATGCCAGGCAAACCCCACGAGCGGGCGGGGCCCATGGCAACGCCAGCAGCGACGCGCAGCTCGAACCAGCGGGCTGGCAAAGTGGAGCGGTCAATGAGCAGCTGATCTTTTGGATCGTCGTCACCCTTCATGGCCAGACGATCGGAGCCGGAAAGCTCGAGCTGCTCCTCGGCGAGGGTGGTGGTTCCCCCGGCGGCTACGTCGACTTCCTTCGCGTAAATCCGTTCGCCGTCCACGCGGCGCACCACGTAGCGCCCCGGCACGAGCGCAAGACGCAAGTGCCGCTGCCCCGCAGGGGCTTCGAGGACCGTGATGCCGCTCGCGAGATGAATCACCTCCAGCGGGCCTCGTGTCTGCGCAAGCTCGAGCGCGCTCGGACTCGATGCCACTTGCGAAAGAACCAGGTCTTGTCGTCCGCGCAGCTGCACGTCGAAACTCGGGTGCTGAGGCACGGGCGCGTAGCGTGCGCTGTCGCGAACCGTGCGCTCTTTGGCATAGTCGAAAGCTTCTTGGAGGGTGATGTTGCCATCCCCGCTGCGGTCGGCGGCGCCCAAGAGACCTGCCGCAAGGTGATGGGTGAAGAACGAACCCTGCACCGCTTCGGCTTCGTGCGCGCTTTCGATGCCCGAGCTCGATGCGACCAGAGCGGTCCCTTCGGTGGCCAGGGCAGCGAGGTCGGCCGGTTGGAGTGGTGGTCCGAGAGTGAGATCCTTGGTCTGCGTCCATGTTCCGCCCCGGCAGGTGTCCAGGATGCCCACGCGCACGCGAGCATCGATGCGCGCCAGCCGATCGCGTAGATCGCCGATCGTCATGGCTTCGCCGTGCGCGTACAGCGCTTGTCCGTCGGAGTGGCCGGAATAATAGAAGACGAAGAGCGTTTCGTCTGCCCCGGTACGCGCCACGTCCTTGGCTACGGCATCGAGGACGCCAGTGATCTCGGCGGGCGTTGGCTCCAGGAGAACGTGTACGTCACCGGGCGCAAATCGACCAACGCGCGTGAGGACGTCGCCCATCTGACGAGCGTCGCTGAGGGCGAAGCGAAGTGGGCGGCGACCCGCTGGCGGAGTGTTCGCGCCGACGAGCACCGCCACGCGACGCGTGCGCGCGGGAGGCGCGGCGCAACCGGCGCGTGTCCAAGAGCCGACTGCCAGAAGCGCCGCCACAGCAGCTAGTGGCAGAAAAGAGAAGACCTTCATGGCCGGCTCGCCGCCTTGGGGAACGAGAAATGGACCACCCAAATCTCGGGGGTGCGGTCTCCTCGCCGAGCGGCAGAGCGCAGTGCCCCATCTTCGACGCGTGCAGCACTGAAGACCACGGCAAGCCGCTCATCCCCGGGCTTGTCATCCGCTACGAGCGTGAACGGAAGCGGTTCGCTTCCTCGGGGGCATGCTCCATCGAAAAGACGCGACCATCCGCCGTCGCTCGGCGAAGGCGTGACCACCGCAACGTGAGCGAATCCTTCGCATGAAGCACGAAGCGCGATGGCGTCCCCTGGGCGGAGCGGACGCTTTCCATCCCAGACTTGCGAACGTCCTTCACTCCGGACAATCGCTTGTACCCCGGGTTCGCCCTTACTTGCGACGTACGAGTCTCGCTCGCCTTCACGATCGCCCGACATGGCGAACCAGGCGAATTCCGCGGTGAGCGCAACCATGCCGACGGTGGCAGCGCCAGCCCAGCGAAGAAGCGGGCGCTTCATCGGGGCCGAAGATGAGCGCGAGACGAGCATCGATGGCGCGGGTGCGGTCGTGGCCATCGTCTCCAGATCGGACAAGTACGCCTTGCATCGCTCACACGTTTCGAGGTGCCTCGCGAGCGTCGGGTTGCCCGTCTTGCCCTGCGCAAAATACACGTCGAGCGCGAATGTCGATATGCCATGTTGTTCGTCGGGCGCTTTCATGATGTGAACTCCTTGCGCCATCGTGCGGCGCCGGCATCGAACCGTTCGAGCAGTCGTCGAACCGTGCGCTCCGATACGTCGAGCACCTCCGCCGCCTCGGCGTGCGCTAGCCCGTCGACCCGACAAAGGATGACGGCCTCGAGCTCCTCGCCGGGCACTCGGGCATGCAGCGCGAGGATCGCACTTCTCGCCGCCATCGAGTCTTCGAGCGCCACGGCGCAGGGAAGTCGATCCTCGCTGTCACTCGCGGGTTCGGGGCGCGGACTACGCAGACGCCGGCGAAGCGCGTCGATGGCGAGTCGCGTGCACGTTCGATAGAGCCAGGCCATCACTGTCCGGACATCGCTGTCGTGGCCGAGCTCGGGGCCCGAAGTCCCCGCCTGCCAGAGCCGCACAAACGCCTCTTGCGCGACCTCCTCCGCATCGGCTGAAGACCCGAGAAGTCTCCGGCATTTCGCGCGAATGGGCGGAAAAAAGCGGGCGTAAGCTTCCTGGAAAGGAGTGGGCGGAGTCGGCACGAAGCGCATCCTCACTGAGAAGGACGACCAGGAGATCCAAATCCGGCCAAAAAATTCGCGGCGTGCCCGATTAGGGCGCTGCGCCGAGGACGCTGATGGGGGTGGACCTCGGCCCGGCCCTTCTCAAGACCGAAGGTCTAGCGTTGCCGAACGCGCGGCGCCTTGCGTTTCTCAGCGCTCCTCTTGGCACTCGCGGTCATCGCCGGCAAGCGCGGATCGGCATCGACGCGCACAAATCGAGCTTCTGAGCGCCAGGCCGTTGCAGGGTCGGATGGCACACCTAGGAGCGGGGCCATCATTTTAGGCAACTCAAGGGTTGCATTTCTGCGAGCGCACCTTAAAGGAGGAAGTCATGCGCATCGATCTTTCGGGCAAGACCGCCCTAGTCACCGGGTCGACATCGGGCATGGGGTACGCCATCGCCAAGGGTTTGGCCGAGGCAGGCGCGGCGGTCGTCATCCACGGCCGGAGCGAAGCAAGCGTGAGCCAGGCTGGCGAGCGCTTGAAACAAGAGGTGCCCGCCGTCAATCTTCGTGGCACGGCCGCGGAGCTCGCCGACGACGGCGCCGTCCGCGATCTCTTGAAGGCAGTCCCCGACGTCGACATTCTGGTCAATAACGCCGGCCCCATCGAATCGAAGCCGTTTTTCGAGCTGACGGACGAAGATTGGGACCGCTTCTTCCAGGTCTACGTCATGGCGGCCGTCCGCCTCTCTCGTCACTACGGCCGGGCGATGATGAAGAGGAACTGGGGTCGCATTCTCTTCAGCGCCGGCGTGACCAGCGGATTTTCTCCGGGCGAGATGGTTCACTACGGCAGCTGCAAGGCGGCTCTTCTGGGCCTTTCGCGCGGGCTTGCCGAGATTGTCGCGGGCACCGGCATCACCGTGAACGCCTTCCTCCCGGGGCCCACGCACACCGAGGAGAGCTTCATGGCTCGCGCCAAGCCGCCGGCAGGAAAGACGTTCGAAGCGATCCAGAACGAGCTGTTTGGCTCCTCGCTCCTCTCGTCGGTCGTGCGCCGCTTCATCCGTCCGGTCGAAGTCGCCAATTTCGTCGTCTTTTTGGCCTCGGAGCAGGCGTCCGCGATCACCGGCGCGGCGCTCCACGTCGATGGCGGCGTCATTCGATCGATCCTGTGACATTGACGCAGAGAGCCCCGCCGGTCAGCGACTTGCAGAGACCCAACGTAGAGCGGTTGCCGCGCTAAGGGTCCGTTGCCCGCGTCGGTCGCCAGCGCCCAGCGGATCGCATCGTCAGAGTTCTTGCCTACTCTTTCGTTCGCCGGATGCTTTCCATGCTACGAACCGGCGGGCTTCCGAGCGCTTACAGCACGCCGTATCGCCTCCCCGCGGCGCAACGATCGAACCGAAGGAAGAGATGGATGGGTAGGTATTGTCGCGTCGCGCTGCCCAGGCTTTTCGTCTCGCGATCTGTTCGGTCGATGCTTGCTGGCGCGGCCATGACAGCCTCGGTGCTCATCGCATATGGCAGCGGCTGCAGCGTGTGGTTTGCAACGCCGACGGCGGTCAAGCAGCGCTTCGTGCCTACCGGACTCGGTTCGCCCGGCATCATCTTCGGGCGTTAGAGGGGAAACATGTCAGCGGAAAAAGAAGAGGCATCCCCGGCAGCCAAGCCCAGTCCCGCTTCCGGCCAAGGCAATGCCGTCGCGTCGCGAGCTGTCCTGGGACGTGCCGAGCTCTATTGCACGGTCTTCATGACGGGTACGGCAGTCATGTTGATCGAGATTCTGGGCACACGCGTGATCGGGCCCGTGTTCGGTGTGAGCCTCTTCGTGTGGTCGGCGCTGCTGGCTGTAACGCTGACTTCTCTCGCGGTTGGCTACTATTCCGGCGGGGTCCTCGCGGACCGGAGGCCCGAGCCGCGACTTCTCGGTGCCGTCGTCTTGGCGTCGGGTGTGCTGCTCGGTTTGGCGCCGTTCTTCGGCCCTTTCATGCTGCGTGCCGCCGAAGGGTTGGGGCCGCGAGCCGGCGCGCTCTTGGCAGCGACCATCTTCGCTCCCTGCTTGGCCGTGCTCGGTATGGTCGGGCCCATCGCCGTCCGGTTGAGCACCACCGATCTCGCGGCCGCCGGACATCGCGTCGGTTCCGTGTACGCCATGTCCACTGCGGGCAGCCTCGCGGGGACGCTCCTCACGGGGTTCGTTCTGATTCCAGCGTTCGAAACGGACCAGATTCTCGTCGGCGCCGCCACGCTGCTCGCGCTGATGGGCGGCGTTTCCATGGCTTGGCGCGGCAAGCCGGTGTCGCTGGTGGCCGTGCTGTTACCGGTTGTCGCGTCGTCCGCTGCCAAGGCGCCGCTCCCCACCGGCATCCGAGTGCTCGATCATGCCCAGAGTCTCTACGGCCTCGTGCAAGTGATCGAAGATTCGAAGCGCGGCGTTCGACTCCTGCGCGCCGATCATTCGATCATCGGAGCCCAATGGATTGCGGATCGCAGCGCGGCCTTCTCGTTCCTTCATCTTCTCGAAACCGTGTGGCTCTTGCGGCCCGCAGCCGCCGACGTGCTTCAGATCGGCCTCGGCATCGGTTCACTGGGGATGTCGCCCGGAGGGCGAAGGCGCACCGTCGACGTCGTGGAGATCGATCCCGCCGTCGTCCGCTTCGCGCAGGAGTATTTCGCGTTCTCGACGCGCGGAGAGATCCACGTCGAGGACGCCCGGACGTATCTGCGCCGCACCGATCGTCGCTACGACCTCATCGTGCACGACACATTTACGGGCGGCAGCACGCCCGAGCATCTCCTGTCGCTCGAAGTCATCCAGCAGATCCACCGGATCCTCCGGCCGGGTGGCGTCCTCGCGTTGAATTTCGTCGGCTACGAGAACGGTCCGCACGCAGAGGCGACGTGGGCCGTCGGACGCACCCTGCGGGCAGTTTTTCCGAACGTGCGCATCTTTCGCGATGGCGCTGGCGACGATCCGCCTGACGAACCGCAGAATCTGGTCTTCTTTGCATCCGAAGGGCCGCTCGAGTTCGAAGGCGTGGTCCGTCCGCCTTTCGAGAGTGAGGCCTGCGAGCGCGTGCTTCGCTCCTTTCGGAAATGGGAAATATCCCCGCAAGGCAGGGAAG
Organism: Polyangiaceae bacterium; assembly: GCA_035318465.1. Lineage (GTDB taxonomy): Bacteria > Myxococcota_A > Polyangia > Polyangiales > Polyangiaceae > DASWDH01. Next base: position 67,068 of record DATHES010000113.1, read on the forward strand.
GGCAGCCCATTACCGACGCCCACAATCCCCTTACACGCCTTCAGCTCGCGGCAGCCGAAAAGCACTTCGCCGCCATGCACGAGCTCTTGCCGGTCGAGGTGTGGCTGCACTGACATGGCGTCTGATTCGCGGCCTCGAAGCTGAGCGCAACCTGCCCGTCCGGCGGGGCAACCGATACGGGGTCGGCCCAAGCAGGCTAAGCGCCGCCCGGAAACCGACTTGCCCAAAAATTGTTCACCGTGTGCGCGACCACCGCCAGCCACACGGCGCCGGTCAACCGCGTGACCCAGCCGAGGACCAGAGCAAAGAGACCGAGTGCAATGCTACTCGGTATGATTTCCAGCCGCTCCCCTTGCGCGAACCATCCCATCCAATGCACCAGCAAGAAGAGCAGCGTTTGCAACAAATTCGCGCGCCAGAACGGATGACGCCGGACAAGTTGTTGCAAGATGAACCCGCGGAACGTGACTTCTTCGATCACGGCGTTGATGATATTGAAAACGAGGGCCGGAAATATGGGCACGGACCAATTCGGTCGCCCGCCAATCAACATCTGGAGGGTCGCAATCGTCATCAAGAATGCCGCCGCGATGCCGATTCCTCGCCAGGGGCGGACGGGATGGCCGGTCGTCGTCAGGCCCAAGCACGGCGCCACCGGTTCGCGAAGCGCGATACGGGCGATCAACACGGCGGGGAGAATCCATACCGTTGCTTTCAATAGAGATAGCGCCAGGCCCTCGACCAGGCCTTTTGCCCGAGGCCCACCGGTACCGAAGATGGCACCCAGCCCACGCCACGCGACTGCACCGAACACATAGTACCCAGCAAGAAGCCGCTGATGGGTCGAGGTCCCGACTTTGGTGACATCACTCATGAGATAACTTCACGAACGCTCCTCCGGGGCGCGCTGGCCCAAGGCTGAGGGCGGGGCCGAAGCGGGCCCCCTCGTTGACAGCAGCTCCACATCGCCCCCGATCCCCACCCCGAGATCGTCACGGCCTTATCCGCAATTTCCTCGCCGAGCATTGACGAGGAGCCCGAACCGCCTCGATGCCTCGCCTCAGTTCGGCGGCGGGGGAGGAGGAGGCGGGGGAGGAGGAGGCGGTGGGGGAGGAGGAGGCGGCGGGGGAGGAGGAGGCGGCGGGGGAGGAGGAGGTGGATTCGGTCCGACGCACGACGCCAGATCGAAGAGCATGAACTCGAGGACCTTCTCCTGCGCGGTGAGCGTCATGTTGGCATCGCACTCGGCGGGGAACATCGATGCCGCCGTCACTGCGTTTGCCACGTGGAAGTCGCTGAACACGATACGACCGCAAGCCTGGTCCGGCGGCGATTTGATCGGCGTGTCGATGGTGACGTGCTGTACCGTTGCCCCCGAAAGCCCGGATGGCTGCGACGAGATCCACATCTGCGCTCCGGCACCAGCCGTGACCGAGCCGAGGTCGCCGCGAGGCTCGGTGATGCTGATCCGCGGCGGAGTTGGTGACGAGAGCGCATTGACGACCTTCAGCCACGCTGCGAAATCCATTCCCTTCTGAAAACCGATGTTGACGTCGCCGGTCAGGGTTCCGAGCGGAGGAATGATCCCTGGCTTCCACGTGCCGATATTGGCGAATTCACCGTTCGTGAAGAGCCACGAATAGCTGAAGTGGGTCGTGAAGGCGCGTCCGCCTTTGTTCACGAAGGCGGTGAAGTTGCCGAGCGCTTCGGCGGATTGGGTCATCTCGCTCCCTTCGCAGGGGAAGATGACTTGGCTGTACTTCGACCAATCCCCTCCGCCTGCGGTCGTGCCCTTGAGAACATCCGCGGCGGGCGTGTTGGCGTCGATTCTGGAACCGTTGGAGTTGTAAAACCGGATGCGGCCCATGCCGTCCGGATTCGTAAACTCGGCGTCGTCGATGCCGATCTTGCGGAGCAAGCATTGCAGTTTGTCGACGTTCCCCGTTGCAATCGCGGTCAGCGGAATGTCGCCTTCGGTGCGGTTGCGCGGCATGCGGACCGCCCCTCGCGCCAGCATGTTGGTGACGCAAGGCTGCACGTCGATGGTCGTCTGCATCCTCCAGCGACCGAGCTGCACGATGAGCGGGATGCCCGTACCGGCCGGCACGTTGGTGAGCGTGAAGCTGCCGTCAGGTCCCGTGATGGCGCTGGCGATCGAATTCTCCGCCGTGAGGACGAGACACTTGTCGCAAACCGGGCCGTCGTCCGTGAACGGCGGCAGCTTCGCGCCCGGCGCGACGTTGGGGATGTAGACGACCGCGTTGTAGATGGGATCGGCGTTCGCCACATCTTTCGCGCCGGTGACGACGATTCCGCTCACGGACGTGGTGCCCGCCTCGCACTTCGGAATCTGCGGACAGAGCGGGCAATCGGCGCCGCACACCTGAGAAACGCGCGCGCCGCACACTTGACCCATCGGGCACATGCCGCAATCGGTCTCGCCGCCGCAGCCGTTGCCGATCTTGCCGCAAAAGGTGGCCGTAGCGGTGCTGCAAGGCGTCGCAGGACATGCGCCCGAGTCCGGAGCAGCGCCGCAGACGTTCGGTATACCGGCGCCGCCGCACGACAATCCGCCCGAGCAATTCCCACAGTCAATCTCGCCGCCGCAGCCGTCGCCGACCTTGCCGCAGTAAGAGCCCGTCGCTTGCTTGCAAACCGTCGCCATGCAGGAACCTGAGTCCCGCGAGGTGCCGCAGACATGCGCGGTACCGGCGCCGCCGCAAGTAAAGCCGTTGTTGCAACCACCGCAGTCAATGGACGAGCCGCAGTTGTTGCCGACGATGCCACAGTATTTGCCCGTGGTCTGATCGCACGCCGTCGCCTTGCAGACACCGGCGTCGGGGTCCGCGCCGCAGACGTGTTCAACCCCGGCGCCGCCGCAAGTAAAGCCGGGGGCCTTACAGTCACCGCAGTCCATTCTGCCGCCACAGTCGTTGCCCACGACGCCGCAGTACTGCCCGTTGGGCGGATCGCAGCTGACGCACGTCGCGTCCACTCTGCTCGCGTCGATGGTCGTACCAATACCCCCCGGACCCGTGCCGCCCACCGAGGCGTCGGGATTCGACGAACCTCCGCCCCCTCCCGCGCCGCCGGTACCTGTGCCGGTCGTCGTGGTGCCGCCCGTCGTCGTAGGTTTGCGCGCTTCCGCGGCATCTCCGCTCGAGCAACCCGCCGCCAAGGCCAATGAAACCCCAAACAGCAACAGCATCGAGGTGCAACCTAACCGCATTGGCCTCTCCTTCGTTTCCTCGTAACCACAGAACTACGACGGTCCCGCCGACGACGGACGCGCCCGCAATCAGCTGTTGGTCAGTCACTCCACGCGCAACCAGTGATGCATTTCCCCTACATCGGCGCCCGTTCGCAGTCAACGCGAGCGACGGTCAAATCGGCGACACGAAAGTGGAAAGATCGGTTATGAACGACGGCTCACTACGGACCATCGAGAGCTCGCCGAGCCTCGGCGTGCGCCGATGGCCGAAGGTTACGGCGGTACCGGCGTCGATGAATTGCCGCTCACGTGGCGAGGTCCATCACGTGACACGCGCTATTGCCAATCCGTTGCACAGGATATCTATCGAGGAAAGCGGCGATTCCGCAGGCGAAACGTTGGTTCGTCTGCCTTTGGACCGGTCTCTGCCACAACTTCACGGGATGCGAGCTTGCGCCGCGCGAAGGGCACATCGACGTCACCAGTCCCTCCACGGGCGCGCACGGTTCCATTCCTGCGCGTGATGCCGAAGCCGTCGCTCGCGTCGTGAATGTTGCCAAAGAGGCGGCCCGTCTCGGGGCGCAACGCGAAACTTTGGGCGTGGTGTACGGGATCACGCCCTTCAATTTTCCCGGCGATGGCGCCGAGTGGATGTTTCCGCCGCGAGCACCTCGACGAAGCCGGTACTACAGTGTCGGCGATGGCCCGGCTCAGCGCACGACTGGATGAGAACGCTCCGGGTGCATTTTTTGTCGATGATAGCTGCATCGACTGTGATGCCTGTCGGCAGATCGCGCCTGCGACATTCGTGCGTTCGCGACGGCTCCGTCAGTCGATCGTTGCCGCACAGCCCGACGGTGGCGACCGTGAGAAGCGCGCCCTCATGGCCACGGTCGCCTGTCCGACGGCAAGCATCGGCTGTACCACCAAGCACTCGCTCCGCGCCGCTGTCGTCTCGTTTCCCGAGTTGCTCGAAGACGATGTGTACTACTGCGGCTGGCACGCCAAAGAATCCTACGGGGCGGCCTCCTATTTGATCGTGCGACCCCGTGGCAACATCCTCGTCGATTCGCCTCGTGCCGCCGCTCCGCTGTACGAACGCATCGAGGCGCTCGGTGGCGTGCGAACCATGGTGCTTTCACACGGCGACGACGTCGCCGATCACGCCGCATTTGCGCGGCGCTTCGGCTGCGAGCGCGTGATGCACGCCGACGACGCCGCCGCGCTACCCGTCGAGCATCGCGTCACCGGTCGGGATCCCATCGTCCTCGACGAAGAGCTCACCATCGTTCCCGTACCGGGACATACGCGTGGTTCGATTGCGCTTTTGTATCGCGACAAGTTCCTCTTCACCGGCGATCACTTGTGGTGGGACGAAGTCGATGAACGGCTCGATATGGGCCGCGAAGTCTGCTGGTACTCATGGAGCAACCAGATCCGCTCGCTCGAACGGCTCCGCGACCTTCGCTTCGAATGGGTACTGCCCGGCCACGGTCGCCGCATCCGCGCGCGCTCGGCGGAGGCAATGCGCACCTTGCTCGAAGAAACGATCGTACGGCTAGGCCGCTGACATCACGGGCCGATGGGCCGCAATCCGAGCTGGTCCTCGAGGAATCGCACTACCCGAGCCAGAAACTCCACGCAGTTGGCCGGACAGAGGCGGCTCCAGCGGCTGGCCGGCAGTTCCGTTCGGACTTTGGTAAAGTTCGGGCCATGCGAAGGAAGCTCGTTTTCGCGTTGGCGCCGCTCGTTGTCGCCTGTAGTGCTCGCCCCAAGGTTGCCGCAACGCCCGAACCGCCTGGGGCAACATCGACTTCGAATACGCCGTCCGGCCGTCCCGATCTAGGCGATCGCGTGGGCAGCGCGAATTTTCCGACTTCGTGCTCCCCGTCCGAAAAGGGCGAGATCGATCGCGCCGTGGCACTCTTGCACTCATTTTTTTACGACGAGGCGCGGCGGCGGTTTCAAGCGATCGCCGAGCGGGATTCGAAGTGCGCGATGGCCCAATGGGGTGTCGCCATGACGTACTGGCATCCGATTTGGGCGGCGCCGCGCCCCGATGAGCTCGAAGCCGGCCTCGCGGCGGTCAAGAAGGCGCGCTCGATCGAGCCTGTGAGTCCGCGTGAGCGCGCGTACATCGAGGCCATCGAGGCGTTTTATGTCGCGCCGACGGGCAGCGCCGAACCGGCGTCGCAATCGTGTCACGGCGTCGTCGTGAGCGATCACATGAAGGGGGCGCTCGCTTACGAAGGGAAGATGCAAAGCGTGGTCGCGCAGTTTCCGAGCGACATCGAGGCGAAGGCTTTTTACGCCTTGGCGCTCCTGGCCACTCATCCGCCGACCGACGCGACGCTCGCGAAGCCCGCGAAGGCGGCGCGCATTCTCGAGGAGCTATTCCCAGCCAATCCCGATCACCCTGGGATCGCCCACTATCTGATCCACAGCTACGACTATCCGCCCGTCGCCGAGAAGGGGTTGCCCGCCGCCCGCTCCTATGCGCGCATGGCGCCGTGGGTGCCGCACGCGTTGCACATGCCTTCGCACATTTTCACGCGACTCGGCATGTGGGAGGACTCGGCGGCCTCGAATCTCGCAGCAGCTGAAGCCGCCCGCAAGTACGAGGCACGCTTTCATCCCGGCGCCCACGCAGCGGAAGAGCTGCACGCCCTCGACTACATGGTCTACGCCTATCTGCAATCGGGTCAGGATGCGAAAGCCAAGTCAATCGTCGACTACGTGGCGACGATCGACAAAACGAATCCTCCGGTCGATCTCGTGGCCGGCTCTCCCTTCGCGACGATCCCCGCGCGTTACGCGCTCGAGCGCCGCAAGTGGGCCGAAGCCGCGGCGCTCAAGCCGACGAAGCTCGCGACGAACCTGCCGTTTATCGAGGCGCATGTCGCATATGCAAATGCAATCGGCAGCGCGCGCTCGAACGATCCTGCGGGTGTGAAGGCCGGGATCCTGCGGCTCAAAGAGCTGCGCGACGCCATTCACGATCCGAAGTACCAATATTTCGTCAAGCAAGTCGACGTGCAACGCGCAGCGGCGGAGGCATGGCTGCTCCGCGTGACGGGTGAAAAAAAAGCGGCCATCGCAGCGATGCGATCCGCCGCCGACACGGAAGACGCACTCGGCAAGCACCCCTCCACCCCCGGAGCGGTGCTCCCGATCCGCGAGCAACTCGCGGATCTTCTCTACGAGGAGGGGGACGCCGCGGAATCGCTCGCCGAATACGAGCGCGCGCTCCGCACGACGCCGAACCGCCTCTTGGCGCTTTCAGGTGCGGCCCACGCCGCCGATCGCGCGCACGACGCAACCCGCGCACAATCGTACTTCGAGAAGATCGCCGCCATACGGGGCACGGGTGACGGCCGCAACGAAATCGCCGAAGCGCGCGCCCGCGTGAAAAAGCAATAGCTTCCCCACTGTCTTTCTCGGTTTTCTCGCCGCTGGCCACGCAGCGGCTTGGGCCGGACGGTTGCGTCGATTTGCGTCTGCACGGTTCATCGGCAAGGGCCTCTGGCGACGCGACGGCTTTCCCGCGCAATGGATGGAGCCGTCGGTCACCGCGATGACTTCGATGTCAGGGAGCGGCGCGCTGGGTGAGCGGGCCGAGGTAGTCGCGCTTGCCTAGAATGACGCCGTTGTGGCGAAGGATCGCGTACGTGTGGGTCAGATGAAAGTAGAAGTTCGGCAGGGCGTGCTCGAGGAAATAGTCGGCTCCCGTCATCGTCTTGCCCTCCCAGCGCGGCTGGGTAATCGTGCGGGTTGCCGCGCCTTCGAAGTCTTTCTCCGAAAAGCCGTCGAGGTAGGTGATGACGGCGCGCACGCGGGCTCGGAGCTCCTCCAGCGTTTGCTCCGTGTCGGGATGCGACGGTGCTTCTTTGCCGGTGAGCCGCGACGCCGCGACCTTGGCGGTGTCACACGCCGTCTGCACTTGGCGCGCAAAGGCGAACTGATCGGGCGCCAGCCGAAGCCCGAGAAACACGTTGGGATCGAACGACTTTGCCTGCGCGGTGGCAGCCGCCGTCTCCAACCACTTGTCCAACTGCCCGAGCTGCTTTTTGAATTGTGAAAAGGTTCGGTAGTACATCGGCGCATCGTACACCAATGAGTGCGGCAAGGGCACGACACTCGAATGTGCAAAGTTTCGAGCCGCGCGACGCGGGGTGTTGCGGCCGAGTTCAGTGTTCGTGCGAGGTAGGCCCCTGCTGCTGCAAGAACTCCGTCGAGTATTTCACCCACTCGCCGTAAGAAAGCATATGGCCGCCCTCGGGGTTCAGAATCAAACGGTTAGCGTGACCGTTCGCTTGGATGGCTTTGGCCAGCGCAGCGCTCTGTTCGCTATCGGCGATTCGATCTTTTCCTCCGGCAATCAGCAAGACGGGCATCTTGAATCGATCGGCATGAGGTAAAGAAGAACGATATCGGGCGGCCGTTTGCGATCCCCCATCGGTGGTGACGGCCTTTTCGATGTAATTCATGACGTCTCGCTGGAGCGGCCAGTCCGGTGTTCGCCACTTTGCCAACATGTCCTCGAAATCATAAACGCCCGAGATGAGGATCATGGCGGCGAGCGGTTCCTTGTCGGCGATCATGGCCGCTGCGGTAGCGCCACAGCTAAGGCCCGAAACGGCGATGCGATGGGCGTCGACATCCGGCCTGTTCCGAAGATAGGCCACTGTCGATTGCAGCGCTGTCTGGGAGTCTCGTCCGCAAAAGTCTCCTTCGCCGGACGATTGGCCATAGCCTGGCATCGACATGGCGGCCGCAAAGTAGCCGAGCTTGGCAGTGGAGCTGAGAATGCCACCTTTCGCCAAGTTGATAGCCCCCGGTCGACCTTCATCCTGGACGCCGTGCACGTACAAAATTGCCGGTAGTTTATGGTCGGTTTTCGGGGGAGCATCCCAAAAGAGTTCCACTTTGCTCGTTTTTGAATCGAGCCGTTCGATGAGTTCGCGATGGCCGGCGCCTCTCGATGAAGAAGTCGAAAAAGCGATGACGGGAATGGCGATGACGATGATTGCAACGATGGGGATCCATTTTTTCATGGGGCACCTTGGAGTCCTTCAGGCCTCGAGTCGTGCGAGCTGCCTCGACCGACCCGATCGAAGCAGCCGTTCGACGATGACCCGATGTAGGACGCGCGTCGACAAACTTCTGCGCCTCGATGATGCTAAGGGTCGCAGTTCAGCTGGTCTGCGGTCTTTGGAGATCGCGCGCGCTTTGCGATAGTTCAGAAGCTGATCTCGAAGCCGTGGTCCGGGTAATCGTACACCCCACAGGAAGCATGCGGGCGGCGTACTTGAGGTATGGTTAGCCGGCGCCAGAGCTGGCGCAATTATCGCTAATCGGCATTCTGCGGCACATGCGGGTCATCCACCGGGCGCATGCACGACATACGAGCTATCGAGAGCTCCTTCGCTTCCGTGCCCCTGCACACGACTATCCATGCCGGCTCGAGACGACCGCTGCGCGGCCGGGCGCGTCAGGTACGACGCCGTCAGCAGGGCAAATACCATCGCCGGCGCCAGCGCCCCGAACCCGTCCGTTCCCGTGAGACCATCGCCCAAGACGAGGTGAGAAACAAATCCGCTGATGAGCGTGATCCCAAATCCCGCGTAAGCCCATTCCTTCAGTCGCGACGGCACCGGTGCCAAAAGGGCGCAGGCGCCCAGGACTTTGGCGACCCCCAGAATGTTTGGAAAATAGTCCGGGTAGCCGAGGTGCGCGAAGGCCTTCATCAAGAACGGCGCATGCAGTAGGTAGAGAACGCCGGCCAGCGCCATATCCAACGCAAACAGCGTGGTCGTTAGCCAATAGGCGATTTTCTTGGTTTTGATATTCATCGTTCCTCCGGCCATGCTTCTTGGCGATCGCGCGTAGGCCCCGCTCCTGCCCTACGGACATCACGAAACCGAGCGTGGGCGATGCCCGATGAGAGGCCGATGTTCGGTCCTTGCTCGCGCCCACGCTCTGCTATAGTACTTAGTACATATCATATGAATGTCAAATCATCTGACCCTGGCGGGGTGCTCGATCGAAAACGGCTCACCGCTGCCATCAGGGATTCGCTGCGCGAGCTGAGCGTCCAGCTGTCTCTGCTCAACCTACAGGTCGGCGCACGCCTCGAGCTCAAGGATGTCGACCTCGACTGCCTCAATCTCATCGATCGTCACGGGCCACTCAGCCCGAGCGCGCTCGCGCGGCGTTCCGGGCTGCACCCCGCCACCATGACCGGCATCCTCGACCGACTCGAGCGCGGCGGCTGGGTGGCCCGCGACCGCGATCCGGTGGACCGTCGCGGTATCGTCGTCCGGGCCCTGCGCCAACGGAACACGGACCTCTTGCGCCTTTACTCGACCATGAACACTTCGATAGGCCGGATCTGCGCTGCGTACGAGAAACCCGAGCTACAAGCCATCGCCGACTTTCTCGGCCGCACCGCCGACGCCGGACAAAGCGCGACTGCCGAGCTTGCCGGCGATTGAGGTCTCCCCCACCTGCCCCCCGCAAAGTTGAGAACGATCGAGATCGAGGCTCGGATGAGCTGGTCGGCCTCCGCCCGCGGTCGATAGGAATCAGCGAGAAGTCAGTCGGCGCAGGCTCGTTCTCCGGCCACGAGATAAGCGGCAGCTCGTCGGGGTGTCCGATGTGTTGCGAGAGGTCAGCGGCCGCTACATCTCTGGTGCCGCACAGAACGCATTACGCGGCTTCGACACGCTCGTTGTACGCGGCGAGCGTCTTCTTCCATGCCGGGCGCTCGTTGCAGCGCGCTCGGTATGCGAGGATGTTCGCGTATGGCTTCAACAGCCCTGGATCGGTCCCGCCACCCAGCACGTGGGTCATGAGAATGTCGGCAACGGTGAAGTCGTCGGTCGCGATGAACTGGCGATTTGCGAGCCAGCCATCGAGCTGCTTCAGGCGCATATCTGCCCAATCGTGCAGCGCCTCGCTTGGCTTGGTACCCTTGCCGCCACTCAAGTTGACAAACCACAGCGAGAGCACCGGTACCTCGATGGTGCTGAGCGCGGCGACGGACCAGCGCAGCACTTGCGCCTCACCTGCGAGATCGTGGGGCAATAACTTGCCGCTCTTTCGCGCGAGGTAGAGCAAGATCGCGCCGGACTCGGTGACGACGACACCATCGTCATCGATCGTGGGAATCTGCCCGAATGGATTGAGCGCGCGGTACGAGGGTGAATCGAGATCGTGGTTCGGGTGATCGATCCCCACGATCTCGAAGGGTAGCCCCATCTCTTCGAGCGCCCACAGTACGCGCAAGTCGCGAGTGTTGCCGCGCGCCATTTTATTCACTCGAGCGAAGCCGTAGACCGTGAGCATGCGCGGAGCCTACCGCGTTCGCCTGGTCAAGTCCCGTTGTTTGGCGCGCGCTTCCGGGGCGGTGATCGCGCTCCCAGCGGGGCTAAGGCCCGCGCTCCGTCATCGACGCCGAGGTGTTGCTCGCCTGGGTGCTCGACGTGTCTCCAATTGCCGGGTCAATGCGATCTGTTCGACGAACAGGTGCTCCGCGCGCAGGCTGTTCGGTACTCGCAGCGAGCCCTTGTTCGACAATCCTTCGAGGGCGTACTTCGCGACGGCGTGGTCCTTCTCGGCGCAGAGGATGAGCCCAACGGGCGCTGGTCTCCGGCGGCGTGCACTTGCTCGAAAATGCACAACGATGAACAACAACGACCCACAAACGACGCGACCCCGGAAAAGCCGAGGTCCCGTGGTGGACGCATGACACCCCACGTCTCGTTGCGGCGTGCCGCGAGCGCCACCCTCGTCCGTCGAGGAATGCGTCGCGACTATTTGCGGTTCTTGACCGAGCTCGCGAGTCTCGAGCTCCGATCAGGGGTCCACCGGGGCGCGTCCGGCGCTGTTCGTGGCGGCGCGCGCCCGGACCCGCGACGCCCGCTAGAGCGAACTAGTGAGCCCGAGCGCGCGCCGGCGACGACGGTGCGCACGGCAGCCTCGAGCAGCTCGGCCTTCAGCCGGCCTGACGAGCTCGCGTTCCACGCGTCGACGACCGCCCCGAGCATCCCTAGGAGCAGCCGCGGGTCGGTGCCGTCGGGGAGCTCGCCGCGCGCGACCGCCCGCGTGACCATCGTGTACCAAGCGTCGCTGCGCTCCTTGACGGCATCGCCGATGATGGAGCCGACCTCGGGGTCGTGTTTCTCCGCGAGCAGCCGCGCCCACGCTTGCCCCTCGACGCGGTCCTTGAAGCTCATCTTGCGCCGGAAGGCGTCGGCGAGGTCCCGCTCGAGCGAGCCCGTGTCGGGCAACGGCACATCGTGCACAACCCTGCGCATCCACTCGACGGCGGCCGCCACCAGCAGCGCCTTGCCGGGCCAGCGCCGGTAGATCGTGGTCTTGTTGACCCCGGCCTCCGCGCTCACCACGTCCATGCGAAATGCCCTGTAGCCGGACTCGGCCAGCTCGCCGACGGTGGCCACGAGCACCTGCTGCACGACGCGCTCGCTGCGCCCGCCGAGCACGCCCCTCGTTCGACGCGTCTTCGTTCGCTCGGTCAAGGCCCGCCAGGAACTCCTCGGCCTGCGAGGATATGCTCACGCTCCACGAGATGGCAAGTGCTAGTTGCCATCTCGCTGCGTTGCGGGTACGTTGGGACTTGGCAACACGTAGTTGCCTTTCGGAGATCCCATGCTCTGGTCTCATTTCCTCGCGTACTTCTTCGCGGGCGCCTTCTTCGCAAATTTCGTCCCGCACTTCGTCTCAGGTGTGCTCGGGCGCACGTTTCCGACCCCGTTCGCCTCGCCCCCGTTCCGCGGTCTGTCGTCGCCGCGCGTGAACGTTCTGTATGGGCTGTGCAATCTCGCCGTCGCCTACACGCTGCTTTTGCGCGTTGGAGACTTCGAGCCGCGGAGCGCGTTGCACGCGGGCGTCTTCGGCCTCGGCCTCGCCGCGATGTCGCTGCTGATTACGCGCTCGCTGGCGCGCATCCAAGGGCAGGTCTGAGCCCGTCGGGCTTGGGCTCGAGGAGGGGGCGCGCGTCCTCGATATCGGTCGTCGCCCGATGGCTCGATGCGGTCGACCGAAGGATGAACGCCCTCGGGCCCTACTCTTTGGGGGAGTCTGCAACGCGATCGTGTTCAGCCCCGCTCGTCGAGGACCAACTACGCGACGACGCCGGCCTGCATCAAAACCGCGGAACGGGGCGCCCGTCTACATTTGAGGCGGGGTGAAGGCCACGGTTGTGACTCACCCACCCGTGCGCTGGCGGTGCTTGCATCCAGGCCAGCAGCAGGGCCGGCGTTGGCCTTCTTCCAGCTCCTCCTGGGTCCGGCGAATGCGGTGCTTTCGTGTCTTCTCTTGCTTCGCATCCTCGACCCAACAGATGAACTCGTTGCGTGCCAAGGGCGTGATGTCCTGCCAGGCAGCGAGTGCCGTGGAGCTCGCGAGCAGTGCCTCACGCAGGTCTACGGGGAGCTTGTGTACCACCCCACCGGGCACGCGCTTGCTCGTCACGCAGGACATTAGGAGCGCAAGTCGCCTTCGGCAGTCAAGCACTTCGATCGCCGCGCGTTCACGGAGGCTGACCTACGGCCGCTGAGAGCCTCGGAAACACCACGGTGAACCGTCCCGCTCTCGGCCGTCGACTTGACGAACGCGTTGCCGCGGTGTGCGCGCGCGTTCATTGAAGGACTGCGAGCCTTTCGCTACTATCCCGTCGATGATGAATTCTCCGTGTCTCCTGCTCGGCTGAGCGCCGCATCTCGGCGCTCATTGGTCGTCCGCGATACGCGCGTCGTGAGCGGTCGTATGCCTTGAGCTGGAACAACAGGAGATTTCGATGCCTCATCATGACCCCGTCTTGGGCCGGGGTTGCGGCCGATCAGTACGCGCTGACGACGACCATCGAGGATTTCGACGTGAATCTGCTTCGATAGGAAGAGGTTACTGCTCGCGTCCCCCATCCGCTACACCATTGCCCTTCATGAAGTCTGCAAAAGAGAGCGAACAGGTCGTCAAGTCGCCGTCGACGATGCACGGCGGCTTCGCCACGCTCGCCATGAAATGGGCCCAGCGTCGCTGGAACGGCCAAGGTTCGACATTGGGCTCGGTAAACCACACGGCGAACGAGACGCTCTGGGGTACCACGTACATGTCCGCCGAGAAAACGTCGGCGGACGAACTTCCCCCAAACCTTTGGAGCAGGCAAGTATCACCATCCGCCGAGCCGTCGACCGCGTCGGGATTGCTGCAGAACGCAATGTTGACCACCTCAGTCTCGTAACTCGGGCGGATTCCGACGATGTCGACATGGAACTCTTTTTGGGCATCGAAATCGGCTGGAGTCACCGCGCTCGAATTTCGAAACCAGTCGGGCTCGTTCTTCTGATAAACGCCATCACCATTGGTATCGAGAAAGACCGTGACCGAACCGTAGCCACTGACCAAAAGGTCGAACCGGCCATTTTCGATCCGACGCTCGTCGCGTCCGCCCCCCGGACAGATCTGATGGGGCACAAGGACTTCGATGGCGACGACTCCCTCGTAGGCTTCGAAACCCGAGCCGGAAACCGGATGGGGATCGTTCGGATAGGGGCATCCGCTTCCGGCGTTTCCTCCCCGTCCCCCGATGCCGCCGATCCCACCTTGACCACCCGAACCCCCCGTGCCGCCAGCGGAGCCGGCCTTTCCTCCCGTCGTGCCGCTGCTTCCTCCCGTCGTGCCGCCCTTTCCGCCGGTCGCGCCGCCATCGGGCATGCCACCTGCCGTCGCGCCACCGCCGTTCCCCTCTTTGGCGGCGTCATGACCGCTCGACCCGGCGCTGCCGGTCGACCCCGACGCATCGCATGCGCCGCCGCTCGGTGTGCCACAGGTCGAGGCATCCGTGTCATCGGGCGCCGAGCGGTCACCACACGCCATCGCCAGCGCCAAGGAGAAGCTTAAGTAACAGACAATGCTTGCTTGTTCGGTCACAATCGTCTTCACGGGCTCATCGGGTGGCGCGCAATGACCGCACCGAGTGGCACGTCGAGCGCGGTCAACGTATCGACGATGCAACACCCATGCCTGCAGCGTGCGCCCCCCACGCGAACCGGCGATTTTGCAAGTCAGGTACTTGCGCGTTTCGTGCGACCCGATCGGTCGCTACGGGCACGGAAAAAGCGTTTCCAGTGCCGAAGTGCGGCTCTCACGTCCACCGTCGCCGGGTCCGTCTTGGCGAGCTCGTCGCGCAGGATCTTGGCGGCCCCGGCGTCGGCGACCGTGGCCGCGCGATCCAGCACGCCGCCGAGGATCTTGACCGTCTCCCAAGCCGTGGCGCAACCGAGGTTCTGCAGGCGGTGTCGCACGATGAGCGCGAGCGCGTGATCCCCAGCGCGATCGAGCTGGACGCCGACGCGGTTCATGAGCTCGGTGCTGGAACCGATTCCCATAGGATTGTCGAGATCGCGCCAGCAGCGCATCGCCAGAACCGCGTCCCAACCTCGCTCGTAAGCTTCCGGCGAAAGCTGAAAGGCCGCATCCTCGATGCTTCCCATTGGGGTAGCCTAGGCAGCCAATCCAATAACTCCGCGCTGGGCTACGCGACTGCACCCTCGGCGCCCCATCGCCGAGGGCGCGAAGGACACGGTGACGACACACGATTGTTCGGTGTTGAGGCGCTGCGCCTTGCAAGAAACGCCACACGTCAATCGCGCTCCGTCGTTCTTGTGCGAAGAACAGGCGCCGCTGGTTACTTTGCCGATAATTCGTCGATTAACCGCCCAGTGACCTGCAAGAGGTCGGGCACATCATCTTCGACGACGCGCCAAATCACGTCGAGATCGACGTCAAAGTACTCGTGAATGAGAACGTCTCGCATGCCGGCTATCCGCCGCCACGGCACGTCTGGAGCGCGACTCCGGCTGCTATCGTCGAGCCCCTTTGACGGCTTCGCCGAGCACTTCGAGATTCCGCAGGACCGCGTCCTGTGTCATCGGCGAGGCAAAGAAGGCATCGCGACCGCCAGCCGTGTACTCACGAACCGCAGCCAGCGCGTCGCGCATGTGGCACAGGTACGCGAGCTGCGTCGGACGCGTCATCCGGTCAGAGGCAACGCTTCCGCGAGTACGCGTTCGCGGATGTAAGGAGACAGGCGTTCTCGGTGACGACATCTACCTTGCAACCGAGCAGGTCTTCGAGGTCCTGTTGAATGGCGATCAAGTCGAGCAGGCTTCGCTTGGGATCCAACCGAACGAGGAGGTCGAGATCGCTATCCGGTTTGGAGTCACCGCGGGCTCGGGATCCGAATACTCGCACCGAGGTCGCGCCGTGCTCATGCGCAACGCGCAAGATTTCCGCGACGGGCAAATCCAACTTGATCTCCGACTCGGCGCGTAGCTTGTCGGTGCTCATGAAGCTCAGCATAGCGTCACACTCGTCGCGTCACACTTGTCAGCGTCGACGCTCCCGCGGCAACTAAGGGGCGTCCGAGCGAGCCAGATGCAGAGGCGCCGGGAATTAACCCGGCGCCGGTGCGCCTAAGCTTGGCCATCGACTTGCGCGGGATGCCGACGTCAGCCCGTTCTCCAGTTCTCGATGACGAGCTGGTATCCAGCGGTGCGCACCTGCTCGAAATGCGCGACATTGCCGGTCACGACTGGGACACCGCCCCGCAAATGCGATGGCCGCAACCATGATGTCGGGCATCGCGATGATGCGGACGTTGGTCACCGATTCCAGCAGTGTCGCACGTTACCTCCGTGCCTTCGGTGAACCGACCGACGCCCCCGCCGCTTGCCCAGCCGTGGGCCCCCTGGTGGAAGAGCGTCGTCCTGCGCCAGAGTCGCTCGGCGACGTCGCGTAGAGACCCTCGAACGCCGGCTACCACCCAAGGACCGAGGTTCAGTCGCGCGGGCGTCCCCTCGTCGCGATTTCGGGTCCATTTCGAGACGCAACCCGATCGTCCAAGCTCTTCCCGTATGCGACGCGGATGCCCTTGCTGAACCTTCCGGGCGCGCTGCGCCGGGGTCCCTCCTTCCCGTCAGCGCTTGAATGACTTACGCTCTGCCGGCATCGGCGTTATGGGGCACGAGCTATTTCACGCCTTGGAAGTCCTGACGATTCCTGACTTCGCGACTCACTATGCTGCAGAAGTCTCCCGGGCGGGGTTCGGGGTTGAAAACAGATTCGAGGGCCCGGCCTATCTATTTGGATGGAAAGTCACGATGGATGTCGCTAAGCAACGTGGCGAAAATAGCAAGGCGGCTCCATGGCCCCCGTAGAATGGAAGGGACCACGTCTCGTACGTATCCACACGCTGACATTAGTTGGTTGGCTGGTTGGGAGTCCCTCTCTGGCTGGTTGCCGAACGCCAACCGATCGGGAATCAGTGGCGCCCGTTGGAGGTGTTGCTCCGGAATCGCCGTTGAGCAGCGGTGACCATCGTTCAGACGGCTCGGACGCAGGAGTAGACGAACGACGCAGCACTCCTGCGGAGGTAGAACGGCAGGCCCCGACTCGCGCAGGGCATGGCGGTCCACGCTTGGCCCAATGCAAGCTACAGCCGGTCGAATCGGTCTGCGGTGAGCGTGCGGATTGCGCCCTCATCTGGGAGCGCGCGGGCTCTTTAGCACGCGACGCCTGCACCAGGCGGGGGACTGCGGTTGAGTTGTTCGAGGATTGCGATGGATATCGAGTCTTGCGGTTCCGAGGGGCTGATACTTCATTCATCTTATATTATGACCTCGCAGGCAAGCTCGTGACGCTCTACGAGTCGGGCATGATCGGGGAAAGATGCTTCGGGCTCGTTCCGCCGATCTCGCACGAGAAGCTCCGGTCTTGCGCCAAGCAAGACTGCAGGTCTTTGCGATAGGTCCCTCTCACACGGCTTCGCGCGGCACAGCGCGCACCGGCGCGTCTAGCCGCGTGGCTGCCCGGCATGCATGTAGCGCGACTACGTATCCGTCCGGGACTACGTATCCGTCCGGGATAGGAGCCAACGCAAACGTAGGAGCATTCGCTTTGGCGCCGTCGCCGATGCTCCGGACTATCACCGAATGGGTGCAAGGATCCAGTCGAAGAAGAACGGCACATTGCTTGTTTTCGAGGCCGTTGCCCGTTGATCGGTGAGATGGATACCTGCCCCTCTCTTGCCGATGGCCTTTGACGGCGGTGCAGCGCACGTCGAGTGACTTGCGACTCAATCCGCATCTTCACACAGTTTTTCTCGAGGGGACTTATCATCAAGACGGTGCAGCGCTCGCATGGCAAGAGCTCGGACATCTCCGAACAGCTTCGAGAAGGGGCCGAGGTGTTGGCCGAGATGGCGGGAATCTTGCGCGCTATACCGCGAGCGCATCATTCGAGCGTAGCGGCACGCGCAACGGTCAGGGATTCGTCGGAAGGCCTTGGGCCTGCCGAATCAGTGTGAACAGGTGATCGGCCCGGACGAACACGACGTCCGTGTTCATGGCGTAATGCTGCTGTACGGCAAGGAACGTCGTCGGGTTGATGACCGTCTGGTTCATGTTTCCCTGCACGGCGACGAACAGCGGCCCGCTCTTATTCCACCCTAGAAGTTGGGAGTCGATTCCGGCTTCGAGAGCGGCCTCCGTCTCCGCGTAGGCGGATGCGAAAATGAGTTGCGGCAGCTTGGAATCGATGACCTTGAGGCCACCGGTTCCGGCCTGGTCGGTCACCCCGAGCAGACGCGGCATGTTCGTCGCGTAAGACGTCGCCTGGGCGCCTGAGAGCAGGCCGTTGTTCCAGACCGTGATGACGCGGAGACCTGCGCGGTCGAGATAGCTCGCCGAGCGCGACGTGTAGTCGTTGAGCAGCTGCGCGGGCCAGCCCGCGGGATATGTGTACCCGAGCCCCGAGGGCCCTGAAACCATGACGTCGTTGGGCGTCGCCGTCGTCCAGTAGTAATTCAAGATGATGGGCGCCGTGTCGACGAGTCCTGGTTGCACGGTCCAGGAGATGGGCACCTTGCCGCGATTTGGATCCGCCCACTTCAGTACCATCAGATGCTGGTTTTCTTGCATGTTGTCGCCGTCGCTCATGAATATCGCGACGTACGCTTTGTTCGCGAGGGTGGGAGTCGGCGGCGGCGCAGGGGGCTGGATCGTGTAAGGCACCCCCCCGAGAACACTCAGGTTGGTCGAGAAGTCCGCAGCGAAGACCGGTACGCCGTACTGCGACGTCATGGTCACACCGCTCCCCTCGTCGGGCCACCAGCCGGCATACGGCGAGTTCGGCTGTAGCCTCGAGAGGAAGCCGGCCAGAATTGCTTTCTGCGCAGCGTCGCGCGGGTCGAGCCAGACGACCATCGCCTTCAACGCAACCGCGTAGTCGCGAAGCGTACGGGGGAGCTTGGGATCGAGACCGATAATGAGCCGGGTGCTCGCTCTGGCACCGTATGTCGTGAGCTCGTACTGGTAGACGTCATTGGCGGAAGCAAAATGATTGGTCTGCAGATCCGCGAGGACAGGCAGGTTGTAGGGTGCCGCCGTGAGCGTTGTCGCGAGAGACGGCGACGCCACGACGCCATTCTCGATGCCCGCGATTGCCGTCGCGAGGTTGACCGTGTCGATCAGCGTGGGATCGTAAATGACGATGCCTGCAATCTCGCTTCGATACTTGGTAATCAGTGTCAGTGGATCGCGGACGGCAATCTTCGGCACGTTGAGCTTGTCGAGCCAGAAGGTCGGCCCCTCGGGCGCGCCATCCTGCAAATAGATGCGAGTCTTCGTGCGGTTGATGAGCCCTTGAAGCGAGAGATAGAGGTAATCGAGTTCGACGGTCACGCCACCCGCGTTGATCACTTCGAGCTGATCGATTGGCGAGAATGTGGGGAAGGACTGACCGGGAGGCCAAAGGAGCCCTGCGGGCGTGGCCGCGTCGAGCGCACCACCAGACGAGTCTCCCAAGCCACTGTCCGAGGAGTCGCCGGTCGAAGAATCGGTGCTTATCGATGAACCGCCGCTGCCCGATGAACCGCCGCTGCCCGATGAACCGCCGCTGGTCGGGCCGCCATCCCTTGAAAAGGTTGAATCGGGCGATGCGGCGTCGGTTACGCCGTGGAAGGGCAAGGTCGACTCCTGAATCGCGCAACCGGTCACCGTGCGCGCGAGCGAGAGCCCGGCGATCGCGAGGAGAGCCTTGGTACGTGGAGCCATCCCGTCGGCCATCGCCGACACTCTACCCTGGAACTTCCCAACGCGTGACGTCGAAGGGTGACGTTCGTTCTTGGCACACCGCGCCATCGTGTCCGTGCGAGGGAGGCCACGCGTGCTCTTCCAGGTTGCGCGGCCCTACCCAGCGATGGTCAACGAGAAGACGGTCAGCGACTACTTCGGTATGACCGAGACCGACTTTCTCGAAGCGGTCCGGCGCGAAAGTCGCGCTACGCGACGTGCCAAGCTCGTCGAACGCCACCAGATGAAAGAGCTCGTGTTCCACCTCGATGAGATGGCGCGGCCGAGGATTGGCCCGAACGGCAGATCGTTCAAAGCGAAGACGGCGTGTAGGTGTGGTCGGTCGCGACGTCGTCTCCCCAGATCGTGCGGGGTTCGGGATCAGCTCAAGCACGCGCCGACGTAGCGGCGAAAGCAATCATCGCGATCACACGCCGAGCTGCGGCCGAATGGTCTGCGCACGTGCCGTTCCTCGCAGCAGTATCTCTTCGTCGAGCGTGCAGACAGGGATTCCTTCACGCTCAGCGAGCCACACGTAGAGGGCGTCGCGCCCGCGAAGCTTACATGCAATGGCCATGCGCAGCGCGGCGCGCGCCCGCTTCGGTCCGATCGTGACGACTTCATGAGGGGGGCGAGTGAGCGGATCGAGAACAGCATGGATGTCGGGCTCTGCCACTCCCTGACGCGCAAGCGCCCCGGCCACCTCAACGAAGAAGAAGGCTGGCACGACAACCACATCGATCCCTTGGAGCGCTCGCTCCACTTGCGCGCGGGCGGGGGCGTAGAAGGGTTCGAAGGCTCGCGTTGCAGCTATCGCGACCGAGGCATCGAGCACGAGGCGCATTACTTGGCTGGATCGTGGCGTCGTCGCCCGAGCGCCTCATCGATGCTCTCCGACGGAAGAGCGCACCGCGCGAGCCGGTCGAGCAGGTCCTTGGCCTCGCTTGTCGTAAGTGGCGGCGCAGACGCTGTAGGCATATCCGCGGGAGCAATCACTGCGGCGGGCTTGCCATGCCTGAGAATGAGAATGCGCTGGCCACGATGCTCAGCGAGGTCGACGAACTTGGAAAGGTGGGTTTTGGCGTTGGCGAGCGAGGTTTTCCGCACATGACCAATATGACCAATTTGCTCCCTAGCGTCCAGTTTGCCCCCATCGTCTGCGTGTGGGCAATCGACTGCTCGTTTCGATGTGCCACGCCTTGGGACTCGCCGACATCCCCACGTTCGGCAATACCGACCTAGGACAGGGACCCCTCGACCGATTCTTGGCATGAGGCCCCGGAAACGCACCGGGTTCCGCCTTCCCGCGGCCGCGATGCAACATCCACGAAACGAACCGTAAACGCGGACGGCGCAAGATCGCCGTCCAATGAAAAAGTTCCTCTTCGGATGGCTGCTCCTCTTTTCGTTGGCAGCGTTTGCTTGTCAGGGGAAGGAAACGGAGAAGACGGCGGTGGTCACGGCGTCGGCTTCGGTCATGGCAGCCCCCGCGCCCGCGCCGAAGAAAGCCCCTTTACGCATCGCCTACAGCGACTGGCCCGGCTGGACCGCCTTCGAAATCGGGATTCAGAAGAAATGGTTCCAAGAGGCAGGCTTGGACGTCGAGTTCTCCTGGTTCGACTATCTCCCGTCCATGGACGCGTTCGCGGCAGGCAAGGTCGATGCCGTGATGGTGACCAATGGTGACGCGCTGGTGACGGGCGCCAACGGCGCCAAGAGCAAGATAATCCTGCTCACGGACTACAGCAACGGGAACGACAAGATCATCGGCCGACGCGGGGTCGACTCGTTCAAGAGTCTCAAAGGCAAGAAGGTGGGGCTCGAGCTCACGCTAGTGGAGCACCTTCTCTTCTTGAAAGCTCTCGACAAGTTCGGCATGAAACCGAGCGACGTCGAAATGGTCAACTTTGCGACCAACGAAACACCGCAGGCGCTTGCGTCCGGGGAAGTGGCGGCCGTCGCCGCGTGGTATCCCGTGTCGGGGCAAGCCCTGAAGGCCGCGGCCGGAGCCAAACCGCTCTTCTCGAGCGCCGACGTTCCAGGGCTCATCTACGACACCGTCGCCGTGAATCCGCAGAGTCTCGCCCAGCGTCGCAACGATTGGCTGAAAGTCGTCCAGGTCTGGTATCGGATTTCCGATTTCGTGCGCGACCCCCGCACGCAGCCCGAAGCCGCGGCCATCATGGCGGCCAAGGTCGGCGTGAAGCCCGAGGAGTATGCTGCGGCTATCCCGGGCACCTACTTCTTGTCGATCGGCGACGCCAAGAAGCGATTCCAGAAAGGGCCGGGCCTCGACTCGCTCTACGGGTCCACTCGAGTCGCCAACGAGTTCAATGTCGCCAACCAAGTGTACAAGGAATCCCAGGCGGTCGACGATTACATCGATCCCAGTCTGGTCGATGCCCTGTGAACGAGGGGCGCGATCAAGGGGCGAGGCTGGAGACGGCCCCGCGCGCGACGGCCCCGCGCGATAAGACGAGGGGGCGCGGCGAATGGTTTCGCATTCGCAAGGACCTGCCCCAGGAACGAGCCTCCATGCTGGCCGTCTTCTCCTTCCTGCTCCCCCTCGCGCTATGGGCGCTGGTATCGTACGTGCCGTTCATCTGGCATCCTTTTATCCTCATCGAGCAGCCGGGGTCGATCGACTACTTCCAACCGGGAATGCTCGTGGAGCGTGAGGTGTTCGCGGCCGAGCGGGCGCGGGCCGTGCTCGAAGGGCGCTCTCTGGCCGAGGGGCGCCCGGCGAATCCCGTCTACCTGCCGGCCCCCCACCAGGTCGCGCGCGCACTGTACACGGCCTTCAAAATGCCACCGCGACTCCCGAGCGAACCCTGGCTCCATCAAAGCCTCGGTCACAGTCTGAAAGTCATCTTTGCAGGCTTTGCGCTCTCCTCCTTGTTGGGCGTTCCGCTCGGCATTTTGTGCGGGACGTTTCCCTTTTTCGCGAAGATCACCGAGCCGTTCCTGGAATTCTTTCGCTACCTGCCGGCGCCGGCGTTCGGCGCGCTCGCCGTCGCCGTGCTCGGAATCTACGATCTGCCGAAGATTGCCATCATTTTCATCGGAACGTTCTTCCAAGAGGTGCTCGTCATTGCGAATACGACGCGCAAACTCGATCCTGCGCTGTTCGAAGCAGCCGAGACTTTGGGGGCCAACCGCAGCCAGCTCCTGCTCAAGGTGGCGGTCCCGGGCGTCGTCGTCGATCTTTACACCGACCTGCGCGTCCTTCTGGGATGGGCGTGGACGTACCTCATCGTGGCCGAGCTGGTGGGGACGACGTCCGGCATCACGTATTTCATTCACCAGCAGGCTCGCTATCGCAACTACGAGAACGTCTACGCCGCCATCATTCTCATCGGTCTCATCGGTTTGTCGTCGGACGTGATTCTCGCGCGCATCGGGTCGGCCCTCTTCCCCTGGACCCCTGCCCGAGCCAAACCTTCTCTGGTCAGGTCGATCGTGAAGTTCCTTGCCGCGCGAGGCAACGGACGCGCGACCAAGGAGCAACCGGCGTGATGGGGCCCGAGAATGGCAGCGCGACCGTGCTGCCCCTTCCCGACTATCGTGACAAGAGCGCCGAGGTCGCCGAGCGTTTCCGCCGTATCTACGAACGGCCTGTCGTTTTGAACATCTGCGACGTTGGCAAGGTGTTCGAAACGGACCGAGGTCCGGTGACCGCGCTCGATCGGATCTCCTTTCGTGCCCACCGCCGCGAGCTCATCTGCGTCATTGGCGCTTCGGGCTGCGGCAAATCGACGCTGGCGCGTATCGTGGCTGGTCTCGATGCGCCGACCAGCGGCCGCGTCCTTTTGGGGGACCGCGAGGTGAGGGGGCCGGGGCGCGATCGGGGTATGGTTTTCCAGACCTACACGCTTTTCCCGTGGCGAACGGTGCTCGAAAACGTGATGTTCGGGCTGGAGGTGGGCGGAAGCTCCCGACATAGCGCCGAGGAGGAAGCGCGCGAGTGGATCGAGGTGGTGGGTCTCGGCCGGTTCGCGGGCGCATATCCTCATGAACTTTCGGGCGGTATGAAGCAGCGGGTTGCGATCGCACGCGCGCTGGCCAATCAGCCACGCGTCTTGCTCATGGACGAGCCGTTCGGCGCTCTCGACGCCCAAACGCGGGCCGAGATGCAAGGCTACCTCTTGCAGATCTGGAAGATCGTCGACGTGACGGTGCTCTTCGTCACCCATGACCTCGACGAAGCGGTCTATCTCGCGGACCGAATCCTGGTCATGGGTCCGCACCCGGGACACCTGCTCGAGGTCGTCGAAGTTCCGCTGGAGCGACCGCGCCGTCCCGCCCAGCTCGAAAGCCCACTCTTTCTCGCGACGCGTCGCCACCTGGAGGCTCTCATCTACGGAAGTCGGGTGCGCACGACCGAGCTCTTGCCGAGGTTTCGTTTCACGCAAGCGGGAGATGACGTCGAATGAGAGCCGAAAAATCGAAGGGCGCCGCCGCGCGCGTCGTCTTCGAGGATGAATTGCCGGCCGGTGGTAAATGGTCGCATGTGCTGAAGCGCCACCAGGTGTTGTGCTTGACGGACGTAGAAGGGGGAGCGAACGTGTCGGCCCTTTTCTTCAACGGGGACCTCCTGTCCGAGCGATACAACATGCCCGACACCCTCAAGGCGCAATACACGGCGTTTCTGACGGCCGGTCGGGTGTTGCTCTCGGATCGGGGGCGCGCGCTCTGTTCGATCGTCGAAGACACGCTGGGTTGGCACGACACTTTGTGCGGTCATTGCCACGCCGCTTTCGTCGAGTCCCGCTACGGCTCCCGGCGATACCACGAGGCGCGCAACGAATATTACCGGAACGCCCATGATGCGTTCCTGATGGAGCTCGGCAAATGGGGGCTGGGAAAGCAAGACATCGTACCCAACGTGAACTTCTTCAGCAAAGTGGCGGTGGACGACGAAGGGGTGATGCGACTCGTCCGGTCGCACTCGAAGCCTGGCCATTCTGTCTCGCTTCGCGCCGAGATGAACGTGCTCGTCGTCCTTGCGTCGTCGCCCCATCCGCTCGATCTCGGCCGGACCTATGCACCGAAGCGCGTCTCATTGATCGTCCGTCGCGGCGAGCCAGCGGCCGCGACCGACGCTTGCCGCATGTCGCGCCCGGAGGCGACGCGCGCCTTCGAGAACACCGAACGTTACTTCGCTTGAACGAGGACTCGTGCCTGCTCCCGCTCCTCGCCTGACCCCGAGTGCTCTCCGTTCCGATCGGGCTTCGAAAAGCGAAGTCGTACTCGCCGGCGAGGCCTGGCTCGGACGCATCGGCCGGGGGCAGATCTTCCGCATCGTGGATCTGGAGGGCAACCAGGCCGTGGACACGCTTTTCTTCAGCGAATCCGACCCGCGCGAACACTACAGCGCTGCCGACACCATCCGCGCACAGAGGAATCTCTACCTGACGACCGGAAGCGAGCTCCTCTCCTCCGAGGGCAACGTCATGCTCACCATCGTGGCCGATACCTGCGGCCGCCATGACACCATCGGTGGCGCTTGCTCGGCAGAAAGCAACACCGTCCGCTATGGGCATGCCTCCCGATCCATGCACAACTGCCGTGACAGCTTCCTGCTTGCCATCGCCCGAGCGCGCGTGCCGCTCTCGATCCGCGATCTGTCGGCGAACATCAACTTCTTCATGAACGTGCCGGTGACGCCGGACGGAGCCCTGTCGTTCGCCGACGGCATCTCGCGGGGCGGAAAATACGTGGAGATGCGCGCGGAGATGGACGTGCTTTGCCTCATCTCGAATTGTCCGCAGCTCAATAACCCCTGCAATGCCTACAACCCCACTCCGATCCGGCTTTTGGTGTGGAACCAGCCGTGACGGAACGTGCTTTCCACAAGGTGCTCGTAGCCAATCGGGGCGAGGTCGCCTGCCGCATCGTACGGACACTCCGCCGTTTGGGGATTCGGTCGGTCGCCGTCTATTCCGAGGCTGACGCGCACTCGAGGCACGTTCGCGAGGCCGACGAGGCGATTTCCATCGGCGCATCGCGCGCCAAGGAGAGTTATCTGAATCCAACGCGCATTCTCGAGGCCGCCCAGCGAACCGGGGCCCAGGCCATCCACCCCGGCTACGGCTTTCTCAGCGAGAACGCGGATTTCGCGCAAGCGTGCGGGGACGCGGGCATGGCGTTCATCGGTCCTACTGCCGAACAGATTCGCGTTTTTGGTCGCAAGCACCTGGCTCGTGAGATCGCGGAGCGCGCCGGGGTACCGCTGGTGCCGGGGACTTCGCTCTTATCCGATGCCGACGATGCGCGCAGCCAAGCGGAGCGACTCGGATATCCCGTCATGCTCAAGAGCACGGCCGGCGGAGGAGGCATCGGGCTTCGGATTTGTCACCAGCCTGGCGAACTGGCGGCGGCATTCGAAGCGGTCGAACGACTCGGTGCCCTCCATTTCGGAGGCACCGGGGCTTACCTGGAGAAGCTGATTTTACGAGCGCGCCACATCGAGGTTCAGATCTTCGGAGACGGTGCGGGAAACGTGCTCGCCCTCGGTGACCGCGACTGCTCCGCCCAGCGGCGGCATCAGAAGGTCGTGGAGGAGACGCCGGCGCCGAACCTCAGCGCCGCCGTTCGGCAAGAGCTCTTTGGCGCAGCGATTTCTCTCGGGCGCCTCGTCCGCTACGCCTCGGCCGGGACGGTGGAGTTCGTTCTCGATGCCGATGGCTCCCACTTCTATTTTCTCGAGGTCAATACGCGCCTGCAGGTCGAGCACCCCGTCACCGAAGAGGTGCTCGGCATCGATCTCGTGGAATGGATGATCCGGCAAGCGGAGGGTCGCCCCTTTCCGCTCGTCCCCGAGGCGCGCGGGGCCGCCATCGAAGCTCGAATCTACGCCGAAGATCCGGGCAAGGATCATCAACCGAGCAGCGGCGTCCTCACCGAGGTGGTTTTCCCTCCCGATGTTCGCGTCGACAGCTGGATCGAGGCGGGCACCGAGATTTCGCCGCATTACGATCCCATGCTGGCGAAGATCGTTGCCCGCGGCGAAACCCGCGCCGCCGCGCTCGCCAACCTGGCACGAGCGCTTTCCGAAACGCGCCTGGCGGGGGTCGAAACCAATGTCCGCTATCTACGCAGCCTCTTGGATTCTGCGCCCATGCAAAACGGGAGGGTCACGACCGAGACGCTCGCCGAGATTCCCTATCCGTCGGCCGCCATCGACGTCATCGAAGGCGGAATGCAGACCACGGTGCAGGACTATCCGGGGCGGCTCGGGCTGTGGGCGGTCGGAGTGCCGCCGTCGGGGCCCATGGATGACTGGGCCTTTTGCGTCGCCAATCGGATGGTGGGCAACGAGGCCGGAGCGCCGGCGCTGGAGATCACGTTGGTGGGACCGACACTCCGGTTTCGAAGCGAGGCCACCATCGCCCTGACCGGCGCGGCCATGACGGCAACGATCAACGGCAACCCGATGGCGCATGGGGAACCGCTGCGGATCCCGGCGGGCGCGGAAGTTCGGATCGCTGCGGCCACGGGCCGCGGTGCCCGCACGTACCTCGCGGTACGAGGCGGATTCGATGTGCCCCGCTATCTCGGATCGGCATCGACGTTCATGCTCGGTCGCTTCGGGGGACACGGAGGCCGCGCGCTCCGGGCCGGGGACGTGCTGCACGTGGCGGCCGCAGCGCCGTCCGACGAGAAAGCATCTCCTTACCGCGGGCGCATTCCCGAGTATCCCGAGACTTGGGAGCTGGGGGTCCTTCTCGGCCCCCATGCGGCTCCGGACTTCTTCACGGCCGACGACATCCAGGCGCTGTTCGGCGCAGTCTGGCAGGTGCACTACAATTCCGATCGCACCGGGATTCGCCTGGTCGGGCCCAAGCCGCGCTGGGCCCGCACCGACGGAGGCGAGGCGGGCCTACACCCATCGAACATCCACGACAACGCCTACGCGATCGGAACGGTCGACTACACCGGCGACATGCCGGTCGTGCTGGGGCCGGACGGCCCGAGTCTGGGAGGATTCGTGTGCCCCATCACCATCGTCCGCAGTGAGCGGTGGAAGATGGGACAGCTCAAGGCGGGCGACCGCGTTCGCTTCGTACGCTGGAGCGAAGAGCGAGCGAACGCCGAGTTCGAGGATCGCCGACGATGGCTCGCGGGCGAAGAGGCGGTTTCCGGGCATCGCCGAGCTCGGGCGCGGGCGCCGACTTCGGACGAAGCTTCACCCATTCTCGGCCGAGACGACGCCACCGATCCGATGGATTCGGTGGTGTACCGCCGCGACGGCGACGACAACGTACTCGTCGAATACGGGCCGCCGATGCTGGATCTCGGACTTCGCCTGCGCGTTCATGCGCTGATGCAGGAGGTCGAGCGGCGCCGCGTGCCGGGGCTCATCGAGCTGACGCCTGGCATCCGATCCCTTCAGATCCATTACGACCCGGTACGGCTTCCCACGCGACGTCTGCTCGCCCTATTGCGCGACCTCGCCCGCGACCTGCCTCGATTGGACGAGCTCTCCATTCCCGCGCGCGTCGTTCACCTACCGCTCTCGTGGGAGGACCCAGCGACGCTGCTCGCCATCGAAAAGTACATGCGATCGGTGCGGAGCGATGCTCCCTGGTGTCCGAGCAACATCGAGTTCATCCGCCGCATCAACGGGCTCGCCAGCGTCGACGACGTGCGGCGTGTCGTGTTCGACGCGAGTTATCTGGTGCTCGGCTTGGGGGACGTCTACCTGGGCGCGCCGGTCGCGACCCCCTTAGACCCGTGCCATCGTCTCGTGACGACGAAGTACAATCCGGCGCGCACCTGGACCCCGGAAAATGCCGTCGGCATCGGGGGTGCGTATTTGTGCATTTACGGAATGGAAGGGCCGGGGGGCTACCAATTCGTTGGACGAACGTTACAAGTCTGGAATACCTATCGGCAGACTTCCGCTTTTCGTGACGGCAAGCCCTATCTTCTGCGTTTCTTCGATCAGATCCGCTTTTTTCCGGTCGAAGCCGCCGAACTGCTCGCCATGCGGGCTGGCTTTCCGTACGGCGGCGTGGACGTCCGCATCGAGCCGGAGGTTTTTCGGTACGGTGCCTATCGGCGATGGATCGCCGAGCGCGCCAGCGCGATCGCTCACTTCAAGACCGCGCAGCAGGCGGCCTTCGACGCGGAGCGGGAGCGATGGCGCGCCGCCGGCCAAGACGTGGTGAGTCCCGCCATGGCGGACTTCGAACGACGGCCGGACGAGGCGCCGGCTCTACCTCTCGGATCGGTCCCCGTAACGAGCGCCATGGCGGGCAGCATTTGGAAAGTCCTGGTCGAGCCGGGCACGCGGGTCCAAAAGGGAGATACGGTCATCGTGCTCGAGGCCATGAAAATGGAAGTCGTCGTCCCCGCGACGGCGTCGGGCATTGTCACCGAGGTACGAGCGCGACCGCAGATGCCGACGCTGCCCGGCCAAATCCTGGTGGTGGTCGATCCATCGCTGTCAATTTCCCCGGTCGGACGATCGACAGGCCCGTAGTTGAGCCTAACGCGCCGTACCCTGGGACGCGCTGTTCGAGGTGGTAAAACCGGCCAGCGCGTACAGCAGGGCCGCGTTCCAGTTGATGGCGATTTCGTTCGTTTCGTAGTCGCTCGCGCTGTCGATCCAGTCCGTGGCCTGTGGCCACGGGCCCCCCACGAGCAGGCCTGGCCAGACCTTCCCGGAGCTGACGGAAGGCCGATGATGAGGATGGGCGGCAGGCCGGTGGCCCAATCCGGTGACGAACGAGCGGCCGTAGTAGTTGCGCCCGAAGAGGTGGCCGAGCTGCTGAACCGACGCGTCGAGATATCGACTGTCCGGATTGAGGCGATAGGCCACTTGCAGATTCATCGTCGCGCGGGCGGCGGTCCCGTTGATGCCCCAATAATACCGGGGACCGAGTCCGCGCCCGTAGCCGTGCGCGTCGGCGGCGGCGGCAATGCCATTGGCCACCGCGACGGTGCTCGTCTCGAGCGCCTTCACCACCCGAGGATCTCTGCCGGCGCGGGCCGACAAGAGATACGTGAAATAGCCGAGATTCTGTAAATTCGACCAGTCCCACTCCGGCAGGACCGCCCCACCGGCCGCGCGCTGCTCGAAATCGGCGAGCGCGTCGGGCGAATCCGTCGTTTCCCACATTTCCGCGGCAGCCCAGAGGCGATCGTCCGAATCCTGGGTGCCGTAGCCGCCGGTGTGAAACTGGGACAAGTCGGGCGGCTGGTTGATGGGATGACTCTGCAAATACGCGTAGGAAAGCTGCGCTGCTTCCAGGCAAGTCTGGGCAAAGGCTGGATCGTAAGGCTCGTAAATTCTGGCGGCCATGGCCATGATCGCCGCCAAGTCGGCCGTCGCTGCGGTTCCCGTCGGCGAATAGTAGCGAGCCTGGGTGTCGCTGGTCGGTGAAACCATCCCCTCGAAGTTCAGCGCGGTGACTTTGTGGGTCGCCGCTCCATCGGGAAATTGCGTGGTCAGAAGCCACGCGAGCTGCCATCGGGCCTCATCGAGAAGATCGGGAGTCGCGCCGCCGCGTTCGGGGATGGGAAGAACCATCGGCTCGAGCACCGGACGAAAGTGCTCCCAGGCCTTGAGCAGAAACGCCACCGCGAATGCGCCGTTGACCGTGTATTTTCCGTAGTCGCCGGCATCGTGCCAACCGCCCAGACTTTCGCGGGTGACATTCGCGCCCGTGGCGTGCGTGAGGAGTGCGTCGCGCAGGTGGCAGGCGCCATGGCTGAACTCCGCGCTGTCGTAGCGCAACGAAACCGACGTGCCGCAGCGCTGGCCATAGAGCCCCAGAAACACGGCACTGAAAGCCGAGTCGTAGACGTCGTGGGCGATCCGGAAACGGGGCGACTCGCCCACCCCGGGGACATCCACGTAGTATTGATCGGGCTGGGTGAGGGCCGAGAAGTCGGCCACCCCGAGGTCTTCGCTGGTATCGCCGTTGTGCACGGCTTTGGAAATGCCGCTGAAGACGATGGCGCCATCGACGGTACGCACGTGGAAGGTGCCGCTCGCGCCTGGGTAGCTCGCGAGCTTGACCCGATCGGGAAAGAAGCCGACCGAATCGAGCCGGACGACGTACTCGGACCAGCACTTGTTGTCGGGCCCCACTGTCTGGCCCGGCATGCATGGGCGTTCGACGTCGCTAAAGCAGGCTACCCAACCGAGCGCCAGCACGACGAGGCCGGGCGTTCGAGAGCACCCGCCGGGGCGGCGCGCATCCAGCTGTCTGTGGCGCGCGCCGAGGAATTTTTTCCGCGGGCGGAGATTCTTCATTGATGATTTCTGCGGGTGCAACGATGGCTACCTGTCTCTAGTCGCCGGGCCCAGCCTGTGCGGCTCAACCTTTATTTCAATGCGCCCCCGACAGGGTGGCCCGCGGGTACGAAGCCGAAGGTGGAGCCGTCGGTTTAGTCGGAATCGAGAACGATGGGTATCGCATACGTTTGCGAACTGGCATCGCCAATCTCGAGTGTGCGGTCTGCTTCGGCCTCCAGGCCATCCACGGTCGTGATCGGCACGGTGAACGCATCGATCTCCTCTTTCAACTCGAAGGCCGAGCCACCGTCGAGGACCACCAAGTCGAGGTACAGGAACGTTTGCTCCATCGTGGCCATCTGCAGCTCTACGGTCCGCCGCGTGCTCACCATTTGCTCGCGCTGACGAATTCGCCTTTGCGCTAGCGCGAGCGACTGGCGCAAGGCCATGCGAATCGACAAATCCCTTTCTTCCGCGATCGCCGCGCCGATTCGAGCCGTCTCGCGTTCGAGGTCGGCGACCGGCATGGCGTGGAGAAACTTCGTTCCCCGTTGATGGATGATGGCCAGGCGAAGGAACGACCTCTGGACGTGGTCGAGTTTGTCGATGGCGCCCTCGAGCTCGCCGGGGGACACCCCGGCCAGGTCCAACCTTGCGCGGCGAATTTGATCGACCACGCGCATGAGGCGCTCGAACCGAGACACGTACTCCGGCCGCAAACCTCGAAGCTGCTCCCCATACGCCGCTGCGTACCCGGCGCTGCGCAGGGCGGCACGCCGCTGCTCGATTTTCTGATGAATGATCGGCGAAGTGGCGAGGGCCAGCCAGACCATCTCGGCCATCGCCCCCACGATCACCGGTGTCCAAGAGCCGAGCGCCACGGCGAAAAAGAACGCGCCCGCCAAAAGAATGACGTTGTACTGCAGCCAGAACCCGCTCTTGACGCGGTCGAAGAACGGGGAAGCGTGATTCTCATCCATGAAACGTCGCCTCGGTGCGGGTGGGCCCGCGTATCCCTTAGGGAGTACCCGCCGGCCCGCGAATGAACAGAACATCGGTGCGCCGATTCTTGGCGCGCCCTTCGGCAGTGGTGTTGGTGGTGAGCGGATTGGTGGCGCCGTTTCCCTTGGCCACCATGCGGTTCGGTGGAATGCCGCGGCCGACCAGATAGTCGATGATGGCCTGAGCGCGGAGCTCGCTCAGGTGCTGGTTGAACCATTTGTCGCCCACGGTGTCGGTATTGCCCTCGACACGGATGGACATGCCTCGTGCGGTCTCCAGGGGAGGAAGGATGTGCTGGTTGATGGTGGCGAGAGCCTCGACGCTGAGCTCGCTTTTATTGACCGGGAAATTGATGGACACCGGTTTGGTGAACACCGGGCGCCCGACCTGGGCGGCCCGCCGCTCGTAGACCTCCGGTCTGGCGAACAACGGCCGGCCCCGGGCCTGCCAAATCCGCCGCACGACGCCATCGTCGCGTAATACGGCCGGGGCAAAACGGTCTTTGATGTCGGCTTGGGGGTAGTTGATCCAAATGCTGTCGGCCTGGTTGTACACGCGGTCGAAGGCGGGCAGGGCCCCATCGACGCCGAACATGCGAACGTTGTCGCCGAGATCGGTCCACTTCGCCCACGCCAGCGCTTCCAGCGTTTTCTCGTAGCCCATCTCGTCACGAAAGCGGGACGCGACGGTCGAGATGAGACGGGCCGCCGCCGGCCTGTCTCGCTCCGCCAATTCCACGGCGGCCAGCCAGACCCGTGCCAGTTTGTCGGCGATGTCCGGCCTCGTGTCGAGAAACTCCTTGCGCGCCAGGAGCACGTCGGCCACAAGCTCGGTCGCATCGGCGGTGGAGAAAAGACGATGGGATCCCGCGCGTCCGTCGAGCGCGAGCGTGACGTCCGGCTCCCACAGACAGGCCACGTCGACTTTGCGTTCCGTGAAGAGCGTGCGGCCATAGGTGAAGTCATCCATGGAAAATAGGGCGGCCTTACGCGCATCGGCGACCTGCTCGAGCGTGAGTCGCGAGTTCGTGATCATGAACTCGAAGACGGTATGATCGGGCGAGAACATCAGCATGGCCGCCTTGCGACCGGCGATATCCTCCACCTTCTGCACCTCCTGCGAGGCGACGCACGCATCTCCTCCGCGCGACCAGTCGATTTGAAGGAAAGCTCGAACATCGACTTTGGCTGCCCGGTAGCCGCCCATGCTGATCGGCAGCTCGTCGACGGTCTGCCAGACGAAGTCGATCTCGCCCGTCTGCAGGGCCTTGTTCTTGGTGGCAGCGTCTTCCAAAAAAACGATTTCGAGATCGAGGTTCTCGGCGGCGGCCGGTGAAGCAGGCTGCGTCTTCAGGCCACCGGCACCCACCACCAGGGCCATGTGCCCCGGCCACTGGGAGATGGCGACGCGTATCGGCCGGTTCACGACGACGGGCGCGGCGGCCCGGGCCGGTATATCGGGCGGCGGTGCGCTCTTCATTCGGGCGCCGTAGGTGCGAAAAGCAGTGGCACCCGAGCCGAGGACGATGGCCGCGATCAAGAACTTCGATGCCGGAGTGAGCTTCTCCATGGACGATTCTGCGGGTAGGCAATCCCTGCCTACTTTTGGCCGCAGGATGAGTATGGGTGGCTCAGCGTTTCCGGTTGGTATCGGGACGAGTGCTGCTCAGAGGTGGCGGGTCTCCGCGGGCGGGTTCCACCAGTTGTCGTTCTTACCGTCACAAAACTGGATCGGACCCGCCACGAGCTCGGCCGGATCGAGATCGTCGACGGCCGCGACGTTGACCGAGACGTACGCGCCCTCATTCCACTCGGCGGCGTCCACCCACCCGCCGGCCCTCAATGGCTGCATGGACTTTGCGCCGTCGAACCGAGCGCCCTCGCGTACGACAAGCCGCTTTGCGCCTCGCTCGACGGGTTCACGCTCCACGCGGCGACGCGCGCCGGCGCGCTCGACACGGCCGGCCGCGAGGCCCTGCTTCGTTACGTGCTTCGCCCCCCGGTCGCGCAAGAACGCATCGAGCCGCAAAAGGACGGCCTTGTCGCCATCACGCTCGATCGCGCCTACGCCGACGGCACCGTCGCCGTCGTGATGGCCCCCTTGTCGTTGCTCTGCCGCCTCACGATGAGCGTGCCCCCACCTCGCTACCACATCGTTAAGTATGCGGGCGTCCTCGCCAGCGCGAGCCGCTTGCGCTCGCGCATCGCGCCCGTGCCTGCTGTGATGGCTGCGCAAAGCGATGATGGCGAAGCGCTCGTGCCCGAGCGCCGAGGCACGTACCGACCGTGGGCCGAGCTCTTGAAAAGAACCTTCGACTTCGATGTCCTTCAATGCCCGAGCTGCGGCGGCCGGATGAAGTTCTTGGCGTTGGTCACCGATTCCAGCAGTGTCGCACGTTACCTCCGTGCCTTCGGTGAACCGACCGACGCCCCCAGCCGCTCGCCCAGCCGCGGGCCCCCCTGGTGAAAGAGCGTCGTCCTGAGCCGAAAGTCGCTCGGCGACGTCGCGTAGAGACCCTCGAACACCGGCTACCACCCAAGGACCGAG
>DATHES010000114.1:0-21895 GCA_035318465.1 Polyangiaceae bacterium
CATCTTGAAGGCGCCCTTGGGGTCAGCGGTGATGGCGACTTCTTTGCCCTGCGTGTCGACGACGCGAATGGAGGCGCCGCCCACAGCGGCCTTGCTGTCGGAATCGGTGGCGGTACCGCTGATGCTCCCGGTCTTGGGCGCTGCTTCGAGTGCGCAGTCGACGTCGAAGTACATCGGGCCTCCGGGCGGCATGCCTGGGGCGCCCGGACCCATGGGACCCGGGCCTGGGCCCATCGCACCCGGACCGCCGGGCGCTCCTGGACCCATCGCACCTGGGGGAGGAGGCATCTGTCCCATCGCGCCCTGCGGCATCGAGCCAGGGCCCCCTGGACCCATCGCTCCGGGAGCGCCGGGCGGCATTTGTCCCATCGCGCCCGGTGCCATGTTCTGGCCGGGACCGAAGGTCGGGGCGACCGTCGACCCGACGATGACTTTGCACTCGCCGTCCTTGTAGCCGTCGGCGTGGATCGAGAGGGTGTAATTGCCGGGGTCGACGTTGCCCGACACGAAACGTCCTTCGTTGCCCGTGACGAGCCCCGTGATGTCGCGCCCTTCGAAACGGATGATGGCGTTCGCCACCGCCTCCGGTTTTTCCCTCTCGTGCACGAAACCGCGGATGCGACGCTCGATCGTCATGGCCGGAGCGGCGCGTTCGATGATCTGCGGCTTGGGGGGCGGCGGCTCTTCGGCATCGAATCCGTATCCGAAGCCGAGCCACAGGTCCCAGGGAGGCGTGGGAGCAACCTCCTCGAGGAACGACGCATGCCCCGTCGTGCCGATATCGAAGGCAGCCATCGCTTGAAACCCTTTGAGGAAGGGATAGACGCGCACGCCGAGCGTCAGGATGGACGGCATGTCCTCGAAGACGGCACCGGCGAGGCAGTAGTCGCCGCGCCCTTTTGCCGCCGCGGGGTCGCATTCGTACCCCTGGCGATTGACCGGCACACCGACGCCCCACTCGACGAAGGGGCGGATCATCGGGAACATCCCCTCGACGCCGAGGTTGGTCGAGAACTGGTCGACGCGGTTGATGCCCAAACCGAAGCGCTCGATCCGCGTGATGCGCGAGCCCCGCACGTCACGCACGCGCCTGCGGTCGGCCTCGACGTCATTGACCAGGCTTTGCGAGTTATCGAACATGTACCCGACGTTGAGGTGGACCCGCAGGGGGGCGCCCCCGTCGTTGGGCTGGCGCAGATCGAGCGTGCTCAGGGCCTTGAAGCGAAAGCTCGTCGATTCGGTGTTGATTCCGACGCCGCCGGCGCCGTTCATGAAGAGAAGATCGGCCGACCCACCGAAGTTGAAAGCCTGACCAATCTTGTTGGGCGTGAATGCCTTCACACCGAGCATCGTGTCGCCGAGCACCTGCAGCAAGGTCGGCTGCCCCTTGTCGTCCGAGCTCGACGACGAACGAATCGATGCGTACGCCTCCAAAAAGTCGACCGGCGTGACCGACATTCCGACGTTCGTCCCAAAATGGGTGACGGAGTCGCTATGGGTCGTCGTTGCCCTCCCACCTGACGACAAAAGGCAGCCTGCGTATCCATCTCGGCAGAGAAACGAGTCGGAGGTGAACCAATCGAGCAAGAGGTGGATGCGGAAGGTCCCCGCGGCGCCCGAGCCGGCACTGACCGTGCGCAGCAGACCCGTCGCGCCGTAAAGCGAATCTTGCTCCTGCAGGGAGAGCGCCCGCTCGTCCCGGTTTTCCTCGGCGGGTGCGGCGCCCGCGGCCGCAGCTTGCGATGAATCGAACCCAGCGGAGAAGCCCACGGCACCGCCCGAAAGTGGAGGGCCGGCTGGTGGCGCGCCTCCTGGGGGTGCAAAGTAAGGATTCTGGAACTCGCCCGGGTTTTGTCCGGGAGCTGGTCCGGCCGGACCAGGTCCGGCTGGCGCGGGTCCCTGGGCAGGTGGCGGTGCGTAGCCGGGCGCAGGAGCACCCGGATATCCAGGCGGAGGGGGCTGCGCTTGCCCAGGTGCAGGTCCGTACCCGGGCTGCGGGCCAGGTCCGGGAGCTCCGGGCGGCGCCTGCTGAAAGGGCTGCTGAGGAGCCTGCGAAGCAGCAATGGAGGAGAGGAGCGTGGCAACGAGCGCAGCGGAGAGCGGGGCGAAGATCGAAGAACGCATCGGTTCCCTCAGCGAAGGGGGCGGGCTCCATCGTGGGACCCGCCGTTTCTTCAGCACGGTGCTTGTATCAAACTTTAGGTAAGAGCAGAATTTCGAAATCCACCGCGGCTGTCGATTCTCGCTGACGTCGCCAAAGGCGGTTTGACTCGGAGAAAGTGGTCACGGAGAAGTGGGTGCGTTCGATGCAAACTGATCATGGAAATCGACGTAACACTCCTAAATACCCTAGCGATACACCGCGCTTTGCCCCGCTCGCGATTCCGAAGCGCCTGTGCTAACCCGTGCTCGCATATGCCTTCGCGTGGCCGCATTCTCATCGTGGACGACGAAGCCAATGCTCGGGCCGCGCTCAGCGAGATCCTGCACGAGGACGGTTACGTAACGGAAACCGCGGCGGACGGATTCAAAGCGCTCGGCAAGCTTTCCGAGTTCGAGCCTGACGTCGTGCTCACGGATCTCAAGATGCCCGGCCTCGACGGCATCGGGCTGATGGAGAAAGGGCGCGAGATCCTCCCCGGCGCCGTGTTCGTCGTCATGACGGCTTTCGGGACCATCGGAAGCGCCGTCGATGCGGTCAAACGCGGGGCCGACAACTACCTGACCAAGCCGCTCGACTTCGATGCGCTCGCGGTGATCGTCGAGCGCGCCATGGAGAAGTCACGGCTCGTCCGGGAGAACCTGCGCCTGCGCGAGCGGCTGCGCGAGCGCAACGTGATGAGCCATATCGTCGGCGATTCGCCGCGAATGAAGACGCTGCTCGAGTTGGTCGATCAGGTGGCCAAGAGCCGCGCCAGCGTGCTCATCGTCGGCGAGAGCGGCACCGGCAAAGAGCTCATTGCGGAGGCCATCCACCGCGCCAGCCCTCGCGCCAAGGCGCCGCTCGTGCGCCTCAATTGCGCCGCGCTCGCCGAGGGTCTCCTGGAGAGCGAGCTTTTCGGGCACGAAAAAGGGGCCTTCACCGGGGCGGTGTCCCGGCGCGAAGGTCGCTTCAAGCAGGCCGATCAGGGCACGCTCTTTCTCGATGAGGTGAGCGAGATCCCCGCCGCCACGCAGGTGAAGCTGCTGCGCTTCTTGCAGGAGCGCGCCTTCGAACGGGTCGGCGGCAACGAGACCCTCCATGTCGACGTGCGCATCCTCGCTGCCACCAACCGCGACCTCGCCGTCCTCATCGCCGAAGGGCGGTTCCGCGAAGACCTTTTCTATCGGCTCAACGTGGTGTCATTGGAGATACCGCCGCTGCGCGACCGCGCCTCGGACATTCCCGCGCTGGCGATGTTTTTCCTTGCGCGTTATGCCGAGGAGAACGGGAAACGCATCGAGGGTTTCGACGACGAAGCGCTGGGGACGCTCGAGGGCTATCGCTGGCCCGGGAACGTGCGCGAGCTCGAAAACGTCATCGAGCGAGCGGTGGTGCTCTGCGACGAGGGGCGTGTCGCGCGGCGTCATTTGCCCGCCAACATCGCACCCAAGCCGGCGCCGGACGGGCCTCCGCGTATCCCCGGTTCGAGCATCGACGACATCGAGCGGTTTGCCATCTTGAAGACGCTGGAGATGTGCGGCGGCTCGACGTCGAAAGCCGCGGCCGTGCTCGGAATCAGCTCGCGTAAGATTCAATACAAGCTTCACGAGTACGCCAACACCGCCGACCCGGAGCGGCGTCAATGACGCAAGCCATCGTCGTCGAAGGCTTGCAGAAGACTTTTCGACAGGGCTTTTTCATGCGCCGCGTGGAGGCGGTGAAAGGGATTTCCTTCGCCGTCGAAGCGGGCGAGATCTTCGGCTTTCTCGGTCCCAATGGCGCGGGCAAGACGACCACCATCAAGGTGCTGACCGGTCTCATCCGACCGACCGGAGGTCGGGCGGCGGTGTTCGGGCACGTCGTTCCGTCCCCCGAAACGATGAAGAACGTCGGATTTTTGCCGGAAAATCCTTACATCTATCCTTATCTCACGCCGCGCGAGTTCGTGACGCTCTGCGGGCGCCTGAGCGGGCTCACGGGGTCCCACTTGCGAGCGCGTGTCGAAGGCTCACTCGAGCGAACGGGGATCGCGTACGCGGCCGATCGCCAGGTGCGCAAGCTATCGAAGGGGATGCTCCAGCGTACGGGGCTCGCCGCGGCGATGGTGAGCGACCCCGAGCTTCTCCTTTTGGATGAGCCGATGAGCGGACTCGACCCGGTGGGGCGCAAGGAGGTCCGCGACCTCATCTTGGAAGAAAAAAGCCGCGGTAAGACCGTCTTTTTTTCCACGCACATCCTCAGCGACGTGGAGACGCTCTGCGATCGGGTGGTCATCTTGCGTCGCGGAGAGACCGTGGTCAGCGGCGCCGTGCGCGATCTGCTCCGCGCCGAGGTGCGGCGCGTCGAAGTGACCTTGGGGGACGTGCCTCCCGCGCTACGCGAGCGACTCACCGCGGACGGGCTCACCGTGAAGGAAGCCGGCGGCGACGTGGTCATCGAGATCGAAGGGGACGACAAAGTCCCCAAAATCCTCGCGGCTGCCCTCGAAGCGGGGGCGCGGATCGTCGAGGTCGCCCCCCGCCGCGAGACGCTCGAAGATCTCTTCATGCGCCGTGCCATCGGCTAGAGCGGCGACGGCCTTTGGCCGTCGCCGCTCTAGCCTCGTTTTGTCGTCGGGGGCTTCGCCCCCGCCCCGCCGGAGCAAGTCCGACTCGGAGTGGACGGAGTCCAGGAACTGGACGGAGTCCACGTAGAGCCACGGAGCGAAGCGAAGTGCAACAGGGCCCCACCCCCACCGTGCCTCCGGCACGGAGTGCGTTCAGCGTCAGCGACGAACGGCTGACGCCGTCGCCGCTCTAACCTCTGCCTCCGCCGAGGATGCGCCGCACGATTCGTGCGCTACGGCGCCTTCGTTGCGCCGCGTTTTCGCTCGAGGATGGACCGAACCATGGCGAGGTCGCGCCGCGTTAGCTCGCCGGTGAGTACGGCGACGGCGAGGTACGTGGCGACGACGAGAAGGACCTCCACCGCGAGAAACGCTCTCCCCATCCAGGGGAGCATGGTTCCGAGCCCGATCGCCGCAGCCATCGCCAGCGCGGTCCGAAGAAGCGTTTTGGGCGGCGCGAAGCTGTGGGCCGCACGCCAAACCAGGAACGCCCCCGCGCCCGCCGCGAGCCAGAGGGCGACCGACGTGCTGAGCGCCGTGCGCACGAGCAGCGTGGAATCGAACGGCGCCGAGGGAACGAAGGCCCAGTTGAGGCAGGCGACGAGCAACGCCGCGGCGCCGGTCACCGTCGCGCTCCATCGCTCCCGCGAGAGGCTCACCAATACCGTCGTCTCGATGCCGAAGATGGCAAATGCCCCTTGGCCGAGCGAAAGCACGCGCAGGGCGGCACCCGCGTTGTCGGCGGCCTGCTTCGGGTAGGCGAAGCGAAGAAGGTCCGGCGCGAGGCCCGACGTGCACGACACCATCAACCCCGCCAGCACGAGCCCCAGGCGAAGCCCCGTGCGTACGTACTCTTCGACTGCCTTCTGATCCTTCTGGGCGTGGGCCCGGGCCACCATCGGAAAGAGGATGAAGGTGATGGAGATGAGCAATTGGTAGGGGAGGAATGCGAAGAGCTGCGCGGCCCGGTAAGCGCCCACCAAAGTATCGGTTCCGCTGCGCAGCGCTTCGCCCGCCACGCCGGCGGCCTCGCCCGATTCATGCGCGAAACGGCGCAGCAACCAGATGTCGGCCTGCATGAGCAGATTCAAAAAGAGCTGACCGAGGGCGATCGGTCCTAGAGCCGCCAGGTGCCGCGCCGCGCCGATGCCCCCGGGACCCGCTTTGCCGGCTCCCGCGGTAGCGAGCGCGATGGGCAAAATGGCCGCCGCGGCCACCGCGACGCCGATGGCAGCGCCGGTGGGCCCATCGAGGCGCCGTCCGACCCAGTAAGCGGCGCCGAGCATGCCGATGGTGCGTAGGGTCGCAAACGAAATATCGAGACCGGCCTGCGCGACGAACCGGCGCTTGCCGTTGAGGGCGCCAATCAGAGGGGTGTACAGGCCGTATACGAAAAGCACCCCCGCGAAGATGCGAAGCGGTGGCAACACGTGCGGGGCGTGCTCGAAGTCGGCGGCCACCGGCGCCAAAACCCAGAACAGCGCGGCCAGGCAAGGGGCGAGCACGCCATGAATGCGCAGCGCGCGCCGCTGCGCCTGCTCCTCTTGCCCGGGTGGAGCGCCCGCGACGGCGCGAGAAACGCCCTGGATCGACGAGGTGGTGATGACGTTGTTGGGGATGTTGGCGACGGCGAGGACCGTCGAAAAAGCGCCATAACCATCCATGCCGATGAAACGCGGCAAGAGCGTCTGCTGGACGAGCCCGACGAGGATGAACCAGACCTTCGCGCCGGCGACCGCGAGCCCGCCGCGCCCCGCGCCCCGCGCCGTGTCGGCGCTGCCTTTTTCCGTCGCGGCCGAGTCAGTCGATTCGGGCGCGGGCGCGGGTGCTTCGGCAGAGGCTGACGGGCGCACGAAGCCAACTTTTCGCATCCACGTCGAGGCGGGTCAACCTTAACCTATTCGGGTCGACTCCCGAGAAGGCCGCCCGGGTGAATTCCCGGGAGAATCCCTGCCGAAAAAAGACGAGGCGCCGGGGGTCGCGAGACGACGCACACGGAGTGGCTCTTGCTATGCTTTGGGGCTCTCTCCACTCGACGCATGTCCAACCCTTTGCATCGATGCCTCGCCGCGACGTTGCCGTCTGACCTCCCATGAAACGGGCCGTTTCCCCGACGACGGACCGTGGTCTCGTGGACGCTCACCTGAGCCTCGCGCTCGAGGCTGGCCAAATGGGGACATGGGACTGGGACCTTCGCACCAACCACATGGTCTGGTCGGCGGCGCTGCAGCGCATTCATGGGCTCGGTGCCGAGCAGGGCTTTGCGGGAACCTTCGACGCATTTCAGCACGACATCCACCCCGCCGATCGTACGCGCGTGCTCGAATCCATCACCGAAGCGGTGTCCGGAAGCCGTGAACATTACCTCGAGTACCGCATCGTGCGCCCCGACGGGACCATCCGCTGGCTCGAGGCGCGCGGCCGCTTGCTGCACGATGGGGAAGGCCAGCCCGAACGCCTCATCGGCGTGTGCTCCGACATCACCGAGCGCAAGGAGGCCACGCTGCGCCTTCAGCTGAGCGAGGCTTTCTACTCCGCCACACTCATGAGCGTCGCCGACGCCGTCGTCACGACCGATCCCCATGCGCGAGTGACACTGATGAACGGCGTGGCGGAGTCGCTCACCGGTTGGCGTCTCGACGAAGCGAGAGGACGACTCTTCGACGAGGTCGTTCACACGGTCGCCGGTCCGCCCCCCAGCTCCGCCCCGCTCACCCCGCGGTCGAACGTGGATACGGTCCGCGGCGGATCAGCCGAAGCCGCGCCGGATATCTTGGGGGCGAAGCCTACGCCGGCGGGTCGCACCGCCAAGCTGCTGGTGCGTCGCGACGGCAGCTCGATCGTCGTCGACGACAGCGCGGCGCCCATTCGCGATGCCCACGGCGAAGTGGTCGGCCAGGTGGTCGTGTTTCGCGATGTAACCGAAGAGCGGCAAGACGAGGCGCGCCGTGGGTTCATCGCCGAAGCAAGCGCGCTCCTCACGTCGACCCTCGACTTCGAGAAGACACTGACGACCATCGCCGAGCTCGCCGTGCCGCGGATCGCGGATTGGTGCGCGATTCACGCCGTCACGGAAAATGGCTCGCTGGAGCGGCTCGTCGTCACCCACAAGGATCCCGACAAGGTCGACCTCGCCAGGCGGCTCCAGCACTACCAACGGCCAGGAAAGGGCCCGGCGTTCGAGGTCGTTCGAACGGGTAAATCGATCCTCGTCGTCGACGTGTCGGAGGCGCAGCTGCGCGATGTTGCCGGCAGTGCGGAGCACTTCCAGATCCTGTGGGATCTGGGCCTGCAGTCCTACACGGTCGTCCCGCTTCGCGCGGGGGACCGCATCCTCGGCGCCATCAGCTTCGTGACTGCAGAAGGAGCGCGGCTCGACGAGCGCGACCTGCACATGGCCGAAGAGCTCGGGCGTCGCGCGGGTACGGCCATTGAAAATGCGCGGCTCTACGAAGAGGCGCAGCGGGCGCGCCTGACCGCGGAGAGCAGCGCCGCACGCGCGTCGCTCATCCAGGAGGTCACGGCAGCACTCTCGGAAGCGCCCACGCCTTCGATCGTCGCGGAGGTGGTGACGAGCCTCGGAACGAAGGCCATCGGCGCCTCGGCCGCCAACGTGTACGAAGTGGCGAGCTCCGGTGAGGAGCTCATCCTCGTGCGTTCGATGGGCTATCCCGAGAATCTCCTGGAAGGCTACCGCCGGCTCTCGATGGCCGCGGACATGCCCATCGTCGAAGCCGTGAGGACGGGGCGGCCCCTGTTTTTCCGGCAAAGGGAGGAGCTCGATACGCCCTATCCGGGCCTCGTGCCTCCGGTGGCGACCTTCGCCTCGTGGGCTGCGTTGCCGCTTCAAGTCGAAGGGCGCCGGCTCGGGGCGCTCGGTATCAGCTTCAAGGGGGCGCGCGACTTCGACGAGACCGAGCGCGACTTCATGGTCACCATGTCGCGCCTTTGCG
The DNA here is from genome assembly GCA_035318465.1 of Polyangiaceae bacterium. Classification (GTDB taxonomy): domain Bacteria; phylum Myxococcota_A; class Polyangia; order Polyangiales; family Polyangiaceae; genus DASWDH01. The sequence goes on from DATHES010000114.1 coordinate 8,702, forward strand.
CCCAGGCGCTCGAACGCGCCAACCTCTACGAGGCCGCACAAAAAGCGCGTGCCGAGGCGGAGAGCTCCCGCCGCACCCGCGAGAACCTCCTGGCCGTCGTCTCCCACGATCTGCGCAATCCCTTGAGCGCCATCGCCACGACGGCGTCCCTTCTCGCCAAGGGGGACACGGCCCGCGAACCTGCGGGCCGAACCGCTCGTTACGGCAGCAACATCTTGCGCGCCGCCCAGCGCATGGATCGCCTCATCGTCGATCTGCTCGATCTCGCCAAGATCGAATCGGGCCGCCTCCTCATCGAACGCGAGGAGCACGACGTGGGGAGCATCGTCAAGGACAGCGTCGAGATCCTCGCCCCCGTTGTGAGCGGCAAGGGGCTGTCACTGACGGTCGATGGTCCCCCCTGTGAAGTTCGCATTTTCTGCGATCGCGAGCGCATTCTTCAGGTCCTGTCGAACCTCATCGGCAACGCCCTCAAATTCACCGGCGAAGGGGGCACCATCGGCGTCTCCGCGCGCGAGGGGGAAGGGGAGACGACGTTCGCCGTCACCGACACCGGCTGCGGCATTGCCTCCGACCAACTTCCCCACATCTTCGACCGCTATTGGCAAGCCAAGAGCGCGCGCGACGGCATCGGCCTCGGCCTTTCCATCGCCAAGGGGATCGTCGAAGCTCACGGCGGGCGGATCTGGGCCCACAGCGAGATCGATCACGGGACGACCTTCTTCTTCACTTTGCCGAAGAATCCGCTGCGCCACGAAGAGCGAAGCGAGAACGGCGCGGTCAAGATCTGACAGGCGGGTTGGCTGTTTCCAAAGCCGTCAGCGCGCGGCGAGAAAACAGCCGGCCACGTGATCGTTGACGAGCCCCGTAGCCTGCATGAACGCATAACAGATCGTCGATCCCACGAACTTGAAACCGCGCTTCCGAAGCTCCTTGCTCATGGCGTCGGAGACCTCGGTGTGCGCCGGAACATCGCTCAGCGCGCGCGGTCGATTGACGAGCGGCTTACCTCCCACGAAGTCCCAGAGAAAACGAGCGAACGAGCCGAATTCTTTTTGCGTCGCCAGAAACGCGCGCGCATTGGCGACGGCTGAGTGGATCTTGAGTCGGTTGCGCACGATCCCCTCGTCGCCGAGCAGCTTCTTGATGCGGCGTGCGTCGTAGACGGCGATCTTGCGAGGGTCGAATCCGTCGAACGCGCGGCGATAGTTCTCGCGCTTTCGCAAGATCGTGATCCAGGAAAGACCGGCCTGCGCCCCCTCCAGAATGAGCATCTCGAAAAGGTGACGATCGTCATGCGAAGGACGTCCCCATTCATCGTCGTGGTACTGTGCGTAAAGCGCGTCCACGCCTTCCGCCCACCCACAGCGCCTCGTGATGGCCGCTCCCGGTACCCCCGCCATGAGCTCACCCGCCGAGACCGTCGTTCGCCCGCGCCGCCTCGGCTCCGAGCGATGACGCCGCTCCGCGCCCTGTTTGACCCGAACCGATTTGATCCGGGTCGACCGTTCTGAAACTTTCTTGGCGGTTGGTCTCGCGGCACGCGCAGTCTCCCGTTGAGCGAGCCGTGCGAGTCCCGCCGGTATCGGCCGGCACCCACAGTGCTTCTGGTGCTCGAGGTGCCAGCGCAGCCGCTCGCGGTCACTCGCGTTGCGCGGCATGACGTGCCGAGCGTGCCATTTCGCGTTGAGAGCCATGGGGCGGAAGCTAGCACCCGCGCGCTTGACATCGGAGGAGAGGCGGGTAGCTTCTCGGGCCTTCCACATCTTTCCAGCGTAGCTCAGTCGGTAGAGCAGGCGGCTGTTAACCGCCGGGTCCCAGGTTCGAGTCCTGGCGCTGGAGCCAAAAAACCCGCCGAGGCGGGTTTTTTTGGCTCCATCGACCGGCTCTGCCGCGGCTTTGGTGAGCCTGCAGAAGAAGTAGGCGACACCCATTGCACGTTTTCCCTGCCTGGGATGTGATCAAGCGCTGCGCGCAGAACCGCACCCTCTTTGCCTTCGACGACTTCCATGAGCCGCTTGTTCTTATGGTCGACGATCATCGTGACGAAGCGGCGTCGCGCGTATCTAAAGGACGCTCTATTTGGCGGGCATCATGCCGAACTGGGCCAGAAGCTCAAGGGAATTCGCGTACTGCCACTGTTTGGCGATCTTGCCGTCCTCGAAGTGCATGACGGTGATCCCGTGCAGTGTGACGCGCCGGTCCAAAGGCTTAGCCCTGAAGATCGCGATCTCGTCGGTCTCCGTGATGACGTCGTCTCCTGCGGCGAAGTTGACGGGCTTCGCAGCGATCTTGAATTCGCTAAGCGACGCCAGGAACCTGGCAACGAGCTGCGTGGTTTCATCTCTCGATAGGGCCGCCGGTCCGGCATAGTCGTTGTAGACGTAGTCATCCGCCATCGGAGCCATCGCCCTCTCGACACTATGCGCTTCGAGAGCGGCCCAGAAGCTACCGGCGACCTCCAGGTTGCGCGCCTCGGTCGGTGTGCCTTTCGACTCGAGCACCGTGGTGCTCGCGGGGCTCGTGGTCGTCACCGCGCGGACCTTGGTGCTGGCGAGCAAGCGCTCGGGATCGGTCTGCCCGAGGTATGTGGCGAGGTCGACGTACACGCGCTGTGACCGTACGAGGCCTGCGGCATCGAAGGTTACCGCGCATGCGCCGACGAGGCCGAAGGGTCGCTCGGCGACGCGCTTTCCCTCAACATCGCCGCCCGAGCGTATGCCGCTGAAGTTGAACTCGATGACCGACACGGTCTTGCTGACCCAGACACGCCCGATGGAAAGCGATGGGTGTGCGTTCGCCTCGAAAAACTTGCCCAGGAGCTTCTCGATGCCATCGCGGCCATGCGAATCGTGCGACCCACCCAGGAGCGAAATGGAGGCATCGTCGGCAAAAATCGCTCCGATCGCCTTCGAATCGCGCGCCGAGATAAACGTGGCCGCCTTCAGGGCGAAGCGGGTGGTCACGTCGGTGGAGGTCGTTACCGCTGTGGCACCGATTGCGCTTGCGGACAATCCTGGTGAGTCGAGTTTGCTTTTCGGTGGCTGGTGGCATGCCGCGGCTGCGAGCACGCTGAGCACGGCGGTCGTCCTGCGCATGGGAGATTAATACCGCGCTCTCGGGTTTCGGGGCCTTCTTACAGCCCGCGCCTTCAGCTCGAGTTCCGAATGCTCGGGAGAATGCTTCTCCACGCGGCAGCCGTCGGCTTAGCGGCTGGCCTAGTTGGCTCGGCCTTCTTCGTAGCTCTCGAGCTCGTTCAACGACTGGTGCTCGAGGACCTCGCTGGCTATCGTCCCCTTCGCGCCGCGGGCGAGCGGGTCATTGACGATCCGGCGACATCCGTCTTTCGGCCTTGGCTTCTCTGGGTCTTACCTGGGCTGGGTGCGCTGGGCGGCGGATTGTTCGCCTTGCTGTTCCGAGGCCCGAGATCATGGGCGGCGGCGGCGATGTACCCGCAAGCCTCGCCATGGCACGTCCACTGCGCATCCGTCCCCGCATCGGTAGGCAAGTACAAAGGGCAATCGTCAGTGGACGTGCATGGCGTGGGTAGCGCTGTGCAATAGGGGAACGTTGCCCCGCCAGGTTGCAGGAGCGCCGCGCCGCTCGGTTCTCCCGAAGGCGATGGCCGCCAATCATGCAGTCGCGACGCTCGTGTCGGGGCCAATGCCGGCCAATTTGGCAGTTGTAGAGCCTCCAATTGCCAATTGCCGTCTGTTTGAAACAAGTATTGAATCTGATTGGATCGACAGCGACGACGTCGGATTGGCCGCGCGCCGGTGGCGGCTCGACGTAAACGTAGTGCAGCGTCGGAATCTCCGGGAGGAGGTCGCGCCACATCCGGGGCACGTACCCATCGGCGGTTTGCAGAGCCACCCAGTTGCCGCATCCGGAGTCCATGGCAAGGAGTTCATCCCCCGGAAGCCCGTCGACGTCACCTGCCGCGATATTTCGACGGTCTTCGAACCGCTCAGCACGCCCTGCGGTACAGTGGTAAATGTGAAGGTGAGCGGCGTTGAGTCGAAGGGTCCCGGAGACCCGCAAACATTACAGTTGCTCGCGGCAACCCCACTTGCAGTTGACCAATGGCATTGGCTGGTTATTGAGCAGAACGACACCTTCCGCATTGCAGGCACGAGCGTGGCGTCGACGTGGTCGGCTCATTTTTTTACCGGCAGTGCCCCGAGGGTAATACGCGTTCAGGGGTCGACTGCCAAGAACCCAGATATTTTGAACATTCTTTTCAGTGAACCTGTGGATGCGGCGACGATAGACGCCGCCATCTTGGCCAGAATTGGGAATAGGGCCGTCGGAAATTGTGTTCTCCGCGGTGCAGCCTGCGTGGACAAGACAGTGCGATTTGCGACGGAAAGCATTGATCTTCGTTTGAATATTCCATTCAGTGCCGCGGCTGCTGACATTGCTGTCTTGGGCGCGGTCAAGGGATCAGGCCGAACGGTCGCGGAGGGCGCGTCGGCGAGTGGAGATCCATACGCCGACGGCAAGCTTACGCGCGCCGTTCCGGCCACAGCCTGGAGGACATGCGATGACAGTAGGGGCAATCCGACCGAGTTCTGCTGGCAAGACGAACGAGGGGTGCCGATTCGTTAGCTCGTTGTGCGTTGTGTTCGGCGTCATCATCGCATGTTCCGGTGATGACGTAGCACCCGGCGGTGATGCGGCAGCGGACGTGGCAACGTGCGAGATCTGCAGTGTCCAGCAATACGTGTGCGGATTCGAAACGATGACCATGGAGTCGTTCTTTCTGCTAACCAGCGATCGACGATCTGACGCTTGCAAGGTTGAGGTGCGCGCGGGATTCCCGACTGAGTGGAATATGACATGCGAGCCGCCGCAACTCTGTAATTCCGATGGAACCTGTTTGCCGCTGACTGTGATGAGCCGTTCATTCAAGTGGACGCCCCCAAATACGGGGGAGGCAACGTGCTATCCCTAAAGCGGCTGCCCGCATTGGACGACCATCCTACATTACCAGGGCCCTCGACACGACAGGTGGAATCGCCGCCTGTACTGGAGTGCCCCACAGTGGAAGCCTGGTGTTCGGCGATTGGGCACCTGCATTGCGCGCGGCGTCGAAAGGAAGTATGCGACGTCATGCTCAGGCGACGCTGGTTCGGGAGAAAGCCAATGCTTCGGGTAGGCATGGCGGCGCTCCTCGCCGCCTGCGGAAATGGGGACGGGCCGAGCCACGGTCGGCCGGCGGGGCTCGTTTCGACCTGCAGCAGCATCTGTGACAATGTGCTCGCGGAGTGCGGAGTTGCGCCGGCCATTCATGCAGAATGTCTCGGCGTCTGCCGACAACTCGAGCTCGCGAACGTGGGATGTGTCGACGATTTCGCGGCTTATCTCGCCTGTGTCGGCGGCGCGACGTCGATCTCCTGCGGTGCAAACGGACAATATGTCGTGGTTTCGCCCGCCAGCTGCGCGCCAGAAAAATCCGCGTACGACTGGTGTACCGGGGGTGGTCCGCCGCTCGCGGCCTGTTTCGCACAACCGTGGCGCGATCCCATCTGCTCCGCCGCGAGAGAACCTTCGCCTCGTGCGCTTTTTTGCATCGGACGACCTGCCGGATGCCAGTCGGTGGAAGGCAGCGACATGTTTGGACTGCATTGCTGCCCGTAGGACGCGGCGCCTGACCGCAATCTTTCGACCGCAAGACCGCTTTCTACTCCGGTACCGCAATTGCTTGGGCCTCCGCTGAGTGGGCGATCGGACCAAGGTTCCAAGGTTCGGCATTCTGCGAGCTGATGAACGAACCAAGCAGGACCGGGCACAACATGGTCGGATGCGACGCGCCGAGGTTTGCGTACGCCCATTCAAGACTGGAGGTGCCTATGAAGGTTCACGGGTCAGCAGCTTGCTATGTGTTCTTCGCCTTCTGCCTGACCGTCGGCTGCGGTGCAGAAGCCGATCGCCCGAACACAGGGGAGACGGGCCGCCTCGGCACGATAGAGAGTAACCAAGCCAGTGGGAGTTCGGACGACTCCGGCGAGCGCGACCGGCAACGTGGGCGAGGGAGCTTGTTGCAATCGTCCTTGTTGCGCTCGCTCTCTGCGGCAGAAGTGCGAGACAACCTTTCGAGCGCTGGATTCGACGAGACGGAGGTGCGCTACGGCACTGATCTCTATCGCGTCGTCTACGCGACGATCGATCCGGAAGGACAGCCCCTCACCGCCAGCGGACTTGTGGCATTGCCCCGCGGGTGTGATCAAGACCTCAAGCTTGTATCGTTCGCGCACGGAACCGAGATCTTCAAAGAAGACGCGCCATCGACGTCCGAAGACGGGTGGGTGACGGGTCCCGCGTTGACGTATGCTTCCGCGGGCTTTGCTGCGGTCGCTCCAGATTACCTTGGACTCGGTGTCGGCCCGGGCACCCACCCCTGGATGCACCTTCCGACCGAGACCAGCGCGTCGCTCGATTTGCTGCGCGCCGCGCGATCGTTCGCGCGTCTTCACGGTGTCACCCTCGGGCGCTCGGTGTTCGTGACCGGATTTTCGCAAGGTTCGTTCGCGGCGCTCGGTCTCGCGCGCGCCCTCGCACAACGGGCGGACGGTCGGTTTCGACTGGCTGGGTTTTCGCCGATCAGCGGCCCGTACCAGTGGACTGCGTGGGTGCGGGCTGCTGCCACGGGCGCAATCGCACCGAAAGCCGCCATGATCTACCTCGCCTACCTGAGTGTGGCGTATGACCGTGTCTTCGGGCTGTATGAGAAGCCGAGCGAGTTCTTTCTTTCGCCCTACGATGCGTTCATCGAAGACTTGTTCGATGGCACGCATCCGGGAAGCGAGGTCGTTCAACGTACTCCGGCCTCGCCGGCCGAGCTCTTCACGCCGTCCGCTCTCGCACGCTTTGCCGATCCGGACCCGCCGTTCGCTCGAGCGCTCGGACAAGTCGATGCCGTCTGCACAGGATGGTCGACGCACGCACCGACCCAGCTCTTCGCCGCCAGCGGCGATGAGGAAGTACCATTTTCCAATAGCCAGCATTGCGCTTCCGAGTTGCGCGCGAGCGGCGTGCGTGCCCGCCTGGTCGACCTCGGCGACGTCGATCATCTCGGTTCGAACCGCCTCGCAGCGGTGCGCGTCCTCCGTTTCTTCATGGAAGTGGCCGAGTGATGCCTTCGGTCCGGGCCCATACTCCGACTGTCGATGGCGGGCGAGTGGCTCTGGATCGAAGGTTGGATCTTCGGTCTCTGGTTTTTGACCTTCGGCCCTAAGCCCTTCTTCGCCATTTGAAATGGGGGCTCGGCCCTGACAGGAACGCTTCTCCGAACTAAGCTCTGCGTCCCATGAAGATCCACGCGATATCCAGCTTCTTTCGCCCGCTCGACGTCCGGTGCAGCCTGGTCGCTCTGGCGCTGCCGCTTGTCGTCGCGCAAGCCGGGTGCGCCGCCCCGCACACCGTGATCCATCCCGGCATTCCGCCGGCCGGTGCACCCGTCGAGGGCATTTCAGTTACTGGTACCGGCAAGGCTTTCGGCCAACCGAATATCGCGCGGGCGACGGTCGGCGTCGAAGTTCGTGCGGCCACCGCCGATGTCGCCATGCGCGACGTGAGCACTGGCGTCGCGCGCGTGATTGCCGCGCTCAAGGGTGCCGGCATCGCGGAGAGCGACCTCGTTACGCAAAATCTGTCACTGCATTTCGAGCGGGAGGAGCTTCCTCCGCCGAGACCTGTCGTCGAACCGCCCGCGGCCCCGCTCAAGGCGCGGCCCGGAACCGCGCCAGCGAATGATGCTTCGCTCGACTCGAAAAAGTCACCGGCCGGATACTACCGCGCGCAAAACACGGTGGTCGTGAAGATCCGCAACTTGGATAAAGTCGGGGCCGTGCTCGGAGCGGCCGTCGGCGCGGGCGCAAACGCAATGTTCGGGCTCGCGTTCCAAATCGAAGAGCCCCGACCACTCGAGGAGCAGGCGCGCGAAAAAGCCATGGCCGACGCGCGAGCGCGCGCTGAAGGACTGGCACGGCTCGCGGGTGTCCGGCTAGGTCCCATTGTCTCGATCCAAGAGAGCAACGGCGGCGGCCCTTCGCCTGGACCGGTGATGATGTACAAGGCGGCGCAAGCAGCCGACGTTCCCATCGAACGTGGTGAGCTCCTGGTGACGACCACGGTGAACACCGTCTATTCAATCGCGAAGTGAGCGCAAGATGCGATTCAGGCTGGGCCCGGCCCCTTACAGCGAGTCCCCTGCGCCTCCCAAGAGCAAGCGGTTGCCTGCGTCGACTGCGCGAAGAACACGCCCCCTTGCGTGCCGCCGCCGACCTGAGTGAACCCGCGCTCGCTGCACGCCCATGTGCCGTCGGGCCCCGCGTAACTCGTCTCGGGAACGAAGACCCAATTCGAATGGTGCCACCCCGCTGTTCAAGGCGCGCACGCTGTTGACATAAAGCGGCTCGTCATTGCCGATAGTCCAGCTCTGACACAGAGACGTAATCTCCTGCCCGGGCTCGATTTCCACTGCCGTGAACGTGTGGCGCAGGTCCGCCTCGGCGCCCGATCCAGCATCTTGACCGGTGGTCTCTTGACTCGGGCTGCTGCCGGAGCAAGCGAAGAGCGCGAGCGGCGTGACGATGCATGCGAGGATCGGGCGCATTTTGACACCTCGGTGATGATGAAGTGCTGGTGAAACGCGCGCCTCGACCGCCTCGTGAGCACGCGCCTCTCACGAGTCGCAGATTCCGGCATCATGTTCGACGTATGCTGAACGAGAGTCAAGCGCGGCTTGGCCATATCGTCATCGACGCCTTTCAGGAAGATGTCGTGAGCCGATTATCGTTGCAGGAACGTCGCTTCTCGCGCCCATCAGCGCGGCGGGTGGGCTCTCAGCCAGGCAATCGTCTCCGCATTGCCTGTCGTGGGGACGCCTTTGGCGAGAAGGACGAAGGGGCCGCGCATGGCTTTCAATCCGTACGCGCCGGTCGACAATGCTTCGATCGCAGCGGCCGTTCCTCCCCAACGCAGGCTCTGTGTACCGACGAGCACAAAATCCGAGTTCTGTGTCCCCTCCTTGATGCTGCGAAGCTCCAATCGCCGCGCGAGGTGCGGACCTTCGTACTCACCGGCCGTGACCGAAGCCGTTGGCGGAATTTCGCCCATCAGTGTTTCGAGGTCGGCCCAATTGGCCTCATCCATCGGCGTCCAGTCGAAGCTGACTTCGTGATAGCTCGCCTTGTAGCGCTCGCGGAAAAGCGCGCCGAACTGGACCGTGCAAGCCGCGGTCGCTACCAGCGCGCCACTCAAGATCGCGGTCCGGGCGCGTGGCGGGCGCTCCGCAAGGCCGATGATGAACGCCAAGAAGACGTAAGGCACGAAATGGCAAACATAGTGAAAATGAATTTGTAAGACGGCGGCGCGGCTCGTCGCAAGGCCCAAAACGAGAAGGCCAGGAAGGAGCAGAAAGGCAGCTTTCCGCTCCCGCACGGGCAAGAACACCAGCGGTACGAGGAGGTGCATGCCGAGAAGGAGCTTTTCCGGAACGAGCACGCTGAACAGCACGGTCAGCGGATTGGAAATGGCAGTTCGCAAGACGCCGGCGAAGCCTTTCTCGCCGGGTGGGATGAGCTGGCTGTAGTAGTGGCTGAAGGATTGGGTTGCGAATTGCTGCATCCACACGAACTTGACGAGCAAGAGCCACGTCGCAGAGAGCAGGGTCAACACAATTCCGGTCCGACGCCAGCGGCCAACCGCCAAGCAACCACCAATCGCGGCTGCGCCGAGAGCCACGTCTTCGCGAGAGCTCAGCGCAAGAAGTACGAAGATCCAAAACGGCATCCATCGCCGGACGAAAAAACAATAGGCCGCCCAGCTGACGAAGAAAACGCTCAGTGTCAGGAAATGGAAGTCGTAGAAATTCGGGCCGTGGACCGCTGGATAGAGGAGATAGATGACGATGGCCGCGAGGGCTTGGCCCCGTCCGATCCATCGCCGGGCCAGCAAATACAGCGGGACCGCTGCCCCACCCAGAAACAACGATTGGAGAATGAGCAGCGTTTCTGTGCGAGGAATGAGCGCGTAAATCGGTAAGAGTGGGTAGAGCAGGAATTCCGCATGCTCGCCGAAGTACGCGCGCCCGACCGCCACGCCATGTCGTCCGTGCAGCGTGTTGTAGAATAGATTTTCGAAGAGACCGAGATCGAAGATCGACGTCAACAGTTTGTAATGAAGGCGAATGCTGGCCACGCCCGTCATAACGATGTAGCCAACGACGACGGCCGCGGCAGCAAGGTCCCAAGCTCGTGCTGGCAGACGCGCGGGCCATATCAACCCGGCGCCAAGCGACTCCAGCCCGTCGAGCGCCGAGCGCATCGTGCGCTCGACGAGCAACGCAACGAGGCCAACCACGACGAGAAAGACAAGCTCTCGGTCATCGGAAAGACCCGGCATGAGGAGCGCGGGCAACGCTCCCATCCCGAGCATCGGGAGGGTGAGACGGGAAACGGTGGCCAACAGCGCGACCCCTTCCGCTCCTTGCCGTTGCGCGATGAGAGCGGCACCCGCTGTAACGGCTGTGGGAAGCAAAAGGAGCCACGCCACCATATAGGTACGGTTTCGGACGCCAATCGCATTCGCCGAAACGAACGAGAGAACTTCGCGGCCGAGGCGCAGGGTGAGAAGAAAGTATGTTGCCGAGAAAGCGACAGCCCAAATTCGCACGAGCGAACGAGCTCGGTCACGCAACTGTGCGGGTAGCAATCGGCTGTCGCCCATCGACGCGGGGACGGTTCGTTTGATCGGGCTTGCCTGCACTGCGGACGCCTTAGCATCTGCAATGCGCTTGCCAGCGGCTAAAACCGCGCATGATCGGGCCGCGAGCGACCACAGTGGCCTCATCGGCATTGCCACGCGCCGGCGATCACGGTCTGGCACAAAAGGGCACGCGTTGTGCCACGAGCTTCTGCGAAGTCGCTTGGGGGGTGTTACGTTCGCCGATTCGCATTTGACCGGCGCTTGGAGCATGCTTTGAAGACGGACTTCTTTGCGCCGTTCGCTCGTCGGCTCCGATGCAAAGCATCATCGGTCATCCTCTCGGAATCGGTCCTTTTGGGATCGATGGCGCTCGCATCGTGCGGAGGGGCGACGCAGTCGAGCTCCTCCGCGAGCATCTTCATCCCGTGGTGGGAACCAACGGCGCGCCCTTTCAGCTCTACCTGCGTGATTCTTCTCCTTGGGAGAACGCGTCGGGACGTCTCCCTTACGATCTGACGTGGAACTGATCGTCGTCCCGAGTTCACACGAAAGAGCACACCCATGGCTCGTTGGGCGACGCACGCGGTGCCGTTTCCGAGCGTCGCCGTGATGCGCCGGGGGTCCGCGTAGGCTGCGCCGGGCGCTCGGCTTCTACGGCATGATCGCGCAGCGGCCGCCCAACGTGCTCATCGCGTCGGTTTGGCAGACGGCGCGCGTCCCCGGTGGGCACGGCGCGGGACAACCGGGCATGCTGCAGCCGGCCTTGAACCAGCCGTCCTCGATGTTCGCCAGGTTTTCGATCGCGAACGGGTCTTTCGGTTCCATGGCGATTCTGCATTCGCAGCCAGGTGCCGCCGGAACGCGGCCCGCACACTGCGCACTCGACAACTTGGGATTGCATGCGACCTGCAACTCCAACTCGGTCGCATAATCCGCTTGCACCTTCCGACAGGCTTCGCCGTTCGTACCCGCCGCTCCGGCGGCGCCTCCCGCACCTGACGTCCCTCCCGATGAGCCTCCGTCGATGCCTCCCGCACCCGTTCCAGCGGCACCTCCCGACGAACGCCCAGCAGTACCGCCGGCCCCAGCGCCGCCTCCCGGCGAACTTCCGGCGGAGCTGCCTGCGGTGCCGCCGGCTCCAGCGGCACCGCCCGACGCGCCTCCTTCCGGGAGTGCGCCGCCGCGACCGGAAGAGCCGCCGGAAGCAGAGGCACCACCTCCACCACCGCTTGCGCTCGTGCCACCGCTTCCGCTCGTGCCACCGCTTCCGCTCGTGCCACCGTTACCCGAACCGGATCTGCCGGAGCTGCCTGCCGCACCCGCGCCCCCTCCGTTCGCACCCGTACCGGTCGCTCCTCCCGGATTTCCTCCAGCCGGACTCCCTCCAGGCCCGCCAGCCTGATCTCCGCCCGCGTCGATCGCAGGTCGACGGCTGTCGGTCGCGTCGGAAGGTGCGCAGGCCCAACCAATCGCCAGAGGCATGATGGACGCGACGACGAACCTACGCATGTCTCGCCAAATGATGTAGTTGTGCGGTCGCAAATTTGTAGGAGGACTCACGAGGGTAGAAGAAGCTACCGATGGCGTATCGTCGGAGGCGATGGTCGTTTCAAGAAGTGACGTGCCGCGCGTAAGATCGATCAGCAAAGATGAGTCCTCGGGCCGTCCTCGATGTGACAAATTGGCTCTATGCGAAAAACCGCACGCCAAGTCAGAATGCGGCCGATCGTTTGCCCGCCGCAAACGCCGACGTGTCGCAGCGCTGTGGGAATCGGCTCCTGGTCAAACCCGGACCGACGCCGCGCACCGCTCATGGGGTCACGACATTGAAGTTGGCGTTGACGGGGTCGATCAGCCCGACGAGCTCGCCGTAGCTGGCGCCGTTGCCGTCGACCTTGATCGCGCCGATGGTCGTTTTCAGGCCGACGGGCACCCCCGCAAACATGGTTTGCAACATGTCGTCGCGCTTCATCGTGACGGTGGCATCGGCCCTGTCGTCAAAGATCCGCGCTTCGTGAATCAAGACGCCGTTCTCGACCGTGATGAGATGCTTCTCTTCGGCGTCGGTTAGCACGACGTTGAGCACGATGCGTTTGCCGGCCGCTTTCTCGGGGTTCACGCGTACCGCCGCGAAGTCGAGCATCATTTCGGTGGGAGTTGCCCGTATCAAATCGAGGCTGAACCGTTGTGGCGGCAACACCGTGACGCCGTGCCGCAATTCCTGCGCGCCCGTCAGATAGATGTTGCGCCACGTTCCAGCTTCGGCGAGGTAGGCAAGCCTCGGCCCCGCCCATTGCTGCCACATAGTGCATCCCGGCGGCGACGGGCGGCAGCCCGTGAAGCGATGCGGGATTGGCGTCGTACCAGCCCATGTAGCGCTGATACACGGCCTTGGAATTGTGACTCATCGTTCCGTAGTAGCCGCGGTTGTACCATTCACGCGCCAGCACATCGGGTAGCTCGAGCTGTTCGGCGATCTCGACG
>DATHES010000115.1:0-4347 GCA_035318465.1 Polyangiaceae bacterium
TAGCCCGACCTATTCACCACGTCGTCGGCCTGAGTGGTTGAAGGGCGCGGTTTCGGCTTGACGTCCTCTCAATCGCTGGCGCGGGGCCTTTCGGACCTCGGCGAGCACTCCGCCGCGTCGTTTCCAGTTCCGAAATCGGTACCGCAAACCGCTCGAGACAGAGTTTCGCTCTGGCGATGTATTCCGTAAGGGTTCGAGTCGGTGCCGTCAGCGCGCGCTCGCGCCGACGGCGAGCGCCGCTCGTCGCCACACGTCAGCCCAGGGATGCGTGGCCGGCATGAGCAACACGATGCGACGACAACTTTCGCGCACGATCGCACCGATTTTCAGCAAGCGCAGCCGAAGCGTCCCTACCTGAGCGCGCGCCAGTTCTGTTCTAGCCAGTGCATGACGCAGTGACTGGAAGAGCACGAAAGCCGCGGCAGTCGAGAGCACACGCAGTTGGTTGGCGAGAAAGCTTGTCGAGCTGGTGCGGTCGATTTCCAGATCGTGCTTGAGTTCCTTGATGCGATTTTCGACGTCGCCGCGGTGCGCATACAGTTTCCACAGTGACTCAGGGCTGCCGCGCAGATTGGTGACGACGATACGCAAGTTGTCGCGCAGCGCACGGCCCGCCAGATCGGTGACCTCGGCCTTGAAGATCGCTCGGCGTACGCGCGACCAAGTCTTGGCACGGTAGTCGGTCTCGCCGTGAAGCGTCGTCGTGCCGCCAAATTGCTCGGCGATCGAGCGCACGGCGTGCATGTGACGCGCAGCGATTCTCACCAGCTTCGGATTCTGCGGCATCGCGACGAGGTATTTCACGTGAAGTTCGTCGAGGAGCTTGAACAGCTCCGCTCCGGCGAAGCCCGCATCGAGTCGGACAAGCACTTCTGCCCGAGGAAACCGCCGTTTCAGGTCGGGCACGATGCGACGCAAGAGAGCGCGCACACAGCGCACGTCGCGGGCCGTGCCGGGCCGCAGCCGAGCGAAGAAGAGGTGCTGCTCCGGCTCGTCGTCCACCGACAAGAAGCCCAACAGCGGCAAGTAGCACCACGAATCGTAGTAGCCGTTGAAGAAAGTGAAGGGCTGCTGGCCGTGCGTGGGATCGACACTGCTGTCCAGATCGATCGTGATGCGGCGCGCGCGCTTGTGTCGGCGGCGGAGATCGTCGAGGACGGTGCGTTCGAGCGCGCGCGCCGCACCGACCAGCTCGCGGCCGCTGCGGTCACGCTCGAAGCGCGACAGCGTCGGCTGCGATGCCAAGCCTTGATCCGACGTGGGCGAGCGGCCGCAGGCGAGCTTTACTGCCAAGTCGTCGCCGATGCGCGCCGCGTCGTTGCAATCGGCGTACCCCAACGCGATCGAGAAGACGCGCTGGCGCAGCAGATCGCTCAGCTTGTGTTCCACGCGCTCAGGCAAGCGACGATCCAGCAGCGCTTCGGAGAGGCGGGCCGTCAGGCCCAGCCGTCGGTCGACCTGCGCGAGCAGCGCCACTCCGCCATCCGAGCTCAGCCGCTCCGCGGTGAACTCGACAACCAGCGGCTTGGAAGAAAATCCTTCGAACAGGACGGCCTGATGCGTATCGTGGGACATGCGGGTGGTGGGCGTTGTGCCGGATGAATGTTGTTGACACTCATCTGTTCGGCTCGAAGCACGTCACCCGCGCCTGTTTCCTCGTGAATAATTCGGGCTAGCTCACCGAGATTTTTCAGGAGGACGGGGTGTACCTCACCAAGTGGAAGGAGTCCCTGCGACAGACTCTCGGGGAACAGTGCTCGACACAGATGAAACCATCGAGTTCGAGTCCAGTGCTCTGGCCGCCTTCCCCGAAACCGCAATTCACCCAGCAGTTCGAGTTCACCTTCTACGTCGTTCAGCACCCGAGCCACGGCTCCCTCCGTGCGATTGGGGTCCAAAACGTGATCGATGTCTGCATCACTGACAGCAAGGATCTGTCGGATCGACTCGCGTGTGCTTGCGATTGAAGTACAGTCAAGGCAGGTCATCGGGGTTAAGCTAGCGTTTGGAGGTTTCCGCTGCACGCATAGGCGGCGAGATTGCCCCGAAAGCCGCTGCGAAACCGGCGCGCTCCTGTGCCAAATCAGAATCATTTCGCGCGCGTCCTTCTTCGAGGGCACGTTGCCACGCTTGTCGCGGAGCTGATGCGGCCAACGAGCCGGTCACGAAAGCTGTCGCGGAGATCGAAACAAAGAGACGGGAGTTGAGGCGCGAATCGCGCGGCGCGCCTGAAGGCGACGGCGGCGCTTATTTCATCGTGCGCACCGGCTTCCGTAGCGATTCTCATACGCTGGGAACGTCTTCTATGCCACCCTGGCCGGTTCTCCACCGTCCCGGTGCGATGGAAGTTGCTTCAGACATCCGCACCGTTGAATGAACGGGATCATACGCAGAAACAACCTTCCCAACTGCAAGCAAGTCCTCGAGGGTGAATCGTTCACTAATGAATGCTCCTAGCGCATCGCGTGTTGCGGAAAGCGAGCGCAGTTGATGCTGAACTAGGGCTGCAAACCGCTGCATCGAGTGAGGGTCTCTAAGGACCAAGCGGTCCTCGCATACCTCATCTCGCTGGATGAATCCATGCAGAGCCCAACTGGGCCAATTAACTGGGGAAGAATTGCTGAGTGGATAATGCTCGGCATACCACTTGTAATGCGCCTCGAGATCGAAATCATCGACTCCGGCTTTTGGATAGGTGTACTTGACCGCAGTCACCATGTTCTCTTCGAATTCTGGTTCGATGCCATGGGATGCCATTATGAGAAATGATGACTTTCCGGCCTCCAACTCGGCGACTGCGTTGGCAAGCGCGGGGTCGATGACCGAGAGAACGTCTCTTATGCCGTAGCTTGAGTCAAGAAACAGCTCGCTCCGCCCTTCTAGCGCGAGGGATACGTTACGAAGCCATTCTGCTGACACGCTAGGGTCGTCCTCCCTAATCATCACTTCAATCTCGCTCAATATTTCCATAGATAGGACTTCCAGATCTCGAAGGGCGTGATACATCCCCAGGAAGACGCGCGCGGCTTTGCGCTTGTCGTCCATTGCAAGCTCAAGCTTCTTTCCGACAAGCTTGTCCAAAGTAAAGTCCAGCAGTTTGCTGACCAAGCCAAACCATCCCACCATGTCTATCCCCTCGGTTGTTTCCCGGCGACGCGTAAGCAGCGAGGAGGCAGAGCCTAACAAGATCGCGTCCGACCGCAGGTGGATTCACACGGCGGTGACGGGTCGTCCGCTGGAACCAGGCGAACGGGTGCCAGCTGTCTCAAAGTCCGGTTCTCTGCACCGAACCAGCCCAGGCTGAGGCGCCGCACTGGCAAACGCTGAACTTCCGAACGGCGTCCCGCGATCGTCATTCACTGGCGAGGGACAGTCGCATGACCTCGATTAGTGCTGATCTTGTCGAAAATGGGAGGGCGTAACGACCCAGCGGCCATCGCCCTCCCGAAGAAAACCCGTCCCAGGCGGAGCGTTCGGCGTCTGAGGCTATCTCACTGGAGCGTTGCCACTTCGCCCGAACTTGGCCTCCTTCCGGCCAAGTCTCCACAGAAGGTTGATTGAGTCCAGGTACCTCACAACTCGTTCTTTCTCGTCGGCAATAATACTGCCAGGTTCGCTACCAAGGATCCCGAAGCTTGTAAGTTCCCACAAATCTGGCGGTGGCGCTTCAAAGCCTTGTTCAAGCCGCTCGCGGTAATCGTGCAGGGTGCCGAGTTTTTCCATTTCGCTTGCCGCCTTGGGATCAAGCACAACGGAAAGGAGGCCTTTGCGCTCACCGACAAAGAGCACGCGGGGCAACAGCCCGCCCAGATACAAATCCTCGATGACTTTGACAATCCGCTCATCGTGGTCCTCATCCCAGATCACCGCGAAATCGTGGAAGGTGGCGACTTCGCCGTCACCGAGAGCACCTGCTCGCCAAACTGGTGCGCGGAGGACCGAGTAATGGCAGCCTCCTCCGATCTCGCCTACCGGTTCCGGCTGGTCGTAGAGCGTTTTCAAAAAATCCGAGTAACGTTTCACGTCGATCTCCTTTCGAGAGTTTGTGATACGCCAGCTTTCGGCAAGCGCATCGGGCCGCGAGCGATGCTAGGAAAGGAGAGCTGCGGCTGCAAGAGGACACACCGCCCGGAGGCACGCACTGGTTCGCTCTCGTGCACAGACCTCGTTTGCATGGAGCGGGCGCTTGTGGCGAGTTGCCGGGCACGGTGTTCGACCGGTTCCCATGGAAGGCGAAGATCATTGACCTCTGCTGCGCCGCGCACTGGACGTCGGCGACAGGGCCCGGCTGCAGGGCCGGAGGTAGTGAGCTGACCTCAACTGCCTGCAGATGCCGGCGAGGTCCCC
>DATHES010000116.1:0-54267 GCA_035318465.1 Polyangiaceae bacterium
GACCCCCACGCTGATGTCGAGGATGTGCTGGCAATTGGTGATCAGCGCGTCGATGTCGAAGAGCTGACTTCCCGCGTAGACGTGGATGCCGACGATGGAAAGATGCGAGTGACCGCGAAAACGCTCGATGACGGCGCCGAGATCTTCCTCGTCGATGCCGAACTGCGTGGGGCCTCCCCCCATGCGCATCTGCGCCCCTTTGACCTGCTCTTTGGGGTTGATGCGCAGACACGCGCGGGCCGGCTTGCCGAGCTGCGCGGCGATGGCGGAAAGGCGTTCCATTTCGCCGGCCGATTCCACGTTGACCGATTCGATCCCCCAGCGCACGGCGCGCTCGAGCTCTTCGTTCGTTTTGCCGGGACCGGCGAAGATGGTGCGCGCGGCCGGAAATCCCGCCTTTTCGGCGAGGTGGAGCTCGCCTATCGACGCGAGCTCGGCGCCCACCCCCTCCCGCGCGACGAGCTGGCATACGCCGAGGCTCGGATTGGCCTTGATCGAGAAGTAGAGCTCCGTTTCGGGGCCGAGAGCGGCTCGCACCGCGCGCACCTTCTTGACCAGCGCATCGCCGTTGTACGCGTAAAATGGCGTCCCCACCTGGCCGGCGATGGTGCGCACGGGGATGCCGCCGACGTGCATCTCGCCCTTGTCGACCCCGCCGATCAGCTCGACGAGGCGCGGGATCTTAGCTTCTTGCGTACTCATTCCTCAGAAAGCTCCGATCGATCTTGCCGTTGGCGTTCTTGGGCATCTCGGGAAGGATGTGGATGTCCTGCGGTATCAAGTGAGCCGGTGCCACCGCGGCGCAGAGCTTGCGAATCTCCTCCGGCGTCGAAGTCTTGCCCTCTTTGATGGAGGCGACGACGACGATGCGCTGGCCGAGCATTTCGTCCTTTTTGCCGAACGCGGCGCACTCGTGCACCACGCCGGTGGAGTGGACCAGCTCTTCGATTTCGAGGGGGCTCACGCGATAGCCCTGGGTCTTGATCTGCTCGTCGCGTCGCCCGACGTAATAGAGAAAGCCGTCCTGGTCGCGCTTCACGAGGTCGCCTGAATAGACGACCATGTCCGCGCCGAGGAGCTCGGGAGGCGCGAACGGGTTCACGCGGTACACAGAGCGTGTTTTCTCTTCGTCGCCCCAGTAGCCGAGGGCGACGGTGGGACCTCGATGAATGAGCTCGCCCACTTCGTCCGGCGCTGTCTCTTTGCCTTCCGGGGTGACGACCCAGATATCGGTGTCGGGAATGGCCTTGCCGATGCACGCCGAGCCGCGCCCCACTTCTTCGGGTGGACAGAACGTCGAGCGAAAGGCTTCCGTGAGACCATACATGAGGAAGATCTTCGTCCCTCCCAGCACCTCGCGCAGGCCATCGAGGTGCGGCTGTGGGATCATGCCCCCCGTGTTGCTGATGTAGCGCAGATGCGTGAGCGGTTCGCGCTCGAGGCTTTTTCGGCCTTGCAGGAGCAGCGCCCACACGCCCGGCACGCCGGCAATCCCGGTGATCTTCTCCTGGCGAAGGTTCTTCAATATTTCGCCGGGCAGGATCGACTTGGGCAGGACGAGCGTGCCTCCCACGCGCAGCATGGTCGTAAATTGGTTCATGCCGACGTCGAAATTGAGGGGCAAGATGCTGAGCACGCGGTCGTCGGGCGTATTCTCGAGGTACGTGGAGACGATCTGCGCGCCCACCACGACGTTGTGGTGGGTGAGCATGATCCCCTTGGGCATGCCCGTGGATCCGGAGGTGTAGATGATGGTGGCCAGATCGCTCTCCGTGGAGGGCGTCCGGGGGGGCTCGATCTCGCCCGCTTGGAGAATCTCCTGGAGCGGGAGGGTGCGCTTGGCGGAAGGCGCGCTTCGGCACTTGTCGCCCCTCACGTACGCGACATCGAACGCCGGCACCTGTTCCTCGAGCAGCTTGGTGTCGTCGGCGATCATCTGACGCACGCTGCAGTTTTTCATGATGTGCGTGACTTGCGCCGATTTCAGCTGCGGATTGATGTTCACGTACACGCCGCCCGCATGTCCGACGGCGATCATCGACAAGACCGCTTCCCAGCTCTTCTCCAGGTAGATCCCCACGCGATCGCCGCGGCGGAGGCCTCCCGCCTTGAGCGCGCGCGCCAGGCGAGACGACTGGGTCAAAAGGTCGGCGTAGCTATGCTCGCGTCCGCCTTCGACGATGGCCGTCTTGTCGGGCGTGCGTTCCGCGGCGTTGAGGAGCATGTGAAAGAGCGTCCACTCGGCGTGCAATACCTTGCTGGCCATGATCCCTTCTTTCGGTCTGCGTCGCGCAGACGGAGGTGCCTTTCGTGCTAGGCCGGAAGCTTTCGTTTCACGAGAGCGGCGATGGTCTTGAGCGAACGGAATTCGTCTTCATTCACTTCCTCGGGCTCGATCTCCACGCCGTACTGCTCTCCGATGAACATGACCAGCTGAACGGTCTGCAGCGATGTGAGGTGTCCCCCCTCGATGAGGGGCGTTTCGTCCCCGAGCTCGACCTCGCTCTGCAGGAGCTCTTTCTGCATGTAGCTCCGAACGACTACGATGATGTCGGCTTCGCTGCTTCCCATGGGGAATCCTTCCTCAGGTTCTCCTTTTACCGCTCGGGTGGCAAGCTCTGCAAGGCAAAGGCCCGAGCGAAGGGCCGGGAAACTGCATGCGCGTCAGGTGGCGACGCTGTGGCTCGCCTCGGCATCGCCGAAACCGTAGTCCCACCGCGACGCCTCGGCGGCCGCGGCTTGGAGAGCGGGGTCGCGAAACTTGACGAGGAGGACATGCTGGTGCGCCCGGCGCGCGAAGCGATTGGCGCGCAGGATGGGCTCGGGCACGCCCGTCGTGCTGCGGATCCAGTGCAGTCGCGCCAGATGTCCCCCTTCCCGCCGGATGCGCCGGCAAGCGAAGGTGAGGAGCGCGCTGAAAGTCTTGGCGGGCGCACCTGGTCGAACGTGCAGCTCGAAGATGTAGCCGCTGCGATCGCTCGGGCCGGGGGACGTCGCGCAAACGACATAGCCCTCCAGCTCGCTCTGGCCGTCGGTCACGACGCCGATGGTGCGCGATCGATGCGGCGAAAGAGGCCCGTAGCGCCAGCTGAGGTAGGTCGAGTCGCGGACTAGCGAGATCGATCGCGCCTCGAGCGTCGTCGAAAAGAAACGATCGAAACGAACGTCGAACTCCCGCGCTTGCTCGACGCGAGGCATCCCGAGCGCGCGCCCGGCGTCGTAGGCGGCGAGCGCCCAGGTCACGGGCAAGAACGCGATCTCCGGAAGCCGCGCCAGCTGCGGGAGGCGCTCTTTGGCGACGCGCCCGTCGAGGACGCGCACGTAACGGAAGGCGTTGTCGATGGGGACCGCCTTCATCATCTTGAGCACGGCGATGGTGGCCGGCATGTCGTCGAGCGACACGCAGTTGTCACAGGCGCGGAAGTACTCGCGCATCAAGGCGATGCCGTGGAAACGGTAGTCGGGATGCACCATGAAATCGCACGACGAATGGACGAGCACCTCGTGCCCGGCGACGCGGAAGCGTTGCGGCACGGTCGCCAGAAATCCGACCAGGCGTTCGCCATCGAGCAAGGACCAGCGCAGCGTCTCGGCCGGAAAGCCGTTTTCCTCTTGTGACCAGCGCCAGCGCGCCGCGAAGTCGCGCGCGCCGCTCTTGCCGAACACCTCTTCGTAGAGGCCAATGACGTCGGGCAGGTGGCTCTTCTCGAACGGGTGCACCTTGGCCTTCTTCGTACGCTGCGCGGCGGCGCCGGGCTCGGACGGGCTGGGTTCGGGCATGGGACCAGACGGTAGCACGACGGGCCTCCCTTGTTCGCGCGGTCGCTCCTGTCTTCGCGCGTCGTGACGGGCGTTACTCGCGCTCACAAATTGCGGCGTACGTCTCGGTGCACGCCGTGTCGCCCCAATGGTTGGTGGCGCGCAGGCGCACGCAATCGCCGGTGTAGTTGGGCTCCGGGGCACCGGTCTCGTACGAATCCCAGATCTTGTAACTGAGTGCTTCGGTCGTGACCCAGTGGAAAGACGACTCCATGTTCGGCGCAAGGTCCTTCCGAAGCCCGATCCACCGGTCGGTGTTGGGGAGAATCGCCGCGACGACCATCTGCTCTCCGACGGTCGTGATTACGGCCAAATGCGACGGCGCGGCGCACGCGGTGTTTTTGGCCGTGTCCCAATTGGTCAACGCGGGGCTCGGATAATAGCAATGCGCCTGGTAGACCGTTCCGCTGACCGCGGCGCAGTCGAACGCCACCTCCGCGCGCACGTCGCTGATCGCGTCGGGAGCGCGATCGGAGGTCGCATCGGCTGTGCCGGCGTTGCCCCCTTTGCCGGCATCGGGTGTGCCGGCGTTGCCCCCTTTGCCGGCATCGGCGGTTCCCGCGTTGCCGCCCTTGCCGGCGTCGACGGTCGTTCCAGCATTGCCCCCTGTCCCCGTTCTGCCCGCAGAGCCGGCGTTGCCCGTTCCCGCACCGCCTGTTCCCGCGGCGCCGCCCCCGTCATTCGACCCGGCCCCGCCGCTCGACCCACCTTGCCCCGCCGCTCCCCCCGTTCCCGCGGCGCCGCCGGCGCTGGTCTGCGCGACGAGCCCATCGAAGTCGTAAGAGCAAGCACCGAATGCGGCGCACGCGAAGAGCGCGCACATCCTGGCGGCCCGGCCATTCCCCGCGCCGCGCATCTAGAACTTGCCTGTGTAGGAAAGGGTGCCGCCGCCCGCAGTCCCCGACACCGCGATCGTCGTCGCTGCGTCGTTGCCACCTTGGCGTCCGCCGAAGATCACGAGCGCCGCGCCGGCGGAGAGGCCGACGAGGCCGACGACCAGTCCGACGTTGGCGAGCATTTGCTGGGATCGACCTTTGTCGATGTCGCTGAGCTGGGCTGGGTCGGAGCAACCCGCCGCGCCACACACGTCGCTCATGCGGTCGAACGTGCTCTTGGCCATCAGGCCCGCCACCGTGAAAACGGTCAGGCCCACGACACCCACGCCGCCGGCCACGAACCCCACGGTGCGCGTGGGAAAGCCCCCGCTCGAGATGCTCGGGTCGAGCTTGGGAGCGACGGGTTCGGGCGCAGGTGGGGGAGGGGTATCGAGCTTCTTGAAGGCGAGGATGGTGGTCTTCGATTCACCTCCTTCGACGTTGATGTCGCGGCTCACCGGCGCCATGTCGGGTGCCGTGCCTTCGACTTTGTGGACGCCCGGCTCGACGACCATGGGCGAGCCGAGATCCTTTTCCTCGAGGGCGGTGCCGTCCAGCGTCACGGCGAGACCGTTCGGCACGTCCGCGAGGGAGACCACGATCTTGGCGATGCGAGGCTCGAGGAGGCCGAGCTGCGCCAGCGCGGCCTCGCGTGTGGGCTCGTACTTGGTGTCACCGCGCTGGGTGGTCTGCTTGACCACGGCCGTGAAGGCCCTGTGCGCGTCGACGTATTTGCCGAGCTGCTGCAGGCAGTGGCCGACGTAAAGTCGAGCGTTGGGGCTGCCGTTTCCATCGGCGACCTCGCGGAACAAGGGGAGGGCGTCGGCCATCTTCCCGGCCTTGAAGAGGCGCAGACCCTTGTCGAACTTCGCCTCGGCCGTCGCGGCGTCCATCGCGGGGCGCCCCGAATCCGCGCCGGTCGGGCCCTGCGCGGCGCGCGATGGCGTCGTCCAGGCCAGCGCGGCCGCGAGCGCGACGCACGCGCCGCGCCGCGGGATGCCGCTACAAATGGCTCGGGAGAAAGTCTTTCGCATTGCCGGAGGGACGTGGCGCAACGTGGCGTGTCGGTCGCGGCGCGGAGACAGGGTGGGCTTGGGTAGGTGCAGCCTTGGCACCATCGCTTGGCTCCGCGGCCTTGGCTTGCAATGGAGAAGCGACGGGCGGGCCGGGATCTTGAGCCTGGTCGATGGGATCGTGCGGGGCCGCGGTGGGACCTTCCGCGACCGGCGTCGGCGCGAGGGCAAGGGGGGCGTCGACGGCGCTCGGCGAGCGAAGCGCGCGCGTGACCAACGTCAATGCGCCCACCGAGAGCGCAGCGACGCCAACCGCGATGGCGAGCTTGCCGGAGCGTCCCAGCGATCGCGGCGAGGTGATGGGCGTGGTCTCCCCCGGCATCGAACTGAGGGGGGAGGCGCTTGGCGCCACGGCGGTGCTGCTCGCAACGACCTTGCCGAGCGCGACGGGCGGTGTCGAGTTGATGTTCGATACTTCGATTTGCTGCAGGAGATCGGCGCGGCGTTCGAGCGCCTCGGACGCGAGCTTGCTCACCCACTCACCGACCACCCGCTGCGAAGCGGGAGAAAGCATGTTCTCGATCTCGGCGGCCATCTCGTCGGCCGTCTCGTAGCGATCGAGCGGGTGGGGGCTGAGGCCGCGCAGCACGATCTTGTCGACGACGACGGGCAGGCCGGGCACGAGGGCGCTCGGCGGCGGAATGTTCCCCTTCAAGACTTTGAGAATGCGCTCTTGCTCCGTCGGCGCGCCGAAGAGCTTGTGACCGGTGACGAGCTCCCAAAGGACGATGGCGGCCGAGAAAATGTCGGCTTGGCGCGTGGAGGGCTCTCCGCGCAAGGTCTCGGGTGCCATGTACGAGAACTTGCCTTTGACGGTGCCGGGCGGAAGCGCTGTATCGAGCTCGGCGCTGCGGCCCTGAAGCGCCTTGGCGACGCCGAAATCGAGCACGCGGACCATGCCGTCGGCGCCGGCCAAGATGTTGTGCGGCGAGATGTCGCGGTGAACGATGCCGAGGGGCTGCCCCTTCTCGTCGCGCGCTTCGTGCGCGGCATGCAGGCCGTGCAGCACGCTGACCATGATGGCGACCGCGATCGAGAGCGGAATCGGCGCCTTCTTTTGGCGCGCGGCTCGCGTCAGAGCGAGGAGCGACTCGCCGTGCACGTACTCCATGACGAGGATGAGCTCCTTGTCGTTGACGAGCACGTCCAGCGTCGGCACGACATTCGGATGGCGAATGCGCGCCGCGAGCCGCGCTTCGTCCAGGAACATGGCCTTGAAATCCTGATCATCGAGCAGATGCGGATGAAGACGCTTGACCGCGACGACCCGCGAGAAACCGACGGGCCCGGCGAGCCGCGCCAAGTGCACGGTAGCCATTCCTCCCGCTGCAATCTCGTCGAAGATCGCGTAGCGCCCCACTTGCTGCTTGCGCAGCTCCGGTAGCGCCTCGGGGTTCGAGATCAACCGCAGATTCGGAATGACATCCTCCCAGCTTTAAACGATAGCTGGGCGCCACTTTTCTGTCGATACGCCCAAGACGTGTTTTGCCATTTCCAATAACGATGACAGCGCGGCGTGGGCCCGACGTGTGAGCATCTGTGTCGAGCGAGCATCTGTGCTCGACATGAATACTTGTGCTCACGTTCGCCGCGCAGCAAAAGAGCGTGTTCCGCAGCAGAACAAAACTTCGGCGGCGGCGATCCCAATGTGGGCGCGCCGCCGCCGGCGTGCTTTTTATCTTGATAGGGCGCGCTTCAGGGGCCCGTTACCGTCAGCGTGTAAGGCGCCGACCAGAAGATGGGCGTGGTGGACCCGCTTCCGTCGAGGGGACGGCGGATGTAGGGGTGCACGGCGACGTAACAGACGCCCGCATTTTCGGAGGTCAGCGTGCTCCTCAGAACGACCGTCGAGCCGGGCGTCGAATCGGATTCCGAGTCGACATACGAGCCGAGTGCGTTGAAGAGCTCGATTTCGCCGTCGATGTCCGACGGGAGGGTGAGCGTGAATGTCATCTCGCCTTGGGGAAGCGTGATCTTGAAGCGATCCTCCCAGGCGGCGTCGGCGGGCGCGCTGTGGTCCTCGTATCCGGCGAAGAGGTAGCCGGAGACCGGCGTGCCGATGGTGATCGGCGTCGCGTGAGCGTTGTCGTCATTCGGCTCGTTGACGTCATTGACGCCGGTGAACGTCGCGGTGAGCGTGTAAGCGGCCGGCGCGCTCACCGAGAGGTAGGGCTCGACCTTGATGCGGAACGTCGCGCCGGCTTTGCCGGCGAAGTAGCCGAACACGCTGCCCCCCGCCGTGCCGCTGCTCCCTGCCAAGAACTCGCCGTTGTCGTGCACCGCGTAGGCGGTGAAACTGACGGTGCCGGTCGTGCCGACGTCGGTGAGCTGGATTTTGACGAAGCCGCCCTGCACCGGTGTGCTCGGCAGGGTGAACTCGTAGAAGTCGACGTCGGTCTGCGATTGCAGACAAGCTTTGGTCGCCACGCCGAGCGCGTAGGGTGTCGCGTGATCGCGGTCATCGTTGGGCGTTATTTCGGGGCCGGCGCACGAGTCGCCCGACGCGCCGTCGCCCGTACCGGCGTCGCTCGTCCCCGTGCCGCCCGCACCCGCGCTTCCGTCGGTGCCGCCATCCGTGGCTCCACCGGTGCCGCCCGCGCCCGTGTCGGTGCCGCCATCGGTGCCCGCGGCGCCTCCGCTGCCGGCCGCGCCCGCACTCCCCGCTGCGCCGCCGCCTGCTGCGCCGCCGCTGCCCGCTGCGCCGTCGGAACCCGCTGCCCCGTCGTTGCCGCCGGCGTCGGTTCCCGAATCGGCCGGCGCGCCGCTCGATCCCGCCGATCCGCTGGTTCCGGCGCTGCCGCCGGTTGCACCACTACCGCCCGTGCCTCCATCGGGCGCTGGCGTGTCGACGGTTTTGATGGTGCAAGCACTCCCCAGAAGCAACGACAACAACGGCCCCCAACATTTCGAAAAAGACACGCGCATGTTCTTCTCCATGAAAGAGCAACAGTAGGGAACCTTCGACTGCTCAGGCAATCGATTTATTCACCATCAGCGTCCGTCCGCCGCGATCGAGCACGCTAGAACACACATGCACGCAGCTGAACAAGAGGTTCCGCGACAGGCGGCGCGATCGTTCGATGGTGATGACTGGTCTCGCTTCTTCGTCCAGGTCCATTCCTCGGTCTGCGGCGATCGCGCTTGCCCCAGGGGCGCTCCGACGACATGCTCCCGCCCAAGATTCGGCGATGACGAACGAAGGAAACTTGGCCGATCCCAGCGGCCCCGAAGGCCAGGCGGGGTCCGTCGACCGGACGAAGGAAGTGGTCACCTTCGGCGAGTTTGCCGCGCACCTTCGCAGCGCCGAGCTTTTTCGCGGTGGGACCGCGGTCAAGCTTCAGCTCCAACCGTTCCGCGTGCTGGCGGCGCTTCTGCGCCGACCAGGGGAGCTCGTCACGCGCGAGGAGCTGCGGCGGGAAGTGTGGGGCGACCACACCGCCGTCGATTTCGAGCACGGTCTCAACTTCTGCATCAAGCAGGTGCGCGCCGCGCTCGGTGACAGCGCAGAGCATCCCTCGCTCGTCGAAACGTTGCCGCGGCGCGGCTACCGGTTCATCGGTCGCATCGATGGTTTGCCTTCCGTCGCGGCGGCAGGTGGTGCCCCGCCCCGCGATTCGGTCCACCACGGCGAGGTCGCGCCTCTCTCCGTGACGGGTGACGCGTCGCGCCCGCTGGAAGCGCTGGCCGAAAATGGGACGACGCCGAGGAGTGCACCGTCGGCGCGCGTCGCATGGCTCGCCTTCGTCGGCGTGCTCATCTCTTCCTTTCTGCTGGCCGTGTTCGCGCTGCGCGCCCGTTCGGTGAGCGACCCCCGTGCGCCGGCCGTCCTGTTCGTGGTCCCCTTCGAGAACCTGACTGGTGACGGGGAGAGCGACGTGTGGTGCGACGGTTTGACCGAGGAAGTCATCGCCCAGCTTGCGGCCGCCGATCCTCGCCATTTTCACGTCATTGCGCGCACGACATCGATGGCGTATCGCGCCACGCATCAGCCCCTGCGGGAGATTGGTCGCCAGGTGAAGGCCGACTACGCCCTGGAAGGTGCGGTGCGCAAGGCCGGCGATCGTCTGCGCGTCACGGCCCAGCTCTACCGACTCCGAGAAGAGACGCCCGTCTGGGCCAAGGCCTTCGAAGCGACCGGCAACGACGTTCTCTCGATACAGCGGAGCTTGGCGGCGCATCTCGCCGCGTCACTGGCGCTCGCCGTCGAGCCAGCAGAAACGCGGCCCGCGCCGTCATTCGCGGCGCAAGAGGCCCTCGCCAAGGCGCGCTACCTGCGCAACAAGAACGATCCCAACGCCATCGGTGCGAGCCTGGGTGCGTTCGAAGAGGCGCTGCGCCTCGATCCCGAGAATGCCGTGGCGTGGAGCGAGCTGGCGATGGCGTACGGGGCTGCGGCGGGGTTTCTCCCGGCGTCGGAAGCGATCGACAAGTCGTGCGGCGCAGCCAAGCGTGCCCGCGAGCTCTCGAGCAAGGAAGCCCTCGCCGATACGGCCCTCGCCTTGTGCGTCTTTCAGCGCGATTGGGACTGGACGGGAGCCGAAACGGCGTTCGGCAGCGCGCTCGCCAAAAATCCGGGTCTCGCCGCTGCCCACCATGGCTACGCGGCGTTCCTTTCGGCCGCGGGGCGGCACGGTGATGCCATGCGCGCCATCGAGCGCGCGAAAAAACTCGACCCGCTCTCGCCGGCGATCGTGTCGGACGTCGGGTGGCACGCCTATCTGGGTCGCGAATATCCGTCCGCCATCCGCGAGTTCGATCGAACGCTCGAGCTCGAGCCGAAGGACGCCTGGTCGCGCGAACATTTGATGATGGCCAGGGCCTTGTCGGGGGACACCGCCGGGGCCGCCACGGAAGCCGCGGCGTGGGCGTCGATGTTTCCTCTGGACGAGGAGGAAAAGGCGTCGCTCGCGGCGCTTGCTCCTGGTGACGCCGTGCGCCGCACCACCGAGGTGATCGCCAAGCGACTCGCGGCGCGCGCCAAGACCGATAGCCGGCCAAATCCTGGTTTTGTCGCCGCAAAATACGCGGGCGCGGGCAACCGAGACGAGGCGCTCGCTTGGCTCGAACGAGGAGCGTCCCAGCATTCGCCCTGGTTCTTGCCTTTGCTCCGCGATCCGCGTTTCGACGCCGTGCGCGGCGACGCGAGGTTCGCCGCCATTCTCGAACGCGCGCACTTTCCGGCGGGCGATTCGCAGCGGTGAGGACCAGCGCTGTCTTCATCGACCTTGCCACCGAGAGCGACGTTCCGGCGCTGCTCGCCTTGTCCAACCGGGCCGCCTCGGCGACCCCCGCCAATTTCGCCACCGAGGCGGAGACGCTGACCGACGGGCTCGAGTCGTGGCGAAAGACATCGTCGTCGTACCCGTGGCTCGTGGCGCATCAAGGCGGACAGGTGGTCGGTTTTGCCAAGCATCGCCCCATCGGACGCGCGGCGCCTACCAATGGACGGCCGAGGTCTCCGTCTACGTCGACCCGCAGTGTCACGGCTCGGGCATCGGCACGCAGCTCTATCGTCATCTCGTGCCAGTCCTGCGTCGGCAAGGTTATGTGACCTTGCTGGCCGGGTGACGCCTCCCAATGTACCGAGCGAACGCCTGTACGCGCCGCTCGGCTTCCGGCCGTGCGGCACCTACCATCGCGCGGGGTGGAAGTTCGGAAAGTGGCACGACGTCGGCTATTGGGAATTGCATCTCGCGCCGGCTCATCTCGCGCCCCAGGTCATCGACGATCGGCAGCCCCCCGCAGTTTGAACGGAGCGGCTCTGTCGCCTGCAATGCTCGTCACCTAAGCGCCGACGAACGTTCGCCAGCGACCCTCGCGGAAGGCGAGCAGCACCTGTCTCGCTTTGGCCCCCTCACGTTCGGGCAGAAAAGAAGCCACGGAAAAATCAGGACGCAGGAGATCGTTATGACCGTCCAGATGGGTGGCGCGGATTTGCTCGCCCGCGGCAAAACCCATGGACCAGTCTTGGAACGACCGAACATCGACGATCGTTTCCAGTAACTTTACGACGCGCTCGTGACGCGCATCCTTGGCGATGAGCTGGTAGAGCGAGCGCACGTCGGCGATTTCACCTTCCAGCACCTGCAAGAACGAGCCACGATCGTAGAGGAGCATCCCCGTGACCCCCAAGCGGGTGTTGTTGATCCGCGCCTTGCGCAGCAAGGTGGTGAGCTCCGCTGGGCTGAATGCCTTGATCGCTGCACTCGCGTAAATGATCTCGAGCATACAACCCCTCTCTCGTGTCGAAGCGACGACACGTCGATCTTACCATCCATCAGCGCTCCCCCGCGATGACATAGGTGCGCCCCGTATTGGGACCCTTCTCTGGGTGCGTCGCCGCCGTGATGAGGAAGTCGATCGCGCCGTCACCGTTGACGTCACCGATGCCGACAGCGTCGTACCCCGAGCCCTCGCCTTCGATGCTGCTCGTCATGGTGCGCAGCATGACGCCCGTCTTTCCGGAGAACAAGTAAGTGCGGCCGGCCTGTGGTGCGGCGGAGCTATTCGTATAGGCTCCGATGACGAGATCGCCGTATCCGTCGTTGTCGACGTCGCCAGCGGCGCCGCGTCCAATGCCGAAGCCCTCCGCCGGCGTTTGGGCGGGTAAATCATGGAGAAGGGCTCCGGTGGCGCCGCTCCATACGTACGCTCGTCCCGCCGTCGTCCCGGCGTCGTCGGGCGTGTCGCCGTAATCGCCCGCGTAGATGTCAGGGACGCCGTCTTTGTCGACATCGCCCGCGCTGGAGACGAAGAATCCACCGAGCTCGCCGCCGCTTGCGTCGGGTTCGAATTGGCGAACGAAGTTGCCCGTCTTGCCGGAGTAAATGTAGACGCGCCCGCGCTGCGAAGGGCCGGCGTTTCTCGCACCGACGGCCAGGTCCGGATAGCCGTCACCGTCGAGATCGGGGAGCCCCGCCACCGCGGTGCCCAACAGATCGCCCGCCGCTTGGCCCGTCAGCGTGAAAAGCGTCGCTCCCGTGGCTCCCGAGAAGACATAGGCGCGACCGCTCTTGTCTCCCAGCGCGTCCGAGCCCGGAGCCCCGACCATGACGTCGCTGCGCCCGTCCTTGTCGACGTCGCCCGCGGTCCAGACCGAGAATCCGAAGGCATCGTCGGTGTGCTCGCCGATGAGCGTTCGAATGTGGGCGCCCGTTTTCCCGGAGTAGATGCGGGCAAGCCCGGTGCCCGCGCCGGTCGCTTGGAGTCCGGCCTGCGGACCACCGGCGATGACGTCGTTGACGCCGTCGCCGTCGACGTCCCCCGCGTTGCTCACCGAAAAACCGAGCAGGCTCCGATTCTCCCCGGTGCCGAGAAAGAGCTGCGTTCCGGTCTTGCTCGAGTAGACGTAGATGCGCCCCGCGGAACCTCCCCCCGCGGCGTTGAAGGGCGCTCCCACCGCGAAGTCGCGCGCGCCATCGCCGTCGATGTCGCCGAGATCGGACGACACCCAGCCGAAGTAATCGCCGGCCGCTTCTCCCGTCAACGTGAGCAGCACGCTGCACCCGAGCTCGATGCAAGGGGAACCGGACGGACCGCCCTCGCCGGCATCGCTTCCTCGACCGACATCGGCGCGTCCTCCTTCGTTGTTCGTCGCTCCGTCGCTCGGGCTATCAGCGCGGACGTCGGCTTCGATCCGGTCTCCGCCCGAAGCTGCGTCGCCAGGTGCATCGGACGTCGCGTCGAGCGCCGGCGAGGAGCCGGCATGACCTCCGGCTCCACCTTGCGATGCGCAGCCCGCGCTCGCCACCATCACCAGCACGCCCAGCACCCCCACCTTCCGTTCGTCTCTCATCGGATTCCTCCCAGCGCGCGGCAAAGGGCACACCTCCCCGGAGCGGGGAAATGCGGCCGTCGCCGACCGTTGGGCGAGAACCCTGGCTCCCGCGGCACGCGATCACCATGCGGGCGGGGTGAGACGAAGGTGAAATGCGAATGAAAAGGGGCCCGCGCGGCTTCCTCGGTCCTCCAACTGCGGGAAGGGCATCGCGGAAGCCGACGCGGGTGGGTCCCGAGCGAGTCGCCTATTCTCCGACGGCCGAGGCGCAGGGGCCGATGGGCGCATCGCAATTGCGTGGCCCGCAGACGGTCGGATAGAGCAGGCCGTCGACGCAGGTGACCACATGCGCGCAGACGAGCTCCGGATCGCATGCGGCCTTGCAGGTGAGCTCCACGCAGATGCCGCCGCAGTCGGATCCTCCGCGGCACGGGCTGCAGCTGTCACGCGGATCGTCCACGCACGCGAAGCCGGCCGGACAAGGCCTGTTGCCGAGGCCTCCGCATTGAATCAGGCCCGGGCACGGCGTAAAGCCCACGCTGCACGCGCCGTTCGTGCACGACGCCGTCGGACAGGAGAAGCTCTTTCCGTCCGGACATTGCTGACACGCCACTGCCGGCACGGGGCAGTCGCTGTCTTTCGTGCACGCTCCCGCCAGCGCGGCGCTCGAAGGATCGAGCGCCGCGGACTCGCCTTCCGAGGTCGGAGAATTCGTGCCTCCACAAGCGCTCAGCACGAGCGCACCCAAAA
The DNA here is from genome assembly GCA_035318465.1 of Polyangiaceae bacterium. Taxonomy (GTDB): domain Bacteria; phylum Myxococcota_A; class Polyangia; order Polyangiales; family Polyangiaceae; genus DASWDH01. The sequence goes on from DATHES010000116.1 coordinate 14,295, forward strand.
GCGTCAATCTCCGTATCGAGGTGCGTAGTCGAATCATGATTTCCTCCCTTTCCGTCCGTTTGCCGATGCGGCCCGCCGGTGAATGCACGACGACATCGTCGGAGTGGTTGTCCCCGACCCGAACCTCGACGACCGCGAGGGCGCCGAAGGTCGGTACGACCGACATCGAGATCTCACTCAGCGAAGATCGGATTGTCTTCGACGAAGACGACACGGCGCTCGAATGAAAGAGCGGTGCGTTCGCTCGCCTCGTCCGAGAGTGGAGCTTGGGAAGGGATGTCCTCGACGTCGCTCTGCAACGTTCGTGCTGCGAACAGCGCGAGAGAGCAGCGATGGCGTGATCACCCGCCGAAGAGGCGGTCGGCGAAGTGCCACCACGGTTCGCCGCGGTCGATGTGGATGTGGTCGTGGTGGTCGGACCGCGTTTCCGGGCCAATCACGTGGGTGAGACCTCCGTGCCCGCGTAGCCCGTGGAAGACGCCGCGCAAAAAGAGTCCGCGAGCTCCGGGCGAATCGTCGAGGGGCCGGTAGTCGCGGCTCACCGAGACGGCGGCTCCTCGCCGTGGGACGAATGCGCCGAAATCGATGGCGTTGCCGACCGCATGCTCGCTCAATCGACCAGTGAAGCCGCCGCGCACCTTGCGACAGCTGAAGGTGCCGAGCGTGACGATCTGTTTGATGGGCGCCCCGAGGTGTTGCTCGGCCTGCTCCTGGATGACCTGCTCGATCCACGGGAGCTCTTTGGCCAAGCTGCAGTCGATCTGCAGAGGAGGGGCGTAGGTAAAGCCGAGCGGACCTTTGGTCACGATCACACCGTGGGGAATGCCACACCCTTGCGCGTCCGGTTCGGTGCGGTCGGCGAGCTCGCGGAATCGTATTCCAAGGTTGGTGAGCTCTGCGCGGCAGGCGGCGCCGTCGGCCGCCGCGACGAGCTCCCATTCCCGATGGCTGGCGCTCCGATCGGTCGTCGTCTCCGCGGGTTGGGGCGCGCCGTCGGAGCTCGGCGACGAGACACGCTTCGGCGAGCCCATCGAACCGCCGCATGTCCAAAGGAAAAGGGCAGCGGCGCCTGCCGTAACGGCAATCGGTTTCAACATCCCGATCGGATCGTGGTGCGGAGCCTAGCGCCGCGCAACCGGCCGAGGCCATCCGTCGTCACGCGCGACGACGACGCCGCCGCTCGACGAGACGCTTTTGCTACTTCTTACCCGTCATCGGGTTCGACTTGACCTTGATCTTCTTGTCGCCGGAATGCCCGTGGAAGGTGCGGGTCGGCGCAAACTCTCCGAGTTTGTGCCCCACCATGTTCTCCGTCACGAACACCGGCACGAACTTGCGGCCGTTGTGAACGGCGAAGGTGAGCCCGACTGCGTCGGGGGCGATTGTCGAACGTCGCGACCAAGTGCGAATGACCTTCTTGCTCTTGGTGGCGACGGCATCGTTGATCTTCTCGATCAGGTGCCCGTCGATGAACGGGCCTTTCTTCACGGAACGCGGCATGGATCAGCCCTTCTGCCCGCGGCGCTTGATGATCATGCCGTCGGTCCTCTTGTTGTTGCGCGTCTTGAGCCCCTTGGAGAGCTGTCCCCATGGCGAACAAGGATGACGCCCACCGCTGGTGCGTCCTTCGCCGCCGCCCATGGGGTGGTCGACGGGGTTCATGGTGACGCCGCGGTTGTGCGGCCTTTTTCCGAGCCAGCGGGTTCGCCCGGCTTTGCCGATGGAGATGTTCTGGTGATCGGCATTGGAGACTTGGCCGATGGTGGCGCGACAATCGAGGTGGACGAGGCGAACCTCGCCGCTCGGAAGGCGAACCTGCCCCCAAGCCCCCTCTTTTGACATGAGCTGCGCGGCGACGCCCGCCGAGCGACAGAGCTGACCGCCTTTTCCCTTCTTCAGCTCCACGTTGTGGATGGACGTGCCGAGCGGGATGGCGCGAAGGGGGAGGCTGTTGCCCGGCTTGATGTCGGCATTGCGGCTCGACACGATGTGGTCCCCCACCTTGATGCCATCGGGGGCCAGGATATAGCGCTTCTCACCGTCGGCGTAGTTGAGAAGGGCGATGCGGGCGGTGCGGTTGGGGTCGTATTCGACCGCGGCCACCGCGGCCGGCACGCCGATCTTCTCGCGCCGGAAGTCGATGATCCGGTAGCGCTGCTTGTGGCCACCGCCGCGGAAACGGCTGGTGATGCGCCCGTGATGGTTGCGCCCGCCGGTCGAATGCTGATGCGTGAGCAGGCTTCGCTCTGGCTCGGACTTGGTGATTTCAGCGAAATCGCTGACCGAGTAGAAGCGTCGGGCTGCGCTGGTTGGTTTGAAGGTTTTGATACCCATTTTGACCTTAGGACCGAGACTTTTGGCTCTTCATCGAGCAGTGGTGGCGAGAGCGTCAGCCCTCGGAATCGAAGAACTGGATCTGATCGCCCTCCTTGAGGGTGATGATCGCCTTCTTCCAGTTCTGGAGCTTACCGTAGGCGCGTCCCATGCGTCGCTCTTTGCCGCGGTAGTTCATGGTGTTGACGTCGACGACCGTCACCTTGAAGAGCTTCTGGATGGCGTCCTTGATTTGAATCTTGTTCGCATCCGGCGCGACTTCGAAGATGACCTGGTTCCTCTCGCGAAGTCGGTTCGACTTCTCGGTGAGAATGATGGGGCGACGAACGAGCGTCTCGGGCGTGAGCATGGCGTCCTCTTTTACCTTACCTGAGGCACCGGGCCTCGAGGGCCTTGGCGGCGTCCTTGCTGACGACCAGGTGGTCGTGCCGGAGGAGGTCGTAGACGTTGACCCCTTCGGGCGGCAAGTACTGGTGCTCCTCCATGTTGCGGATGGAGAGCTTCAGATTCTCGTTCGTCTTGTCGTCGACGACGAGCGCTTTCTTCAAGATCTGAAGCTTGGAGAAAACCGCGGCCAGGGCCTTGGTCTTGATCTCGGCGAGATCGATCTTGTCGATCACGATGAGGCGCCCCTCCTTGACGAAGAGGGAAAGCGCGCTCTTCAAGGCACCGATGCGCATTTGGCGCGGCGGGCGATAAGCCCAGTCGCGCGGTTTGGGCGGATGCGCCTGACCTCCGCCCGCGAAGTTCGGCGCGCGGATCGAGCCGTGACGCGCGCGTCCCGTCCCTTTCTGGCGGTAGATCTTCTTGGTGGAGCCGCTCACTGCCGCTCGTTCCTTGGCCGCCGCCGTGCCGGCACGCCGCGAGGCGAGCTGCGCTTTGACGACCTCATAGAAGAGTTGCTCTTTCACCTCGGTACCGAACACGTCGTCCGAGAGATCGAGCTCTCCTACTTTTTCACGTTTCAGATTGAAGACATCGACCTTGGGCATATTGTCTCCGTAGGCCAGGGCACAGAACTCTGGGGGGCCTTACGACTTGATCTCGACGTCGACACCGGCCGACAGATCGAGCTTCATGAGGGCGTCCAGCGTTTGTTGCGTCGGCTCGAGGATGTCGAGCAGGCGCTTGTGCGTCCGGATTTCGAATTGCTCCCGCGACTTCTTGTCGACGTGGGGACCGCGAAGCACCGTATAGCGGCGGATCTCGGTGGGGAGGGGGATGGGGCCGGCGACGCGCGCACCCGTGCGCTTGGCTGTCTCGACGATGTCGGTGGTCGACTTATCGAGCAGCTGATGGTCGAAGGCTTTGAGGCGGATGCGGATCTTCGTAGGTTCGGTCATGCGTTACTCCAAAATCTTGGTGACGATGCCAGAGCCGACGGTCTTGCCACCCTCACGGATGGCAAAGCGCATTTGCTCTTCGAGAGCGACGGGTGTGTGAAGAGAGACGGTCATCTGAACGTTGTCGCCCGGCATCACCATCTTCACGCCTTCAGGTAGCTCGCAGGAGCCGGTCACGTCGGTCGTGCGCATGTAGAACTGCGGCCGGTAGTTGGTGAAGAACGGTGTGTGCCGGCCACCTTCCTCCTTCTTCAGCACGTACACCTCGCCGGTGAACTTCTTGTGCGGCGTGATCGTTCCCGGCTTTGCCATCACCTGCCCGCGCTCGATTTGCTCTTTCTCGATTCCGCGCAAGAGACACCCCACGTTGTCCCCCGCTTGCCCCTGGTCGAGCAGCTTGCGGAACATCTCCACCCCCGTGACGACCGTCTTCTTCGTCTCCGTGAAGCCCACGATCTCCACTTCTTCGTTCACCTTGATGACCCCGCGCTCGATGCGTCCCGTCGCCACCGTGCCGCGGCCCTTGATCGAGAAGATGTCCTCGATCGCCATCATGAACGGCTTGTCGATGGCGCGCACCGGCTCCGGAATGTACGAATCGAGTGAGTCGAGCAGCTTGCCGATCGACTCTTCCCACTTCGCGTCGCCCTGCAGCGCCGGCAGCGCCGCGCCGCGGATGATGGGCACGTTGTCGCCGTCGAACTTGTACTTGTTCAAAAGCTCGCGCACTTCCATCTCCACCAAGTCGAGCATCTCCGGGTCGTCCGCCTGGTCGCACTTGTTCAAAAACACTACGAGGTGGTTCAAACCCACCTGGTGCGCCAAGAGCACGTGCTCGCGTGTCTGCGGCATCACGCTGTCGAGCGCCGAGACCACCAGAACCGCGCCGTCCATCTGCGCGGCGCCCGTGATCATGTTCTTGATGTAGTCGGCGTGCCCGGGACAGTCGACGTGCGCGTAGTGTCGCTTCGTGCTCTCGTACTCCACGTGCGCTGCCGCGATCGTCACCGTCTTGGTCTCGTCGCGCACCGTCCCGCCCTTGGCGATGTCCGCGTACTTGATTTCCTTGGCCAGGTTCTTCTTCGACTGCACCTTCACGATCGCCGCTGTCAGCGTCGTCTTGCCGTGGTCGATGTGTCCAATGGTCCCAACGTTCACGTGCGGTTTGGAACGAACGAACTTTTCCTTGGCCATGAAAGTCTCTCCTCGATGATCGGTAAACGTGCGGAGGGCGGCTCAGGCCCCGCGCACCTTGGCCACAATCTCTTCCTGGATCTGGCTGGGGACTTGTGAATAGTTGGCAAACTGCATCGTGTAAGTTGCGCGACCCTGGGTGCGGCTGCGCAAATCGGTGGCGTAGCCGAACATCGTCGCCAGGGGAACTTCCGCGTCGATGACCTGCGCGTTGCCGCGCTGGGCCATGCCGAGAATGCGGCCGCGGCGCGCGTTCAGGTCGCCGATGACGTCGCCCATGTAGTCCTCGGGGGTGACGACCTCGACGCTCATGATCGGCTCCAGTAAATGCAGGCCGGCGCGCTTGGCGCCGTCCTGGAAAGCGAGCGATGCCGCGACTTCGAAGGCCTGCGTCGACGAGTCGACGTCGTGGTACGTGCCGTCGTAGAGCTCCGCCTTCACGTCGATGACCGGATAGCCGGCGAGCACACCACGCGCCATGGCCTCGCGGATCCCCTTCTCGACCGCCGGAATGAACTCCTTGGGGATGGCGCCGCCGACGACCTCGTTCTCGAACACGTACCCCGATCCGCGTTCCCCCGGCTCGATGCGGATGAGAACGTGGCCGTATTGACCGCGCCCGCCGGACTGCTTGGCGTACTTGTATTCGGCATCCACCTTCTTGGAGATGCTCTCGCGGTAGGCAACCTCGGGCTTGCCGATGTTGGATTCGACCTTGAATTCGCGCCTCAAGCGGTCGACGATGATTTCGAGGTGCAGCTCGCCCATGCCGGCGATGATCGTCTGCGCCGTCTCTTCGTTGGTGAAGGTACGAAACGACGGATCTTCGTAGGCGAGCTTCTGCAGCGCGACGCCGAGCTTCTCCACGTCGGCCTTGGTCTTCGGCTCGATGGCGATGGAGATGACCGGTTCCGGGAAGATCATCTTCTCCAGGAGAATCGGCTTGTCCTCGTCGCAGAGCGTGTCGCCGGTGCGCGTGTCGCGCAGGCCGACCGCGGCGTAGATGTTGCCGGCGTTGCATTCCGTCAGCTCTTCGCGCTTGTTGGCGTGCATGCGCAAGATGCGGCCAATGCGCTCGCGTTTGCCGCGGGTGGAGTTGGTGACCATCGTCCCGCTCTGCAGCTGGCCCGAGTAGACGCGGAAGAACGTCAAGTTGCCGTGCGGATCGTTGATGACCTTGAAGGCATATCCGGCGAAGGGCTCGCTGTCGTCGGCCTTGCGGGTTTCCGGCTTGTTGTTGTCGGGGTTGATGCCTTCCACCGGCGGGATGTCCATCGGCGAGGGGAGGTAGTTGACGACGGCGTCGAGTAGGAGCTGCACGCCCTTGTTCTTGAAGGCCGATCCGCAGAGGACGGGGATGAGCTTGAAGCTGCAGCACCCCTTGCGCAGCGCGCCCACGATCTGCGCTTCCGTCACCTGGTCGGAGCGGCCGTCCAGGAACTTGGCCATGATGTCGTCGTCCATGTCGGCGCAGGCTTCGATCATCTTGTCGCGCATCTCGGCGCATTTGGCCCGGATGTCGGCGGGGACGTCTTTCCACTCGTACTTCGTCCCCTTCGTCTCGTCGTCGAAGATGGCGGCGCGCATGGTGATGAGATCGACCATGCCCTTGTGCTGATCTTCCTCGCCCACCGGCCACTGCACCGGCACGGGATTCACGCCGAGGCGGGACTTCAGCGATGCCACGTTCATGGCGAAGTCGGCGCCGAGCTTGTCCATCTTGTTGACGAACACGATGCGGGGCACCTTGAACTTGTCGGCCTGACGCCAGACGGTCTCGGTCTGCGGTTCGACGCCGTTACCGCCGTCGAGCACGGCCACTGCGCCGTCGAGCACGCGCAGCGAGCGCTCCACCTCGATGGTGAAGTCGACGTGTCCCGGTGTGTCGATGATGTTGATGCGGTGCGAGTCCCCCTTGTGCGGTCCGTTGTCCGGACTCCAGAAACAGGTGGTGGCGGCGGAGGTGATGGTGATGCCCCGCTCTTGCTCTTGCACCATGTAGTCCATGGTGGCGGCGCCCTCGTGCACCTCGCCGATTTTGTAGTTTACCCCGGTGTAATAGAGGATGCGCTCGGTGGCCGTCGTCTTGCCCGCATCGATGTGGGCCATGATTCCGATGTTCCGAGTTTTTCCGAGGGGATATTCGCGAGCCACGACCGTCTTCTCCTTTCACACCTTGCGAAAATTCAAGAGTCCATGACGCACGAAACCCCCTCCGGCCCGGTGCCTCTCTTTTTCGAGGTCACCCTGTTTTTCCGGAAGGGGTACCGGGGTGCGGCGCTACCTGATGCCGACAACCCGATATTTATGTCACGAAAGCCATTCTTCTCGTGTTCGACTCCGATGGCGTGCGGTCTCGAGCGAGCCCTCGCCTCTTTAGTTGATCGTTACCAGCGGTAATGCGCGAACGCCTTGTTCGCTTCCGCCATCTTGTGCGTATCGTCCCGCTTTTTCACGGCGTTGCCGCGGTTCTGCGCGGCATCGACGAATTCCGAGGCGAGTCGCTCTTTCATCGTCTTCTCGCCGCGATCGCGGGAGTAGAGGACGAGCCAGCGCATGGCCAGAGCGACGCGCCGTTCGGGCCGGACTTCGACCGGGACCTGATAGGTCGCGCCGCCGACGCGCCGGCTCTTCACTTCGAGCTTCGGCTTCACGTTGTCGAGCGCCTTGCGGAATACGTCGAGCGGCTCTTCCTTGTAGCGGGCGGTGATGATGTCGAACGCCCCGTAAAGGATGCCCTCGGCCGTGGCCTTCTTGCCACCGATCATGAGCGAGTTCATGAACTTGGCAACGAGCTTGTCCTTGAACTTGGGGTCCGGAATGATGCGGCGTTTGGGTACTTCGCGTCGGCGCGGCATATCGAAGAGCTCCTAGGCTTTGGGTCGCTTCACGCCGTACTTGGAGCGCTTGCGGTTGCGGGTTGCCTTGTTGGTCGAGGAGGGACCGGCGGCGCCCGAAGCGTCGAGGGTGCCTCGAATGACGTGGTAGCGGACGCCCGGCAGGTCCTTCACACGGCCGCCTCGGATGAGGACGACGGAGTGCTCCTGCAGGTTGTGACCCTCCCCGGGGATGTAGCTCGTCACTTCCATGCCGTTCGTGAGCCGGACGCGGCACACCTTGCGCAGCGCGGAGTTCGGCTTTTTGGGGGTCGTCGTATAGACGCGCACGCACACGCCGCGCTTCTGCGGACAAGATTTGAGGGCGGGGGAGGCGGTCTTGAATCGAGCGGCCTCGCGCCCTTGACGGACTAGCTGGTTGATGGTCGGCATTCGGTTGGGTGCACTAGACTCGGGGTCTTGGGGTCGGGTGGCTGCGGGGCGGACTCGAGGCGCGTTTCGTCTTTTCCCGGGGAATCCGCGCAAAAAATCGCCTAAAGACTCGGAATCCGAGGGGACGCGCAGCATACTCGCGAGCAAGGGGTTGTCAAGGCTCGCGGAACGCAGGCGGGGTGGCGGGGCCAGGGCTCGGCCCGCTCTATTACCGTGCGCGCAGATGAGCCGGATTCCTCGACGAAGTTGTGCGCAAGACGCGCCCCGACCGGCGACTTCAGTTCAGCTCTTGGCTCGGTGCCGTCGCGAGCGGCTCAGCTCACCCCCGAAAGGCAGTGACGACCTCAGGGCAGAGCGCGTCGTTTGGACTTCGCGCTTGCGCCTCACATTGCGCGCTGGGCAGGCCTCCGCGGCCCGTGGAACGGCGATGGCACGCGACGACCGTGGCACGCATCGCACGCCGACACGGCTTCATCAACCTAGCCCCTGATGAATTTCTGGAAGGCATCAACGTTCCCATGAGGCAAGTGGCAGTCGCGCGCTTCCGCTGAACGGGAGACTCGTTGCGCCTGTCGGTGTGTTTCCCTCTCGCATCGGAGTAGCGTCTCTTTCTGGCGTTCAGCCAGACTGGCGTTCAGCCAGGCGGTCGAGTTCTTCTTCCAGACCTCGTATGCCCGTCGGCGTTTCAACCTGCTGGCAGTCCGAGCACCGTGGGCGGTAAGATTGATTGGTGTCCGCGGATGTTCGATGGAGACAGCGAGCTCAAAACTTCGCGAAAGCCGTTGCACTGTTGCACGATGCGCTGAAGAACGGGCCGGTGCCGCTGAACGATCTCGAAAAAGAGGGCACCGTACAGCGTTTCGAATATACCGTGGAGCTCGCGTGGAAGACTTTGAAGGACTACCTTGAGCATAGCGGACTGCAACTAACGCCCGTCACGCCCAAGAGCGTCATTAAAGCCGCGTTTGCGGCACGGTTGATCCCAGATGGTCAACTCTGGATCGATATTCTCGAAAAGAGAAATCTACTGTCGCACAAGTGCGATCACGAGTTGCTCGATGAGGGTCTTAAGGAGATCCACGAGCGCTATTTGCCCGCAATCGAGCAATTGCAACAATTCTTTCGAGAGCAGAGCAAATGAACGAGTTTGGCCTGGGTGACCGCGCTTCGCGACTCATCCAGAGCGTGTTCGAGAGACACCCGAACATCGCGGAGGTGCGAGTCTTCGGCTCGCGCGCCAAGGGTGACTTCCGTCGCGAATCCGACGTCGATTTTGCCATCTTTGGTGATGTCGACAGCGTGCTTGCGTCATTGGTTGCAAGCGAGCTTGACGATTTGCCGCTGCCTTATCAATTCGACGTCCAAGCCTATCCCTGCATCAAGCACGCCCCGCTGCGCGAGCACATTGATCGTGTCGGCAAGCCTTTCTTTGTACGAGTGTCCAGCGATCCGCAATGACAGATTCGAGAGCCCAGATCCGCGGGCTGTCTCATGGTCACCGCCCCAACCAGTTGGAGTCCGAGATCCGGCGCGCTACGAGTCGGCCGCTCGTGACTGGCCGTTTGCTCGAACCTGAGGCTTTCATCGTACGCAGCCACGCACGCTGGTCTGCTATGTAGTCGATCCATGTCGGAAATCACCCTCGATCTGCGCGGCATCGAGAAGCCGCGTGCTTACCGAGAGCTCGACGGACACGTGCGTGCGGTGCTCGAGGGCGTCAACGATCCGATCACCGCAATGGCCACGGTGAGCTGCCTCGTGCACCACGCGTTCGGCCACTTGTGGACCGGTTTTTATCGGGTCGTCGCTCCGAAGCTCCTCCGGGTCGGACCGTATCAGGGCACGCTCGGCTGTCTCGAGATCCCGTTCGGCAAAGGCGTCTGCGGTACGGCGGCGGCCGAAGAGCGCACCGTCGTCGTTCCGGACGTCTTGATGTTCGCCGGTCACATCGCGTGCGACGGGCGATCGCGATCGGAGATCGTCGTGCCGGTGAAGGATGGCGCGGGCGTGCTGGTCAGCGTCTTCGATGTCGACTCCGATCGCCCGAACACGTTCGACGAAGCGGACCGGGCCGGGCTCGAACGAATTCTCGCCTGGTTTGCCGGCCGCTGATCAGGCGCGCGCGCTGTCGGCGTGCTCCGGCGGAACGAGACAGCGCGGCGTCTTGCCGATGAGATCGGAGCGCTGTGCCTTGCGCAGTGCCTCGCGCGCGAGGGGCCAATGCTCCTTGTCCCAATAAAAGAGGAGCGCCTTCATCATCCGCTTCTCGCGTAGATCGGTGGCCGTGTAGACGGGCTTGTTCGTGAGCGGGTCGATGCCGGTGTGGTACATCGCGGTGGCGATCGCCATCGGTGTGGGGATGAAGTCCTGCACCTGGCGCGGCCGCATCTTGTTCCGCTTCAGATAGAGCGCCAGGTCGATGGTGTCGCGCAGCGTCGAGCCGGGATGCCCGCTGATGAAATAGGGCACCAGGTACTGCTCTTTGCCGGCGTTCTCGCTGGCTTGACAGAAGGCCTGGGCAAAGCGTTCGTAACTGCTGATGGGGGGTTTCTTCATGCGGTCGAGCACGTCGGGATCATTGTGCTCGGGGGCCACCGAGACTTGGCCACCGGTGTGATGCTGGGCCAGCTCGCGGATGAAGGTCGGGCTGCGCTCGGCGAGGTCGTAACGCACGCCGGAAGCGATGAAGACTTTCTTGATGCCGGGCTCGGCGCGCACTTTTCGGAGGAGGTCGACGAGCGGATCGTGATCGGTGTGCAGGTTCTCGCAGATCCCCGGGTGCACGCAGGAAAGACGCCGGCACGCGCTCTCCGTCGCCTCGTCCTTGCAGCGCATCTGGTACATGTTCGCGGTGGGGCCCCCGACGTCGGAGATGACGCCGCGAAAATCCTCCATGCGCGAAAGCGCGCGCACCTCGCGCAGCACGCTGCCCGACGATCGACTCTGGATGATGCGGCCCTCGTGCTCGGTGATGCTGCAGAAAGTGCAGCCGCCGAAGCAGCCGCGCATGGTCACGATGGAATGCTTGACCGTTTCGAAGGCGGGCACGCGTTCCGTGTAGGAAGGATGGGTGCTCCGCTGGAAGGGCAGATCGTAGAGCGCGTCCATCTCCGCTTCGGCGAGGGGCAGCGCCGGCGGATTGAAGTACACCGCTTCGTCGCCGTGTGGCTGCAAGAGCGGCCGCGCGTTGTGGGCATTCGTTTCGTACTGAAAAGCGCGCGACATCGCCGCGAACGCGGGCTTGTCGGCGGCGACCTCTTGGTAGGAGGGGAGCACCACGATTTTGCCGTCGGTCACGTAGCGGGAGCGCTCTTCGAGCAGCGCTTCCCACTCGCCGCGATGGTGCATGGCGAACGCCGTGCCGCGGATGTCGCGCAGGGTGCGCACGGTCTCGCCGTCCGCGAGGCGCCGCGCGATCTCCCACGCCGGCCGTTCGCCCATCCCGAAGACCAGGAGGTCGGCCTTGGCGTCGAGCAGAATCGACCGCCGAACTTGGTCCGACCAGTAGTCGTAATGCGCAATGCGCCGCAACGATGCCTCGATGCCGCCGATGACGATGGGGAGTCCCGGAAACGCCTGACGGCAGAGGTGCGCGTAAACGATGGTGGCCCGGTTGGGGCGCATCCCGGTGCGTCCGCCGGGCGAATATTGATCTTCGGAGCGCATCTTCTTTTGCGCCGTCAGCCGGTTGAGCATCGAATCGAGGTTGCCCGCGCTGATCCCGACGAAGAGACGCGGTCGACCCATGCGCAGAATGTCGCGCGTGTCCTTCCAAGCGGGCTGCGCGATGACGCCGACCTTGTATCCGCGCGCCTCCAGGAAACGCGCGATGAGGACGGGGCCGAACGCCGGGTGATCGACGTAGGCGTCACCGGTGACGATGAGAATGTCGAGCTCGCCGATCTTGCGCGCGTCCATCTCCGCGCGCGTGGTGGGGAGGAACGATGTCGCGTCGCGAGACGCGTCGCGCCGCCTGCCAGGCGCCCGGAGCTGCACGAGCTTGTCGACCATAAAGGAGCGCCAGTCTGCAATGCTTGCGGGGGATGCGCTATCAACTGAACGTATGATCAGATTGGGGCCACGACCCGACCATGCCCATGAGCGCCGCCCCGTGCAAGCTCGCCTCGCGCTCCCCCATGTCGATGGTCGCGCCCAGGCGATCGGGTCGCGTGTAGTCCCAGCGCTCGATGGGGACCGGCGCGCTCGGGGCGATGTAGTACCGCGCACCGCGCAGGCCGAGCACCGGGGGTGGGTAGGGTCGTGTCAGGAGGACGATATTGAGCTTCACCGCAGGGTCGCGCTCGGCCACGAAGGCCGGGGCGTTGTCGACCATGCCGCCGTCGAGGAGCGCCTCGCCGCCAAAACGTCCGACGGGGGTGAATGGCGGGGTGGCCGAGGAGGCGAGAATCAGATCGGCGAGCTCCTCCGGCGAACGACAATCGCGCGCATCGAAGATAAAGGGGCGAAATCCGAGCTTTTGGCCCCAGCTCGGATGGATCATCTCCGGGCGCACGGCCTTCTCGAGCGAATAAGCGCCGATGCCGGCGGCCACCGCCACCGAGGAAGGCATGCGCTCCGGAAATCGCGCCGCCAAGATCCAAATCGGAAAAGGCTGTCCCACCACCCTCTCGAACCCGCCGTCGCGGAAACTGAAAAGCAGGGTGTCGCGATAGACGGCGCCGTGAGGGGCGAGAGGCTGGCGCGCTAGCAAGCGCCGGAGGTCGAGGTTCTTGGTGACCCCTTCCCGTCGCTTGATCCAAAAGGCGTGCGTCTCGTCGGCACGTTCGGCCAGCCACAGCGTCGCCACGCAGGCCCCGGCGCTGCAAGCGGCGATCGCCCCCAAACGCGGCACGAGCAGAGGGGCCAGTTGCTTCATCAGCCCGAGCTGGAAGAAGGCGCGGTTGCCGCCGCCGGCAAAGGTGATCGCCACGTCGCGTCCTGGCATGCCGAGGCTTTGGCCCAAAGCGTGCCCGGCGACAAGCGCCGCCTCCGGCGATCAAGACCTTCACCGGGGAGTTTTCTGCAGAGTTCTCGGGTGGAAATTGGGTTATGCTGTCGTGGACCCTCGGCTCATGTCGATATCGATTGGCGCCGCCAAGGGAGGGGACGGACGATGACATCGAGGGTGTCCATCGCTGGCCAGAGCAGTGAGGTCCAGGATTTCCCAGCGCTTCTCGAGCGACTCTTCCAGGACGCTCCGATGGCTTTTCAGATCTACGGCGCCGACGGGCGTTGTGTGCTCGCCAATCGCGCATTCCATCGCCTGTTCGGGGGCGACGCTCCGCGCCAGTACAACGCGTTCGCCGACGATGCGGCCGAGCGATGGAACTTGCGGGAAGCCCTTCACCGCGCGTTCGCCGGCGAGACCGTCCGGATTACCGTCGAAGGCCGCGAATCACTATGGCCGAGTGCCAGCTTGGCCGATGAAGGTCTGAGAAGCGGTCTGGAAGCCACTGCCTTTCCCTTGTTCGACGGCGAGCGCGTGGTTCGGCACGTGGCGCTCTGTTTCCAAGAGGCGCCTCTCGAGCTCGAGCGAAGCTCGGAGCAGCTTCGCATCGACGAAGATCGGCAGAAGAGCAACGAACGTTTGCGCCGCGCCTTCGAAGCGGGGCGGATGCTCGCCTGGGAGACCGATCTCGACACCCGCGAAATCCACGTTTCGGAGAACGCGAGTGATCTCTTGAGTCTCTTGCCGGGCCAGACGTTGGAGCGGCTCGACGATGCGCTCGCCCTCGTTCACGCCGAGGACCTGCCTTCTCTGGAAGATGCGCTCCGGCGCGCCGCGCGCGACGGCAAAGCGCAAGATCGGCGATTTCGCGTCATCCGCCCCACCAACGGGGAGATCCGCTGGGTCGAGTGGCGTGCCGTCACCGGGGGCCCGCCCGAGGAAGGTGCGGTGGTGCGCGGCATCGTCATGGATGTCACCGACAGCGTCGAAGCCGAGGAAGCACGCTTCATGAGCGAGGCGCGCTACCGCACCCAATTCGAAGCGGCGCCGGAAGCGATCGTGACGCTCGACGTCGACAACGGCTGCTTCATGGAGGTCAACGAGAAAGCCGAGAAGCTCTTTGGCTACTCCCGCGGGCACCTCATGAAGCTCGGTGTCATCGACGTCAGCCCGCCGACCCAGGCCGATGGTCGACCGTCTGCCGAAGCCGCGCGCGAAAACATCGCCGAAGCGATGAAAGGGGAGCGCCCCACCTTCGAGTGGATTCACCGCGACGCCACCGGCCGCGACTTTCCCTGCGAGGTGCGCCTGGTGCGGCTGCCCGATCCCGAGCGCAACTTGTGTCGTGGGAGCATCCTGGACATCACCGACCGCAAGCTGGCCGAGGCGGCGCGCGCCCGTCTCGAAGAAGCCTTGCGCAGGACGGAAGATCAGCTGCGCCAGTCGCAGAAGATGGAGGCCATGGGGCGGCTCGCGGGCGGCGTTGCCCACGACTTCAACAACCTCCTCTCCGTCGTCCTCAGCTACAGCGCCTTCGCGCTGGCGGCGCTCGAAGAGAACGACGCCGTCGCCGCCGACGTGAGAGAAATTCAGAGCGCAGGCAAGCGCGCTGCCGACCTTACCCGGCAATTGCTCGCCTTCAGCCGTCAGCAGATGCTGGCGCCGGCCGTGGTCGACTTGAACGAAGTCGTCGGCCAAATGGACACCATGCTCCAGCGACTCATCGGCGAAGACGTCGACCTTCGTAAGGTGACGCCTCCCCACATCGGGAAGGTCAAGGTCGATCGCGGGCAGATCGAGCAGGTCATCATGAACCTCGCCATCAACGCGCGCGACGCCATGCCCGACGGGGGAACCCTCTGCATCGAAACGGCCGACGTTTTCCTGGACGAGTCGTACGTGAGCAGTCACGTGGGGGTGAAGGTCGGGCCGCACGTTCTTCTTGCCGTCGCTGACAGCGGCCTGGGGATGACCGCGGAAGTGCAGGCTCGGATCTTCGAGCCGTTTTTCACGACCAAGGAACGCGGCAAAGGGACGGGCCTCGGACTTTCCACCGTCCTCGGCATCGTCGAGCAGAGCGGAGGCAGCATCTCCGTTTCGAGCGAGCCCGGGCGAGGGGCGACTTTCCGCATCTACTTCCCTTGCACCGACGAGGATCCCGATTCGCTGCAGCTCGCCATCGCGCCGCGCACGCTGCAAGGTACGGAGACCATCTTACTGGTCGAAGACGAGGAGCAACTTCGCGCGCTCGGGCGTCAGATTCTCAGCAAAAGTGGCTACCAGGTGATCGTGGCCGAGAGCTCGGTCGATGCGCTCACCATCTGCCAAGAGTACGAGGGAACGATTCACCTGCTTCTCACGGACGTGGTCATGCCGCTCATGAACGGGCGCGAGCTGGCGGAGCGTGCCACCCGGCTGCGTCCGGCGATGAAGGTGCTCTATGTGTCGGGATACACCGACAACACCATCGTGCACCACGGCGTGCTCGAGGAAGGGGTCGCGTTCCTGCAAAAGCCCATCGTTCCCGATGCGCTCCGACGCAAGCTGCGCGACGTTCTGGATACCGAACGCAGGGGCGATGCCCCGCGGCGCTGAGCATCCCGCCGAGACACACGGACCGCCTGAGGGCGCCGCCGTTGCCGCTCCCTCTCGGTGATGGAGCGGGAGCGGCCGCCGACCGCCGCTCCCCGCTGCCCGCGTGTCGATTTAGATAGCCGAACGTCGCTTCGACGTGAGCAACACCGCCGCCGCCACGGCGATGCCGCCCAACCCGACGAGCCCACCCGGACCGAACCCCGCCATCAGAGCCGGCCGATTGCTTTCAAGCTTCTTCATCCGATCTTCGAGGCTTCCTACCTGAATGCGCAGGGCCTGGTTCTCGTTGTGAAGGGTTCGCATTCCTTCGACCGCGAGCGCTTCGAAGCCTCGAGGCGTCAACGTCCTATAGCCGTTCGCGTCCCTACCCACCCACTCGGGAAAGACCTTCTCCACTTCTTGCGCGATCATGCCAATCTGAGGCCCGGTCATGTTTCCTTGTTTCTCCGGTTCGATCCACTCGTAAGTCACGCCGCGAAGTTGCAACAACCGGTCGAGGACGCCTTCCAATCCTTTGATGTTTTTCTTGAGGCGAGCGTCGGAGGTGGCGCTCCAGGGCCCACCTCCCGGTTTGAAGGCGCTCAGAGCAAAGAGTTGTCCCTCAAAATAGCCGGCCCAACCGGCGGTGTTCGTATTGATGCCGTAAATGCCCCTTCCACTGTTTGTGGCCTGACCAGTCACACCGTATCCGTTGACGTCGTTGACTCCATACACGCCGCTTGCTGCGGCACTAAGAGATCTGCCGAAAACGCCGTGGGTGTTTTGCGCCGCTCCGTAGACGCCGGGCCCGGTGCCCGCCGACGATATTCCCGCAACACCTATTCCCTCAAAGCCGCTGTCAGCCGCCTGTCCCCGAACCCCAATGCCCCCATTCGACGCTTGTCCCTCCACGCCGACGCCACCGGTGGACAGGCCCATCAGCGCAAACCCAGTGGAGTTGACGTTTTCCCGTTGGAGACACGACTGTGTGCCACCGAGATTGCAACTCTGCGAATCTTGTGCACGCACACTCTGCGGAACGGATACGGCAGCGAATAACGTAATGCACAGGCTAGCTATTTTCGTCTTCATCGGTCCCTCCTTTGCAGACAGGTTTCACCGTCGCGCCTTTCTTTGAAAGGCGCTTGGAACCATTCGTCGAGGATGAACTAACAGCTCGGGCCCAATACGTGCGGCAAGGCGTGCTCGCTTCTCAGCGCGAAGTCCGAAGCTAACGTTCGACGCCAGCTCGGTCAAGTGGAAGGACTTAACAGCGATCTCGCGTGTGAATTCTCGTTCTCAGCTCTGCGATCACCAGAGCGCAACTCGATATCCAGCATGCTCGAACCGGCCGCACCAGTGGCGCGCGTAATGCGATGGCGAGCCCTTCTTGCGATTCGACCGAGTATCGCGTGGGCGCGGTCCGTGCTGGCGGACGTATTCTCCGCCGCAAGCTGCGCGACGTGCTCATCGAGCTCGCCGACGCGCAGATCGCGACGACGTCGAGGGCAAGAGAGCCCCGCGCCCTCGCCGGTGAGAGCCCCCCCTAACGCGGCCTCACGGAGGACAGATGGTTCCCATCATCAAGCCGCATTCGTCGGTGCACGTCGGCATCGCGGGTTGCCGGCTGGGCGTGCCGCAGCTGAAGACGTATTCGTGATCGCCGCCGTTGCAGCTCTTTTTGGTGACGGTCCCGCCCGCTTTCAGCATGGCGAAGTCGGCCGCCGTGAGTTGCACGAAGTGGTTGTGCGTGGCGGTGCCCATTGCGCCGTAGGTTTTGTCGACGCCGGCAGTGATGTCGGCCATCGGAATCGAGAGCGCGTGATTGTGGTTCATGGAGATGATCGCAACCACCGCCATCCCGCACCCGGCGGTGGCATCGCCCCCCGAGCCGGCATCCTTTCCGCCGCCCGAGCCCGCTGCTCCGCCGCTGCCGGCCGATCCACCGGCGGAACCGCCGCTGCCGGCGGAGCCTCCGGCTGACCCGCCGCTGCCGCTCGAGCCACCCGTGGCACCACCCGTGCCGGCGGAACCGCCGGTGGCGCCTCCGCTGCCGGCCGAGCCGCCGGTGGCGCCGCCGCTGCCACTCGCACCGCCGGTGGCGCCGCCCGAACCGCCGGTGGCACCGCCCGAACCGCCGGTGGCACCGCCCGAACCACCCGTGGCACCGCCCGAACCGCCGGTGGCACCGGCCGATCCGCCCGTGGAGGGACCGCCGGCGCTGCCACCCGCACCACCCGTTGCGCCCCCAGAGCCGCCGGTGCCGGCGTCCAGATCACCCACCTCGTCGACGCTGCCCGTGCACGCTGCGAAAAGACCGAAACTGCCGAAAATACCCAGCGAGAGGGAATGCCTGCGGGACAAGTGGGTTCTCATGACGGATTCTCCTGTTGCGGCTCGGTCACGCGCGCCGAGACAAACCGGCTATTCGCTAAAACGGGCCATTCGCCAAAGCTCTATTACGACTATCCGGCCCCCCCTTTTTCCGCAATCAGAAATGACCGACGCGAGAAAACGAGGGGCGGCGCGGTTTCAGAGCTCGGCGTGTCAAGGCTGAACAGATCGATATCGACTTAGTCGAATTATTCAACAAGGCGCGATCGACTCTCGACTGACGCGAATCCGAAGGGCAGCGATCACAAAATCGACCGGATGCGATTCAAAAAATGAGGCGCCCGATTCCGAATGACGGACAGCACGGCGCGAATGGCGGCGGCGCGCCCGCCGCCCCGAACGTCCTCGCGAGCACGCCCTGCAACCGTGACCCCAACGGGTCACGGGGCGCGAATCAATCCGGCCCTGGCGACGAGCCGCGCCGGAAGCCGCGGCATCGTCACAGCACAGCCAACGTCAACTAGGTTCGACACTTGAGGATCGATGCCAGTCCGGCCGATAAGACCTCGATGGTACGGACTAGGGACAGCGAGGCGCGATCGGCGGAAGCGTACGCCACCAGGGCGTCGCCCCCGATCCCCGAGCGCTCGGCTCGCTCTCACTGCCTCTGCCCGCGAGCAAAGGCTCGATAGCCTCACCCGGGCGCGGCGTGAGAAGCGCGACACCGCGGCGCTCCGCTTCGACGGTCAGTGTTTCCGCTGGTTCGGACCAGGCGTGAAAGCCGAGCTCGAAGGTCCCCCAATGAATGGGAAAAACCCAGGTCGCAGCGAGCATCGCCTGGGCGTCGAGCGCTCCGGCCGGTCCGAGATGGATGTCGCCCCAGCTCGGGTGGTACTGCCCTATCTCGAGCAGCGCCACGTCGAAGGGGCCATTTTTGCGGGCGATCTCGCGAAATGCCTCCGTGAGCCCGGTGTCGCCGCTGAAGAACACGCGATGCTTCGGTCCCACGATGCTCCACGAGGTCCAGAGCGACGCGATCCGCCAGGGCACGCCGCGCCCGTTGAAGTGACGCGCCGGCGTGGACACGATTTCCACGCCGGCGACGATCGGTGCCCGTTCCCACCAATCGTGCTCGGTGATCTGCGCGCGCGGCACGCCCCAGCCTTCGAGATGAGCGCCGATGCCGAGGGGCACGTGGAACTCCATGCCGCGCGGTGCCAGCGCGCGCACGGTGGCCATGTCGAGGTGGTCGAAGTGCTCGTGGGAGATGATGATGGCGTCGATGTGCGGCAGATCGGCGAGCGCAATGGGAGGCGCGTGAAAGCGGCGTGGCCCGACCCATCGCGATGGTGATGCGCGCTCGCTCCAGATGGGGTCGCTGAGCAGGGTCGCACCGTCGATCTCGATGAGCGTCGTCGAGTGGCCGAGCCAGGTGATGCGCAGCCCCGACGCGGGAGGTGCGGACAAGCGGGCGGCTGCATCGGTGACGATGGGGAGGGGGCAGTTCGGCGACCGTTGCTCGTCACCCAGGAGCCACTGCCCCAGGGTGGTTGCCGGGCCGACCTTCATGAGCCCCGTTGGTTCGGCGTTCTCGAAATGATCGCCGGTGAACTCGGGGCTGGCCTTCATCCGCGCGAGCGTCGAGGGGCCCGGGCTCGTGCCGAGCGATCGGAAATGATCGGTCGAGACCCAGGCGCCAAGAAGGAGGAGCGCCGTCGAAAGCGCCACCAGTCGAGCCGCGAGTCGCCAGCGCGAGGTGCCCAGCGAGGCCGCGAGCCACCTGCGCGCGACGCTCGTCACACGGAGGCTCCGCGCTCGGCCTGCCTGATGTCACGGATGACGAACATGCGTCGAAGCTACCACAGCGGTCGGCGATGCCTCCCAGTGCCGCGAGCTCTCCCCTGCTGAGTGGGGGCCTGGCGACTCCGACGATCGATCTGGCAGCGAAAATCTGACGGCGTCGTGTCAGAGCGCACCTTCGACACCGATGCTGGGCACGGAAACGGGGCCGATGGCTTGGCCCCGGCAATAGAATGCGTTGCAGCTCGACTCGGGCACCTCACGGTTCAAGGTGGTGTTCAAGAACTCGAAAATGAGCGAGACGTAGCGCGCCTCGCCGAATGGCCACCGTTTTTCGAGACGCCAGTCGAAACGGTAGAACGGGGGCGTCCGCGGTGGGGACACCGCGGCGGCGAGGTAGCCCACTCGGGCGGGTACGCCGGTATAAAAAAAGCTGCGCAGCCCGAGGCGCCAGTTTCGGCCGAGATCGTAGCCGAGGGCGATGTTGAGCACGTGCGTGCGATCGACCGCGGCCGGCCCCTCGGCCCGCCCGAGAGCGCGCACCGACCGGGAAAGTGTGTAGGCGACGAAGCCCCCGAGGCGCCGCGTCAGGTCCCGTTTGACGAGCAACTCGGCGCCAAAGGTGTGGCCGAGGCTGCGCGCATCGTCGTCGATCGTGGAATCGGCGATACGAAGGGCGGTGATGGACAGGCGATCGGTGGTGTTCAAAAGGACGTTCTGGAAAAGCGTGAGCGTCGAGACGATACCGCCCGGCAGCTTGACCTGCACACCGCTGCTGCTTTGCAGCGCGCGCTGCAGTCCGTTGCCGAGCTCGGGCCGATAGCCAGGGACGGGCACGACGAAGCTCGGCAGCTGATGGGCGACCCCGAACTCGTGCGAGAGGGTGACGCTTTCGCTCACGCGAAAGCGCGCGCTCAGGCGCGGCTCGATGGTCGGCACGGTTTCCCCCTGGGCGCGATACACGTCGAACCGCAGGCCCGGTACCACCGTCACGAATGATGCGAGATCGAGCACGACGTCGGCGCGAGCCCCGAGCGCGGTATCGGTGCGACCCGTGAAAGGCGGGGCGCCAGGGGCGTCGAGCCCGAGCGTATCGCCCCGGCTTTCGTCGACCGTGATGTCGGCTCCTGCGCGCAGCTCGACGCGCCGGTCAATGCGGTCGACGTAATCGGCCCGCGCGGCCTTGGATGAGGTGCGGAGGACGAAGAGTGAGGCGCCTGCCCTCGGGTCCGTCACCAGGGTGCGATCGTCCCCCAGCGTGGCCGCCAAGCGAAGGCGCTTGGTTGGCGAAAGACGCCGATAGTAACGCGCGTCGAGGCGATGAAAGCGCACGTCGTAGAGCGTTCTCCTCGCTCCCTGGTCCTCTTCCGAGGCGAAGTCGAGCGCGCCGAATGCAAGAACGCTCACCCGGTCGTCGGGCGTGACGTCGTACTGTGCGCGCGCCTGGTAATCCCAATAGCCGAGGTCCAAGCCCGGAGACAGGAGCGAAAAAACGGCTGCGCTATAGGAATAGCGACCACCCGCTATCACATTGCCCCGACCTCCGGCAAAGGGTGCTTCGACCATCGCGCTGGCATCGAAAACGCGCACGTTGGCCATGGCGCGCCAGGCGTTGGTCGGCTCGGCGGCATCGGCCGTCACGACGCCGCCGGCGAAGCGTCCGTACCGCGCCGGGTAACCGCCCGGATAGAGCTTCACTTCATCCACGAACCAGGGGGCGATGACCGCCGGCCCCGCGGCGGCGTGAAACAGCACCGGCATGCGGACTCCATCGAAGAAGTATCCGACGTTGCCCGGCGGGGCCCCTCGTACGAAAAAATAGGGGATACCCGAGGCAAAGGGCGTGACACCGGGAAGCGCCTCGATGGCGCGGAAAGCGTCACCGAAAGCGCCGGGTAGCTGTCGAACCTCGCCCTTCGTCAAGGACGCCGCATGGTCGGTTCGTTGACCGAGCACGGTGATCGAAACCGGTCCACCCGCGGGAGGCTGGCTGGCGGATGGTTCGGGCGATCCCGACGTTGCGCTGCTCGAACCTTGGCTGGGCGAGGCGGAGCTCGCCGCGCGATCGGGTTCCTCGAACCGCACCAGGAAACGAATGCGAGCGACCACGGGGGAACCATCGCGGGTAGCCGGCTCGAATTGCCAACCCCCCGCGGCACGTTCGGCCGCAGATCCAAAAGGCGCGTCGCCGCGAATGACGTCCACATCAACGACCCTCCCCGAGCGATCCACGACGAGCTCGAGGATGACCTCCGCGGCACCGCGCGCATTGGTGGGGTAGGGGACCTCGGCATCGGAGGTGAGCTTGGGCAAGAGGAGGTGCGGCGTGGCGGACGGCGCCGCAGCGGATGCGTCCGAGCGCGGCGCGGGCGCCCGGTCATCGGGGGCGGCTGGGACTGGCGCTGCGCCCTGGCTTGCGTTCTCCACCGCCTGGGCAACACTCCAGCGCGGCGCGCTGATGAGCGCACAGCCTGCAGCAATGGCAAGCAGACGCAGCGCCACGATGGGAGAGACGGTGTGGCGTGATTGCCGCAGCGAATCAAATACCGAGGCCAAGCGTTCGGTGGTGGAACATCGGGACGCAGAACGAAGGGAGCTGGGCGGCATGTCGAGCCAAGAGGCCACTCGAAGGAGCAAGACCAGACTCCCGCTCTGGATCGGGTGTTCCGCTAGTACGCTCGGCGCGATGCTGGCATTCCTCCTGGCATCGAGCTGTCAAGGAGAATACCCGTTGCCTCCCACGCTCTGCGATCACTGGTGCGCCGCGGCGCAGCGCAGTCACTGCCAGTTTGACGATCCCGTGGAATGCATCGTCGACTGCGAGGAAATGCGAACGCGAATCTCCGGCTGCGACATTCGGGTCCGAGCCCTGGCGGACTGCGCGAACGCCCTGCCCGAAACGGCGTTTGTTTGCGACGAAGGCCATACCAAGCGGACGCCGGAGACTTGCTTCGCGGACAACGAAGCCATGCTGATCTGCCTATCGGGCGAAGCCACCAGTTGGTGGCAGCTTTGTGATCGGTGGGCAAACCGGTGTGCCTACGCGGATCCCACCGGACCTCCGCCCGTCGGCGATGCGGGCGATCCACTAGAGCGTTTCCAGCGAGCATGCACCGCTCCCTACGGATTCATCACCTCGCCGTGCACGCGACTGGAAACGGCCCTGGTCCAGTGTCTCAACGCGCGCGAGCTATCCTGTGACGTCCTTCCGTCGGAAGGCGCTTCGTGTGTCGAGGAGCGGCTGGCTCTCGACGCCTGTCATCCCCGATTCGTCAACATCTGTAACGCCTGGTCATTCGTTTGCGGATCTACGGAGATCGACGGAGGCGCGGATGCTTCCTTGCGCACCACCGAGACCTGTTTGGCGTCGCCTCTCACCCAGACGGGGCAAAGGTGTGCGGTTGAGCGCAACCACGTGTACGAATGCTTGAACCAATACTGGACGCACCCGAGCGGCAACGCTGGCGTTCGGCGGGAATGCGACGTCTTGCCGACCGAAGTGACGTCGTGCCAGGCCGAGAAGGCGGCATTCGACTTCTGCGCCACCTCCCAACGGGACGGGGGTTTCGCGTCTGATTGATCGCCGCGAGACGCGCGCCCCCGATCGCGCTGCGCGAGGTGTCGCACGATTGCCCCATATTGACGGCGGGCAAAGTGACGCGCGCCCCTACAGTGTCGGAAGCATGTCGAAAGACTGACGGGCACTGTGATGTTGCGCGACGAATGCGCGCCCTTGCTGGTAGCCTCGGAAGTTCACGCGTGGGGCGTGAGTGAGGAGGATCCGATGAACAAGAGCGCTGTACTGACGATCACTTTCTTGGCTGCGGCTTGTTATACGGCGGTTGGCTCGCAGCAGGATACGGACAACGTCGCGCAGGATACGAACACTGTCGCGCAAGCGGTGGGAATCGTGCCGCTGCCTCCTTGGCCGGCCGGCGACCAGCGCGGGATGGGCAATACGCAGAGCTTCGGGACACGCCGGCGCTGTGCGCTCAATATGCTCAATCCCGATTCCAAGGAATACGAGCTCTCTCACGTGCGATCGCAGACCATGCCGGTGTCGCCCTTCGGCGCGCCGCTGACGTACACCTTCCGCCCGACCAGTGCGCTCCCCCAGACGCGGCACGCGTTCAACGGCGAGTCGGTCTGCGGTGAGCCCGGGGCGCAAGGAACGCAAATGGACGCGCTGGGACACTTCGCCCATTTCGACGCGGTTTGGAATGGAACCGGCCTGCCTCCGCTCGCTACCGCGAAGTACTACAATAACTTCACGCAAGCCCAGGTGAAACCGGCACCGGACTCGCCGCTTCTCAAGCTCGGGATCGAGAAAGTGCCGCCCATCATTACGAGCGCCGTGCTCCTCGATGCGCGCACGTTCATCGGTCACGGCGCGCCGCTAGCCGCCGGTCAGCTCATCACCGCGGCGCACATCAACGGCATGCTCGTCGCGCAAGGGATGGCTGTGCGCGGGATCCTGCCGGGAGACGTCGTCTACATCTATACGGGCTGGGAGGACTATTGGCAGGACCCCGATATGCTGCAAGTGTACTATACGAAGGGCCCCGGCCTCTCCCAAGACGCGACGTTCCTGCTGCGCGACAAGGCGGTCGTTCTCGTGGCGCTCGACAATCCGTTCACCGATCCGGTGGCCGACGGTCAGCTCGCGGGCGGCCCGCCCCCCGCCGGTACGCCGCCGGGGCTCCCCTTCGTCGCCCATCACCAGAACCTCTCGGTGTCGGGCATCCACCAGATTCAGAATGCGCACCTCGAGGAAATGGCGGCCGATCACGTATGGACTTCGTGCACGATCATCCTTCCCCTCCTCGAGAAGGGCGGATCGGGCTCGCCGGTGCGACCGGTGGCCTACGGCGCGCCATCGAATTAGTGTAGGGCGTCGGACGGTGGGGCGGCGCCCAAGGCGCCGCCTCCCGTCTCAATGGCGGCATTGGCCGAGCGCGCCGAGCTCGAGATCGCAACCGACGATCCGCGCTTCACCGGGAAGGCACTTGACCGGGGCAGTGGGCATGCAGCGCAAGACCGTGTCGAGCTGTTTGCATCCCTTGAAGTCGGTGCGCATCACTTCGCATTCCTTTTTGCAGGCATCGGTGTTCGCCCCGAGAGCGCAGGTGCCGATCACGTGATCACAGATTTCGGTGCACGTGGGCAAGGGTGTGTCGGGGGGAGTGGTGCCAGCGGGGTCGACGGTGTCGGGTTGGCCGTTGGGATCGCCAGTGGTCCGACCGCCGCAGCCGGCGGTGAGTGCGACGAGAGTGAACGTTACCGTCAATGCCGTGCATTTTCTCGAGATACGGGTCATTGCGCCTTCGATGCCTCCTGAGAAACGCTCCTGGAATGCCGGGCGACCGAGATCACGTCCCTCTGGTAGGTCTCCGGACGCTAGCGGCGTGAGCAGATTCGCCTCCAGAAACCGCGTACATCCGCCGCCCGCCGGCGAAGCACGCCATCAAAGAAAGCGCACGTAGACGATGTCGTCCACGTATTGGCCGTCGGGGAGACGGAGGAAGCGCACGCGCGCTGATTCCTGGGAGAAACCCTCGGATTCATAGAGCGCACGGGCGCGCTCGTTGTCCTGTCGCGTGTAGAGCTCGAGCCGCTCGATGCCGCGCGCCTTTGCCCATTCGACGCACGCCCGCAGGAGCGCCCGGCCGATGCCGCGGTGCTGCTGCACGGGGTGTACCTCCACGCTGAAGACTCCGACGTGGCGCGTGAAGCTCGCCTTCGCGCGTTGCACGCTGGCGTTGCCGACGATGTCGCCATCGACGACGGCCACGAGGACCAACGTGCCGTCGCGGGTGGCGGGATCGAGCGACTCGGCGATTCGTCCGGCGGCGCGGGGCCCGCCGGCCATCAGGTCGTCGACGGTGAAAACGACACCGCGGCCATCGCGGGTGACGGCAATGCCGAGCTCGTGCAGAGCGAGCACATCGTTCGCTTCGACGTGACGAATCAGGAAGGCGGTCATGTTGGAGCGGCCATGGGTGTCGTTGTCCTCGTCGAGCGGGACGGTGCGATCGATGGGCCTACTTCACGACGGTGCGTTCCAGCGATGGCGTTGCGCGTGGCTATTGCGGCCGACTGGTGGGCGCCGGAGGTGCGGAGGACACGCGCTCGATCACCGTATCCAAATCGGTCTCCCCCCGCAGAAGCTGACACAGTGACTCGCGCAGCCCCGAGATGTGTTCCTCCAGCACGGCGTTGTCCGTCCCATCGTGGGTGCGGGCGAGCCAGAGAAAATGCACGGCCTCGGAGGAGCCGCGCTCGTTCTTGCGACAATAGCTTTGCTCGGCAGAGACGGTGAGCTCGTGGGCGACGACGGTAGCGCGGATGAGCGACGCCAGACCGGGGCGTTCGTCGGCCAACACGCAGATCACCACGGCATTGGAACGCTTGGCCCAGATCTCGGCATGCGCCAGCTCTTCGCCGCGCCGCCACGCGATCTCGGCGTGCTCGAGGATGTCCTGACTGCTCTGGTGCTGCCGGTACGAAGACGGCATCGAGTCGCGGAACGACCTCACGAACTCGGGCGGCATGCCGGTCATTTTCCACGTCCCTCGTGACCGATGTGGACTCGGCCCGGGGACGGTCTTCGGACCATTCCCGTGGCGCGACGGAAAGCACGATCCCAACCCCATGTGCTGTAGGCGTCTTCCATCCCTACACCCCCTGCCGCCGTCGGACGGGCAGTTTGGATTTTCGGCTTCAGCGATAAGCGTTTTGAAAGCGTTCGAGCGCAGCGCCGCCTGGGCAGAGCTGTTCGAACGGAAGCGCAGAGAGCGGTGCATCCACGGTGCCACTGGTATCGTGCATGTCCCCCGGGCTTTCGTCGAGAAAGAGGAGTCCTGTCGGGATCTCCCCTTTTTCCTGCGAGCTCTGCACGTAAGCCTGAACGGCGCGGCGATCGGTCGGGTCGAAATCTTCGGCGACTTTGGTGAACCGCACCACGCTGCCGTCGTGCATGGTGACGGTCGTCGTCGTTCCCGGTGCGTACTCGGCGGCGATCTCTCGCTCCTTGGGAACGAAATCGGCTTGCACCACTTCGAGTCGGTGCTTGCGCGTATGTAGATAGCTTTTGGTCGAACCCACGTGATCGTTGAAGGTCACGCACGGCGAAATCACGTCTACGAGAGCGAACCCTTTGTGACGCAGCGCCGCTTTGAGGATGGGGACGAGCTGCGTCTTGTCGCCCGAGAAGCTGCGCGCAATGAACGACGCGCCCAGACTGAGGCCGAGCAGCACGGGGTCGATGGGCGGCTGCTGGTTGGGCTCGCCACGTTTGCTCTTGGAACCAAGATCGGTGGACGCCGAGAATTGTCCCTTGGTGAGGCCGTAGACGCCGTTGTTCTCGATGACGTACAGCATGTTGAGGTTGCGGCGAATGGCGTGGCAGAGCTGGCCGAGGCCAATCGACAGCGAGTCGCCGTCCCCCGAAATTCCGATGTAGGTGAGCGCGCGGTTGGCGGCGTTGGCGCCCGTGGCGATGGCTGGCATACGGCCGTGCGCGGAGTTGAACCCGTGCGCGCCGCTCACGAAGTAGGTCGGCGTCTTCGACGAACACCCGATGCCGGAGAGCTTGGCGATCATGTGCGGCGGGATGGCGAGCTCGTAGAAAGCGCGCACGATGGCCGCCGTCACCGAGTCGTGCCCGCACCCCGCGCAGAGCGTCGACATCGCGCCCTCGTAGTCACGGACGATGAGGCCGATGGCGTTGCGCGCCAGGCTGGGATGGGCGACGGCGGGTCTTTTGATGGATGCCATGGCTCAAGCCTCCAGCTTCTTTTTGACGCCCGTGACCACGTGGCGACTGCTCAACGGAAATCCACCGTACACGAGAATCGAGTCCAAGCGATCCTTGCTGACGGAAGTTTCCGTGATGAGCAAGTTTCTCAGCTGCGCGTCCCGGTTCTGCTCGACGACGAAATTTTTGGAATGTGCGTTGATGAAGGCATCGACGCTGTCGTCGAACGGAAAGGCGCAAATGCGCATGTAATCGACGACGATTCCCTCGGAGCGAAGCACGTCGACGGCTTCGCGCATCGCGCCGTCACACCCACCGAGCGAAACGAGCCCGATGGTGGCGCCCTCTTGAAGGCGAATGACGGGAGGCGGTACTGCTTTGGCGGCCTTCTTGTGCTTGCGGGCCAGCCGGTCCATCACCTCTTGGTATTCGTCGGGGATCTCGGTGTAGCCGCCGAGCTTGTTGTGACCCGAGCCACGCGTGAAAAATGCGCCCTTGGCGTGCACGCCGGGCAGCGTCCGCGCCGCGACCCCGTCGTCGTTCTCGGGGGAATAACGGAAGAACTTTTCCATCTTCTCGAGCTCGACGTGGGTAAGCACCGGGCCGCGGTCGGGCTTGTACGTGTCGTCCCATTCGAGCCGCGGCACGACCCAGTCGTTCATGCCGATGTCGAGATCGGTGAGCATGAAGACTGGCGTTTGGAACCGCTCCGCCAGGTCGAACGATTTGACGGCAAAGTGAAAACACTCCGCGGGATTCGAGGGAAAAAGGAGAATGTGCTTGGTATCGCCGTGCGACGCGTAGGCGCACGCCAAGATGTCCCCTTGCTGGGTGCGCGTGGGCATGCCGGTCGACGGCCCCGTGCGCTGCACGTCGACGAGGACCACGGGGATCTCGGCGTAGTACGCGAGCCCGATGAGCTCCCCCATGAGCGAGATGCCGGGGCCGGCGGTGGAGGTGAACGAGCGGGCACCGTTCCAGCTCGCGCCGATGACCATGCCGATGGCGGCGAGCTCGTCCTCGGCTTGTACGATGCAATAGAGGTTCTTGCCGGTCTCCGCGTCACGCCGGAACTTGGCGCAGAGCTGCTTGAACGCGTCCATCACCGACGTGGCCGGCGTGATCGGGTACCACGCGGCGACCGTCGCCCCGGCATAGAGGCAGCCGAGCGCGGTGGCGGTGTTGCCGTCGATGAGGATCGAATCCTTCAACTCGGCGAGCTTGGAGAGATGGAGCGGCAGCGGGCACTGGAAGTTGTCGACGGCGTAGTCGTAGCCGAGCTTGATGGCTTTGTGGTTCGACTCCCGCAGCGCGGCCTTGCCCTTGAACTTCTCGTCCAGGATCTTGACCACGACATCCATGTCGATCGAGAGAAGGGCCACCAGCACGCCGACATAGACGATGTTCTTCATCAGGATGCGTTCGCGCGACTCGGCGAACACTTCCGTGCACATCTTGGCCAGCGGCACGCCGAGGAACGTCACGTCGTCGCGCTCGAGCGACTTGTCGAGCGGCCAGGTGGAATCGTAGAGGATGTACCCGCCGGACACGACCTCGCGGACGTCGGCCGCGTAGGTCTCGGCGTTCATCGCCACCATCAGGTCGAAGTCGGGCGTGCGCGCGGTGTACCCGTCTTGGTTGACCCGCACCTCGTACCAAGTGGGGAGCCCCTGGATGTTGGAGGGAAACAGGTTCTTGCCCGACACGGGGATCCCCATGCGGAAGATGGCCTGCATGATGAGGCCGTTGGCGCTCGCGGAGCCGGTCCCGTTGACGTTGGCGAGCTTGAACGCAAAATCGTTGGTTCGTTTTACTTTTGCGGGCTGGAGCACGGCGTATTTCCTGCGTAGGGTAAAAGAAGCTCGAATTTCTGCATGTCCCACGCCGCCGTCGGGCAACGCTCGGCGCAGAGGCCGCAGTGCACGCAGAGGTCTTCGTCCTTGAGCATCAGTCGCCCCGTGTGCGGCAGCGCGCCCGAGGCGAAGACGTCCTGCTTGGTGTTGAGAGCGGGCACGGTGAGGCGCTGGCGCACTTCCGGCTCTTCGCCGTCCGGCGCTATCGTCAAGCACTGCAGGGGGCAGACGTCGACGCAAGCGTCGCACTCGATGCACAAGCGGTCGGTGAACACCGTCTGGATGTCGCAGTTGAGGCAGCGCTGGACCTCCTTCGCCGTCTGCTCGATGTCGAAGCCGAGCTCGACCTCGATGTTGAGCCGCTTGAAGCGCTCCGCGAGATCGACGTGCTGCATCTTGGCGCGTTTGGAGGTGTTGTAGTCGTTGCTGTAGCTCCACTGGTGGATCCCCATCTTCTGGCTGATGAGGTTCATCCCCTCGGGGGGCCGCTCGCTGAGGGCCACTTGGTGGCAGTGGTTGTGAATGGAGATGGCCGCGGCATGCCCGTGCGCCACGGCCCAGATGATGTTCTCCGGGCCCCAGGCCGCGTCCCCGCCGAAGAACACGCCGGGGCGCGTCGACTGCATGGTGAGCTTGTCGACGGTGGGCATGCCCCACTTGTCGAACTCGAGACCGATGTCGCGCTCGATCCAGGGGAAGGCGTTCTCCTGCCCGATGGCGAGAACGACGTCGTCACAGGGAAGCGTGACCGTCTCGACCACGGTCGAGATCTGTTTGCCCCCTTCTTCCTTCCACGCGAGCTTGTCGAACTCCATGCCTACCAGGCGGCCGTTCTCCAGCACGAACGCCTTGGGGGCGTAGTTGATGACGATTTCGACCCGCTCTTCTTCCGCGTCCTCGAGCTCCCACTCCGAGGCTTTGAAGTATTTGCGCGGGCGACGCGCCATCACTTTGATGTCTTTGCCGCCGAGGCGCCGCGAGGTGCGACAGCAGTCCATGGCGGTGTTGCCGACGCCGATGATCAGGACCTTCTCGCCGATTTTTTCGATGTGGCCGAAAGCGACGGCTTCGAGCCAATCGATGCCGATGTGAATATTCGCTTTGGCTTCTTCGCGGCCGGGGATGTCGAGGTTCTTTCCCTTCGGCGCGCCGGTCCCCACGAAGACGGCGTCGTAACCGGCGTCGAGAAAAGCCTTCATGCTCGTGACGGGGGTGTTGTAACGAATGTCGACGCCCATGTTGAGGACCATGTCGATCTCTTCGTCGAGCACCTTTTCCGGCAAGCGGAAGGCGGGGATGTTGGTGCGCATGAGACCGCCGGCGCTGGCGAGCTTC
This sequence comes from Polyangiaceae bacterium, assembly GCA_035318465.1. GTDB lineage: Bacteria > Myxococcota_A > Polyangia > Polyangiales > Polyangiaceae > DASWDH01. The sequence goes on from DATHES010000116.1 coordinate 45,035, forward strand.
TCGAAGATCACCACTTCGTAACCGAGAGGCACCAGATCGTTGGCCACGGTCAGCGAAGCGGGTCCCGCGCCGATGCACGCCACCTTCTTCCCGTTCTTCTGGGCGGGGGCCTTGGGGAGACGGTCGGTGACGTCGTCGCGCAGGTCGGCCGCGACACGCTTCAACCGGCAGATGGCCACCGGTTTTTCGTCGATGCGTGTCCGGCGGCAAGCCGGTTCGCAGGGCCGGTCGCACGTTCTCCCGAGAATTCCTGGGAAAACATTCGATTCCCGATTGAGCATATAGGCATCGGAATAGCGCCCGGTGGCGATCATCCGGATATACTCGGGAACGTTGGTGTGGGCTGGGCAAGCCCACTGGCAATCCACGACCTTGTGAAAGTAACTTGGATGAGAGGTATTGGTCGGCCTCAAGCTTCAAGCCTCCACGCCCGTTCTAGCGGGTCGTTGATAGCAGTCGCGATGGGATGGCCCTCGTTCCGCGTTCGTCTTGCGTTGGTCGGCGCTCCATCCTTCGGACGTGTCAGATTCCGAGCAATATCGCCACGTTTGTTGGCCTCAGTCAAGCGGATCGTACGGGAAAAGCGCGCTGATTTTCGATCATTATTTCTTGCGCCGCGTTCTGCCGCGCGAGGCTCGATCCATGCCACGCGAGCGCAAAGCGATGAGGCCCGTCTCTCGGCCGCAGGGCGGCCGCTGACGCGCTTGGCGGCGCGGTGAGGCGCTCGAGCCACTCCTTGCTCGCTCGTCCGACGGGGTGTGGGGGGCGGCACGGTGGGGGTGGCACGACGGGTGGGCATGGTTGACAGCCCAAAAGCCATGGAGCAATGATAGGAGGCTTTGTGTCGGTCCAAAACCACATGATCTTCTTGGCGAAATTGGGAATTAGAGCCGCGGTTTCGGCCCTCGTGCGGGCCCGCTGCCGCTGCACCCCCGCGCCGCCCCGCCTTGGCCCAGTCGAGCTCGCGTGGCGAGCATGATCGCGCGTCTCGTTTCGTGGATCGCGGCCGTGCCCGTCTCGCTGGCCGACGCGTACCTGCTCTCGCTCACGCTCCTTTCCGGCGAGCTGCGCGCACCCGCGTACGGTACCCCGTCGGTGCGCTTTGCGATCGTCGTTCCGGCGCACGACGAGCAAGAGGGAATTGCATCCACCGTCGAGAACCTGCTCGCCATCGAATACGCGAACGACCTTTTTTCGGTGGTGGTGGTCGCCGACAATTGTTCCGACGAAACCGCGGCGCGCGCCGAGCGCGCCGGCGCGCGCGTGTTCGTGCGGCAGGACGACAAGTTGCGCGGCAAGGGGTACGCGCTGGCGCACGCCTTCGAGCGGCTCGTCCCCGAGGTGGACGCCATCGTCGTCGTCGACGCCGACACCGTCGTTTCGCCCAACCTGCTCTCCGCGTTTGCCGCGCGCATCGAAGCGGGAGCCAAGGCCGTGCAAGCCGACTATGCCGTGCGCAATCCGAACGCCGCTTGGCGAACACGGCTCATGGCCATTGCGTTCGGCTCGTTTCACGTGCTGCGTTCGCTGGCGCGCGAAAGGCTCGAGCTTTCAGCCGGACTGCGCGGCAATGGAATGTGCTTCACGACGCGGCTGCTCGAGGAAGTGCCGCATGACGCGTATTCCATCGTCGAGGACGTCGAGTATGGCATCAAGGTCGGCGAAGCGGGGCACCGCGTCCACTATGCCGCCGAGGCGCACGTCTACGGCGAGATGGTGACTTCGGCCGGAGCTTCGAGCTCGCAGCGCCGCCGCTGGGAAGGTGGGCGCGCCGCGCTGGCTGGCTCGCGCGGATGGCCGCTCATCGCCCAAGCCATCGCGCGCCGAAGCCTGGTCTTGCTCGATCTGGCGTGCGACGTGCTGGTGCCCCCGCTGAGCACACTCGTGATGTGGAACGTGGCGGGGCTCACCTACGCCGTCGTCGTGCGTTACGTGTTCGGTCAGCCGGTTTCGTCGGTCGTCTGGATCGCCAACCTCGGCGCCATCGGCGTCTATGTCCTGCGAGGATGGTCGCTCTCCGGCACCGGCGCGCGCGGGTTGGTCGATCTCGGCTTGGCGCCGTTCTACGTCGGGTGGAAGATGTGGCTACGGGTGCGTCAATCGGACCAGCCGAGCACCTGGGTGCGCACGGCGCGCGAGGCCGAAACGCGGACGACCTCCGCGCCCTAGCCCTCTCGGCGTGGACGGGGCGGCACGCGCTCGCGCAAAGTGGCGCGGCGACGTCCGATGGCTGACAATCGGATCATGCTATCGGGCAAAGCTGCGGGGGTTACTCAAAGGCCGGCAGCGCGGTTCGGCCCTGCCGCGCGAAGCGACGTCGACGACATCGCCATCGAGGAGCCGCTCGAAATTCGCGTCGCCGGCGACCCGCTGGCCATCACCATGCGAACGCCCGGCGAGGATCGCGAGCTTGCACTCGGTTTTCTCTACGCCGAAGGCGTGATCGCCTCGGTGGACGATGTCGGATCGGTGGTGCATTGCGGGCGCCCGGGCCAAGAAGGGTTCGGCAATGTCATCGACGTGCTCCCCGCGCCGGGAACGGCGCTCGCTCCCGAGCGCATCTACGGCGCGCGCCGCGGTACGGTCATTTCGTCGGCATGCGGCGTGTGCGGGCGGCTCTCCATCGACGATTTGGCGGAGCGATGTCGGCCCGTCGACGATGCGATGACGATCGAAGCGGCGATGTTGACGGGGCTCATCGCTACCCTCCGCCAAGAGCAGCGTGTCTTCGCGCGCACGGGCGGGGTGCATGCCGCGGCGCTCTTCGACTCGTCGGGCAACCTTCTCGTCTTGCGCGAGGACATCGGGCGACACAATGCCGTCGACAAAGTCGTGGGCAGTCTCCTCTTCGGCCGCGCGCTGCCGGCGCGGGGGCGCGTGCTCGCAGTGAGCGGGCGCGCCAGCTTCGAAATCGTCCAAAAGGCGGTGGTCGCTCGGGTCCCCATCGTGGCCAGCGTTTCGGCCGCGAGCTCGCTGGCCATCGATCTGGCGGCACGGATGAACGTCACCTTGGCGGCGTTCGTGCGCGACGGCACCATGAACGTTTACGCGGGCAAAGAGCGCGTCGTCGCCTGACTAGGCTCCCGGGCGCTCTGGGGGACGAGAGCGGTCAAGAGCATGTCGGACATGCCAAGTATCGATTGGTCTGAAATGACCTTCGTTCCTATAATGTTCTGCGGATGACCGCGACGATCCGCGGCCCTTCCGGGCGCGGCTTCCGTTCTTCTGCGACGGTCGTGATGGAACGAGACGTCGGCTAAGAACTAGGCGACGACGTGACGCTGCGCAACTTGCGTCACGCGCGTAGCAACCTTCTCGACTACCAGAAACGACGGCTCGTCAGACAGGACGGTGACGAACGCTGTCGTGTGTGTGCGGGAAATGCCAGCAGTTACAGGAGAAGGACGGACAATGAATTCGCATTCGTTTCTTTTGGTGCCGTTCGCCACTTTCCTGCTGCTCACGTCGGCCGGTTCTTGCGGAGATTCCGGCGGAACATCGGGTTCCACCGGTGCCTCGGGCATGGGCGACGCATCGGGCGCCGGCGGTAACGCGGGCACGGGTGCCACGTCGGGCTCGGGAGCCGCCGCGGGCCAAGGTGGCACAACGGGCACCGGAGCTGCTGCGGGCACGGGCGGCACAACGGGCACCGGAGCTGCTGCGGGCACGGGCGGCGCATCGGGCTCCGCTGGCGCATCCGGGGGCAGTGGCGCGGCGGACGCTGGGCGTGCAGGAAACGCCGGCGACCGCGACGCGGCGGTCGACAGCGTCGCTCCGGGTCATCCGCTGAATCTCGGCACGGCCGGCACCTACGTGATCCTCGCAAAAAGCGGAATCTCGACGGTTCCCGCCTCAGCCGTTACCGGAAATCTCGGCATCAGCCCGGCCGCGGGGACCCTCATCACGGGATTCTCACTGAAGGCGGATTCGACGAGCACGTTCTCGACTTCCACGCAGGTGGTCGGCAAAGTGTACGCGGCCGACGACACGACACCGACGCCGTCCAATCTCACGACGGCTGTCGGCGACATGGAACTCGCATTCACCGAAGCGGCAGGGCGGGCGCCTGATGTCACCGAGCTCGGCGCTGGAAATATCGGCGGCATGACCCTCTCGCCCGGCGTCTACAAATGGGGCACCGGTCTCACCATTGCAACCACCGTCACGCTGACCGGTCGCGCCACCGACGTCTGGATCTTCCAGATCGCGCAAGACTTCACCATGAGCAGCGCCGCCAAGGTTCTCTTGACGGGTGGGGCGGTGCCCAAGAACGTCTTCTGGCAAGTCGCCGGCCTCGTCGATTTCGGCACGACGGCGCATTGCGAAGGAGTGGTTCTCACGCAAACGGCCGTCACGCTGCGAACGGGCGCGTCGCTGAACGGCAGACTGCTCGCGCAGACGGCGGTCAATATCGACACCAGCACCGTGGTGGCCCCCGCGCCATAAACCTCTTTTTCCAACGAGAATTCCGAGCCGAGGGTACGCGCTCGGCCAGGTAGCGAAGAACCAACCGATGTGGGTCGAAGCAATACTGTCGAAGGACAACGTGATCTCCCTGATGGGAGATTTCTTGCCGCTCAGCATCCACCTCGGCGAAAACGCCGACGACGGTCACTATCTCGAACTGTTCGAACCGCGACAGGTAGCGCTCGTCGAAGAGCAGGGATTGCGCGTGACCTGCGGTGCGCGGATCCGCTGGCCCATTCTGGGCATCGATCTTCCGGTGACCGTCGACTCGGTGACTTTGTTGCTATGCCCGTCCATTCCCGGGCCACCCGCCCAGGACGAGCTCATTTTCAGGCTCACGGTCGAGGCCATCGACTTCGCGTGGACTCCATCGGCCATCGACGACCGCATCGCGGAGAAGATCAACCACGAGCTTGCCAAGAAACATGCGCTCCTTTCGTGGCGGTTCGGCGAAACGTTGAGCCATGTCTTCGAGATGCCGCGGTTCTTGCCCCCGCTCGACGCCGTGGCCCTCGCAGTTGCGTGGGGCCAAGTCCGGGTGACGAGCGAAGCGATGGTGATCGTGGTGTCATTTCATTCGCGCGTGCTGCGTGGCGATGGCGAGCTCTCCGAGCGAGCGGGCCCGCGAGACGAGCTCGCGCTGACCGAGCTTGCTCCGCCAACCGGCGCGAAACGCGCCAACCTCGCCACCTTGGGCGCACGGCCGAACGGCATGGCGCGGTTCGTCGCGTTGGCCGGAGGTGCGGCGCTCGCGACACTGGCGGCGTGGGCAGTGGTGGGGATCGGCGCGAGCGCCTGGCGCTACGCGGCGGGACGGCGGTGAGGCGGTGGATCCGATCATGAGCGAACGCCAGAGCGCCGAGCCACTCGCGGGTCGGTCGAGGCCGAGCATCGAGCTCCGCGCTCGCCCGGCCGAATCGCCCCAGCTCCACATGGAGGGTGAGCTCAAGTTCTCGGAGGCGGCCGCGCTTTGGAAAAGCCTGACCGAGCGTTTGACGTCCATCGGGCGCGGGCAAACGCTCGATTTCGACTTGTCCCGTGTCGAGCGGATCGACGGCGGGACCATGGCGCTCCTCGTTCATCTGCGCAACGACCTGAAATTGCGAGGTGTCCGTTCGGACTTCGTCGGCGCCACCGGCACCGTGCAGGAGCTCGTTCATCTCTATCATGGCGACGAGAATCCCGTGCGCAGGCGGCGGCGCCGGCCGAAAAGCACCCTCGAGCAACTCGGAGACGGCACGGTCGGGTTTTTTCGATCGGTGCGCGAAGTGCTCGGCTTTTTTGGGGACATGATCCTCGCCTTTCTCGGCCTCTTGCGCGAACCGAAGACCGGCAACTGGAAGGAAATTCCGCATCTCATGGAGAGGACCGGGGCCGACGCGGTCCCCATCATTCTCCTCATCAATTTCCTGGTTGGCTTCGTGATGGCGTTCCAGGGCGCGGTGCAGCTGAAGCAGTTCGGCGCCAACATCTTCGTCGCCGATCTGGTCGGACTCTCGGTGGTGCGTGAGCTCGGGCCCTTGATGACGGCCATCATCGTGTGCGGTCGATCGGGAGCGGCATTTGCCGCCGAGCTCGGGTCGATGAAGGTCGCCGAGGAGATCGACGCTTTGCGCACCATGGGCTTCGGTCCTATCCGCTACCTCGTCTTGCCGCGAACCGTGGCGCTCATGCTGGTCGTGCCGATGCTGACGCTCGTCGCCGATCTGGTCGCGATCTCCGGAGGGCTGGTGGTCGGGATACTGAGTCTCGACCTCACCGTCAGCGCCTACATCGGCGAGACGCAGAAGGCGCTCGCCGTCTGGGATGTCTTTTCCGGCGTTCTGAAGAGCGTGGTCTATGCACTCGCCATCGCGCTCATCTCCTGCCAGCAGGGATTCGCCGCCAGCGGAGGAGCCGAGGGAGTCGGGCGGCGCACGACGTCGTCGGTGGTCTCCATCCTCTGCTGCCTCATTCTCATCGACGCCGGGTTCACGGCCCTCTTCTACGTGTTCGACCTATGACCACGCCCATCATCAGCGTCCGCGATCTCGCCATCGGGCACGACAACGTGCTGCTTCAGGAGAACGCTACCTTCGACGTCTTTCCCGGCGACATTTTCGCGATTCTCGGCGGCAGCGGCTCGGGCAAATCGACCATGCTGCGCTATTTGATCGGACTGGAGACGCCGCTCCGCGGCGATATCCACATCGGCGGACTGGGAAGGCCCAATCTCGAAGTGGGACGGCCTCCTTTCGGCGTCATGTTCCAATCGGGGGCCCTCTTCGGATCGATGACGGTGGGAGAGAATATCGCCCTCTCACTCGACCAGTGGACCGACCTTCCCCGTGACGCCATCCAGGCCGTCGTGCTGGCCAAGCTCCGCCTCGTCGGATTGGAAGGCGCTTCCGACAAATTTCCCGCCGAGCTGTCGGGCGGGATGAAGAAACGGGCCGCCATTGCCCGCGCGCTCGCGCTCGAGCCCAATCTCATCTTCCTCGACGAGCCTTCGGCCGGTCTCGACCCGGTAAGCGCCGCCGAGCTCGACGAGCTCATCCTCGCCATGAACCGGGGGCTCGGGCTCACCGTCGTCATCGTGACCCATGAGCTCGACAGTATTTTTCGCATCGTGAACCGCTGCATCATGCTCGACGCCGCGAGCAAGAGCATCATCGCCGCCGGCGATCCCAAAGAGCTCCGCGATACGAACACCGACGTTCGCGTGCGCGGCTTTTTCAACCGACTGCTCAAGGAGAATTGAGTGGCAACACCCAGCAACCATTGGAAACTCGGCCTGTTCGTCGTGTGCGGGGTGACCCTCGGGCTCACCGCGCTCGTTGTGCTCAGCGCCCGTAGCCTTCGGACGGAGACGGTTCAGTACAAATCGTACTTCGACGAATCGGTGCAAGGGCTCGAGAACGGATCGCCCGTCAAGTTTCGCGGCGTGACCATCGGCCGCGTCTCGGCCATCGACGTCGCGCCCGACCGACGTCACGTCGCGGTGACGAGCGAGCTCGGTGTCGACGAAATCAACCTGATGGGCATTGGCTCGGGTAAAGGGAAAAAGCTGGCCATTACCGTGCCTCCGGATCTGCGCGTGCAGATCGCGTCGGCGGGCATCACCGGCGTCAAGTTCGTGCAGCTCGACTTCTTTCCCATCAAGAGCAATCCGCCTCCCAATCTGCCGTTCCCGGTGTCGAGCAACTACATCCCGGCGGCTGTATCGACCATGAAGAACCTCGAGGACGCGGTCATCCACGCCGTCGATCGCTTCCCCGACATGACCGATGCGGCCTTGAAATTGATGGATAAGCTCAATCTGCTCCTCATCGACATCGAGGAGAGGCACCTTCCCGCGCAAGCCGCATCGGCGATTGCCAAGACCGACTCGGCGCTGACCGCGGTGCAAAGCGCGGTCACTCGGCTCGACACTGGCAAGATCGGCGCACAGGCCGACAAGGCACTGGCCGAGCTGGGCGGGGCCGCGGTGCGCATGAATCGGCTCTTGGATCGCCTCGACGGCGACAAGGGACTCATGACGAGCGCTCAACGCGCCTCGGATGCGGTGGGTGACGCGGCCCTCTCCGCCCGCGGGCTCGGCGATGATCTTTCGACCACGCTCCGCGACGTGCAAGTCCTCACCGAATCGCTGTCGAGGCTGACGAGCGCCCTCGAACGCGACTCGGACATGCTCGTCAAGGGTCGGGCGAAGGGACCGCGATGACATCCCTCCCGACCCGCCTTTGCGCACTGGCACTGCTCCTCGGGGCCGTAGCGGGCTGCGCGCTCACCTCGAAGAGCGATCCCATGATGCCTCGCTACTTCAGCCCCGACGAGTCGCGTGGCCGGAGCCAGGTCGCGGCAGCGACGTCGGCCCCAGAGCGCGACCCCGGGGCGCCGACGATCGAGCTTCGACTGGGGCGGGTCACGGCGGCGACGTACCTCGGCGAGCGCATCGTCTTTCGCGACTCGAACTACGAGCTCGGTTTCTACGAGGAGCGCCGCTGGACGGAGAGGCCGGAAGCTTATTTGCGGCGCGCCGTGTCGCGCGCCTTGTTCGAGGACCGGGGGCTCCGCCGGGTCGTGTCGGGGGCCGGGCCATCCTTGGACATCGAGCTTTCGGAGCTGGCCGAGCTGCGATCGCCTCCCATTGTGCGTGTTCGGGCGACCTACGTCTTGTACGACGAGCGCGTGGTCCGTCGTCAAGCCACGCTCACCATCGAGCGGCCGATACCGAGCGCCGCGACGGCGAGCCAAGGCGCGGAAACAGCGGCCCGTGCCATGGCCGACGCATTTGGCGACGCGGTGAATCAGATTGCCGACCGCGTCACCGCCGACCTTCGCCGGCCCGGCCCCATCGTGCCGATCAGCACGCCTTAGCTCGACGGCGTCAGCTCGTCCGCCTCCCCGATGGCTCCGACGCTCCGCGGCATTTTCCAGCCGACGCATCCTTGCGTCATCATCTCACGGGTTGAGCGGGGCGATCGCCGCTGGTAGTTTACCGGTACGCCGAAAACCTGTCCCCGGGTATGTTCCGCATGCTCAGCGGCGGGTTTTCCCGAGGACCATGATGGTGAAAGACTCGTCCGCCCAAGCGTCTGGTCCGGTCGATCGATCGTCGACCGACGTCATCGACCAAGCGATTGCCGAAAATCGACATCTTCCCGGCGCGCTCTTGCCGATCCTCCACGCGATTCAGGACCGCCTCGGCTTCCTTCCGTCCGGTGCCGCCGGGCGCATCGCCGAGGATCTCAATCTCTCGCACGCCGACGTGCACGGCGTCATCA
>DATHES010000117.1:0-46140 GCA_035318465.1 Polyangiaceae bacterium
GAGAAAAATCAACCGCCAAGACGCCAAGAGCGCCAAGGTTTTCATGGGGTATGGATGATGCGCTTGATGCCGCGCTGAAGTACTGCGACGTCGAAGTTGATGAGTAACGCGAGGCGAAGTCGAGTTGATTTCAAGTAGGAGGGGGTCCTCTCTCCCAAGTTCTCTGGCGATCTTGGCGTCTTGGCGGTTCACCCTCTCCCATCGACGCAACCGGGCGCCGAGTTGCCCGCCTCACCTCGTTTCACCTCGGGGGGAGCCGGTGGCGGGGGGAGAACTAGCGACCGGAACGCATCCGGTGGCGAGACAGGGACTGTTCAGCAAACCGGCTAGTTGCCCAGCGAACAAGCGGGGTTCGTCATGCGCTTCGGGGCTCGGTTGGCGGTGCCGGTGATGCGCGCGTAGGTGTAGCGAGACAGCGGCTTGGCCGTCCTCTCCACCACGTAAATGCCGTCGGCCACCGTCGGGAAGCTGAATTCGGCAGCTGACGACGTGAGCACGATCGTGCCGCTCGATACGTCTCGCACCTGGACCTCTTGCGTCCCCCAAGGGTTGACCACGGCGGCAGTGTTGCCGTTCAAACTCTTGATGCCGAGGTATTTGATCTCGCTCGTCTCTCGTTCGGAGCTCACCAGAAAGCCGCCCTTGGCGGCCAGCGTGAACCGGCCGATGAAACCGGCGTCGTTCGGCAGCGCGGGGAAGACTCGCAGTTTGTCGTTGTAACTCTGGAAGAGCGATTCGTTCATGGCGGTGAGGTGGACGCCCCAGTACTCGAACACGCCGTTGGTGTTGTTGGTGAAGCCGTTGGTGTAGCTCTGGTACTTCCCGAGCATCGTCTTCATCCCCTGGTAGGCGGCATCGCCCAGGCCGAGCCGCGCCGCCTGGATAGCGTCGTTCGCCCACACGTTTCCGTACGCGAAAGGCCGGCGATTCCAGGTGCTCACCGCCCGCTGAAGATCGGGGGCTCCGATTCCCGTCACCCCGTAGGGCCAAATCAGTTCGCAGGCGACGTTTTCGCCGTTGCGCGTCATGGCGATGGGCGGATCGTGAGGCAAATAGTCGGTTGCATCGGTAGGGTACGGCGCCAGGTGGTCGACGACGTCTTGCCATTTGGTACGCAGCGTCGCGTCGAGTCCGAGCGCCTGGCTCACTTGAATGGCGATGGGAAAAAGGCTCCGTACCGCGGCAAGGTCGGTGATCGCGTTGGGAACGTCCCAGTACGTCTCGTGCGCATTCGACGTGGCCATCGAATACATGCCCGTCCCGGCGTTGAACGCCAGCTTGCCCACGTAAAAGTTGGCGGCCTCGCGCATGAAGGGATAGACGGTGTCGTTCAAATACGTCGCGTTCCCCGTGTAGGCATAGGAAAGGTACATGTTGGCGGCGGCCTCGACGCCGGTGGAATAGAGATCATTGACGTAGTCGCTGCCGACCGTGCCGCGGGCATTGCCGTCCCAACCCATCGTCTCCGGCACCCAGATGCCGGCGATGTTGTAGCGCGTCATCGTGTAAGCCTTGAGCGTATTGAAATTGCGACTATACATGTCGTTGAAAACTTTGAAGAGATCGGCGTGGTTCGACGCCAAAAACGAGTTATAGACGTCGCGCTGGTTCCAATACCAATAGCCGTTGCTCCATTTGGTGGCGTCCTGCGTGGCGCGGAACACTCCGTTGATGAAGTGAAACGGATAATTGCCGAATCCGCCGGCCCCGATCACGTAGGTGCTGAGATAGTAGAAGTTCTCGAGGTAATCGGCATCGGTGCTTCCGGTCGAAGCGTATTGTACGAAGGATCTGCCCCAGAACTCGTGCCACCAAGCTTGGTAGGCCGCGAGCGTCGCGGCGTAGCCGGTGCCCTTGACGCCGGTCAGGAGGGCCTTGGCCTGGGCCACGGAATCGTGCCCGGGAGCATTGAGCCTCGTCGCAGCCGTGAACCAGATCGTGTAGCTGGCGGCGGGCGTGATGGAGAGGCGCACTTGGTTCGTGCTCATGGCCTGGGTCGTGAACGCGGTGCCTTCCACCGAGGCCGCCAGCGTGTACCCGAAGTTGTTGGGATCGGCCTGGCCTCGGCTGATGCCTGCTCCCGTCGCGTCGGCGTAGGTGGTCACTGCCTTCCAGGTGTCGAGGTTCGGCACGTCGCCGCTATTGGAAAGTCCGCTCACATCCCACAAGCGGATGTCGAGGGTGACGCCCGTCACGCCGGTGCGTGCATCCTCGACGTGAATCCCCATCACTTCCGAATTCGGAGAACCGAGGATGGTGACGGTCCGATTCGCGTCGTAGGTCGTCGTGAGCGTGCCGTCGTGGAGGGAGAGGACCTGCTGATAACGAGTGACCCCCGTGTCCATCCCGGGCGCCGTGAAGAGGTTGATGGTGCCCGCCGAGAATGCTGCCTGCGGGGACGCATCGACGTTGCCCACCTGCATGGTGAGCCCGTTGGCGCTCCAGACCATGGCGCCCATTCGTCCGTTGCCCACCGTCAATCCGTAAAGAGGGTTCGTGTTGGGAGTATTGTAGGTAATGTCGTGCTTCGAGAGGTACCCGGCATAGTCGACGTTCAGCACCCCGGTGCCGGTATTGAAGGCGTGGGCATTCGGGCCGTCGGAACCGTCGGGGCTGGGCGGCATCACCACGTCCCTCACCGACGAATCGGCGCCCGAATCGGTGCGTGGCGCGTCGGCATTGGGCGAATCGGCGACCGACGTATCGGGGCGCAATGTGTCGGCGCTCGACCCGTCGGCGTTCGTCGGTCCATCACGCCCGGCCGCGCCGTCGGGCCCAGTCGAACCCCCCGCCCCCGCCGAGCCACCTGCCGAGCCGCCGTTGCCTCCACCGCCCGTCGATCCGCCCGCTCCCGATCCGCCGGTCGCCGCGCCATCGCTGCTGGCATCGCGCGGGGCCTGACCCGCCGCGCCGCCCGACCCTGGAGTTCCACCGCCGTCTGCACCAACGTCATCATCGCCGCCGCACGCTCCCATGACGACGAGAGCGAGCAGGAAAACGGGCCAGCGCTTGAACAGGTGTTCCATGGATGTCCTTGAAGTCGACACGGTCGTGCTAGGGAACGGTGGGGCGAGTGAACGTCAACGGGATCTGCCCTTTCAGCATTTTGCCCCCGTCGCCGGTGAGCCGCAGGTAGTAGTCGGCGGAACAGGCCACACCATCCTCGTTGAGACCGAGAAACGTGGAGTTGGTCGGCACCATCGCCACGCTCTCGGCCGTTTTGGCGATTTGATTTCCCTCGTTGAACTCATCGAACATGGAGACGTAGATGCCGTGCGCCCCGACTTCGATCATGTTGGCGAATTGCCGCCACATGAAATCCCCGTGCGCGCGCTGGCGCAGCGCAAGATCGCCGGGTAAAACGCAGGGCTGATATTGCATCCCGTGACTGTTGCAATAAGCGACGTCGGGCGCGTTGTTGCTGGTGCGGATGTTGTTCGAATCGTTGACGTTACCAATGACGCCCACCATCCACGGTGAAATCATGTTGAAGCTGTCGTACACGCTTCCAAAGTTCGGCTTCCCGCCGTTGCCCGACGTGCGCCAGTTGAGCGGAACGCCTCCAATCACGTAGAGCCCTTGGTTCTTGAAGAAATTGATCACGTCGGTGCAGGCGGCCGCGTCGCCCGGCCGATCGGTAAATCCCATCCCCCAAATGGAGACCACCGGTTTGCCGTTTTGCTTCGCATACGCGGACGACGACAGCAGTTGCAGCTGGCCCACGATGTTGTTCGTCCAGTCGGTCTTGATCTCGGCTTGAAAGTTCGTCCAGCCGCTGATGTCGTACATGATGTAAAACTTGCGGCCGTATGTCTCGGCGGCGCTCCTCACTTTGAGGGCGATCCCGTTGCGCGTGGGAATCTCGTCGCTGAAGCGCTGGAGGGCAACGGTGTCGATTCCATTCTGCTGCAGCCACACAAGGTGGGTGTTGACCGTCTGATCGCTGTACGAAGAGAAAAGCGTCGCCGGCTGCCCATTGCCGAGATTCGCGAACGCGGTCTGGAACGTCGCGGTGAACTCGCGCATGTCGGGCCAGGCCTTGATCTGGTGGGTCGTGGGCGACGGAGGCTGCGTCACCGGCGAGCAATAGTGCCACCATTGGTTGCGAGGCGAGCCGTCACCCGGAGCCGTAAACCAGCCTTGGTAGCCGACGCTCACCTTTCCCACGACGTCGCCCGCGCTCGTCGCAGCGTCGCTTCCATCGGAGCCCGCGTCGATGACGCCATCGCGGGCATCCGAAGCATCCGCGGAGGCGCCTGCTGCGCCGTCTCTTCCGGCTTCGGCGTCGGCGCTGGCGTCGACACCCGCCTTGCCCGCGGCGCCCGCGCCGCCATCGATGGTTCCGGCGCTTCCCCCTTGGCCCGCGGCACCGGAGCTGCCAGCGTTTCCTGCTCCACTTGCGCCGCCGCCCGCGGCTCCCCCTGTCCCAGCTCCGCCCGTGCCGGCTCCGCCAGTTCCCGTTCCGCCGGCGCCGGAGGTGCCGCCTTGATTCGAGCTGCCCGCTGCGCCGGAGGTGCCGCTGCCACCCGTGCCCGTCGATGCGCCGCTGCCGGAATGACCGCCGGTACCGGCGGCAGCGTTGGGATTCGAGCTGTCGTCGCCACCACAGCGTACGAGCCCAAGGGTGGCGATGACCAACATCGACCAGCGACGGGGTCTCCTCTCGACGTAGGCCGCGCGGTCTCGGTTCATTTCGTCACGGTTCGATCGATCGGTGTTACCAATTGTTCCCGCTGAGCGTGGCCGTGTAGCCGCTCGAGAGGTTCTTGTACGCCGTTCTTCCGGCGTTGAGGTTGATCACCTTGTTGTCACGGACGGTGGCAGAGCCCGTGGGAGCCGGATAAAAAGGCGGCGCGATAACGATTCCGTCGAGCCCCGGATGATTGATCGTATTGTTTTGATAAAGAATGCCGTTGCTCGACGAAAAACCGACGCCGTTGTAGAGAGCGTCGATGACGAGGTTGTTCGAGACGGTGGCGCCGGCGACGGTCCCCGTCTCGTGCCCGTCACCGCCGTTGCCGACGTGCAGCGCCGGCTGCTGCTGCACATACGCATTGCCGCCGCACCGCACGACGGTGTTCCCCGTCACGGTGGCAGAAGTGAGGTTCGACCCGTTCACCCCGAATTTACCGACCCCGAGCCCGATGTAGCGGGCCGTATCGCTCATGTAATTGTTCTGCACGAGGTGCCCGCTCCCGCCATAAATGGCCACCCCTTTTCCTCCCCACATGGCGATGGACGTGTTGTTCAGCACCTTGATGTTGGCCATGGGCGTGTAGGTCTGGCGATTGGGAGGGTCTCCGTTGTAATCAACCGAGTTGATGGCGATGGCGTCGTCGCCGGTGCCACGAACGAAGTTGTTCTGAACGGTGAGATCGTTGCCGACGGTCCCCCCATTGCTGACGTTATTGACGTTACAGCCGTCGGCCCAGATGCTCGTCAGCCGGCAATTTTTCACGATTCCCCCGGTGCCCGAGGCCCAGAAGCCGGACATCGTGTGCTGGGTCCAGATGCCGTCGGCTACCCAATTGGTGCCGGTCGTATCCATTCCTCCCCCGCAGCCGTCGATCTGCGCTCGGCTGATGGCGTTCGAATCGAGGGCGAAGTTTCGCACCGTGCAAGAGGTGAGGTTGAAGATCGCGCCCAAGGGCTGAGGTTGCCCCGAACCATTGACGTTCGGCAGCGGCATATTGCGATAAATCGTGCTGTACCACATGCCCGCGCCTTCGATGGTGATGCCGGTCGCGCGAAGCCCGCCCGCCGACTTCATGTAGAACGTGCCTTCCGGTATCCATAGGCTCCTGCCCTGGGTCCGAGCATCGTCGATGCAGGTCTGAAGGGCGCTGGAATTGTCGACGTTCCGATCGTTGGCAACTGCGCCGCAATCGGCGGTGATGGAAAGGGAGTTCGCCGTCCTTGGGAGCGGCGGAGGTGGCGCCTCGAGATCGATCACATCGACGTGATAGAACGCTGCGGTATTGGCGGCATTCTTCTGAAGCCTGATGGTCTCGCCCGGAGCCACGGCGGCACCGGCAAAGAAGGTGTGCACATCGTCGAAGAACGTGCGCGGATTGCCATCGGCAGGGTTTTGGCTCTCGCTGTTGTAATGATCGTTGCCCTCGTATCCCCAACTCTGCTGCGAGCTCAGCGTGAGCGTCTGGCGGAGCGTTCCGTTGACGAGGAGGTCGAGGGTGGCCGTCGATCCGCCGCCCATCGCCGCGTCGGGGATCGACGCTCGTACATCGATGGCGGTGATGTTCTTGCCGGTGTTGTTGACCCACTCCACGTATTGCCCGGTCTGATTCAGACGAACGTAGGCATGTCCCGACGATTCGAGCTCGGGGCTCGAGAACTGCGTCGTCGGCGGTGACGCGAGGGACACGGACACGATGGCAGCGCCGCCGCCCAACGCCCCCATTTCGGCTTCGTAGCTGACGAAGGGCGTCGTGGCTCCGACCGTGCCGCCCCCGCTCCCGTCGGAAGCGTCGGGCGTCATGGGTCCATCAGCGCCCGTGGATCCATCGGCGTCGCTTCCCGCGGAACCGTCCGTCCCCGTGGAACCGCCGGCGTCCGTATCGACAAGGCGGTCGACGGCGCCAGCATCGCGCCCATCCGCCGCACCGTCGGTCTGCGCGTCGCCGATTTCGGTTGACCCGTCGCGGGGCGCGGAGCCGCCGGTCTCGCCGGATGCATCGACACCTCCGGCGCCGCCTGTTCCGCCGGATGCGTCGAGTCGCCACGAAGAATCGGATGCGCTGGAATCGCTGACCGATGACCCCGCCGCGCCTGCAAGGGAACCGCCGGCGCCGTCGGAGGAGCCGGGGTTGGAATCGGAATCGGTCGAACAGCCCCCTAGCCACGACGCCGGCAGCGCCACGAGCAAGGCGAGCTTCGACCGTCGCGCGCGATCCTGCATGATCACGCCGCTTAGTGGAGTGATCAGGCTTCTGCGATCACTTGATCACGATGCCGCAATTGACGAACGAGAGGTTCGTGTCGATGCGGAAAGTCGATTCCGGCGTGTGTCGTTCAGCGTGAAAGAGAGCAAGGTCATAGACCTGGCCCTTGGTAATGCCGAGCTGTTGCGCGGACGCATCGAGCGAGACGGAGCTCGAGGCCTTGGGATGGAGACCACCGAGGTCCACGGCGAGGTGGTTGTTGATGAACACCCAGACGTCGTCGTCACCGTCGAACTGGAAAGTCTCGCCGCCGTTGTATTTGAAGCGGGTGTGCAGCTCGGTCGTGAAGCTGAAATTGTGCGGCTTGCCCTCTTTGCCGGTACCGGAGTTGCCCCAGCCGGCATTGTCGAGAGGATAGAAGAACAGACTCTGGAATGTGAAGACACCGTTGGGCTGTGGAGCGAACCACAGATGGAGCAAGTAGGGTTGATTCACGTTCGCCGTGTAGCGATACCATTCATCGAAACGGGCTTGGGTGGTGGTCTGTGCGTTGAACGGGCAGGTGGGGGCGGGGCTCGCGCGGCCCTCCTCGCACAGGGATGCGTAGACGGGCTTTTGCGTGGGGTCGAGCTCGGGGGCCACGAGGTTCGGCGTGATGGCCATCCCGTAAAGAGGCCCTTCGAAGTCCGGGTGCCCTCCCGACTCGTTCCTTCCTCGGAAATCGCGGAGAACGCCGAAGAGGACGTTGCCGCATGTCGAATTGCCGGTCGCGACGCCGGCATCCGAGCCGTCACCGAGCGGTATGCCGAGTCGGTAGCCGCCCACCTCCGTCGCCGTGAAGCCGGGAGGCAGCGAAGTGATGATCCCGGCATCGACGGTGGGACCGCCCGAATCAAGAGGCGTCAAGATTGCGCCCACGCCGCCGGCGCCTCCCGTTCCCGGAGCTCCTCCCTCGCCTCCGGCGCCTCCCGTGATGACGATCCCGCCCGAATCCTCCATGCCGCTGGTATCGCGAATCGGCGGCCCGGAGTCTCCGCAGGCGCCGCACGACAATACCAACATCCAGACGCACTTGCGCATCGTCCTCACCATCTAGCCGCGACTCGGTGCGGCAAACCGAAAGTCAACGCCATCGACAATCGGACGCGCGCCGCGTGCTACCCGAGTCTATGCAACACAACGTCCAGGCGATCCATCAAAATCGCGGTAAATTGTCGACATTTACCAGTGGCCGAAGGATGCCGCCACTTCCCATGGCGGCCACCTCGGCCACCGCGGAGTCCGAGTGGTCGTCATTAGCCTTTCATTCCACTTACCGTCATTCCTTCGATGAAATAACGTTGGAATACAAAAAAGACCACGACCGACGGGGCGGTCAAAAGGACGTTGGCCGCCATGATCATCGGCCAGTCGATGCTTTGAACCGACCCTTGGTCGACGCGCATACCGAAGAGACCGAGGCTAAGTGGGAACTTCGCCTGATCGCGAAGATAGATGAGCGGACCCAAAAACTCGTTCCAGGCGCCGAGGAAGCTCATGATCGAGATCGCCGCCAGGGTGGATTTTACCTGGGGCACGATGACGTACCACCACGTCTGCACCACGCCGAGACCATCGATGCGAGCGGCTTCTTCCAGCTCGCGAGGGAGCGTCTTCATTTGCTGCACCATGAGGAAAATGAAAAACGCGCTCCCCAACCAAGCGGGCACCCAAAGCGGATTCAGCGTGTTGTACCAGCCGAGCCCCCGATACAGGAGAAAGGAGGGAATCATCGTCACCTGAGAGGGGATCATCATCGTCGACAAGAGAACCGCGAGGGCGATCCCGCGCCCCGGCCAACGCAGTCGGGCGAATGCATAGGCGACGAAAGCGCTCGAGAACATGGCCCCGAGCATGGTGAGGGCAGCGAGCAGCAAGCTGTTGCCTACGTAGCGAAAGAACGGCACCGCTCGAAACGCGCGTACATAGTTGGCGAGAACCTTGCCCCAGATCGCACGCAGCGTGGAGCTCGGTGAGAGGATGATTCGCGCTCTCGCCTGGTCGCCGCGGTCGCTCGAACCGCGCGCGGCCAGGGGGACCCAGGTTCGCGCCCGAAGCGTCGTGTCATCGAAACTGGGCGGTTGGAAGGAGATGCTGAGGGCGCGGTTCTGAGCGAGGTAGGTGGTGTGCGCGGATTCCCAATGGATGCCGCCGACGTCGAGGGTGGCTTCAATCCGGTTCCAGCTGGCGTCGGCGCGCAGCGCCAAGACCAGCTTGTGAATGTCCGAAGCGCTGACGCCGGGTGGCAGCGCGAAGTCGTGGACGAGCACGACGGGATCGCTCGAAGATTGAAACGCGTAGCGCAGCCAGGTGACGTCGCCCAAGGGCTCCAGCGATCCCGCTCCGTGCTCGACGTGCAACCTCGCGCCAAAGTCGGCGCCACCGACGAGCTTGAACTGACGACCGTCGAGCGCGTGCAAGGTGAGAGCGGAGAGCTCGACGCGGGCCAGCTGATCGGAAATGGCGGTGTCGACGAGCTCGGGGGTCAAAAATTGACGATAGTGCTCGGCCATGGCCGGCCAGTCTTCCGTCCAGATTTGGCGGGGCATGCGCGGGAGATTGCGGCTCATGAGCACCGATGCAGCCGAAGAAGCCCAAACGACGCGGTCGACGGACGGCGGCATCTGGGAGGGGAGGCTGGGGCCGACGACCGACAGCGTGAGCTCCCAAAGCGGCCCTTCCAAGGACGACCACTGCGCGGCCGACACGTCCTCGGGCCGCTCGATGTTCGCGCGCTCGCGCACGTACGGCGAGCTCTCGCGAAACGACGGGAGCGACGATTGCGCCTTGTTCTCCGCGAGCTCCTCGTCGGTTTTGATGCTCATGAGGAGCATCCAGACGAACGGATAGACGCAGATGGCGACGCCCGTCAAAAGCAATACGTGGATCCATCCCTTGTCGGCTACCCAATGGCCGAAGCGATGTGCGAGTGACCCGGCCCGTGGCCGCCCGGTACGCCCGAGCGCGGAGATGGGCGTTACTTCCGGCGAGAAGGACGCCGCCGAGGAAGCGCGACGTTCAGGTGTGGTCATAGTGGACCCATCGCTTGCTTACCCAGAGCTGCAGCAGTGTGAGGCCGAGCACGGCAAGGAAAAGGATCCAGGCGAGGGCGCTCGCGTACCCCATGCGAAAAAACTGAAATCCCTGTTTGAAGAGGTAGTAGGCATAAAATAGCGTCGAATCGACGGGCCCACCGGCGGTCATGATGTACGCCTCGGTGAAGATCTGCATCGTCGCGATGACGCCGATGATCAGGTTGAAAAGGATGTACGGGCTCAACATGGGTAGGGTGATCGTGAAAAATCGACGCCAGGCACTGGCCCCGTCGATGCTGGCCGCTTCATAAAGCTGCTTCGGTATCGATTGAAGGCCGGTCAGCCAGATGACCATGCTGCCCCCCGCCATCCATAGATTCATCAAGATGAGAGCGGGCTTGCTGAAAGCGGGATCTTGCAGCCAGAGCGGCGCGCTCAGGTGAAAAGGAGTCGTCGCAAAAAGGCCGACCACCCACTCGACTGCGTGGGCCGGCGCCGTGTCGAAGCACCAGCGTATGCCGAGGTTCAAGAGACTCTGCGGCGCGTTGAAGAGCCATGTCCACAAGAGGCTAGTGGCGACAACGGGCATGACCGCCGGCACGTAGAGCATCGACCGATAGACGGGGATTCCGCGAACGCCCGACTGCAGGAGAAGGGCGATGCCGAGGCCGACCGCCATCACCAGCGGGATACGGAGCAGCATATAGCCCGTGTTCAGCAGACTCTTGAAAAAAACGGGATCCTTCAATACCTCGCGGTAATTGGAGAGACCGACGTAGCGCGCTTCCGTCAAGACATCGTAGCGCGTGAAGCTCGTGACGATGCTAAAGAGAATGGGCCCCCCTACCAAAAACGCAAAGCCCACCAACCAAGGGCTGGCGAAGAGCATCGCCGCGCCCGTTTCGCGCATGCTGTAGCCGAGGGCGCGTCGCCGGCGTGAACGGAGGAGAACCGCTCCCAGCAGCGCAGCCAGGAAGGCCGCATAGCCGATCGCGTAGGGCTCCCACGCCACGGCGTGCGCCGTCTCGGGCCGCATGACCTCATCGAGCTGACGTTGCACCGGGTTCTGCATTTCGCGGAGAGCGAGCTGGATTTCGTCCTCCCCCGTAGCGCGCGCCTCTTCCGCGTAGCGGTGATTGACGCCCCCTTCGTAGGCGCGAACGTGCTGCCCCCACAGAAGTTGCCCGACCGGCGAGACGGGCCGGATGCGCGCGTCTTCGAGCATGCCCAAGATCACCGAATAGGCTTGCTTGATTCGCCGCGGTATCGTCGGCTCGTCGAAGATCGCTCGCTGGATGAGTCGTTCGTTGTAAACGCGGTGCGAATCGACCCTCGGCAGATGAAGCCGCCCTTCGCTGTCCTTTCGCTGGCGAATGCCGCGATCGAGTCGGTCGGCACATTCCCAGCTACGCAAGAATTGAATGAGCTCGAACGCTCCTTTCTTGTGTCTCGCGGTGGCGGGGATCACCAGCGACCATCCGCCCGCCCACGTGACGGGCCTCCGCCCTTTGGCGAGTTCGTCTGCCGGCATGGGGGCAGGCGTCAAGGCGAAGTTCAAGTCCGGCTTGAAGTT
Organism: Polyangiaceae bacterium; assembly: GCA_035318465.1. Lineage (GTDB taxonomy): Bacteria > Myxococcota_A > Polyangia > Polyangiales > Polyangiaceae > DASWDH01. The sequence goes on from DATHES010000117.1 coordinate 11,547, forward strand.
GCCGATCACTTCCAGGCCATAGTCGCCATCGATCTTCATGGCCATCTGGCCGTGGAGAAAGGGATCGAGCACGCCGTCCCGAAAACCCTGATAAGCGTCCTGAAAGGTATTGGCATGGGCGACGCCGCCGAGGTCGTCGTACACGTCGGTCATGAAGCGCAGGGCGCGCGCGACGGGCGGCGAGTCCATCGTCACCCGAAGGCGATCCGGGCTCATCATCTCGCCCCCGGCCTGAAAGGCAAAGAGATAGAAAAAGGTTTCGCCGTAGTTGGGAGTTGCCCCCGGGGCAAAACCGAGCCGTACGAGTCCGCTCGTTTTGTCGCCCCGAATGCGATAGCGACTGAGCTTCGCCGCTGCATCGCGCAGCTCTTCCCAAGTCGCGGGTGGCCGCGGCTCGCCGCGCTCATCGACAATCCCCTCCTGGCGCAAGAGATCGAGATTGGAGTAAAGGAGCCGGATGTCGGCGCTGGTCGGAACGCCGTAGAGGCGCGGTTGGTCGGTCGCTCCCGGCTCGCGGTAGCTGACCTCTTCGACGGCCCAGGGAAAGTAGTCGCCGAGGTCGATGCGATACGGATCGGCGGGATCCTGCTGCTCGATGTAGGGCGTGAGGTCTTCGAGGGCGTGCTTCGACGCCCACTCCCCGATGCCGAGTCGGTCGAAGAACACGAGGTCGGGTGGAACGCCGCCAGCGATGGCCGACAAGAGCCGCTGAGCGTCCCCAATCAGATCGCGCGCAGCGGCCGTCCCTATCGTGACGCGATAGCGCGGGTGCAGCTGTTCGAAACGATGGACGATGTTGTGGATGTCCTCACGCATCGCCCAGCCCGACCAGAAGACGATGTGCTCGCGCCCGTCCCCTTCGACATCGCGGGTGGTGTTCCACGTCCACCACGAAACGGCGCCGAGAAATGCGATGAAGGCCAGCAGCGAACTACGCAGCGAAACCCTCATCATGACTCACCCGATTTTTAGGACCAGCCCCCCCCTTGTGCAAAGTGAAATCGTAGTCAAGCGCGCGTCTTTACCGGATCGGCCGAGCCTGCGCTCGGTAAAGCCCGTTACTTGACCACGATTTGGTTTGACGGATCGGCGCCAGGTGCGTCAATCATGATTGGTCCGGTGTCGCGACCGGCCAAAAGAAATAGCTCATGGTGCGGTCGATTATCGAAGCCAAACACTTTGCGCTTCTGGGGAATGTTTCCTCCGCTACGCGCAGCGAGCGCGGTCTCTTGCTCCAAATTGGGGAAGAGCGGCTGCGGGTCGACGTGCTTCGCCCCGACATCTTGCGCTTGAAGATATCCCAGGCGGGCAAGTTCGACGAAAATCCCACCTTCGCCGCGAGCTTCGCAATGCCCGCGGCGGTGCCATTCGAAATCGACGAGACCGAGCAGGCCCTTACCCTCACCACCGAGTGTCTCCGTCTCGTCATCTCCACCAAACCATTTGGGCTCGACGCCTACCGGCGCGATGGCTCGGTCATCTTTCAAGACGACCGCGATGCCGCCGGCCATGCGCGTGGCTACTTGCAGCTGAACGATTCATTCATCATCACCAGGCGCATCGGCGCGCACGACTCCATTTACGGACTCGGCCAGAAGGCCTGCCGATTCGACCGGCGGGGCCGCAACTTCGTCTTGTGGAACACCGATATTCTCTCCACCGGTGTGCTGCCGCGCAATCGTCTCTATGAAACCGACCTGACGATGACCGGTCGCAGCACGACCTTCGACCCCTACTACACGTCGATTCCGTTTTTCTATCACTGCCGGGCCGATGCCAGAGCCGCCAAAATGGCAGGCTTTTTCATCGACAATGGGTACAAGGCCAACTTCGAATTCACCGAGCGCGAGGTGTACCGTTACCAGTTCAGCGGCGGTCAGTACACGGAGTACGTCTTTGCAGGGCCGGCCATGTCCGATGTGCTGGCCGGTTATACGTCCATTACGGGGCGCATGGCCGCCCCGCCCATCTGGGCGCTCGGTCATCATCAATGCCGTTTTCACGACTACACCGAAGAAGGTATCGGTGCCATCGGCAGGGAATACCGCGACCGCGCCATCCCTTGCGATGTGCTGTGGCTCGACATCGGCTTCATGGACGGGTTTCGCGTATTCACGTGGGACAAGAAGAAATTTCCGGATGTGCCCGGGATGCTGGAAAAGCTCGAGGCGGCCAAGCTGCGCCTGGTCACTATCGTCGATCCGGGGGTGAAATACGATCCGGGCTACGCGCTATTCGAAGAAGGGCGATCGCGCAACCTTTTCTGCAAGACGGAATCGGGGCAACTCTTCATTGGTCAAGTCTGGCCCGGGCGCACGGTGTTTCCCGATTTTTTCAAAGCGGAAGCACGGGCTTGGTGGGCCGATCTCAACGCTCGCCACGTGACCTGCGGGATTGCGGGCATCTGGAACGACATGAACGAGCCCGCGACGGGCGAGGTGGAACCGTTCGCGATGCGTTTCGATCGCGATGGGGAGAATTACTCCCACGAGCGCTACCACAACCAGTATGCGCTGCTCATGGCCATGGCGACGCAGGAAGGTCTGCGTCAAGCGGCGCCGAATCTTCGTCCTTTCGTCCTCAGCCGGGCCGGCTTCGCCGGCATTCAGCGTTACGCCGCCCAGTGGCTCGGCGACAACTGCTCGGATTGGGACCACATCGAGATGAGTATCCCCATGTCCATGGGAATGGGCGTTTCGGGGCAGCCTTTCGTGGGAGCGGACATCCCCGGCTTTGCCATCACACCGAGCGCCGAGCTCGCCGCGCGCTGGATGCAATACGGGGCGCTCACGCCATTTTGCCGCTGCCACAACGAGGCCGGGCAGCCCGACCAGTATCCGTGGTCATTCGGGCCCGGCGTCGAGAAAAGAAGCCGCGCCGCCCTCGCGCTTCGCTATTGCCTTTTACCCTATATCTACAGCGCCTTCATGCGTGCGAGTGAAACGGGCGACCCGATTCAACGTCCGCTGGTGTACGACTTCCAGCACGATCGGCACGCGCGCGAGACGGACGATGCCTATCTCTTTGGCGAGGCGCTGCTCGTCGCGCCGGTGTTCAAGCCGGGTCAGACCGCGCGCCACGTGTATCTTCCGCACGGCACCTGGGTGGACTGGCACACCGGTGAACGGCACGCGGGCGGAGAGTTCATCACCGCCGCGGCCCCGCTCGACAAGATTCCGCTCTTCGCGCGAGGTGGACGCGTCATTCCGACCTACGAGTCGGCCCCGCTTTCCACCATGGGTCACTACCCGGAGGTGATCGAGCTTCACCTGATCGTTCCCGACGAGGAGGGCGAATTCCATTCGCATCTGCACGAGGACGACGGCGCCACCAACGCGTTCCGAGAGGGGGCGTTCATTCGCACGACGTTTCATATGCAGCGCCGCGGCACCCGCGTGTCGCTCTCGGCCACGACGGAAGGGCAAGGTTTCCCCGAGTTTCGGCGAAAGCGCTTCGTTCTCGTGATTCACGGTTGGCGTGCGGGCACGCGAGTCGACATCAACGGGCACGAAGCCCGTACGGAAAACGGCCGCACCGCGTTCGAGAATCGCGGCGAACCGTTCGAGGTCGTCTTCACCGGCTAAGGGCGCGCGTATGAATAAGCGAAGTCGATGCACCGCAGGCAGTGCCGAAAATGAATGAGGGTTTGAGAGAAATCAACCGCCAAGGCGCCAAGAGCGCCAAGGTTTTCATGGGGTATGGATGATGCGCTTGATACCGCGCTGAAGTACTGCGACGTCGAAGTTGATGAGTAACGCGAGGCGAGTTGATTTCAAGTAGGAGAGGTTCCTCTCTCCCAAGTTCTCTGGCGATCTTGGCGTCTTGGCGGTTCACCCTCTCCCATCGACGCAACCGGGCGCAGAGTTGCCGACAACCCCAGTCCTTTATTGATGGTCCCGCGCACGGCCGACCAATGATTTCCGTTATTTCTGCGAGCCGCCTGACGGGGTTGCTGCAAAAGGCCGCTGAAGGGTTGTGGCTGCTGTTTCTCCCCCAACCCCCCTTCGTGAGGGGGGAGAACTAGCGACCAGAACGCATCCGGTGGCGAGACCGGGGCCTTTTCAGCAACCCCTATGCGTCCTTTCTACGCCCTCGTTCACTTGACGATGGGACGCGCCGTGCAGCGATTGTTGATGCAGAGGCTTCGCGGATCGCAGCAATCTGCAGCGGTCGTGCAGAGCTCGTCGGTATTGGAGCAGGTGTTGGGGGGCGGAGGCACGCACTGCAAGATGGGAACGCCTTCGGGCGTGCGACCCGTTTCGCGGCAGAACCCGTTGCAGCAATCGGCGCCCGACTCGCAACTGGTGCCATTGGGCTTGCACGGCGCGAGCGCTGCGAACGCTCGCATGTTCCCCGCCTCCAGCTCTTGGCCCGGCAAGTAGAAGGCGGGATGACTGGGATCGTCCTTCGACGCGTGGTCGATGTCGATGGCGGCGATCCAGATTTTCTTGCGCGGACTCGGCGCCGCCTCGTTGCCCCAGGGGTCGTCGCCGCGGGGCAGCGTACCACCGGGTGCGATGGTGTTTCCCAGCGTCCGGCGGGACGTGAGAAGCACCCAGTAGTAGCCTCCCACCGCCACCGGCAGAGCGCTCGGTTCGTAGTTCATCTGGCCCTCGACGGCTTCGCCATAGGGGAGATAGGACGGCCCGGTCGCGCTGCGCCCATTGAGCGCGTTGAGGCTTTTGACTTTCTTGTCCGCCAGTGTGACGAGCCGAATTTCCCCGTGCTGCGGAAGCGATGGCGCGTTGTTGTCGCTGAAGATGTACGAATCGTAGGAGTCCCCCTCGTGGTAGACGACGGCATCCCCATCGGGCAAGAAGGTGGGCCAGGCCACGGCCGGAGCCATCTGATCGACGACGTCGCGAGGGTTGGAAAAGACCGGCGGCGAGGCAGACCCGTCGAAGTCGAGTACGGTCAAGACCCGCCGCTCCAGTCGATCTCCATTGACGAATGCCACACGCGAGCCACTGGGAGAGAACGCCGGAGTCTGCGCATAGGTGGTGTAGAGCGACAGCGAAGGCGCCGCGATATCCTGACCGGTGGCCGTGTCGACGAGACGCGAGGGCAACCCCTGCGGCGCAAAGACACCGCGGGAAATGAAAGGGGGCCAGCGATTGGGCGGCAGTCCGTTGACGAGAGCCCTGGCGCCGTCGGGGGTGAGCGCTGCAAAGGCGAACAGCCGCCCTTCGGTCGATCGTGCCCGAACCGTCAGCGTCCCGGCCGGGCTCAGATTGAACGTGGCACTCTCGGTCGGGCTGTAGTCGGGCAACGAGTACTCGAGGCCCGCGGCGAGCACGTTGCCATTGGCGCTTACGGAATGGCAAACCGTACAGCCGCTCTGAACGACCTCCGCCGTCTGGCCGGCGCGAATGCGCATGATGCCGCCGTTACTGGCGAGCGGCGACTTGTACGTATTGTAATAAACGATGCCTTTCAGGCTGGCCGGCGCAATGATCCACGACTCGGTCACCGGTCCCGACACTTCGCTGCCCGAGCGTTTGGTGAACGAAACTTCCAGGGCATCCGCTGCGCCAGCGGTGAGGGTGATGCCCCGCCAGACGGTCTCGGGAACGGTGGCCCTTATCGGTGATCCACCCGACGAGAATTGCTGGTAGCTGTAAAAGGGCAGCTTGATGGCCAGATAAGTGGCGTTGGCGGCAGTGCCACCGAACTGCAATGCCGGAGCGGCCAATCCCCGCGGAAAGACGGTGCGGTCATAAGGATAGAGCCACCGGAAGGCCGCATCCCTTCCGGGCCCGGTGGCACCCGCCTTGAGCACCGCCTGGTCGGTCGGAGATAGGCCCCCTGGATTGTCGGTGATCTCGACGTTCACCGTGTATGGGGTGGTGAACTTGCTGCTACTCAACAAGGCCGTCACGGTGACCAGGCCGCCCACCTGCCCGTTGGCGTGAAAAACGCCGTCGTCGCCGATCGAACCGATGCGCGTGTCATCGACCGACCAATTGACGCGGGTGGCAATGCCGGTCTCCAGCTGAAGTTGAAAATGAACCGCGCGCGGTTGCCCCGACACCGTGAGGGGCGACGGAATGTCGGAGATGATGGCTCCCTTCACGGGAGTTCCGGGATCGGGCGTTCCACCGTCGGGGGTGACGATGGGCGGGAGGGGTGGCGAGACACCGCCGCCCATTCCGCCCGAGGAACCCCCGACTCCACCCTGACCTCCAGGGTCGCCGGGACGGTCGGGGGGCGCACCCGAGGTGCATGCTCCGACCGAGAGCGCTGCCATTGCACCAACCATCAGAACACGGAAGCAATGCATGGCGTTCCCTCGTGCCCCTCTCGACGATGTGCGATGAAGTACGGCAATGACTCGCCGTGCGCGAGTCTATGCGAGTAGCTGATCAGACGATAAGCAGCCTACATATTTCGAATCAAGCCAAAACGTAGTCAAATTCCGGCATTGACCGAGCGCTGGGGCTCTCGTCTTCGGTAAATTTCGATCTTTGACTAACTCGAAAATCGCGGAGGAAGTGGGATGGCCAGAACGATCAAGCGGCGCCGGAGCGCTTCGGCATCGGGTACTTCAATTCCTCGGCGAACCGCGGAGGGATGACCAGCGTGGGAGACGGCTCGCCGCGGCGCTGCGCATCGATGCACTCCTTGGCCGCCAGCAGCACCTCTCTCACGTCGAACCCGATGTGCTCGACCTGTTCCGCCCGCCCCACCGGCCGCGGCCAGTTGCAATGGGCAATCACGTACACGTCTTTCATCGGTTCCACCTTCGCCGATGCCAAGCCGGCCAAGAGAGGAGCCACGAGATTGTCGTCCGTTACGAAGATGGCGTCGGGCTTGTCGGCGCGACCAAACAAGAGCTCCGTGACCCGTTCGCAGCCCACCTCCCCTACGTGCAATGCCCACAACCGATCCTTGGCGACACCGAGTGCGAGAAGCCGTTGCTCGGCCGCCATCAGGTTGGGCAAGTGGGGCGATACGACGGCGACGCGTCCCTTGCCCAAAAGGCGCGCGCAGGCACGGTCGAGAAGGGCATCGAAATCGAGGGTGACCAAGCCGGCGTGGGGTAGCCATGCCCAGATGGCCACACGCGGAAGGCGCGGCTCTTGGAGTACGGGGAGGAGATAGACGGTGGCGGAGTTCATCAACAAGAGTCCCGCCGCGGAGCCCTGTTCCATGATGGCGCAGAGTTTTTGGTAGGCGGGATTGTTGGCGCGGCCGTCCACGCCGACGAGTGCCAGCACCTCGCCCCCGATGCCGGTCTCGCCGCGCTCGACGAGATCGAGGATCGTCGCCAAAAATCCGGTCCACTCCAGCGACCCCGGCTGCTCGCTGGTCACCCACAGGTACCGGTTGTGATGCGGCAACTGCGCCGCGACGAACACGCCTCGCGTACCCCGCACGGTGACGAGCCCCTCGTCACGCAGCCCATTGAGCACCCTCGCCACCGTGGGGCGCGTCACCTGAAACTGCGCCATCAGCGAGTCGTAGGTCGGCAGCTTCTCGCCGGGTGACCGCTGCCCCGAGACGATCTCGTCCCGAAGGATCTGCACGATGTGATCAGCTTTTCGACTCGGCATGAACGCTTTCGAGCATCAGGCCGTCGCGTCTTCGCTTTCGTCCGTCGTGCCGTCGGTCGTGCCGTGACACTTTTTGAACTTTTTGCCGCTGCCGCAGGGGCAGAGATCGTTACGGCCGATCTTGGGGGCGGAGCGCGCGGCGGGCGGTGGAAGCGCGACCTGTTGCCGTCCGCCGGTGCGCGGAGCCGTCCCAGCGAGGGCCCCCTCTTCGTCCTCGCCGTGACGCGCGGTGGCCGCTTCGAGCTGCGCAGTGTGCTTTTGCATGTCCTGCTGCTCGATGGCGGCGATCTCTTCCTGCCGGCGCACCTTGAATTTGAGCAGGTTGGTGACGACGAGAGAGCAGACCTGGGCCATCATGTTGACGAAGAGGTCGTACCCTTCCTTCTTGTACTCCTGCTTGGGGTCCTTCTGTCCGTACCCGCGTAGACCGATGCCGTCGCGCAGGTGATCCATGTTGGTCAGGTGCTCGACCCACGCGCGGTCGATCTCTTCCAAGTAGAGATGACGGAAAACGCGGCAGCAGAGCTCGATACCGAGCTCTTTTTCCTTGCGGCTCAGCACTTCGAAGGCGCGATCGTAAAGACCGCGCGCCAAAAGCTCCTGATCGCCGAACGATTCCAGATCGTCCCCGGGGGAGATGCCGAAGTGCTCGGTGAAGCCTTCGCGGAGGCCGCCCCAATCCCAATCGTCGGGTGTTTTGTTGGCGGGGCACGACTCTTCGACCATGGCGCCGATGATGCGATCGACGAGATCGAGCAGGCGCTCGCGCTGCTCGGTCAAGGCGAGGGGGATTGTCTCCACCAGCTCGTCGTAGATTCCGACGGCGTCGGTTTCGCGCGCCTCGATTTCGATTTTGACGCCCCACCACTGGTAAACCTCTTGCTGCAAGTGCGCGAGCTCCACCAACTTGGCGTTCTCGAAGGTCTCCCGCGGGATGATGCCGACCGCGCTCTTGCCGTCCGCGCTTTCGGCGCGGATGGGCGTCTCGGCGAACATCCCGAGCACTTCGGTGACGCGAGGGACGACCTCGGCCACGATGCCTGGGCGTGGCTCGTACCGCTTGAACTCACCGGTCGCCTTGCCGTCGTCGTCGACCTGTTCCGGCTGGTAGCGCCCTTCCAGCATCTGCTGGCGCATCGTGTAGACGGTCTTGCGCTGCGCGCTCATGACGTCGTCGTACTCGAGCAGGTTCTTGCGGATGTCGAAGTTGCGCTCTTCGACCTTCTGCTGCGCGTTTTGCACGCTCTTGGTGACCCACGGGTGCTCGATGGGCTCGTCGTCGGGCATGCCCATCCTGTCCATCAGGTTCTTCACCTTGTCGCCGGCGAAGATGCGCATGAGGTCGTCTTCCAGCGACAGGTAGAAGCGCGAGGAACCCGGGTCCCCCTGGCGGCCGGCGCGGCCCCGCAACTGATTGTCGATGCGGCGTGACTCGTGCCGCTCGGTGCCGAGGATGTGCAGGCCGCCCAAGGCGACGACTTCCTCTCGTTCGATGGCGCAGGATGCTTCGTTCTGCTCGACGAGTTTCTGGAACTCCTCCGGCTCGGCGTCGGGCAAGCGGTTGTTCTCGAGGAACTCGATCTTGGCCATCATCTCGGCGTTGCCGCCCAGGATGATGTCGGTGCCGCGGCCGGCCATGTTGGTCGACACGGTGATGGCGCCCTTGCGCCCGGCCTGGGCGATGACCTGCGCCTCTTTGGCGTGGTGCTTGGCGTTCAAGACGTTGTGCGGGATGCTCTTCTTCTGCAAGATCCGCGCAATGGCCGCTGATTTCTCGACGCTGGTCGTACCGACCAGCACCGGCTGCCCGCGCTCGTGAAACTCGGCCAGCTCTTTGATGACAGCGGAGAACTTCTCGCGCTCGGTCTTGTAGACGATGTCCTCGGCGTCGGCGCGGACGATGGGCTTGTTGGTGGGGATGATGGTGACGTCGAGCTTGTAGGTGCTGTGAAACTCGGCCGCTTCCGTGTCGGCGGTGCCCGTCATCCCGGCCAGTTTCTTGTAGATGCGGAACAGGTTCTGGAAGGTGATGGTCGCCATGGTGCGACTCTCTTCCTGAATCGTCACGTGCTCCTTGGCTTCGACCGCCTGATGCAGGCCGTCCGACCACCTTCGCCCGGGGAGCACGCGCCCGGTGAACTCGTCGATGATGAGGACCTTGCCGTCGGGCGACACCATGTAGTTCACGTCGCGCTTGTAGAGCGTGTGCGCGCGCAAACACTGGTTCATGATGTGGAGCGTTTCGAGGTGCACCGGATCGTAGAGGTTTCCGATCCCGACCAGCTTCTGCGCTGCTTCGACGCCGGAGTCGGTGAGCGTCACCGAGTGCCCCTTCTCGTCGACGACGTAGTGCTCGTCGAGCTTCAAGCGGGGGATGACCTCGTTGATGGTGCGGTACTTCTCGCTCGAGCGTTCCCCTTGGCCGCTGATGATGAGCGGGGTGCGCGCTTCGTCGATGAGGATCGAGTCGACCTCGTCGACGATGGCGTAGTTGAGGGGGCGCTGTGCGTATTCGAGCGCCGAGAACTTCATGTTGTCGCGCAGGTAGTCGAAGCCAAACTCGTTATTTTGCCCGTAGGTGATGTCGGAGCGGTACGACCGTTTCTTGTCGGCGTCGGTCTGCGAGTGGACGACGGTCCCCACCGACATCCCCAGGAACTTGTAGATCTTTCCCATCCACTCCGCGTCGCGGGTGGCGAGGTAGTCGTTGACCGTGACGACGTGGACCCCTTTGCCCTCCAGCGCGTTGAGGTAACAGGGGAGGGTGGCGACCAGCGTTTTTCCCTCGCCGGTGCGCATCTCGGCGATGCACCCGTTGTGGAGGACCATGCCGCCGATGAGCTGCACGTCGTAGTGCCGCATCCTGAGGGCGCGGCAACTCGCCTCGCGGCATACGGCAAAAGCCTCGACGAGGAGGTCTTCGACGGTGGCGCCGTTGTCGATCTTCTCCCGAAACTCCGCAGTCTTGGCGCGAAGCTCGGCGTCGGACAGGGCCTTCATCTTCTCTTCGAGGGCGTTGATGGCCTCGACACGAGGCTTCATCTTGCGGATGGTGCGCTCGTGAGAGGTGCCGAACACCTTCTTTACGGCCCAGGTCAGCATCGTTTACCTTGCAAGGATTACGCGGTTTTCGTGAGGCGGCCCGCCCCTTTAACGGGGCGGCCAGGAGTCTCGAGTTTGACCGTCGGAACGTAGCTTCGCCGGGGGCGCCGCGCAACGTCCGGCGGGCATCGAATGCCCTGTTTTTCGTGACAACGGATGAGGGCGCCGCCCGCCTTGCGTCCCCGGGCTAGGCCCGCGCATCGTGGTCGATGGCGAGATCCCCGGCGATGGCCGTCAAAGCTGCATCCGCCGTCCAGAGCGTCGATCGCGCGACCAGCGCGGAGGCGAGCAGCTGGGCGTCGATCCATCCGATCCGGCGACCGACGAGTTTTCGACCTTTCACGAGCTCCACGACTTCGTCATGAGAGACGGATGGTGCTCGATGCATTTCCGTGTAGGCGGCAAGAAGTCGTGCGCGGCCACCCCGCTCGCCAATCAAGAGCTCGCCGTAGACGAGATCGTGGGCGAGAACTTGGTCATGGGCGAGGAGCTGGTCCAGGTGACCTGCGTACGGTTCTTTTCCCCCCAGAAAGCGGATCCAGACCGAGGTGTCCACCAGGACCATCAGGCGGCCCGCCGTTTGCGCGTGCCCTTCTCCCGACGCCGCGGGACGTCGCGCGCGCCCGGATCAGAACCCCGCAAGGCGCGCAGGCGCTCATAGGCGCCGTGGCGCACGAGAGCCTGTAGTCCCAGACGCACGGTCTCGGTATCGGTGGTGGCTTGCGCGATGGCACGCGCTTCCGCCAGAAGCTTTTCATCGATGTGGAGCGTCTTCTTCATATGGCTATTTGTGCCATATAGATAAGGATAGATCAACCATACCAACGCGGCGAGCGAGCCGAGCGAAAGCGCATGTGGGACGCGCAGCGAGCGCCGTCGGCAAGGCACCCGCGGCAAACGAGCTTCGCCAATGCATCCAAGGACCACTGGACGCGGGAGGTTTGCCATTCTGAATAGCGCTCCCGAGTAGGCGACCCTCGGACGTCGCGTGGCGCTTAGTCGCTGCCTTCGTCGGACGTCGGCACGCGCGCCTGGCGCGTGCGCACGAGAAGCGTGGGGGCCTTTTCCGACATCGTCTGCACGAGCTCGATCCCGACTTCGACCGAGCGATCGACGCCGTCGCCCGTATCGTGGCCCGTGAGGGACTCGAGCTGCGCCACGATCGACCCCGATCCCCATCGCCCGACGGGCATCGTGATCCGCGTAAAGTCCCCGCGGACCGAAACAGGCGTCCCCACCATCGATTCGGAGCTGATTTCAACGACACGTGGCATGACGAGCGTCACGCCGGCGCGGCTGCGCATCGCGTAGAGCCACGGTCGGCCGGCTTCCCAGGCGATGGCCTGGAGCGACACCGTCGCCGTCGGTCCGGGCCCGACGGCACAAGATTTGGCGTCGAACCAGAGGTCATGCACCTCGAGCCGCGCGCTGCCGTCGGCGCCCGTGACGAGTGCCTCCCAGCGCATGGGGAGCACCGATTCGCGTTCGCCGCACGACATCTTCTGCGAGGCCTGCGCTTCGAGCTCGGTCGCATCGTTGGAGGGCGCGTAGATGGCGTCGAGCGAGGGTGAGGTCGGGGCGATGGACACGATCTTGACCTTCTCCGCGCGGTGGGAGAGCGTGCTCGGTGTCTTGGCGGGGTGGAGGATCGGTTTGCCCTGACGCTGAGGACGCGGCATTTCGCCGACCGGCGTAACGGTGATCGTCGCAGGCTGCGTCCACGCGGGTACGCCGGTGGGAGCGTCATTTTCGGCGGGCAGCGACGGCAGCTCCCCCTTGGGGAGCGTGTCGACATCGACCACGACGATCCGCGTCGTGTCGGCCGGTGGCGCGTCGTCGGCCGCGCTCGGTCCTGCGGCGAACGCGAGCGCCAGGCCGAGAAACGCGGCGTGCGCAGCGCGCGCGGCCATCACAGCGTCTCCAAGTAGGCGACCAGCGCGGCGCGATCCTGGCGGCCGAGGTGCGTCGAGGTTCCCATCGCGTGATCGGGCGCGGTCAGCACCTCGTCGAGCGTCTTGTAGCGGCCGTCGTGGAAATAGGGCGCGGTGCCGGCCACGAACCGGAGCGAAGGCGTGTCGAAAGCGGCTCCCTCTTGGTCGGCGCGCTGGGCCGTTACCCGGTGACGCATCCCGTCGCTGAAGCCTTTGCTCGCGTCGTGACAGGTGTCGCAGCCGGTCTCCGTCGATTCGAACAGCGCGCGGCCGCGATCGACGAGCTTCTGCTTCTCGGCAGGCGCGAACGCGGAGGCGCCGATGGGCGGGGTCATGGTGGAGACGTAGTCGATGAGCGCCCCGAGCTCGGCGTTCGGTAAACCTTCGCCGCCGAGCCGCTCGAACGTCTTCTTGAGGTGGTCCTTCACGCCGTCGCTGGCGCCGAGCCAGCCGTAAGGCGCCGTTTCGGCGAGACGTCCGGCGAGCATCGGCGTCTGCCGCATGCCGTCGGGGGTCGACCAAGAGAGCGCGTCCTCGCGGCCATCCGGATGACAGCTGGCGCAGGCTCGACCGTCAGAGCTGATGCGCGGATCGCCGACCTGGTGAAAGAGGCGTCGTCCGAGGGCGACGTTGGAGGTAATGCCCGCGGATTGACGGGCGAGGGCCAGGCGGACCGGCGGCGCCGCGCCGGTCGTATCGACCACGGCGATCTCGCGATCGAACTGCGACCACACCACCGCGCGCTGCATCTCGTGATCGACGGCCACGCCCGTCGGTCCCGCGGCGACGTGCCATCGCTGGAGCTCGGTCCGGGCGGGGTCGATGCCGCGCGCGTCGAGCTTGAGGAGCGCGTCGATGCCGAGACAAGTCACGTAGAGCGCGCCGTCGTCGTAGGCAGCGGCGCGAGGGAGCAGGCATTCTGCCGCGGTGACCGCACCGTTCGGCGGGCGCACGATACGCGTGAGGGCACGTTCGGCAGCGGCGTCGACCACGGCGACTTCGCCGATTTCGGAAGGGCCGTCGGGCCCGTAGCCGCTCGATTCGGAGAGTCCCTCGCCGGAGTTGACCGAAACCATCGGCGCAAACACGCGGTCGACCATCTTGGCGACCTTGGCGTCGTCACGCCCATCGAGCTTGGTGAGCGCGAAACCTTGGCATCCTTTGAGCATCGGGTTGTCGGAGGCGTCTTCCCCCGAAGCGCGCGCCGCGAGATCGATCGATCGCACGGCGTGCTCGGGCGTGGTCAGATCGACGACGCTCATGCGTGCGCCGACGACGTGAGCGACGAAGGCGCGCGTGCCGTCTTCGGAAACGATCGCGCTGCGAGGATCGCGCGGCAGGGAAGCCTCGAATTTCGGCGCTAGCGTCTGCGCGTCATACGCGCTCAAGGCGTGGCTCCACCCCGTCGTCAAAAGCAGGGTGGTGTCGTCCGGCGTCAGAGCGAGAGCGATGGGTTCCGCACGCGTGCCGACGACGCAGCGCGTCTCGAGCGCCGCATCTTCTTCGGCGGCCGGTTCGAGCACCTGAATGGCGTTGGAAGCGCGCAAGGTGACTGCCACGCGGCCATCGGCGAGCACGAGGACGTGCTCTGGACGCGCCACCAGCGGCGTGCTGGCGATTTCCGTCGGTCCGGCGAGGTCGACGGTGTGCAGCGTCGGTTCGTCGGCATCGGCGACGTAGGCAACGACGCGCCTGTCCTCGCCGGACTGACGCGAAGCCAGTGCGATCGCCGAGCTCGCGCGAGCGGGCCCGAGCCGCATCGCGCCCCCCGAGCGCAGCCGGGCACACCCCTTGCTGGCAACCGTGCTCGGTGCCGGGGCAGCGGAAACGGGCATCTTGGTCGCAGAGGTGCACGCCGAAAAGATCAGCGCGCAGCTCGCCATCCCCCAGAGAATCGAGGTTCGAAGGTGTCGCATGTCGTGGTTTGAGTACGCTCGACGCGGTTTGTTTCTTCCGAACGTGTTTCGCGCCGTGCGCACGCGCCGGTCGAAGTTCTCGCGTTAGACGCTTCGCTCTTCGAAATCGATCCAAGAAAAGAACCGGAGGAAATCGAGGTGGGAAGAACCGCCAGGTAGGCGGAACTCCGACACGCGCGCGGCGAATGCGACGCGACGACGGTTACCGAGAAGCCGATTGACAATGCTGACCATGAAACGGCAAAACCGCCGTCATGACCAACGTTCGCAGCGTCGCCGTCCTCGTCGGTAGTCTCCGCAAGGAATCCCTGAACCGCAAAATGGCACGCGCGCTCCTCGATGTCGCCGAAGGCGTGCTCAAGCTCGAAATCGTGGAGATCGGCGCGCTCGCTCTCTACAACGCCGACCTGGAGTCGAACGTGCCGGAGGCGTGGGGATCGTTTCGTGACACGGTGCGACGTGCCGACGCCGCCCTCTTCGTGACTCCCGAGTACAATCGGACGATCCCCGGCTTGTTGAAGAATGCGATCGACGTCGGATCGCGCCCCTACGGCAAGAGCGTATGGAGCCAAAAGCCGGCCGCCGTGGTGAGCGTGTCGCCGGGCGCGCTCGGGGCGTTCGGTGCCAACCATTGCCTTCGGCAGTCGCTCGTCTTCCTCGACATGCCGGCCATGCAGCAGCCGGAGGCCTACATCGGCGGTGCGGAGAAGCTTTTCGATGCCAGCGGCAAACTCACGAGCGAGCCGACGCGCGAGTTGTTGAAAAAGTTCGTCGACGCCTTCGGCCAGTGGATCGAGCGTACCCTCCAGCGCTGACCCGGCCTTTGGAGCCCTGGCTGATGAGGTCCCCCGTCGCTATCCGAGGGGTATGACCCTCACCATCACTGGTCTCCTCATCTTTCTCCTCATCGCCGGGATTTGCGGCGCTATCGGTCGCGCGATCGCCGGGGGAACGCCGGGCGGTTTCTTCGTCTCGATTGCCGTCGGTTTCGTGGGCGCACTCGTGGGAACGTTTCTCGCGAATCTCGCCCATCTGCCCGAGCTCATGGTCGTCACCGTCGACCGCCACCCCTTTCCGATTCTCTGGTCAATCATCGGCGCGGCCGTCTTCGTGGCCCTGATTCACCTTCTTTCCGGAAGGAGACGCTTGGTGTGAACGCCGAGCCTCGAAACGCTTCCGCCAAGGGCGCCGAGCCCCAAAAAAGTCTGCTCGAGCTAGCAAAAAAGACCATCAGCGAGCTGGGCGAGGACAAGATATCCCGCCTCGCGGCTTCGCTTGCTTATTATACGTTGCTGTCCTTGTCGCCGCTCCTCGTCCTGGCGGTCGCGGCGGCGGGGCTCGTGTTCGGAGAGGACGCAGCGCGTGGTCAGATCACGCAGCAGCTGCAGCACGTCTTCGGTCCGGAGGCGGGGGATGCCATTCAAGCGATGATGGCCCACGCCAAGCAACCGGGTTCCGGCGTTCTCGGCACGATCTTCGGCGTCGTAGTGCTACTTTTCGGGGCTTCCGGCGTCTTCGGCGAGCTGCAGGACTCACTCAACACCATTTGGGAAGTCGCCCCGAGGCCCGGGCGAGGCATCCTTGGAATCGTGAAGGATCGCTTCTTTTCCTTCACCATGGTGCTCGGCGTCGCCTTTTTGCTGCTCGTGTCGCTCGTCATCAGCGCCGCCTTGGCTGCCTTCGGCAATTGGCTAACGAGCTTCGCGGGCGTGGAGTGGCTCTGGCAGGGGGTCAATTTCGTCGTCTCGTTCGCCATGGTGGCGCTGCTCTTCGCGCTGGTCTTCAAAGTGATCCCCGACGTCAAGCTACGATGGCGCGATGTCTGGATGGGTGCATCGGTGACCGCCGCCCTCTTTTCGCTGGGCAAGTTGTTGATTGGCCTCTATGTCGGCAAAGCGGGCGTAGCGTCGCCCTACGGAGCGGCAGGATCGCTGGTCGTCATCGTGGTCTGGGTTTTCTATTCTGCCCATATTCTCTTTATCGGCGCGGAGTTTACCCAGGTGTACACGCGCGCTTTGGGCCGTCCCGTCGAACCGAAGCGCGGGGCCATTCCCGTCACCGAAGAGGCAAGGGCCGACCAGGGCATTCCCCATAGCGCGTCCAGCTCTACCTCCTGAAATTGCTTCCCAGGCCGCGCCCGGCCGATGCTACCGGCTTCGCCATGCCTACACGCGAGGGAGGGGAGGCGCATGGCATTCACCCTCGGCGCCGCATCCGTCTTTCGATCGAGATGAGGCGTGTCGCGCCTCCTCAATGTAGTCTGTCGGCAAAGGCTGCCGGCCCATGAACATCGCTCCTTTGACGGGCAATGGGATTTTTTTCTGTAGAATTCCTTGATTGGACTCGTCCGGCTGGGCGGCCGTTCGATTCAGCAACTTCAGGTGGTGTAGATGGGTCCGAATGAGAAAAAGCCCGACCAAGCTTTGAGCGACGACCACTTTCGACTCCTGGTCGAGAGCGTCCGAGACTATGCGATCTTTCTACTCGACCCGAAAGGGGTCGTGATCTCGTGGAACGCCGGCGCGCAGCGCATCAAGGGCTATGCCGCGGAGGAGATCCTCGGCCACCATTTCTCGAAGTTTTACCTTCCCCAGGATATCGCCTCCGGCAAATGCGAGATGGAGCTCGCCATCGCCATCAGCGACGGCCGGCTCGAAGATTTCGGATGGCGCCTGCGCAAGGATGGTTCGCAATTCTGGGCCAATGTCGTGATTACCGCGCTCCACGATCGGTCGGGCAAGCACGTTGGCTTCGCCAAGGTCACGCGCGACATGACCGATCGCGCCTACCGCACGTTCGTGGAAGCAACCAACTCCATCATTTGGACGGCCGATGGCAGCGGAAAAGCCAACGCCGATTCGCCGAGCTGGCGAGCGTTCACCGGACAAACCGAAGAGGAATGGCGCGGCCTGCGCGGCTGGGAACCCGTTCATCCCGACGATCGTGAGGCGACGGCCGAGAGGTGGGCGGCGGCCAAGGCCAAGCAGGGGACCTTGGAGGCGGAGTTTCGTCTCCGGCGCCACGACGGCGAGTATGTGTGGATGAGCGTTCGGGCGCTGCCCATGCTTCATTCCGATGGGACCACGCGCGAATGGTTCGGCGTGACTTTCGACATCTCGGGTCGCAAGGCCGCCGAAGCCAAGGTGTCGGAGGCGCTCGACCGCGAGCGGCTGGCGCGCGTCGAGGCCGAGAGAGCGCAGTCGCTCTGGACGACGACGCTGCGGAGCATCGGCGATGCCGTCATTGCCACGGATATCGACGGTCGCGTGACGTTCATGAATCCCATCGCAGAAGCGCTGACGGGATGGCCGCTCGACGAAGCGCGCGGGCGAGCGCTCCCCGAGGTGTTTCCCATCGTCAACGAGGAGACGCGGCGGTCGGTGCCCAATCCCGTGGAGAAGGTTCTGCGCGAAGGGGCCATCGTAGGTCTCGCCAATCATACGGTCCTCCTGCGCCGCGATGGGACCGATGTCCCCATCGACGACACGGCGGCGCCGATCTTGGACGGCGCGGGATCGCTCTTCGGGGTGGTCCTCATCTTCCGCGACGTGACCGAGGAAAAACGCGTCGCGATTCGCCGGGAGTACCTCTCGCGCGCGGCAGAAGCGCTGACGACGACGCTCGACTATCGCGAAGCATTGGCGACGATCGTTCAGCTGGCGGTGCCCCGCTTGGCCGACTGGTGCTCGGTCTCGATTCTCGAACCGGGCGCAACGGCGCCGACCCAGATCGCGGTGGCTCACGCCGACCCAGCCAAAGTCGCCTTTGCGCGCGAGCTCGGTGCGCGTTATGCCCCCGACCCCCATGCTGCCCACGGCGTGCCGAATGTGATTCGAACGGGCCGTTCCGAGCTCCATCCTCGAATTCCGCAAGAGATGCTGGAAGCGGCGGCCGTGGACGAAGAGCACCTTCGCCTCATTCAACAGCTCGCGCTGCGTTCGGCCATGGTGGTACCTCTGCAAGGCCGCGACCGCACCTTTGGCGCTCTCACCTTCGTGTATGCCGAGTCGGGCCGGACCTACGGCGAGCAAGATCTCCTTTTTGCGGAGGAGCTCGCCCATCGCGCGGCGCTGGTGATCGAGCGGCGGCGCCTCGAAGACGACCGCGCGGCCTTGCTGGAAGCAGAGCGGCACGCCCGCCAGCAGGCGGAAATCGCCAATCGCACCAAAGACGAATTTCTGGCGACGGCGTCGCACGAGCTCCGCAATCCGCTGCAGGCGATTCTGGGGTGGACGAGGCTCCTCTTGCAGCGCGAAGTGCCGCCCGAGCTGGAGAAGCCGCTCCGGACCATCGAACGCAACGCGCGCGCCCAGGCGAGACTCATCGAAGACGTTCTCGACGTTTCACGGATCATCAGCGGAAAACTGCGTCTCGATCTGGGGCAGGCCAGCGTGGTGCACGCCATTGCCGACGCGATCGAAGCGGCCCGTCCGGCCGCGGAAGCCAAGGGCATCACCCTCTTGTCGCACGTGGAATCCGGCGCCGAGGTGTACGCCGATCAAGTCCGGCTTCAGCAGATCGTATCGAATCTTGTCTCCAACGCCGTCAAATTCACGCAGAAAGGCGGCAAAATTTCCATCGCGGCGGAGCGAGAGGGATCCCATCTGCGGCTCAGCGTCCGCGACACCGGCGAGGGCATCGACCCCGCCCTGCTGACGGCCATCTTCGAGCCCTTCCGTCAAGGCGACGCGTCGTCTACCCGCCGGCATGGCGGGCTCGGTCTCGGTCTGGCCATCGTGCGCCAACTCGTTTTGGCCCACGGCGGTCGCGTGCGAGCCGAAAGCGAGGGGAAAGGTCATGGCTCCAACTTCATCGTCGAATTGCCGGGGCGTCCGAGCGCAAGGCCGGCTGGCATGCGTCGAGATGACACGCCTCCTCGCGCCGTTCCTCGGCTTCCGGCCACCCGGGTCCTCGTCGTCGACGACGACCCCGACGCCGTGGAACTCGTTCATGAGCTCTTGACCAATGCCGGCGCCGTCGTCCAAACGGCGCAATCAGCGGTGGAGGCGCTGGAACGGCTGGCCCACTTCCACCCGCAGGTGCTGGTGAGCGATATCGGCATGCCGGATGTCGATGGCTACGGCCTCATTCGCCAAATTCGTTTGCTGGAAGCATCGAATGGCGGGAGGACCCCGGCCCTCGCGCTCACCGCCTATGCGAGCGTCGACGACGCCGATCGCTGTCTCGCCTCGGGGTTTCAGGGTCACCTTGCCAAGCCGGTCGACCCCGAGCAACTCGTCCGCGTCGTGGCGATCCTGGCCGGGCTCCCGATGGCTTGACTCAAACGGCGTCGGAATGGCGCAGCGTGTTGTCGACCATCGTCAGAAGATCGAAGGCCGCACACGGTTTCTTCAAATAGCCGACGGCCCGAATCTCGATGGCGCGGTTTCGGGCATCGGGATCGGCGGTGAACAGGACCACGGGGATGGTTCGCCACTCGGGCTCGGCTTGCAGCGCCTGCATCATTTGGCCCCCATTCATGAGCGGCATGCTCCAATCGAGCAAGATCATCGCTGGCCGCCCGTGGGCCCGTAGATAGTCGAGGCCGGCTTGCCCGTTGTTGGCGCGGTCGACCTCGAAGCCTCGCTGCATCAGCAGTTCCCCCACCGCGTCAGCGGTATCGTCTTCATCGTCGACGATGAGGATCGGAGCATCGGTCATGAAAATCTCTCTTCCCGCGCGTTAGTGCGCGACTCGTCCGGACCGTCCGGCTCCGCTTCGTTTCGTGCGTGGTGGCCGGACCGGTGTCGGAGTTTGATCGCGATCGGCGCTGGTCGCGAACCCTCCGGGAAGCAGGGAATCGAACCCTTGTTCCAAGGCTAATTCGAAGGCCCGCAGCATTTGAGCCCCCAGTGCGTCGAGCTGTTCTGGTTCCAACTTTTTCTCGACGGTGGGGAAGAGTTCTTCTTCCTCTTCCTCCACGTGGTGCGCGATGAGCTCCTTCAAGGCGGTGACCTTGGGAGCGAAGGTCGGATCGTCGGCGGGCGTTTCGATAAGTCGCTTGAGGGCGAGCTCGGCGATGGCGTGCTCTTGGTAACTTTCGCCCACGACCTTGGGATCGATCTCCTTGACGGTCGGATAGAAGATGGTCTGCTCGATCGCCATGTGGGCCGCGAGATCATTGGCCAGCTGGGCCAGCACGGCCGAGATATCGCCTTTCCCCTTTTCGAGCTGCGCGAACATCCCTTCGACCTTGCGATGCTGCTTTTTCAACAATGCGGTCGCCTTCATTGTCTCTCCTCCACGAATACCCTTAGGCAAGGAGCGTACCCAGCGCATTGCGTAGAGAATGTGCCCCCTTCCGGCCCATCGCGCGCGCGTTCACCGCGTCGATGTGCTCATCACGCGGCATCGCTCTATTGAAGAGAACGTGCCGAGCGCGTCTCCCGATCGCCGCGGGTCCGGCCAAAGTCCTGCCCGACGTCCGTGGGCTGGCTCTTCTGCCCGTAGTGTTCGTAGCAAGCGGAGTCCAAGCGAGAATCGGCGGGTCTTTCGAACAGCGCCGTCCCGCTCAGCCGCTCCATCACGCCGCACAGATCATGTGGGACCACGATTGTGGATGTGTGCCTGTCGTGGACGAGTTCAACACGATTCAGGGGATGATCACCGATCGGGATGTATGCATGGCGGCTCTCATGCAGGGCCGGAGCCTGAGCGAGATTCCCATCGGAAGCGCAATGTCGCGTGCGATCGATGGGTGCTCGCCGAGCGATGACGTCGAGAAAGCCACCGAGCTGATGAGAGTTCGTCGGGTGCGGCGCGTGCCCGTGCTCGATGCAGAGGGGCGGGTGCTGGGCGTGCTCTCGTTGCCGCCCACCGTGGCTCGAACGCTCTTCGATATCTCTCAGCCCACCGCCTGATCGGTCAGACCGCGTCGAGCGCGGAGACTTAGAAAACGCGCGGATCGATGGGATTCGCGTCGGGGGCCGGAGGATCGTCGATGATCGGCGGAGGCTCACCTGGTTGATGCGGAAGCGGCGGGTCGCGGCGGGGGGGCTCTTCCGGAGGCGGATCCTCGTGCGGAATCTCACGCGGGCCCGGATGGCTAGGACGCGGATCGGGGGGCGAGCCGGGCGTCGAACGGCGCGGTTGTCCTGGGCCTGGGTCAGGCGGCTGGCCCGGATACGGCAGCTTGGGCTCCGGAGTGGGCGGTTCGCTCGGCTGCGATGGCCGTCCTGGGAACGGCTGGGAGGGACGCAAGGGGGGAGTTTCGATGGGGGCCATACGGTCAGCAACCTAGGGACCGTGAAGGACCGCCGGCATGGCCAAAAAGGCCCAGCACGACGCCGTCAGTTCGCCTACCAGTTTACGATCGCCCAATTTAGAGAGGCGGCCACTTGTTCTGCGGCGAGGCCTCCGTGGGCTAGTTGCTGGAGGGGGGGGCCGACGCGCCGCGTCCCGAAGCCGGACCGGGATTGCGATGACCGCAACAATGCTCGCGCACGATCTGAAGGAGAATCTCGAGGTCGATGGGCTTTTTCAGCGTGCGAAGCTGCCCGGTCGCGGGCTGCGCGGCGGCTGACATGACGACCACCGGTATCGTCGCCAGCCGATCGTCGCGCGAGAGCACATTGAGGAGTTGCCATCCGTCCATATGCGGCATGATCAAGTCGACGAGAAGGAGTGCGGGGCGCGGCAGCTGCGCGAGGAGGCCGAGCGCGTGCTCGCCGTTCTGTGCGAGCGCGACGGTGTAGCCTTCGTTTTCCAGGAGCTCGCCGATGGCTTCGCGGATGTCGTCGTTGTCTTCGACGACGAGAATGGAGGCGGGGCAGGACGATTGCGTCATGCGGGCGCCACTCTACCAGTTCTCGTGAACTCGCGTCATGTGCGACGCACGCATAGCTCGGCAACGATTTTGACGAGCTCGTCGAGATCGAACGGCTTCTTCACGCGGCGAAATCCCTGCGGCGCAGCGTGATCGACGGCGGAGATCACCACCACGGGCAGCGTCGCCAAACGATCGTCCTGCGACAGCGCCTTGATGAGCTCCCACCCGTCCATGACTGGCATCATCAAATCGGCCAGGATGAGAGAGGGGTGCGGGATCTCCCGCAAGAGCTCGAGGGCGCGGGCACCGGTGTTGGCTTGATAAACCTGGAAACCCTCGTTGGCGAGCGCGCTGGCAACGAGCTCCCGGATATCGTCCTCGTCCTCCACGATGAGAACGGCCAGACACTGTGCGGTACTCACCTGCCTCCGCCGTTGCGTGCGCATGGGGGAAAGAGCCACCCCACGGACGGCGGTAAAGCAACGACCATGGCCCATCAGTAAAACGACCGCGCCATCTCGGCAAGGGCCCGATG
Organism: Polyangiaceae bacterium; assembly: GCA_035318465.1. Taxonomy (GTDB): domain Bacteria; phylum Myxococcota_A; class Polyangia; order Polyangiales; family Polyangiaceae; genus DASWDH01. The sequence goes on from DATHES010000117.1 coordinate 34,352, forward strand.
TTCCAGGGAGAACAAAGGCGCTGTGCAAAGAGCGCCACCTGCCGCACGGGTCGAGGAAGGGCGCCTTCCGCAGGACGAGTGAGCAATTCCCGCTCTCATGCAGGTGTTCTTTCCTCTTCATCTGGGCGGCAATGCTCTCTCACAACGTTGAGAATCGCTTCGCGGCTGGTAAGTCTCTTGGAAATGAGGGGGGAGCCGTCGGCTGCTTGACCCGTCGACGTGATCCCGACTGGAATCGTGGCCAGGTGGACACCATGGCGGGCGGTGTGCGCGACGAGAGCTGCACTTACGGCGAGGGTCGTCGGGTCCCACAAGACGAGACAGGGATGAGGCAACTCGTTCAAGGTTGCCACCGCCTCTTCGACGGTCGCCACGCACCGGACCGCATATCCTTGCTCCGCCAGCATGTGTTGAAGCGTCGCGCGGAGCTCGGGCTGGTCTTCGACGACTAGAACGGAAAGGGACATACCGGCCAAATTAAGGTCGCCCGCCGGACCTGTATGTCGACCGATGGTGTCCCCCCCCGACCTAGGTCCGAACGGTTTCTTGACCTTCACACGTGAAGAAAGAAGCGTCGCGTCGCGCGGCTACTGGCGAATCCCGCACGCGACACGACCGGTCGCCGGATAGCGGTAGATGATGCTAAAGCACATCTCGGTGTCGGAGCTCTCGCCGAACGTGACGGCTTTGCCGGTCATGTTGTCGTACGTGCACTCGGTTTTGACCGTGTCGCCTTGATGTAGCTCGATGGGGCCGACGGGAAGTTGGTCCTGCTCTTCGAACTCGTAGTCGGCATCGTGCACCACCATGGGCGTGCCTGCGACGGTGAACGTCGTCTTGATGTGCCGCCCGAGTTGATGCATGTGCGGAAAGAGGGCAAACGCCGTCTGATCGTCGGAAAGCTTGCAGGTGTCTTCGATGGTGGCCTGGGTCTGCGGCGGTATGGAGAACGTCGTCGGGCCGGCGAACATCAGATCGGCCAGGCTTTTCACCTCCTCGGGCTTGGCGCGTACGATTTCGATCTTGGAGGTGCCGGCGAGCGGCGCGGTCCCGGGGTTGTACACGTGCAGGTTCAAGACCAGCGCTTTACCGGCCGGAAGTTTCATCGCCACACCTTCGGGGATCTGCACCGTCGCGCTGCCGACCCCCGCGGCGAAGATCATTCCGCCGCCGCCGAAGGCGCTGCCCGTGCAGCTCGTCGATCCATTGTCGTCGACCAGGCTGAGCGTCGTATGGTGCGTACCCGGTGGGTGCACGGGGCGGATGGCCGACACGTAAATATCTTCTCGAATCGGATATCGTTGGCACCAGCGGGGGTTCTCGGTTCCCGGTTGGAGCGACCAATCCCCACTCACGAGCTCCGTCCACTGGGACGGCGGTGGGTCAGGAGGCGGCGTCGAGTCACCCGGCGGTGGTGTCGAATTGCCGGGCGTCGGTGTCGCGTTGGACGCCGCCGCGCTCGAACCGCACGCGCTCGAAGCGAGCGCGGCGAACGAGACGAGCAAAGTGCAAAAGCGGGACGCCATCATCGTCGTTCTCTCCTTCTCGGGCATTCACCCACGGCCCCGACACTGAAACTTGCGACAGGGGCGAACTTCCCCCCGCAAACAGCGGCGTTCAGCACGGCGCCCCCGACTAGAGTGGAGGCGTTCAGTCCGATTCGATCACCGGCGCTTCCGTTTCTCGTCGATTTCAGGGGCTCGACGCAGGCGCACGGCGCGAAACGCGGTTCCCTTGGCGTGACGTCCCTTTTCATCCACACTATCCCGCCGCTCGAGCCCCCCCAGACGATGGACCTCCTCTACTTCGTCATCCTCATCTCGGCGCTCATTTTCGTGCATGAGCTGGGGCATTACGCGTGGGCGAAGATCTTCGGCGTCAAAGTCATCACGTTTTCACTCGGATTCGGGCCCAAGATCCTGCGCCTGCGCGGCAAGGAGACGGAATATTGCGTCGGGCTCATCCCCCTCGGCGGGTTCGTGAAAATGCTCGAGGAGACCAAAGCCGATCCGGTCCTTCCCGAAGACCGCAAGCGCACCTTCGAATCGCAAGCGCTGTGGAAGCGGGTCGTCATCGTCTTCGCCGGCCCGATCATGAACTTGATCTTCCCGGTCGTCCTTTACTTCTCGGTGTTCGTAGGGGAGCGCAATTTCCTGCCGCCCACCATCGGCATCGTGCTGCCCGGTCATGCTGCCGACGGCAAGCTGCTGGCCGGTGATCGCGTGCTTTCGGTGGATGGCGAGGAGATCGGAACCTACGCCGAGCTGGCGCGCATCGTGCGCAAGAGCCCGGGACGGGAGCTTTTGCTGAAGGTTTTTCGGCAGGCGAGCTACGTCGAAGTGCCGGTCACACCGGAAGAGGTGATCGAGCGCCGGGAGCTGGAGATGGTCGAGCGGGTGGGCAAGCTCGGCATCTATCCGAGCCTGCCGCGCGCGGTCATCGGCGTTCCGCGCCCCGACTCCGCCGCCTATCGCGCCGGCTTGCGCACCTTCGACGTCGTCATCCTCGTGGGGGGCAAGCCGATCAAGCGCTTCGTCGACCTCGAAACGGCGCTGCGCGACAACCGCGGCGAGAACATGCCCGTCACTTACCTCCGCCCGCGAGCGGTGGATGGGGCCCTGGGAGGCCTCGTCGACGGCGCCGTCTACGAGCCCGGCGTCGCCAACCTGACGCCCGATCCTGCGGCGGGCGATCTCTATTCGCGCACCGGGATCGAACTCGCCGATCTCTATGCGGCGGTGGTGCCCGACGCCGCCTTGCGCCAGGCGGGGCTCATGCCGGGCGACAAGGTGACCGACCTCGACGACACGCCGCTGCCGGCGTGGTCCGTCTTTCGCGAGCGGCTCCTGTCCGCGCCCGATCAACCGCACACCTTGGGGTGGCTCCGGGACGGGCGGCGGATGAGCGGCACCATCCAGATGCGTCGCGAGCAATGGACGGACGACTACGGCCAGCATTTCGACCGCTATGTGATGCGCACCACGCATTGGATCCCTTCCGCGGCCGAGCCCTTCGTGGAAAACCCGCACGCCATTCGCTACGCGCTTCGTAACGCATTCGAGGAGACCGCCGACGTCATGCGGTTCATCCTCGTCGGAATCGTGCGCGTGGTCGAAGGCAGGGTCAGCCTCTCCTCGCTCTCCGGTCCCATCACCATCTACGACGTAGCCGGCGAGGCAGGCGCGCGCGGCACCGATTACTTCGTATGGGCAATGGCGCTCATCAGTATCAATCTGGGGCTCTTGAACCTATTGCCAATCCCGGTGCTCGATGGCGGGCACCTTCTCTTCTTCGCTATCGAAGGCATTCTGCGGCGTCCATTGCCGCTGCGGGTGCGCGAGGTGGCCAGTCTGGTGGGGATGAGCTTCCTCTTCCTGCTCATGGGCATTGCCTTCAAGAACGACGTCGATCGAAAGTGGGACGTCATCGTCGGTCAATTCGGCGAGCTCTTCGGCTGATCTCTTTTCTCCGCCATGCCCATCCGACTGGAGCCCAATGCGCGCAGCATCGCTGCGCACGTGGTCGAGCGCGTGGCGCGCGAGGGGGCGTTCGCCGCCGCGGTGCTCGACGCCGCGGTGGAGCGCTTTCCCGAGCTCGACCCGCGCGAGCGCTCGCTCGCCACCGAGCTTGCCTACGGCGCCCTTCGCACCGCACCTTATCTGGAGCAAAGGCTCGCTCGGCACGCGGTTCGCGGCTCACGTCCCCTCGAGGACACGGTGCGCGCCCATCTCGTCGTGGCCGCCTACCAGTTGCTCTTCCTCGAGCGCGTGCCGGCGTTCGCGGCGGTATCGGAGGCGGTCCGGCTGGTGACAGTGGCGCGCGGCAAGCGCGTCGGCGCCTTTGCCAATGCCGTCCTGCGACGGCTCGCCGCCGAGCCGACCGACGACAAGCGCGCCGCGCTCGAGCTGGCGACGCGCGCCTCGGTGGCGCCGGCGCTGTGGGCGTCGCTAGTGCGGTCGCTCGGGGAAGCGAACGCGGCGGCTTTCGCAGGCGCGACCGCGCCGCCTCCGGTCGGCCTGCGCATTCGTCCGGGAGAAGACCGCGCGGCGTGGCTCGCGCGGATGGTCGCGCACGCGCCGCGCGCGACCATCGCGCTGGGCACCGTGTCTCCTCTCGCCCTTCAACTGCGCGGCGGCGGAGATCCCCAGAAACTGCCGTTTTTTGGCAATGGCGAGCTGGCCATCCAGGAGGAAGGCGCCCAGGTCGTGACGCTTTCGCTCGGCGCAAAGGGGGGTGAAACCGTGCTCGATGCGTGCGCCGGACGCGGCAACAAGACGGCGCTACTCGCGGAGCTGGTAGGCCCGTCCGGCGCGGTCGATGCGGCCGACCAACATCCCTCCAAGCTGGCGCGGCTCGAGGCGGAGCTCGAGCGCATGAGGCTCGCCCCGCGCGCCACCTACGCAGTCGACTGGACGGTCGGCCCCGGCGACGTCCCGGCGGCTTACGACCGGGTGCTCGTCGATGCGCCGTGCTCGGGTACGGGCACCATCCGCCGTCGTCCCGACTTGGCCGCACGGTGGGACGCCGCCAAGCTGCCCGAGCTCCACGACCTTCAAGTGCGAATCCTCCTCGCCGCGGCGGCTCGCGTCAAACTCGACGGCGTCGTCGTCTACGCGGTGTGCAGCCTGCTCCGCGAAGAGGGGGAAGACGTCATTGCCGAAGCGCTGGCGCGCGCTCCGTGGCTCGGAGAAGCCACGCTGAGCGGTGACTGGGTGCCGGCCTTGTCCGGCGCGACGGTGATCCGGTTGACGCCTCACGAGCACGGAACCGACGGGTATTTCTTGGCAGCTCTCCGGCGGCGCGCTTGAGCTCGCGGCCGACCGGCCAGCGTGCAACTTCGCATCGAATTGAGTAGGCTTGCCCGCAAAATGCTCCTCGGCTTCCTCGTTTTTTTCTTTCTCAGCGCGGCGGCGATCGTCGCGGCCGCGTCGGTCGGTGTACGCGCCCAGTGGGACAGTCGAGCCGAGCTCTTCACCGGCATCTTCGTCATTGCGCACGCCATCATCTCGTTTACGACACTGGGGCTCGGGTGGATCAATCTCCTTTATCGTCCGGCCCTCGCCGGCGCGGTGCTCGGCGTCTCCACGCTGACCTTTCTGGCGACGTCGTGGAGGAAGCCCTTCGGGCAGCACGCCAGGGACACGTTCGCGGCGCTCAAAGGCGTGGCACTTCTGCCCGTCGACGCCTTCGTTCTCGCCGCGCGAAAGCGCCATATCGCATTCCTCGGCCTTCTCATCACCGTCCCGACCATTGCCTACACGATGTGGCTTTCTTACCTCGCCCCCACCACGGGCTGGGACGGCCTCTGGTACCACGACACGATGGTCGGCTTTGCTATTCAGAACCACGGCTTTCGCTTTCTCGATATCCCGTCGACGCTCGATTACGTCAATTCGTTTCCGCGCGTGTGCGAGATGATGAACCTCTGGTTCGTCTACTTCACCGACCGCCGCTTCATCGAAATGGTCAATGCCGCCTTGAGCCCCGCCCTGGTGGCGGCGTTCTACGTGATGGCGCGACGCTTCGAATCTTCGCCGCTGCGCGCGCTCACCTGGGCCCTTGCCTTCTTGTGGATTCCCGGTGCGCTGCTCCAGCTCAACAGCACGTACATCGATACCCATATCGTGACCATCCACCTGGCGACGCTGGCCTTCGCCATGCGGCCGAAGTTCCGCTTGCGCGACGCGATCGTGGCCAGCCTCGCCTTCGGTCTGCTCTCGGGGACCAAGGGGCACGCTCTGACGTGGATACCCTTCAGCGGAAGCGTGGCCTTCGGCCGTCTCTTTTGGCAGAACTTCCGCGCCCGCAAAACCGCCACCGTGGCGGTGGCCGCGCTCGGCGCAGCATCCATCGCTTTCGTTGCGCTTCCCACCTATGCGAGAAATTGGATTCGCTACCAGAACCCCATCTTTCCCGTCCAATTTGCGAGCGAAACGTTCAACGTCCATTTCCCTGGCCACCAGCGTCTCGAGGACATTAGCCGTCCTTTCATGAAGGTGCTGGGCGACATCTACACTTTCCATTCGCCCGGAGCCGATCACTTCGACATCGGCAACCACGGCTATGGCTACGGCATCCCCTGGATAGCGATTCCCCTGGCAGTGCTCGCCTTTGGCGTCGCCGTGGGCAAGAGCCTCTTCGCCCGCATTTCCGGCATTCCATCCCCGCGCACGGACAACTTGATCCTGACGACGGTCCCGGTCTTGATCACGGCGCCGATGTCGCCCGCTTTGTGGTCGGCTCGCTACAACCTCCACGTTGCCGCCGGGCTCATGTTGCTGGCGGTGTGGGCGTCATCGAGCCGCGGGCTGCGTCTCTTCGGCGACGTGCCCGCCTCGGCATGCCTGCTCATGTCGTTCCTCTTCATGTACTTCGCGGAGCCGGGTTTCAACGTCAAGCTGGAGGATGCACGTCGGATGGCGCGGGTCGGCCCTGTCGAGCGCGCCTCGTTCGAATGGGTCGGACATTGGGGTCTGCACGACTTCCAGTGGCATCGCGAGAACGATCTCAAGCCCCACGACGTGGTGGCCTTTACCGACGCCTACCTTTTCCCTTCGCACCTCTGGAACGAGAGGTACGAGAACGACGTCATCTACGTGCCGTACACGAGCGGTCCTCAGTTTTTGAAAGACCTCGACGACGCCAAGGTCAAGTGGGTGACGACACACCTCGGGCGCACCGGCTACCAGGATCTCGCCACGTCTCCCACGTGGGAGGAAATGGGCATGGCCACCAAGAACGCCGAGCGCTGGATGTGGTTTCGGCGGCGCTAGCACGGCCAGGTCGGAGCGCCTCGCTCCTTTTCTCGGCAGCCTACGAAATCGTAGTGGCCTTGGTGGTGAGTAGCTGTCGCATCGCGTAGAGCTCCGCGATATCGGCAGCAGAGAGACCGAGCGCAGCCGCATGCGCGGGGATTTCCAGGGGGGCTGTCTCATCACCGGCGAGCTCGTCGGCGAGGCGCAGGATCAGCGCGTTGCGACCGTCGCTGCGTGCCAGGTGCGGTTCGTGGTGGTAGCCGATGGCCTCGATCAGTCGCGGCGGCATCGCCCATGCGGCGGCGAGACGGGCCCCCACCTCGGCGTGGCGCGGGTGCAGGAGGGCGAGTAGGCCGTCGATCTCGCGAAACGACGTCACGCGCTGTTCGATCTCCACGAGCGCGTGGATGAGCGTGGGAATGCCCACGTCGTGCAAGAGTCCGGCGAGGAATGCCTCGTCCGCGTTCATGCGCGCCTTCTTGGCAATTTCCTGGGCAAAGAGCGCCACCAGCACGGAATGGGCGAAGAGCCTACGGATCGGCTCTTCCCATCCACGAACGCGGAAGACCTTCGTGTCGCAAACGATGAGGAGGGCGATCTGCCGAACTTGAAACATTCCGAGGCGGCTGAGCGCAGTGCGCAGCGATGAAATGGGGCAACGCGAAACGAAGAGAGGCGAGTTGGCAATGCGCAGCAGCTGGGCGGCCATCGTGGGGTCGGAGCGAACGACATCGGCCAGCCGATCGAGATCGGCGTTCTCGTCTTCGGTCATCAGCAACAGGGTGGCGGCCGCCTCGGGAAGCAGAGGGACGGCGAGGGACCCCTCCTCGACGCGCCGATCGAGTGCGGAGAGGGCAGACTGCAGCCAGACTGGAAGATCGCCGAGCGACAGCGTTCGTTGCGGGGGTGCGGTGGGATGCGGGGGTAGTTCGGTGGAGATGTTCACGGGGAAGGTTCTGGGCGCGAGCCTCGAGCGACTCAGCGTCTCGTGAACGGCGCGGAGGAAAAACGCTTAAACCTTGCATCCGTCGCCGGAAACCGTAACGGTAGGCGCATGTTCTCCCCAACGAGTCTCGCCGGGGCCTACACGGCGCTCGTCACGCCCTTCACCGAAGACGGGTCTGCCATCGATCTCGAGGCGCTGGAATGGCTCGTCGAAGGGCAGCTCGCCGCCGGGGTCAGCGGTCTCGTCCCCTGCGGTACTACCGGCGAATCTCCTACATTGACCGAAGCCGAGCAGAAGCTGGTCGTCGAACGTACGGTCAAGGTCGCGCGGGGGCGCGTTCCGGTGATCGCGGGCGCCGGGTCATTTTCCACGCAGAAGACCATCAAGACCGCGCAAGCCGCTCTCGAAGCGGGAGCCGATGGGGTCATGATCGTGATGCCCTATTACAGCCGGCCGACCCAAGCGGGCCTGGTCGAGCATGTGGCGCACGTCGCTCAGGCGGTCAAAGCGCCGATCGTCCTTTACAATATCCCGGGGCGCACCGGTGTCGACCTCGGCATCGAGGCGACGGAAGCGATCTGCGCCCGCGCCTCCAACGTCGTCGGCATCAAGGACGCCACCGGCAATGTCCTGCGCTGCCAGGACATCGTCCGCCGTCTCGGCGATCGGCTGGCGGTGATGTCCGGCGACGACGCGCTCACCTTGCCGATGATGGCGTGCGGCGCGCGAGGCCTCATCAGCACCACCTCCAACTTGTTTCCGAAGCCCGTGGCCGATACTTGCCGTCTCGCCCTCGCCGGCGAGTGGAAAGACGCGCGGCGGGTCCATTTCGCGATATTGCCCGTCTACGAAGCGATGTTCATCGAGGCCAGCCCGGCGCCCGTGAAATTCGCGCTGTCCCAGCGCGGGCGCATCCGAGCAACGGTGCGCCTGCCGCTCGTCACGCCGAGCGAGGCTGCCCGCGCCAAAATCATCGAGACGGTCAAAAAGTACGAATCGGGCGCATGAGAATCGCTCTTCACGGAGCCAGCGGTCGCATGGGGCAGGCCATCGTGCGCCTGGTTCAAGAGAAGCACGAAGCTCAGATCGTCGGCGCCATTGCCGCCCCCGACGCCATCGAGCAGGGACGCGACGTCGGCGAAGTGGCCGGCATTGGTCACATCGGCGTCGCCGTGACCCACGACCACGCGGTGGGTCTGCTCGGCGCCGACGTGGTCATCGATTTCTCCCACGCTGCCGCGATGCAATTGCTGACTCGCTCCGTCAAGCGCGCGCGCGTGGCACTGGTGAGCGGCACCACTGGCATCGCGGCCGCCGATCGGGCTGCGCTCGACGATCTCGCGCAGACGGTCCCCGTCTTGTGGTCGGCCAACATGAGCCCGGGCGTGGAGGCAGTCGCGCAAATGGCGCGTCTGGCCGCGGCGACGCTGGGCGAGGAGTACGACATCGAGATCGTGGAGACGCATCACCGGCAAAAGGTCGATGCACCGAGCGGTACGGCGCTCCGCCTCGCCGACGCGGTGTGCGAAGTGCGCCCCGACCTCGTCATGAAACACGGGCGCGAGGGGCGGCCGGGACCGCGCGGCAAGAACGAGCTCGCGGTCATCGCCCTGCGCGGAGGGGATGTCATCGGCGACCACACCGTGCACCTGCTCGGTCTCGGCGAGAGAATCGAGATCACCCATCGCGCCACCCAGCGGGACGTGTTCGCGCGCGGCGCGTTGCGCGCGGCGCGCTGGCTCATCGGCAAAAAGCCCGGCCGCTATGCGCTGCGCGATCTCCTGGCGTAACGAACGCATGCGTGGATCGGAAACGACCGAGAGCACCGAAAATGACGACGCGGAGCGATTGACGGTCGAGCTCGAAGCCGCGCTTCTGCGCGAGCTTCGGGCGAGCTTCGACGAGCTCAACCAGAGTTACTTCAAGCGCTCCCTGCGACCGCCCGAGATCAAGATCTCCCACAGCGCGCGCCGTTTGGGGCAATGGGATCCGTCGCGGCGGCGCATCGAGATGGCGCGTACGCTCTTCGTCAAAGAGCCGTGGGGCACGGTGCTCGAGGTCTTGAAGCACGAGATGGCGCACCAATACGTGCACGAGATTCTGGGGCGGGTGGACGAGCCGTCCCACGGGCCCGCCTTTCGCGAGGTCTGCGAAAGACTGGGCATCGACGCGCGCGCGGCAGGAGTTCCCGAGAGCGTGGCGACGGAGACCGAGAAGGGGCGTGCCCAGCACGTCAAGGTGCTCGAACGCATCGCTCGGTTGCTCGCGCTCGCCCAGAGCTCGAACGCGCACGAGGCGCAGGCCGCCACGGGCCTCGCGCAGAAGTTGATGCTGAAATACAACGTCGAATCGGCGGCCCTGGGTGCGCGGGGAGGGTACGAGTTCCGCCATCTCGGCGCTCCCTCGGGACGCATCAGCGAGAGCGAGCGACTCTTGTCGATCATCCTCGGCCAGCACTTCTTCGTGGAGGTCATCTGGGTGCCGGTCTATCGGCCGCTCGAGAGAAAGCACGGGCACGTTCTGGAAATCTGCGGCACCCGTCCCAACTTGGAGATGGCCACCTATGTCCACTCCTTTCTCACGCGCTCGGCCGAGCACCTGTGGACCGAGCACAAGCGGGAGCAGCGCATCAAGGGCAACCGCGATCGGCGCACGTACCTGGCCGGCGTGATGGACGGGTTTCGCGAGAAGCTCGAGTCGGAAACGAAGCAGCACCGCGAGCAGGGGCTGGTGTGGATCGGCGACGCCGATCTCTCCAAATATTTCCGCAAACGGCATCCGCACATCCGGCACACGCGCACGGCGGGACCGTCGCGCAATGCGGTGCACGGCGCGGGAAAAAATGCGGGGCGGCGACTCGTGCTGCACCGCGCAGTCCAGCAAGCGCCCGGCGGCGGGGGGACCAAGCTCTTGCCCGCGCGCCGTCGTTGACACGGCGTCGCTCATTGGAGCTCAGGTCGGCGGCCACGGATTCCGATTCTGCCTCGGGGGAGGTAAGAAATCCGGCGGCTCCTCGAATCGGACGAACGGAGCACCCTCACCCGTCTGCCTGGGCCCGCCGCGTTCCGTCGTGGCATGCTCCGCCGCGTGAACAAGGCCTTTACCAAGGAAGACGAGGCGGATGTTCCCGATCTGGTACCGGCACGGGCGCCGCTTCCCGATGGAACACCGAACTACGTCACGGCGCGCGGTCTCGATAAGCTCAAAGCCGAGTTGAAGGATTTCGAAGAGGCGCGTGCGCGCCTCGACACCATGGCAGAAGGCGCCGACCGCACGCGCGCGCTGGCTCATCTCGGGGCGCGAAGAAACGCGCTCGACGCTCGTCTCGCCAGCGCCATGCTGGTCGACTCGGCCAACCAGCCTCGCGACGAGGTGCGTTTTGGCGCGAGCGTGAGCGTCCGCCCGGCGACGGGCCCGCTTCGCACCTACAAGATCGTCGGCGTGGACGAGGCTGAACCCACGACGGGTCTCGTTGCATTCGTGGCACCTCTGGCACGCGGTCTGCTCGGAAAAGGGGTGGGGGATCTCGTGAAGGTGCGCACGCCGCGCGGCGAGGACGAGTTCGAGATCGTTCGGATCGACTACGACGATCCTGGAGCGGATCCCGTCCCGAACAAGTGATCCGACGGACGTCCCAACGATGAATCGTAATTCATCGTTGACGCGGTGCCGTGATCGTAGGTACACAGATTCGTGCTGTAATGTGGATTTATGACGAATCCGTTGAGACATTGATAATTCATTCATAGGGCGGAAACGAGATGATTGCCATGCGGACAGACATCTGTCGTCGATCGTTTCTCCGGGTCGCGAGCAGCCTCGTGTTGTCGATGGCCGCTTTGGCATGTGGGAACAACGAAGGTGTGTCGACGCCGGAGAGCTGCGTGTCCACGCCGCTCCCTCTTCAGAACGCGCGGTCCTTCACGATGGGCGAAACGTTCTATCTCCCCCGCTTGTCAGGCCCCTCGTGTCCTGGCGCTGCGGCATGGGAAGTGAGCTCGGCTCCGCTCGAGAGCCGGAATCGCGTGTACATGGACGGCGCGCCCGAGCCCCGTTTCACGCCTGACCGGCCGGGCACCTACCACTTC
>DATHES010000118.1:0-77696 GCA_035318465.1 Polyangiaceae bacterium
GTCATCATCATTTTACCGTCGCCAAAGGTCCCATGAGACTTGCGGTTCCGAAAGAGAGCACCCCCGGAGAGACCCGGGTGGCGATCGTGCCCGAAACCATCAAGCGGATGGTGGCGAAGAAGGTCGACGTCAGCGTCGAGACGCACGCCGGCGAACGCTCGTTCGTGCGTGACGAGGACTACCGCGCCGCCGGCGCCACGGTCGAGACATCGGCTGACGAGATGTACGCCAAGGCCGACCTCGTCGTCCAGATCCACCCTCCCACGATCGAGCAGATCGCCAAGTTGCGCGAAGGCTCGACCCTCATCAGCTTGCTCTACCCGCTCACCAACATGGACCTGGTGCGCGCCCTCGCGTCGCGCCGCGTCACGGCCATCTCCGCGGATATGATCCCGCGCACGACGCTCGCGCAGAGCATGGACGTCCTGAGCTCGCAGACCACGGCGTCCGGCTATCACGGCGTGCTCCTCGCCGCGGCGGCGCTCCCCAAGTTCTTCCCCATGTTGATGACGGCCGCCGGCACGATTCCTCCGGCCAAGGTGCTCGTGCTCGGTGCCGGAGTGGCGGGGCTGCAAGCGATCGCCACCGCGCGCCGCCTCGGCGCCGTGGTGGAAGCCTTCGACGTGCGCAAAGCCGTCAAAGAGCAGGTCCTGAGCCTCGGCGCCAAGTTCGTGGAGGTCGAGGGCGTGGCCGACGCCGCCACGCAGGGCGGCTACGCCAAGGAAATCACGGAAGAGGAAAAACAGAAGCAGGCCGATGTGTTGAAGAAGCACATCGCCAAATCCGACGCCGTCATCACCACCGCGCTCATTCCCGGCAAGCGCGCTCCCATCCTCATCACCGCCGAGATGGCGCGCGCCATGCGGCCGGGCTCGGTCATCGTCGATCTCGCCGCCGAGCAGGGGGGCAACTGCGAGCTTTGCAAGCCTGGGCAAACGGTGGTCGAAAACGGCGTCACCATCATCGGCACGACCAACCTGCAATCCAAGGTCGCCGTCGATGCGAGCCACATGTACTCGCGCAACATGGAGAAGCTCGTCTTTCACTTGCTCGGCGACGGAGCCCTCAAAATCGATCTCAACGAAGAGATCACCAAGGGATGCGTCATCACCCACGCGGGGGAGGTCGTGAATTCACGGGTCGCCGAGGTCGTCACGGCAAAAGGAGCCGCCTAATGGCGCAAGAACTGCTCTTCGCCCTCTATGTTTTCGTGCTGGCGGGTTTCCTCGGGCACCACGTCATCTCCAAGGTGCCTCACTTGCTCCACACGCCGCTCATGGCGGGCACCAATGCCATCTCCGGCATCTCGCTGGTCGGCTCGCTGGTAGCGGCGGGGGGTGACTTCAACCAGCTCAGCACCATCCTCGGGTGCATCGCCGTGACCTGCGCGACCATCAACACCGTCGGCGGATTCATGATCACCGACCGCATGCTCAAGATGTTCCGCAAAAAAGGCGCGCCCGTGGGCGGAGGGGCACACTGATGAGCGCCTCCGTCATCAACTTCAGCTACCTCATTGCATCGGTCTGTTTCATTCTCGCCCTGCAGGGGCTGAGCTCGCCGAAGGGCGCGCGGCGCGGCATCATCATCGGCATCGTGGGGATGGCAGTGGCCGTCGGGGCCACTCTCTTCCACCACAAAATCGTCACCTACACCTGGATCATTCCCGGTCTCATCGTGGGATCGATCATCGGCGCCGCGATCTCGCGCATCCCGATGACGAAGATGCCCGAACGAATCGCGTTTTCCCACGCGTTCGGCGGTCTGGCGGCCGCGCTCGTCGGCGTTTCCGAGTTCTACACCCACGGCATTCATCTCGACCTGGTGACGCGCACCGCGCTCGGTCTCGAGGTGTTCCTCGGCTTCTTGACGTTCACCGGCAGCTTGATGGCGTTCGGCAAGTTGCAGGGCTTCATCACCGGCGCGCCCGTGACGTGGCCGGGACAGAACTTCACCAACATCGGGATGTTCTTCGGCTCTCTCGTGATGCTGGTCGTCTTCGTCAGCGACCCGTCGCTGACCGTTCTCTTCTACGCGATGTGCGTGACCGGCTTTTTGCTCGGCATTCTCGCGGTTCTGCCCATCGGGGGCGCCGACATGCCGGTCGTGATCTCGCTCCTCAATTCGTACGCTGGTCTCGCCGCGGCGGCGACCGGCTTCGCGCTCAGCAACAACGTGCTCATCATCGCGGGCGCCCTCGACGGCACGTCCGGCTTTCTCCTCTCCATGATGATGAGCAAGGCCATGAACCGCTCGTTCGCCAACGTCTTGTTCGGCGCATTCGGCACCGGCGACTCCACCGGCGTCACCACCACGGCGCTTCCCCCCGGCGCAAGCGTCAATCAGGCGACCATCGAAGACGCGGTCGGCATTCTCGCCGCCTCTCAGTCGCTCATCGTCATCCCCGGTTACGGCATGGCCGTCTCCCAGGCGCAGCACGCCGTGCGCGACCTCGCCTCGGCGCTCGAGACGAGGGGGACGACGGTGAAATATGCGATTCACCCCGTCGCCGGGCGCATGCCTGGGCACATGAACGTCCTTCTGGCAGAGGCCAACGTCCCGTATGACCAGCTCTTCGACCTGGACGACATCAACGACGAGTTCGCGCGCACCGACGCGGTGCTCGTCGTCGGCGCCAACGATGTCGTCAATCCGGCCGCCAAGAAGAATCCGAAGAGTCCCATCTACGGCATGCCCGTTTTCAACGTGGAGATGGCGCGCTCGGTCCTCGTGCTCAAGCGGAGCATGAATCCCGGCTTTTCCGGAATCGACAACGAGCTCTTCTTCGCCCCCAACACGATGATGGTGCTCGGGGACGCCAAAAAGACGCTGCTCGGCATGGTCAGCGGCGTGAAGGCTGCCGAATAGCGAGCAGGCGTTCTGCCGCGCACCTGCGCGCTTGCAGGTGCGCGTTACATGGTATCGTCACCGCCGGCGCCATGTCCGACCCGCCGTCGTTCGAAGCAACCGCCACGCCTACCGACATCCTGGGGCACATGGCGGGGGAGTACCGCCTTCGCCGCAAGCTCGGCGAGGGGGGCTACGGCACCGTCTACGAAGCCGAGCACCCCCTTCTCAGGCGACGAGCCGCGGTCAAGGTGCTGCATCGGACCGAGCGCATGGATTCCGCCGGCGCCATGCGCTTCATCTCCGAGGCACAGGCCGCCAACCAGATTCGTAGCCGCTACATCGTCGACGTCTTCTCGTTCGGAAAGCTGCCCGACGGGCGACACTTCTACGTTATGGATCTGCTCGACGGCGAGGCGCTCGATCGGTACATCGCCGAGGCGGCGCCCGTCGCGGTGCCCGACGCGATTCAGCTCCTCTCGCTCATCGCCGAGGCGCTGGACGCCGCTCACGCTGCAGGCATCGTCCATCGCGATCTCAAGCCGCAGAATATTTTTCTGGTCTGGGAACCGAACGGTGAGACGGTGCCCAAGCTGCTCGATTTCGGGATGGCCAAGTTGGTGGGCCAGACGGCAGGCGTGCAGACTGCGAGCGGCGCGGTCATGGGCACGCCGCTCTACATGGCGCCCGAGCAAGCCCTGGGCAAGAAGATCGACGGGCGCGCCGATGTGTACGCGCTCGGCATTCTGACCCACGAGCTCTTGACGGGAAAGAGGCCGATCACGGGGGAGACCGCGATGGGCGTGTTGGCGGCACATCTCACGGTCGTGCCGCCACGAGCGTCGGAAGTGCATAGCGCGCTCGACCCTCGGCTCGATGCCCCCATCCTGCGAATGCTCGAAAAAAATCCGGACGATCGCCCCGCCACCGCGGGCCTGGCGATTGCCGCGCTCAAACAGGCCGCCGAAGAGGCTGGCCACGTGATTCGCGCCGAGGGGCCGCGGTTGCCGCGGCCCGAGCAAGCGCCGAGGAGCCGCGAGGCGACGCCGACCGCGACGACCGATCGCGACGGGTCGTCCATGCCGCCCGACATGTTCGGCAGCGAGCGCGGGCTCGAACGCGAAGTGCGCCTGCGTACGGGCGACACGTCCCCGCCCAAGCACCGCGCAACCTGGCCTTTCGCGCTTCTCGCGCTTGTCGCGGCCGCTGCCACCTACGCCGTCATGCGCACGAATGACTCGAATCAGGCGAGCGTGGAGGGCGCTTCCTCGGCGGTGGTGCCCGCCGCCGGCGTTTCCGCGCCTGTCGCCGATCCGGCTCGAGCGATCGAGGATTCCGCGAAGCCGGTGATGTTCGTGGATCTCACCCTCCAAGGGGCTCCTCGGGGCGCACGCGTGCTTCTCGACGGAAAACCGATCGGCGAGGCACCGGGTCCGGTGCCGCTGCCCGCGGGCGACGCGCCGCTCCAGGTGACGGTCACTGCGCCCGGCTACGACACGGGGAGAGTGGCCGTCGTCCCCAATCAAGCGGCGAGCGCCATGGTCATGATGCGACGGCGAGCGCCCGGCCCCGCTTCGTCGCGCGAAGGGATTCCGCGCGACCTGGAGAACCCGTTTTGAGCACGAGGCGCGCCGCACGCGTTTTCGCGCTGCTCGCCCTGACGGTCCGTTGTGCCGACCTTCCCGAAATTCCGGCCGGCACCTGCGGCAACGGCGTCCTCGAGCCGCCCGAGGACTGCGACACCTTCACGCTCGACCGCGCATCGCTCTGCCGGCCCAAAGGGACCGCGGGCGAGTGTCATCTCGATTGCAGACCGCGAGGCGACGGCACCCGGCCGTCCTGCCCCGCCGGGTGGGGCTGTGATCTCGATGGTCTTTGCCGCGCTCCTACCGATCAATTCGAGAGCCCCGTGGAATTCAAGGTCGGAGGCGCGTCCTCGCTCTTGACCGGCGACTTCAACGGCGACGGGCGCGCCGATATCCTCAGCCGCGAGCCGCTCGATGCCTATGGGCGCGCCCGTTTCCGTTTTCACTACTTCGACGAGCGAGGCGCGCTCGCCGATACGCGCCTCTTGCCGAAGCTCTTGGCCTCGCCGGTCATTGCCGATTTTTCCGGCGACGGACGAAGCGACGTCGCGTTCAGCGACTTTCGCGTGGGCCTCGTGCTCGGGCAAGCCGACCGCAGTTTGGTGCCGGAGACATTCGCCTCCTACTATGTTCCCGGCGCGAAGGTGCGCATGGTTGCCGTCTACGAAGACGCGATCGACCTCGACAGCTCGATCTTCGCCGTGACGACCCTCAATGGCGTGCCTGGCTACTATTTCCCGGACAAGAGCGGTGTTCTGCGCTTGCGCGGAGAGCTCCCCGGCCCCTTCGATTCCCTGGCCGGTGCCCCGGCTGACGGCGACGTCTTCGACGACCCCAACGGTTCGCCCTGTCGAGAGCTCATTGCTGCCGCGCGGGGCGCGACCACATTCTCCGTGGTCGACGTCTGTACGCGCTCAGCGACAACCGGCGCCGTGATGCTTCGTGATGCCAGTCTGACGGTGACGGTCGCTCTCGCGCCACCGGCTCCCATCGATTTCGCTCCGATCGTCGCCGATATGGACGGCGACGGACACGTCGATGTGCTGCTGGGGGCAGCGGGTCATGTTTACGTTGCATGGAGCGACGGCAAACATTTGTCCGCCGCGGCCCCGTATCGGCTCCCGCTCGTGAACGACACCGAGATCGCGCCCGACATTCCCATGCCACTCGCAGCGGGAGACTTGACTGGCGATGGCGCTCCCGACTTCGTGTTCGCTGACCGATTGCTGACCTCGAGCCCGGTCCTGGGAAGCCCGCTGCCCCGCTACGAGATCGTGCATCCCAACCTCGGTGCGCCGTGGACCGAGGCCACGATCACCGATCTCAACGCGAACGGGAAACTCGATGTCGTCGCGGCGTCGAATGGACGACTCGGCATCGATTTCTTCAACGGCACTGGCGGGCAATATCTCACGGAATTCAGCCTCCCGACCAACGGGCCCGTCGCGTACCTCGCCATCGCCGATTTGGACGGCGATTTGATCAAAGACCTGGCATTCATCGAATCGGCGCCGTCGGCCAGCGATCGCGATGCGGTCATGGTGTCCTTCGGGCAGCTCTCGGGCCCCCCGCTCGCGCCGATGCCCGTCGCGCGCGTCGCTCGAACCGAAGGCCTGAAAGCCTTCACGGAACTGGGCAAAGGCAATCTCATCGTGTCCTCGGCCGAAACCGTCGACGGCGTCGTGGGCGGCGCGCTCACCTTGCTGGCAGGTAGCGGAGATCGCATGCCCTACGCTCCTCTCGGCTTGGCCAGCATTTCCGCTGATGGACGGCTGGATAATTCCTCGTCGCTCGGCCTCTCTGCGGGAAGCTTGACGGCCCCCGGTCACAACGACCTGCTCGCGCTGGCGACCAATGACTTCGATGCGCGCGACTGGCAGCTCTGGTTGGTTCGCGATATCGACTCGCACGCGAGTCGCCCCGAGCGTCTCGATTGGAAGCTCGACCCCGAACTTTTGCCGGCGTACGTCACGGGGGAGGAAGTGGCCCTCAGCTGGGTGGGCGCTTCCGGCGACGTGGACGATGACGGCCGCGACGAGGCGCTCTGGGCGATGTCGAGCGTCGACCGTGAGCACTGTGCCCTGGTTCTCATCGGCGCCGTGCCCGGGACGACGACGCTCGGCGTGCGCACCACGGTGAGACTCGACGAGCCGTGCGCTCGTGGCCAGCTGCTCTTGGCGGACGCCGACGGTGACGCTCGTCTCGACGTGGCGCTGCTGATGGGGTCCGGGGGGGGCCCGGCGCGCAAGGTGATCGTGTTGTGGAACGAGGGCGAAGGCCGATTTTCCAGCTCGAGAATAGCGGTGCTCAACCCGAGCACCGATTCACCCCAGGCGTTCACCTTTCTCCCACCGATCCCGGGGCGCCCCGCCTCTTTTGCGTACGTTACCGATGACTCGATCGTGCTCGTGGAAGGTAGGGTCGGGCGTCAGTTTGCCGCCCCGCGCGTACTCGCGTCCATCGCGCATGGCACCGGCATCACCTTTGCCGATGTGAACGGCGATGGAGCCGGCGATCTCGTGGTGGCCGCTTCGAGCAACCTCCTCTTGATGAAAGCCGGTCTGCGCAAACCATGATCCGACGAAGAATTTCCGCGCCTCGCAGGGTGGCAGGACGAGCGACACTCGGGCCGATGCGAGTCGTCCTCCTGTGTCTGCTTGGTCTACCCGCGCCCGCGTGGGCGCAGGCGGAGGCGGTCGAACGAGCCAAAGCGTCATTCAGGGCCGGCGCGACGGCGTATGCGGCAGGCGAGTACCTGGCCGCCATTCAAGCGCTCGAGACCGCCTATACGCTCAGCCCCATTCCCGCCATCGCGTTCTCGCTGGCGCAGGCCGAGCGAAGACAGTACTTCGTCGCGCACCAGCGCGAGCACCTCGATCGCGCGGTGACGCTCTTTCGACGCTACGTCGAACAAGTTCCGAGCGCGGGACGTCGCGCCGACGCGCTCGACGCGCTTTCCCAGCTCGAACCGCTCGTCGCCGCGGCGCCGTCCAGCGCAGCGACACCAAGCGCGACCGAGGGCGACGCCGTTCGCCGCACGCGCCTCATGATCACGTCCGAAGCGCCCGGCGCGAGCATCTCCATCGACGGCGGTGCGGCCGCACCTTCCCCCCTGATTCGCGAGGTGCAGCCGGGAAAACACCACGTCGAGATCACGGCGGAAGGTTTTTACCCCGATCAGCGAGACGTCACGGCCATGGCCGGCGATCTGATCCCGGAGGTGGTGGCGCTGCGCGAGCGACCGGCCACCCTGTCCATCGGCGCTCCCGACAGCGCCGAGATCTACATCGACGGTGCATTTGCCAGCCACGGCGGCCAACAAGTCGTGCTCGAGCTCCCGAGCGGAACGCATCGCCTGGCGGTCGCCGAAAGCGGATACAAGGTCGTCCTGCGCGTCCTCGAGCTCGAACGTGGCAAAACGCAGACCGTCCGCGTTCACCTCGAACCCACTGGCCAGCGCAGGGCCGCCAACGTGCTTTTCATCACGGGCGCCGGGGCGCTCGCGGCGGGCGCCGTTTTCGGTGCGCTCGCGGTTCTTGCCGAGGACCGCGCGCAAGATTTCATGGCGCGAAAGGAGCAAGGCAGCGTCGCCGCCAGCGCCCTCGGCGATTACCACGATGACCTCGCTGCCCGCGAGCGTTTCCGCATCGCCACGGTCGCAACGGTCGCCTCGGCCGCCGGACTCTTCATCACCGGATTCTTTCTCTACGAGCTCGACCGGCCGAGCTCGGAGAGCATCCACCGACCATCCAGCGAACCGGGCCGCCGCGCGCCGCGAAGCGAATCGGCGTCGGTACGCTTCGCTCCCTTTCTCGAGCCGAAGGGTCTCGGCGCCGCGCTCCGCGGCACGTTTTAGCACGACGCTGTTCTTCGCCATACCCGGTCGCGATTGGCCAATGCAGCGAGGCGGCTACTTGAGATGCGGCGAGGCCGCTGCGAAACTGACAGCGTCGTGCTATCGGGCGCTCGCTACGGGATCCATTGCGGCTAGCGCGTGCTCTTGACGACCTTCTTCGGCACGGGCGCGCGGCGGGGTTTGGCCGTCACGCGTGTCGGCCTCGGACTCGAATGCGCGGGAGTGCGGCGCGTTGCTTCGGCGCCCGTCGCCGAAGAGGACGGCGTGGCGTTGCTCGGCGTCGTCGTCTCCGCCTCGTGCTGGGGATCTCGGGCCGACGCGTTCTCCGACGCAGATTGCGCTAGGTTCGCTCGATCCGCCGTCGCTGGCGGCGTCACGGGCGCGGAGGGCCCCTCGATGGGCGCCGGCACGACGTTGGACGCGTGGACCTTCTGGTAGAAGAGTTTGGCACCGGCCACGACGACGATGAGCAGACAGGCGCCGATGACGCCGGCGACGATCTTGACGACGCGCGGATCGGGCGGCGCCCGAAGCGGCGATGTCGCCGCACTCTCGGCCGGGGGCCGCATCGACGGCGGTGCAACATCATTCCCATGGGCGGCTTCGCGGGGCGTCGCGAGAAGCGTCGGCGCGGTGGCAAAGGTCGCCCAATCCCCCTCCGCTGCGGGAGAGGCCACCGATTCCCCGTCACCCGGGCGCGCGATCGAAGCTGGCATTTCCTGGGATCGCGGGGTCGCGAGCCGCGCGCCGGAGATGGCGCCTTCGCCCGCGCTGGCAGAAGGAGGGGCGAGCGCGCGCGCCGCGGGGGAGCCTCCGCCGTTGTCACCCATGCGACGCGCCTTTCGGCGACCAAGAACGAGAAGGGGGGCCGGTGAGGGGCCCATGCGCTGCGCACGGCCACGGGCCCCTTCCCACGAAAGGAAGGATGTTAGGCACTATCTCATAAGGATAGTGACGGGTTCGCCACTCGACCAGTCCGATCGCGTTATCTGCAAGGTACGTCATTGGCCGTGGATGTCGGCTCGACGGTGCCAAGAGCACGAACGCCGCGGCAATGACCCGCGAAGCTCGGGACTCGGCTCCCACGGCGCGACCCGCGCCGCATCGCCCAGGCCACCGCGCTGAGGCAAATGACCCACGCGCCGCTGCGATTGCCGCGACCGTCTCCGCCGGAGATGCGACAGGAACAGCTATCGCCCTTCGGCGGCGCCGGGTCGGCGATGGGACCAGGCCCCGCATCGGTACCACCCCCCGCGCCACCGCCCCCGCCCGTGCCCCCCGCGCCGCCGCCGGCGTCGGGCACTGCCGTCTTCGCCCATCCCACGCTGCACGTTTCTCCGGTGGCACCCGTAGCTACGGTGATGCCCGGGTACATCTGCCATGTCGTGCGGCATATCTTGTTGAAGCTGCTGTCGTCGGGACAGGTGTTGGGACACGTCTGAAATAGCTTGTACAAAGTGTCGTAGGACTTCCCCATGTCGCGGCTGAGACCGATGGCAAACGTGTCGGGTTTGCCGGGCGCGGGACGCCCGAAGTCCGTGCCGCATGCGTAGATCCCCGCGGGCGACCAGGTCAAGCACCGGTTCTGGACGTCGCTCACCTTCGTGATGGGGGCACTGCCGTCGGATGGTCCCAGGAAAATGCCGTGCGCGATGCTGCCGTAGGCGAGCTGGGTGCCGTCGGGCGAAAGCGCGAACCCCAGCATGGCATCGTCGGTCTTGGCGACTTCCCGCCACGTGTTTCCCTTGTCGTCGCTGGCCAGCAGTGTCGTCGGCGCCATGTTCGTCGCGTCGTTGACCGGCTTGAGGACACGGACGAAAAGGCGGTCCGCGTTTTTGGCGTCGACGGCGCTGATGTACACGCCGCCGAGATCGGTCGGCGTCGGAACGACGGCGCGTGTCCAGGTTTTGCCGCCGTCTTCGCTGCGTTCGATGCCCCCCTTGCGCGGCTCGCCAAAGACGCCGCTGGCATAGATGCGGTTGGGATCGGAGTGAGCAATCTCGATCGTGGCCGCGATGAAGTCGCGCGCGAGGGGGACGCCGAGCAACCCCCACGACGTGCCATGATCCTTCGTCTCCACCACGAGATTGAGGAATTCAGAGGGGGTGTCGGGGCCGGCGTCGAAGTCGGTATCGTTGGTCGATGTCAGCACGACGAGGCCGGCCGGATCGTTCGGCTCGAGCGTTACATCCACGGCGAGCTGCCCCGCGAGCGGCGCGGGTGCTTTCGTCCAGGTGCAGCCGTGGTCATGGGTGACGGAAACGCCTTCGAACGGTACCGCCACTACCACACTGCCATCGCCGCTCACGGCGAAGGGAGGATCCTGATTGACGATCCTTCCCACGATCTCTTCGCAGGTCCAGACCCATTGCTTGCCGCCGTCGCGGCTCTCCAAGAATCCGAACGTCGTTCGCACCACGATGTGGTTGGGGTCGTTCGGGTCGATGAGGAGCTGATCGGCTGCGGGAAATCGACCGTTGGCAAGGGCGGCCGGTGCGAAGAGCCAAAAGGGGGCCGCGAGCGTAGCGGCGAAAGCCAGGCGGCAAGTTCGGTTCATTCTCACGTTCTCGATCTCGAGTCTTTCGGTCCCACGTAGACCGGCCCTGGACAAGTCCCAAATGGAAGGTGGACCCGGCTCAGCCTTTCAGGCGGGAAATCATGCGTTCGTTCGGTGCCCGGCCCAGGCGGGAATCATGCGCTCGCTCGGTGCGCCGCCTCTTCGGCCGCCATCATGAGCAGCGTCTCTGTCTCGTCCCACCCCATGCAGCTGTCGGTGATGGACACGCCGCGCGCAAGGTCCTTGCCTTCGCTCCAGCTCTGCTTGCCGGGGGAAAGGTTGCTCTCGATCATGAGGCCGAGAATCGCGCGCTGTCCCTCGCGAAAGGCGTCCACGACTTGCCGGAAAATCGCCGCCTGTTTGGTGTGGTCCTTTCCCGAGTTGTCGTGCGAGCAATCGATCATGACGCCGCGGGCAATGTCGTTGAGTGCGCAGAGCTCGGCCGCGGAAGCGATGTCCGAAGCGTGGTAGTTGCTCTTTCCCCGCCCGCCGCGCAAAACGAGATGGCCATCGGGGTTGCCGGTCGTTTTTACCACCGACGTCACGCCGTCGGCGTCGATGCCCAGGAAAGCGTGCGGTTCACGCGCGGAGAGAATCCCGTTCATGGCGTTGGGAAGGGATCCGTCGGTGCCGTTCTTGAAGCCGATGGGCATGGAGAGCCCGCTCGCCATCTGGCGATGGGTCTGACTCTCGATGGTCCGCGCACCGATGGCGGCCCAGCTGACGAGATCGCTGACGTACTGCGGGACGATCGGGTCGAGAAACTCCGTTCCACAAGGGAGTCCCATCGCGCCGATGCGAAGGAGGACATCGCGCGCGAGCGGCAGCCCCGCCGGAATATCGCAGGAGCCGTCGAGACGCGGGTCGCTGATGAGCCCTTTCCACCCCACCACCGTGCGCGGCTTTTCGAAGTAGGTTCGCATCACGACCAGAAGGTGTTCCTCCGTAGCCCGCGCCACGCGCACCAGGCGCTCGGCGTACTCGTAGGCGGCTTCGGGGTCGTGGATGGAGCACGGTCCCACGACGACCATCAAGCGTCCCGGCTTTTTTCCATGGACCATGGCGCGGATTTCCTCGCGATTGGCGAGGACGAGGCTGCGGGTTCGGGCGGGGAGAGGGAGCGCCTTTTTCATTTCGCGCGGGCAAATCAGCGGCGCGATCGAAGCAATGTGACTGTTTTCGATTTGCGGCATGTATCGAGATCCGTTCGCTGGCAAAAAAAAAGCCCCGAGGGGTTCCTCAGGGCTTCGTTCGACTGCGGCGCGCGTGAGCTAGGCAGTCTCCCTCGGCCCTGGGAAAAACCAGGGATAGCCAAGCAAGAAGGAGAAAAATCGGGCGCGTCTTTTCATGAGCAGGGCGACATCTACCACACCCCCCTACCGGGTCAATGTCAATAGAGGTCCCCCGAGAGACGATGTTTCCAAAATGCGTCCAAAACGCGACCGCGCCGATCGCGCCACGGGTGGCGGCAGGCGAGCGCCTCGCGGCCGTGATCATCAGAGTGGCTGTCCGTGACGGGGCGAGCGAAGCGCGGGTGATCGATGTGGCAAGGGGCGGGCGGATTCGCAATAGTCGCCTCCCATGAAGCTCGTCATCGGCAACAAGAACTACTCCAGTTGGTCGCTTCGTGCGTGGCTGCTCCTGCGCGAGGCCGGCGTTCCCTTCGAAGAAGAGATCCTCGGATTCAACGAACCGGATTTCGCCGAACGTGCGCGGCGCTATTCACCGGCTGGCCGCGTCCCGGTGCTCTGCGATGGCAACATCGTGGTCTGGGACAGCCTGGCCATCGCCGAATACATCGCGGAGAAGTTTCCCGAAAAGAAGCTGTGGCCCGA
This sequence comes from Polyangiaceae bacterium, assembly GCA_035318465.1. Classification (GTDB taxonomy): domain Bacteria; phylum Myxococcota_A; class Polyangia; order Polyangiales; family Polyangiaceae; genus DASWDH01. Next base: position 12,682 of record DATHES010000118.1, read on the forward strand.
GGCACACGCGGCGCGCGCGCTCGCGCGTTCGATCTGCGCCGAGATGCATGCTGGCTTCGCTCATCTGCGCAATCGCTTGCCCATGAACTGCGAAGCCTCGCTTCCGATCGGCATGTTCGAGGTCGCCGTGCAGCGTGATATCGACCGCGTGCTCGAGATCTGGGGTGATGCGCGAGCGCGCCACGGAAGCGAAGGGCCGTTTCTCTTTGGCCGCTTCACCGTAGCCGACGCCTATTTCGCCCCTGTCGTGTGGCGGTTTACCACCTACGATGTCCCACTTCCGACCCCGGCACGTGCTTACGTCGAGACGATGCGCGGGCTCGCGTCGATGAAGGATTGGCTCGCGTCCGCGCGCGCGGAAAAGGATTTCGTCGCTGCCGACGAACCCTACCGTCGCCATCGATAAAATTCGTACGAGCTCGAGCGAGGACTTGCGCGTGGGCGTCAATGCGACGCGGTTTCGGGCAAGCGGCCTTGCCGCTTCGAGACGCGGAAAGCAAAGCGCGGAAAGCTGACCTAAATAGTTGCGCCGGCGCAACTTAAGCGGCTGGTGGAGCGTGTCAGGTTCGTACTGCATACCGAGATCAGCGCCGCCCCGCAGTTTTCAAGCGCATCGTGCTAGATAGATAAGAAGCAAGGGGATTTTCCGCAGAGAGAGAAGTTTTGCGTGGTGGTGCAGGGCGCCCCTCGCCGAGTTTCTTGCGCTTTTCCCCGAGAGGAATATTCGGTTCCCACGGTTCCTCGGGGGGCCGCGAACGGGCTTGCAAAGAAGGAGTATGGCGCATGACAACGATTGAAACGCGATGGAGTCAACAGCGTTCGCTGAGAGCTTTCGCGATAGGCGCAGCCATTGGTATTGCGGCGTGTTCCGGTCCCATGGCCGGCAAAGACTCCCTGCCCGACCTCGACGACGGCTCCGTTCGCGGAGAGCTGGTCGATTTCGTGGCCAGGTTCGACGACGGTACGGCGGTCACCACCTACTTCCTGCGGGTCAACGGCGATGAGCGCGATCAGCGCGAGCTCGTCCTCGAAAGAGCCCCCGACCTTGCGCCGATGGCGAAGGTGAAAGTGTGGGGCGTCGAGCGAGACCGTCGCATCGTCGTCAATCGGATCGAGCCGGCCGATCCCAACGACAACCTCGACCGCGGCACGTGGCAACAACCGCTCATCAATCCGACCCCCCTGGCGCCCACCAAGCTGGCGATGGCCGTCGTCGACGTCGGTGGTGGCACCAACATCACGCCCGATGAGCTCAACAAGCGGCTCTTCACCAACGTCGACTCCACCAAGGCGTACTACCTCCAAAACTCCTTCGGCATGCACGACCTCGTCGGCATGGTTTCGCCGAAGACCTACACGTACCCGATGACCACGTGCGACACGTCGGGCATGGCGAGCTCGCTCCGGGCCACGATCGACGCCGACGTGGGGCAAGTGTCGGAAGTCTACCTGTGGTACTTCGGCTCGAAGGTTTCGGCTTGCGCCTGGAGCGGTCTATCCGGTGGCAAAGACACCTATTACAACGCTTCCTCGAGCTGCGTCGTGCTCGTGCAGGAGCCGGGTCACTCCTTCGGCATGTCGCACTCGTCGAGCATGGCGTGCACCGATCCCGCGTCTGGCGCCGTCGTTCCCATCCGTGACGATCTCGGCGCGGGCGACGCCGCGACGTGCACCCACAACGAGTACGGCAACCGGTACGACACGATGGGCGGCGGCTGCCGCCATTTCAATGCCTACAACAAGGTCTATCGAACGTACTTCCAGAAGTGCAACGGCGTGAACGTGCGCACGAGCGGAACGTTCAACCTCATGCCGATCGAGAAACCCTGCAATGGCATCCAGACACTGCAGGTCCCGATGCCGCGTGCGCGTGGCTTTTTCCGGACCGGCGGCGGCGGCTCCGACGGCGTCACGCAGCTCGCGTACTACACGGTCGAGCTCCGTGCGCCCATCGGTTTCGATTCGACACTGAAGCCGTCCGTCATCATCAACGCGTCGCCCAAGTGGTCGGTCATCTCGACGACCGGCGGCCGCGGGAGCCGCGGTGAGCACACTTGGCTGCTCGACATGGCCCCCACCGTCACGGCGGGCACCGACGGTCCGGCCCACGCGCTCGCCGCGGGCCAGACGTTCACGGATCCGGGCGGTGGCGTCGCCATCACGACGATGTCGGTCGGACCGGAGGGCGCCGTCATCAAAGTCGACATCACCTCACCGACCACGGTCCCCGATGCGGGCACGGCGACGGTTTGCCTCGACGGGACACCGATCGACGCCCCTGGGCCGACGAATTGCGGCGACGACGGCGGCGGTCCCCCCCCGCCCATCGACGTGGTGACGCCTCCGCCCCCCACGCCCGACACCGGCACGACAGCCGACGTGCGCACCGACGCCACGGGAGCTGGTGGTACGGCGGGTACGGGTGGCGCGGCAGGCACCGGTGGTAGCACCGGCGGAGCTGGGGGCGCCGGCACGGGCGGCACTGGAACAGCCGGCGCCGGTGCGGGCGGCTCCGGAACCGCTGGCGCCACGGGTACGGGCACCGGCGGAGCCACCGGTACCGGCGGAGCCACGGGCACCGGCACGGGAGGCGGCGGTACCGGGGCAGGAACGGGAACCGGCGGCGGCTCGGACACCACAGGTGGCAGGCCGACGCCCGAGACGCCGTCGGGATGCGGCTGCCGCATTCTGCCGGTGGCAGAGGGCAATCCAACCTCGGGGAGCTATGCGCTCTTCGGTTTGGCGCTTGCCGGTCTGATTCGGCGGCGGGCACGCAAGTCGGCTGCCTAGCCGCTCGCTACCCCGAGCGACGACCCGACTGCCGCGCTGACGCGGGAGTCGGGTCGACGCGTATTTCCATCCCGTCGGTCGCGACTTCCCACCCTGCCGCGATCACCGCGCGCCGCTCGGGCGAGCTCTCGACGAGGATCGGATTGGTGTTGTTGATGTGGGTGTAAATCCGGCGGCGGACGGCGAGCTGGGCACTCGACTCCAAGCTTCCGGCCGGGTCGCCGATGGGAAGATGCGCCATGTCTTCTGCCCGAGCTTTGGAAAGGCCAGGGCGCGAGAGCTCGTCGGCGCTCCAGAACGTGCCGTCCAGCAGAAGGACGTCGACGTCGGTGAGATGCGGCGTCACGTCGTTCAAGTCGGCGACGGCTGAAACATAGGCGGCTTTGCCGGCGCCGTCGGAGAGCCAGAGGCCGACGTTTTGATCGGGCGCGCTCGCCGCGACCCCTTCGAGGTGGACGGGGATCTTGCCACGCACGGGGCGCGCGGTGACGCGGATGCCGGTGGGCTCGCCGCGTGCATCGGCGATGGATACCTCGGTGCCGAGGAGGAGCGCACGGTGGGTGAGGTGGCCTTCGAATCGCGAAAGGGTGCGGGCGATGGCATTTTGCTCGAAGAGGCCGCGGCGCACGCCCTCGGTGGCATAGATGACCAGCGGGTACGACTCCCGGAGGGAGAAAAGACCGAGGACATGGTCGAGATCGCCGTTGGTCAGGACGATGGCGGAAAGAGGAGAGTGACGGGGAGCCCTCGGATGAAGCTCGTCGAAGGCTTCGATCTGTCGCAGCACATCGGGGGAGCAGTTGCAGAGCACCCACCCTCCGCTGCCCGCACCCACGGCGATCGAATCCTGCGTCCTCGCTTCGATTCCGGGCCGGCCTGTTCGGACAGCGCGGCAATTTTCACAACCACAGTTCCACTGGGGCAGCCCGCCGCCCGCCCCCGAACCTAGGATCCGGATCCGCATGAAGTTCAATTTAACAGAATGCTTAGGCGGCTTGACCCGCTAGAGCCTGCGGAATAGGCTTCCGGGGCGTCCTTAGAGGAGGAACTGGAAAATGGATTGGAAGAAGCCGGAGATCCTCGAAATCAACATGAGTGCCGAGATCGGTGCCTACCAGGACGACTCCGGGGAGCGCGACGAGCCCCCGATCGTGGCGCCCGGCGACGGGCTGCCCGCAGAAACAGCCTAGATCGTTCGGCCGGCACGCCAGCCCGCTAGCAACGCGCGGGCACGGTTATCGAGGTTTCTGGTCGATGCAATCCCCCTCCGAGGCGCTTCTCGCACCGGCCGAGTTCGTGGACCGGTTGCGGCGCGAAGGGTCGAGCCGGTACCACGACGAGCACCCTTTCCACTTGCGGATGCACGAGGGTTCGCTGACGCAGCGTGATCTGCAGCGCTGGGTGCTCAATCGCTATTACTACCAGACGCGCATCCCCATCAAGGACGCGCTCATCCTTGCCAAATCGAGCGACCCCGTCTTTCGGCGATCGTGGATCCGGCGCGTCCACGACCACGATGGCGACGGGGGCGACCATCCCGGGGGGCTCGAGCAGTGGCTTCGGTTGGCCCAGGCGGTCGGCCTCGATCGGCAGCTGGTGGCGAGTTGTACCGACGTCCTGCCGGGAGTTCGGTTCGCCTGCGACGGCTACGTCACGCTCGTCGAGAAAAGTCCGCTTGTCGCTGCGGTCGCCTCGTCGCTCACCGAATTCTTCGCGCCCGATCTGATGTCGAAACGAATCGCCGCCTGGGAGCGGCACTACCCGTGGATCGACGGTGAAGCCCTGGCTTACTTCCGTGGTCGCGTTCCGCGGGCCCGCCGCGACTCGGAGGAGGCGATCGACTTCGTCGTTCGCGAAGCGACGACGCGCGCCCTCCAGGAGGCGTGTGTTGCGGCGCTGATCCAAAAGACGGAGATCTTGTGGCACATGCTCGACTGCATCCAGGCGCGCGGACCGGAGCGGACCGAATGATCGACGTCGCGAGCGTGGTTCGGCTGGCTCCCCAGGCGCGCCTTCGCTTCGATCGCCTTCGCCAGCAGCATATGCTGCTTTACCCGGAACGGGGGCTCGTGCTCAGTCCCACCGCGGCTGACGTCGTCGCGCTGCTCGACGAGACGCGCGCGGTGGCCGCTATCGTCGAGCAAATGGTGGCCAAGTACGGCGAGAGCAACCGCGCCGCCATCGCAGAGGACGTGCTCGAGCTCTTGCGCGATCTCGCGGGCCGCGGCCTCCTGGCCGAGGTGACATCGTGACCCCCGAGCGCCCATACACGCTCGTCGCCGAGCTCACCTACCGCTGCCCTTTGCAGTGCGTGTACTGCTCGAACCCCATCGAGCTTCATCGACACCGCGACGAGCTCGATACCGCGGCCTGGGTGCGGATCGTCGAAGAAGCGGAGGCGCTCGGTGTCGTGCAGCTGAACCTGACTGGCGGCGAGCCGCTCTTGCGCGACGATCTGGAGCACATCATCGCCGCTGCCCGCCGTCGGGAGATCTACACCAACCTCATCACGAGCGCCGTCCCCCTGACGCGCGAGCGCCTCGCTGCTCTGCAGGACGCGGGACTCGACGCCGTGCAGATTTCGCTGCAAGACTCGACCCCCGCCGGATCCGAGGCCATCGCCGGCGTGGATCGTTTCGACGCCAAGATGGCGGCGGCGGAGTGGACCACCTCGCTCGGGCTGCCCCTCACCATCAACGTCGTTTTGCACCGCGACAACCTGGGCAGGGTGGGGGAGTTCATCGCGCTGGCCGAGCAATTGCGAGCGCACCGGGTGGAGCTCGCCAATACGCAATACCTCGGTTGGGCGCTGGCCAATCGCGCCAAACTCTTGCCGACACGGAGCCAACTCGGGCACGCTCGCGAGCTCGCCGATCAGGCCCGCGCTCGTTTGCGCGGAAAGATGGAGGTCCTCTTCGTGCTGCCCGACTACTACGCCGATCGACCGCGCGCCTGCATGGATGGCTGGGCGCGCCGCTTCATCGTGGTCGCACCGGATGGTCTCGTGCTCCCGTGCCACGCCGCGCACACGCTCCCCGGGTTCGACTTCCCGCGCGCGACCGAGCACTCGCTTCACCACGCCTGGCACGAGGCCGAGGCGTTCCAGCGCTTTCGCGGCGAGGCGTGGATGCCGGAGCCGTGCAGGAGCTGCGACAAGCGGCACGTCGATTTCGGCGGTTGTCGCTGTCAGGCCTTCCATTTGACGGGCGATGTCACGGCGACCGACCCGGCCTGCGACCTCGCGCCGCAGCACGGAATCGTCGAGGACGCGCGTCGCGACGCTGACGTCACCCCCCCTGCGGCGTACCGCTATCGCTCGCTGCGCGTCGTGCGATGATGCGTCCGGGGCCGGCACGGTTTCCTCATGAGAAAGAAAAAACGTATGGATGCGAGCCTCTTCGTCTTGCTCGGGCTGACGCTCGGCCTCGGGGCTTATGCGCTTTCGCAAGATGGGCATCTCCTCGGCGAAGCGGCGCGTTCTACGGGTCGACTTCTGCGTTCGGTATGGATCGAGCTTGCCCTGGGGTTCATTCTCGCGGGGCTGGTCGATGTGGTCGTTCCGACTGCCGTCCTCGTCGAATGGCTCGGCACGGAGCGATCGGGGCGCGGGATCTTGATCGCCTGGGGTGCGGGACTGGTGATTCCTGGTGGCCCTTACGTCCTCTTTCCGATCATGGCCAACCTCTTCGGTAAAGGAGTGGCTGCCGGGCCGTTGATTGCCCTGATTTCTGCCAAGACGCTGGTAAGCCCCATTCGGATGCTGACCTATGAGGCTCCGCTCCTCGGATGGCCCATCACGCTGGCCAGGTTCGTGCCGGGCGTGCTCGTCCCGCCTCTGCTCGGTATCGTTGGCCAGTGGCTCTTCGATCTCCTGTCTCGCCCGGCGCCGGGGTGATAGAAGGCCGAAATGGCCCAGGGACTGGTTTGGCGGTGGCTCGGGACCGGCGGCGCTCGCCTCGTGGCGGCGTCCGTCGCCCTCAGCGCCCTGGCCGCGCCGTCTTGCGGCAAGCGATCGTTTCTCACCTCCTCCAAGGCGATGGACGACGGCGAATCGGTCGCCGCGCGGCCGACCGCGTCTGCCTCGGCCGGACCGGCAGCGTCTTCCGCCGCGCCAACGGTCTCTGCCGCCGCATCCGCTGCCGTTGGCTCCAGCGCGGCGGGCCGGCTCCTCGTCACCAACGAGGACTCCGGCGATGTCACCATCATCGATCTTGCGCGTGAGGAAGTCGTCACCAAGATCGCAGTGGGCAAGCGTCCGCGCGGCATCCGCGTGAGCCCCGACGGTCGCTTGGTCTTCGTGGCGCTCAGCGGTTCCGCCAAAAGTGGGCCCAACGTCGATGAGTCGAAGCTGCCACCCGCTGATCGCGCGGCGGACGGGATCGGCGTGCTCGATACATCGCAGTGGAAATTGTTGCGCGTCATGAAGAGCGGACAAGACCCCGAGCACTTCGACATCTCGCGCGACGGCAAAACGATCTTCGTCTCCAACGAGGAGACCGGTGAGGCTTCGAGCGTCGACGTATCATCGGGCGAGGTCACCGGCCGGATCAAGGTCGGCGACGAGCCGGAAGGGGTCACCCTGCGCCCCGACGGCAAGGTGTTCTACGTCACCAGCGAAGTCGCCAACCAAATCGCTGCCGTCGACGTCGAGAGCCGCAAGGTGGTGGCCACCATCGAGACGGCTCCTCGCCCGCGCAGCGTCGTCTTCACGCAGGACGGCAAGACGGCGTTCGTTGCTTGCGAAACCGGGGGCCAGGTCACCGTCGTCGATGCCGTCAAGCACCGCCGGCGGGCGAACATCAAGATCGATGCGCCCGGCGCGCGTCCCATGGGGACCGCGCTCTCGGTGGACGGCAAAACGGTCTACGTGACGAATGGCCGTGGTGGCAGCGTGAGCCTGATCGACGTGGCCACCGAGAAGCTCGCGCAAACGATCCCCGGCGTCGGCACGCGGCCGTGGGGGATCGCGGTGTCGTCGGATGGTCAAAAGCTCTACACCGCCAACGGCCCTTCCAACGACGTTTCGGTCATCGATCTCGCCACCAAAGCAGTCGTCAAGCGGATCGCGGCCGGGCAGTCGCCGTGGGGAGTCGCGCTCACGAAATAGCGGCGAGCTCGTGGACAATCTCACCCACGCCTTGGCCGGGATGCTCGTCGCGGAAGCGGCCGTGCAGCTGCGTTCGGACGGAGGAAAGGTCCCCGCGCGTGCTGCGTCCGGGTCGCCGAGCCTGTCGGCTTTCTCGTGGAGGAGCGCGGCCTACGTCGTGTCGGTAGCGGGCAACAACTTGCCCGATCTCGACTTCCTCTGGAGCGGGATTACGGCCCGCCCCTTCGGCTATCTGCTGCACCATCGCGGTCACAGCCATACGGTGCCGGGCGCCCTGGTGGGAGCGTTGCTTCTGGCGGGCGCGGTCATTGCGTTCACGCACTGGCGGCGCGCGGCCTGGTCACGGTCCGACTACTGCTCGATGTTCGCGCTCTGTCTCGGCGGGCCACTCGCCCACATCGCCATGGACTCCTCCAACAACTATGGCGTCCATCCGTTCTGGCCTCTTTATCGGGGCTGGATCTATGGCGATGCCGTATTCATCGTGGAACCGTTCTTCTGGGCGGCGGGGCTTCCGCCGCTCGTCTTCGCGGCTCGTTCGGCGATCACGCGCTCGGCGCTGCTCGCCTTTCTGGCGCTCGGCGTCGGTTCCACGTTTTTCGTGCGCTTCGTGCCGGCTCCGATGGCCCTCTTGCTCGCTCTTTTGGCGCTGGGGTGCGCGGGCGCGGCGTGGCGCGCGTCGCCCCCGTTCCGGGCTCTCTTCGGCGTTGGTCTGTGTCTCGCCGTCGCCGCATCATTCTTCGCCGCGTCGCGCACGGCCGTGTCGGCGGTGCGCAGCGCCCTCGGCCGCGAGAGCGAGCTCTTCGACGTCGTCGTTACCCCCATGCCGGCCAACCCGCTCTGCTTCATGGTGCTCACCGTCGAACGACATGGGGGCGACTACGTTGCCCGCCGTGCCACCGTGGCGACCTGGCCGGCCCTCTTTCCCCATTCGAGCTGCCCCGATACCGAGGAGCGAGCGACCGCCTCCTTTGCACCGAGCAGCGCTGCCGATACGGCGCACGTCCGCTGGCGCGGCGACTACGTCGCGCCCTTCGCCCGACTCGCTGCCCTCTATCGCGACAACTGCCAGGCCGCCGCACTCTTGCGCTTTTTCCGCGTCCCTTACTGGGTCGACGGCGACGATGGGACGCTCATCTTCGGTGACCTTCGCTACGACAGGAGTCCCGGCCTCGATTTTTCCGATGCGCGCATCGAGCGTTGGCCGACCTCTTGCCCCTCGGCTGTCCCCTCCTGGACGCCGCCGCGGCACGATCTGCTCGACGTGGAGTGACGTCAGTGTCCGCGGACGAGACGGTTTCCTTCGTTGATGCCGGCCGGCTCGTTGCTGTCGTACTCGTCGCGCTCCTGGGCCGCGCGAGTTGCCTCGGCATGATGGAGGGCTTCGTAGCACCTGGCGCGCCATCCGAGCAGTGGCTGTTGCCACAGCGGGTGCGGCTCGTAGCTCGTGAGGGCCGTGGCACAAGTCGAATCGGGATCGCGTGCGACGGCGAGCTTGAGCAAGATCTCGCGCCGCGATTCATCGAGCATGACGGCGGCGAAGGGCTCCTCCAGCGCGGGACGCAAGATCTTCAGCACGGTTGGTTCGCGGGCCATGAGGTGGCCGGTCGTTTCGAGAGCATGGGACATGATCATGGTCCATGCCCACGCGTCGGTGCGGTAGGCGCGGAAAGCGGCTTCCAGCGCGTAGGCAGCTTCGAGGTACTTTTCCTGGCGAAAGCGCAGCCGACCCAAGATGGCGGCGGCTTCGGTGGGCTGGATCTCGCGCAAGCGCTCGATGTAGCCGAGAGCGGCGTCGTCACCGCTGTCGGCGAGGGCTTCGGCCACCATCCCCAGCTCGGTCGGCGTCGCGGGCTCCCGTCCGAATGCGCGCCAGGCTCGCACGACCTCGTGCAAACGACCGCCGAGGAAATTCTCGTAGGCCCCCACCAGAGGTCGCTGCCGTTCCGTGATGCGGGGACCCATGGGCGTCGGATTGCCCTCGGCGGCGCGGAAGCCGATCCACTGGTCGGACACCCGTTCCCAATCGAGCTCTTTTTCCAGCTCGGAAGGGCGGTGCTCATCCCTCGACCGCGCCACCTCGCGGATCTCTTCCGCACGTAGGCTCTGACTCTCTCCCGAGGCCTTGGTGCTGCGGGCAAAGCCGAACTCGATGACGTTGCGGTCGTCGGTGTTGAGCTGATCCTTGTCGACGAAGCTGATGGCCTTGGCGAGCGAACCGCGCGCCACGAAATGGGCGAACACGCCCTCTACATCCAGCGCGCGCCAGGCCGACGAGAATGCCGACCGGAACGGCTCCTGCTTCAGCCGTTCGCGGATTTGGGGGAGGTCGTGATTGATCTTCTTGCGCGAGGCTACGAGCAGAAGATCGTTGACCTCCAGCTCCCACGTCTCGACTTCCGAAAAAACCGAACCGAGTGTGGCGTAGACGGTGCGCACCGTTTGGTTGTCGACATCGTAGGCCTGCAGCCACTGCAGGAAAATGCCGTCCTGAGCCAGCCGATTGCGGATGGCTTGGTAGTACTCGCGCGTGTAGAGGCTCGCTACGCCGGCGCGGTACGGATTGGAAGGCTCCGACGCGATGATGTCGTAGGTGTCGTGGCTGGTGAGCAGCGTTTCGCGAGCATCGCCGATGGCGATGTGGACCCGCGGATTCTTGAGCGCATCGTGATTGAGCATCGAGGCCACTTCCGCCACGTGCAAGACGGCCGGTTCGAGCTCGGCCACGTCGACCCTTTCGATCCCGGGCAGCGCCCCCAGCCATCCCGCGGTGCTCCCCGTTCCCAGGCCAATGACCATGGCCCGTTTGACGCCGGGGTGGAAAAGCGCGCCCAAGAGACCGACCATGACTTGGGTCGGAGCGTCGATGCGCGCGTGCCCGTCACTCTTGCCGTTGACGATGAAAGCCCAGCCCATCCGACCGTCGAGACCGACGGTGCTCTCTGCGCCATCGCTTTCCCAGCGGATGGCGCGACGGATCATGTTGGTCCATTGCCGATAGTTGTTGCGCGAACTGAGGGCGATGGGTGGGGCGCGTCCCACCCCGATCTGACCGTGCCGCCAGACGGCGGTGGGCCCTTCCGCCTCGAGCAGGAAGATGACGACCGCCCCCAAAAGCACCGACGAGACCGGCGCGAACCACGACGTCGACCGTCGCATGACGGCAAGGCCGGCCGCGACGCCGAGGATCGTCAGAAGCCACGCCACGAGCCGCCAGCTGCCCAAGACCGAGAGCGCGGGCAGCAGGCCGAACCCGCCCGCCAGCGCACCGGCGATCGCCCCGGCGGTGTTGGCCGCGTAGGCCAGGCCAGTATGCGCGCCGACGCGATCGCGGCCGCGCCCGAGCAGGGCGATCAGCATCGGGAATTGTATTCCGGCCACGAATGACGCTGGGAGCACGACGATTGCCGTCACCATCGTCCATCCCATCACCAGGCCGACGAATTTCATCGCCCCGAGTGGACGGATGAGCAGCGCGACCATGGCGATGCGATCGCCGAGCGCGTAGGGCAGGGCAATGAAAAGCGCTTCGAGCAGACAAGTCAGCGCGAAACCGCCCAGGGTCGCTTCGCGGTCCGCCCCGAAGAACGCGTAACACGCGCCACCGAGGCCGATCCCGAACAGCGCGACGGCGAGGATGATGCCGAAAGTGAAGACCGTCCCTCCGAGGAGCGGCCCGAGCATGCGATACCAGACGAGCTCCATCAGGAAGAAGGCGAAACCGACGGCGGCCGAAGCACCCAGAACGAAGGCCGGTGAAAGCGATTCCTCGGTGGACGCGCTCGTGCGGGGCATGCTTTCCGTGGCGGTTGGCGGGCTGACGGCCGTCGGGTTGGGCGTGCTTTCCGCGGTGGCCGGCGGGCTGACGGTGGTCTTTGCGGCGGGCGCTACGATCGCTGGCATGCTCTTCCCCATCGCGCGCGCGGCCAGTGCGATGGCAAGGTTGGCGACGGCGGCGATCCAGAGCGTCGAACGCGTGCCGACCGCCTCGAGCAGGACGAAGTTGGCGAGCACGCACCCGAACACGGCGCCGAGGGTATTGCAGCCATAGAGCAGGCCCACGCCGCGCCGGCGTCTGTCCCCTTCGGTCTCGATGCCCCGCACGGCGGCGGGCAAGGTGCCCCCCATGACGAAGGTCGGCGCGAAGAGCACGACCATCGTCAGGATGAGGCGCAGCGCCGTGGCGCCAAAAGGACCGACCGCCGCGCTCCCTCCCATGGCGATGTACGCCTTCCGCGTGAGCCAGAGGAACGCGGGGGTCAGCGCGGCGAGGACCGCGGCAATGATCTCGAGCTTGGCGTAAAGAAGGATCGGCCGGGGAGAACGGTCGGCATACTTGCCGAGCACGAGCCCACCCATGCCGAGGCCACCGACGAACATGGCGAGCACCGCGGCGTTGGCGGAGGTGGACGCGCCGAAGACCAGACGAAATTCGCGAAACCAGGCGATCTCGTAGATGAGGGCGCACGTACCCGATCCGAAGAGAAGAAGCGCGACGCGGCGAGCAAGCGGATGCATGGTTGGGCGGCCGAAGGTGCCGCGATTCGCCCGAAAGGGTCAATGGCGGCGGTGCGGGCGGCCCAGCATAGCGCTCCTTTCGCAGCTTTCCGCTATCAGATCGATCGGGTAACGAGAAACTGGCGCAGTGGTGCCAAGGTCACCTGATTCGGTCGGACGGTCCGAGCGACGCCCGCGGTCAGCTCGAGCGCGTCGGGGCGTGCTCGTTCGGCAGCAGCTCCGACGCTGCGATGAGCGGCTGCTCTCGCACCGCGTTGGCGTACAGCGACACGCCGCGCACGTTGGCGTCGATGCGCAGTTGGTGGCGCAGCGAGGGAAAAGCGCGCTGTTCGCAATCGGTGCGCTCGCAGACGCGGCACGTCACGCCCACCGGAACCGCAGAATCCAGGTTGTTCAGGTCGAGGCCGTCGGAATACACCATTTCGTGTGCGCGCGCGGCCGGGCATCCGAGGCCAATGGCATGGATGCGCGGCTGGGCGTGAAATCCATGGCTATCGGCCTGCACGGTGCGCGCGATGCAGAAGTACGCTCCCCCGTCGGGCATGCGCGACAGCTGGATCCGGATCATTCCCGGCGTGGAGAATGCGGCGAAAATGTTCCAGCGTGGACAAGCGCCGCTGAAGCGCGGCAAGGCGATGCCCGAGGCGCTGAACCGCTTGGAGATGTTGCCCGCCACATCGATGCGGATCATGTGGAAGGGCACCCCTTCGTTGCGCGGACGGCGCAGCGTGGTCATGCGGTGGGCCACGTGCTCGAAGCCGACGACGAACCTCCGGCCAATGATGTCGAGGTCGTAGCGCTGCTCGCCGCACGCCTTGAGGAACGGCTCGTAGGGCATGAGAACGGCGGCCGCGAAGTAGTTGGCGAGCGCGACCCGCGCGAAGCTCTTCGACTCTTCCGTCGTGAGAACGGGGTTGTCGGTCAGCCGATCGAGCACCGCCCCTTGCGACAGGAGACCAATCTGGCAGGCCAGCTGCATCTTGCGCGATCGGGTGGGCAAGAGCTCGGAGAGGACGAGAACCTTCTTGTCGGGGTCGAAGCGGCGGAGCGCCGTCGCATCCGTGCCGGCGCGCGCGATGCGCACTTTGACGCCGTGGATCTCCTTGAGATGCCGCGTGAGGCGCGGGTAGATGTCGTCTCCCTTGAGCTGCGCATCCTCCCACAGCTTCTCCGCCGCTTTTTCCAGCTCCGGAAAATAGTTCGAGTGCTGGGTGATGAGGTCGGCGACTTCTTCCGACGAAACGTGCGACAGCTCGACGCCGGGCTGCCGCTCCCCCTCGAAGAGACGCGCCGAAAGGCTCGCAGCCGATTCGCGCGTCTGCTGGTACGTCCGATAGAGGGCGAGAAAGGCGCGGGCGATGGCGGGACTGTCGGAAGCAAGATCGCGCACTTCGTTCTGAAGGACGTCCTGGTTCTCGAACATCGGATCGGCCAGGGCTTCGAAAAGGCCGGCCGAAAGCCGACCATCCTCGTCGACGGCGAAGCTGTGCAGCTCGACCCCGAAGAGCTGCGCGAGCCGGATCAGCAATGGGGCTGGCAGGGCGCGGTGGTTGTTCTCGATGAGGTTCAGGTAACTCGGCGAGATGTCGAGGCGCGCCGCGAGATCGGCTTGGCTGAGCGTCTCGCGGCGGCGCAAGGCGCGGACCTTCGCCCCGAGTCGCTGTGGTTTCTCTCGCGTTTTCATAATACTCGCGCCTCGGTTTCTCCCGATTGGCGCGTGCGTCGCGCGCCCGGGCGGCTTCTTTACCTACCACGATCGCTCAAATTGACAGGATTTACAACTTTACCTCGTGTGCGTGACTTTGCACTACAACCCGCACAAGTAGGGTCCGTTTACTCGATTGACGATGGGGCATGCCGGCCACCAAGCTGAAACCCATGACCACCGCCCACTCCATCGACGCCGCGAGTCAGCCCGCCGCCGCACGACCTAAGTCGGGGTATGACAGGGTCCTCACCCAGCCGGCGCTCGAATTCGTGACCGAGCTGCACCGCCGGTTTTCGGGGCGCATCACCGAGCTTCTGGTGGCGCGACGGACGCGGCAAGAAGCGTTCAACCGCGGTGAGCGGCCCGACTTCCTCCCCGAGACGCGCCAGGTGCGCGAAGGCGCGTGGACGGTGGCGCCGCTTCCGGCCGACCTGCTCGACCGCCGCGTCGAGATCACGGGCCCGGTCGACCGCAAGATGGTGATCAACGCGCTCAACTCGGGCGCCAACGTCTTCATGGCCGACTTCGAAGACGCCACCGCCCCGACCTGGGACAACCTCATCCAGGGTCACATCAACTTGATGGATGCCGTTCGGCATACCATCCGCTACGTCGCCCCCGAAACGGGCAAGACGTACGAGCTCGGCGATCGGCCGGCCATCCTTTTCGTGCGGCCGCGCGGTCTGCATCTCCCGGAGAAGCATTTCGAAGTCGATGGCCGTCCGGTGCCGGGAGCGCTTCTCGACTTCGGGCTCTACTTCTTCCACAACGCGCGCGAGCTTTGCCAGCGCGGCACCGGCCCCTATTTCTATCTCCCCAAGCTCGAGAGCCACCTCGAAGCGCGGCTCTGGAACGACATTTTCATCTACGCCCAGCATGCCCTCGGCGTGCCGCCGCGCACGATCAAGGCCACCGTGCTGATCGAGACGCTGCCCGCCGCGTTCGAGATGGATGAGATCCTCTACGAGCTGCGCGAGCACTCGGCGGGTCTCAACTGCGGGCGGTGGGACTACATCTTCAGCTTCATCAAGAAGCTGCAGAACGACGGCGCCGCGCTCTTGCCCGATCGCGGCGAGGTCACGATGGATAAGGCCTTCTTGAAGGCCTACACCGAGCTCCTCATCAACACCTGTCACCGCCGCGGCGTGCACGCCATGGGCGGCATGGCCGCGCAGATCCCGGTGAAGGGGGATGAAGCGGCCAACGATGCGGCGCTAGCCAAGGTGCGCGCCGACAAGGTGCGCGAAGTGACGAGTGGTCACGACGGCACCTGGGTCGCGCACCCCGGGCTCATCCCCCTCGCGCGCACGATTTTCGACGAACATATGAAGGGCAAGAACCAGATCGAGAAGAAGCGCGAGGACGTGAACGTCTCCGTGGCCGATCTCCTCGCCATACCAACCGGGCACCGCACCGAGGGCGGTCTTTGTCACAACATCCGGGTCGGCATCCTCTATCTCGAGTCCTGGCTGCGCGGTAACGGCTGCGTTCCGCTCTTCTCGCTCATGGAAGACGCGGCCACTGCCGAAATTTCGCGCGCGCAGGTGTGGCAATGGGTCAAGCACAGCGCCCGTCTAGATAACGGCGAGATCGTCACCAAAGCACGCGTTCGGGCGCTCATCCGACAAGAGTCGGCCCTCTTGATCTGGACGGCGAGCGAAAAAGGGGCGCACCCCGGACACCTCGGCGAGGCCAGCGCCCTTTTCGAAGAGCTCGCGCTATCGGATCACTTCGAAGATTTCCTCACCTTGCCGGCGTACGAGCGGTTGCTCGCCCACGGCGAGTGAGTCGGTACCATCGTCGTTTCTTTCGCTGATTATCGATAACAGTTTTCAATAAAGCTCGCCTTGACTGGCGAGAACGGAGGATCTCCATGTCGTCGTCTGTCGCCTACACACTCGATCGTTCGAATCCCAATGACCCCGTGGATGATCCGAACCGCTTCAAGGGCATTACCCGGGTGTACACCAAGGCCGACGTGGAACGCCTGCGCGGATCGGTCGTCATTCGCCATACCCTCGCCGAGCTGGGTGCCCGTCGCCTCTGGCACCTCTTGAATCATGAGAGCTACGTGGCCGCCCTCGGCGCCCTCACCGGCAACCAGG
Organism: Polyangiaceae bacterium; assembly: GCA_035318465.1. Taxonomy (GTDB): domain Bacteria; phylum Myxococcota_A; class Polyangia; order Polyangiales; family Polyangiaceae; genus DASWDH01. The sequence goes on from DATHES010000118.1 coordinate 28,910, forward strand.
CCGTGCAGATGGCGCGCGCGGGCCTCAAGGCCATCTACCTCTCCGGCTGGCAAGTCGCGGCCGACGCCAACTCGGCCGGTCAGATGTACCCCGACCAGAGTCTCTACCCGGTCGACAGCGTCCCCAACGTCGTCAAAAAAATCAACGCCGCGCTCATGCGCGCCGATCAGATCGAACGGGCCGAGGGCAAGCATGAGCACGACTGGTTTCTGCCCATCATCGCCGACGCCGAGGCCGGCTTCGGCGGGCCCCTCAACGCCTTCGAGTTGATGAAGGCCATGATCGAAGCGGGAGCTTCCGGCGTGCATTTCGAGGATCAGCTGGCCTCGGAGAAAAAGTGCGGCCACATGGGGGGCAAGGTGCTCGTGCCCACCTGCCAGTTCATCCGCACCCTCTCCGCGGCGCGTCTCGCCGCCGACGTGATGGACGTCCCGACCGTGCTCGTTGCTCGCACCGACGCCGACAGCGCCAAGCTGCTCACCTCCGACATCGACGAGCGCGACCGACCCTTCATCGAGTCGAGCGAACGCACCGCCGAAGGCTTCTACAAGCTCAAGGGGGGCGTGGATTGCGCCATCGCGCGCGCGCTCGCTTACGCTCCCTATGCGGACGTGTTGTGGATGGAAACTTCGACGCCGGACATCGCGCAAGCTCGGAAATTCGCGGAAAAGGTCCACGCCAAGTTTCCCGGCAAGCTCCTCGCCTACAACTGCTCGCCGTCGTTCAATTGGAAAAAGAAGCTCGATCAGAAGACGATCGCCGACTTCCAGGTCGAGCTCGGCAAGATGGGTTATCGGTTCCAGTTCGTCACCCTGGCCGGCTTTCACGCCCTGAACTTCGGGATGTTCGAGCTGGCGCGCAAATACAAGGAGCGGGGTATGGCGGCCTACTCCGAGCTACAGGAGGCGGAGTTTGCCTCCGAGGTCAATGGCTACACCGCGACGCGGCACCAGCGCGAAGTGGGCACCGGATACTTCGACCAGGTGGCAGAGGTGATCTCCGGTGGCCAGGCGAGCACCTTGGCGCTCGAGGACTCCACCGAAGCGCATCAGTTCTGATTCTCGTCTGATTCTCGAGTTGTCGCGCATCGCTGGGCGCAAAAAGGCGCCCAGCGACGCGGACAGTCGTGCCACGGGGTTCGCCCCACGAGCCGTCGACCTATCCCGCGCTCACCTCGATCTGCACCACGGGCCCGTCGGTCCAGCTTGCCCTGCGCACCTTGCCCGAGCAACATGCGCGCATGCCGGAACCGCTGACACGGGAACGAATCCTCGAAACCGCGCGCCTCTTGCGCCCTCACGTGCGAAGGACGCCCGTCATCGAGCTGTCCGGCACCGACTTCGGCTTGCCGGCCTGCCAGCTCTATTTGAAGCTCGAGCTGACGCAGCATTCGGGCTCGTTCAAGGTGCGTGGCGCCTTTGCGAACCTGCTGACGCGCGACGTTCCGGAGGCAGGCGTGGTGGCGGCGTCGGGGGGAAACCACGGGGCGGCCGTGGCGTTTGCGGCGCGCCGGCTCGAAAAAAAAGCGCAGATCTTCGTGCCGCGCATCGCGTCGCCGGCCAAGGTCGAGCGGATTCGTCGCGAACAAGCCATGCTCGAAATCGGCGGTGAGCGTTACGCCGATGCCCTCGCGGCCAGCCACGAGCGAGCAGCGAAAACCGGCGCCCTCGAAGTGCACGCTTACGATGCCATCGAGACGTTGCTCGGCACGGGATCCATGGCGGCAGAGCTCGAGGATCAGGCCCCCGCGCTGGAAGCGGTGCTCGTCCCCGTAGGGGGAGGCGGTCTCATTGCAGGTTTCGCCTCCTGGTACGCCGGGCGAGCGCGCGTGGTCGGGGTGGAGCCAGAGCTCGCACCGACGCTCGCGCGAGCGCTCGACGCGGGTCACCCGGTGGACGTCGACGTCCACGGCATCGCCGCCGATTCCCTGGGTGCTCGGCGCATCGGCGCCCACGTGTTTCCCGTCGCCCAGCGTCACGTCGAGCGCGTCGTCCTCTTGGAGGATACGCACATTCGGGCCGCTCAAGAAGCGCTCTGGGACAAGGTTCGCATCGTGGCCGAGCCGGGCGGCGCAGCGGCGTTGGCGGCGCTTTTGTCGGGGCGGTATCCCTGCCGAGCCGGCGAGCGCCTTGGCGTCGTGGTGAGCGGCGGCAACACCGTGGCCGTCGATTTCGATCGCTGAGCGTCGGATGCACGCGGCACGCGGCACGCGGGCGTTAGGGTTTGCCGAGCGACTACGGCACCGTGCCGCCCAGCCGATACACGAGAAGGTACTCGAAAGCGGCGCTTGCTCCGCTGGCGCGAATGCCGCTTTCGCCCGACGTCGAGCCGGTGGTCGACCGGTTCAGGCGCTGGCCGGTGCTGAGCATGCAATAAACGCTCGTCGAGTAAGCGCCGCCGAGAAGCCGGTAGCGGCTCCCGACCTGCGGCGGATTGATGGCGGCGATCAAGGGACTCGCCTCGCCCGTTCCGGCGGTCACTTGGGTGAGAAGGAGCTGACCATTGGAGGCGATGATGCCGACGGCGCATCCCCAGCCGTTGCGCGAGCCGTCCATGCGGAAGAGGAGGCTGGCGCTGCCGTTGGTCGTCAGGGCGGTGAACGTGAAGGTGGTTTCAGCCAGGTAGTTACCGAGAGCACTGGGAAAGTTTCGCTGGAGCTCTTGCCCGGCGACCGTGGCCGTCGGGGAAAGGGAGGTTCCAGAAGCGGTCCAGGTGCCCGTGCCGACGTTGGTCCACGCCGCGGGAATGGTGGTGAAGTTCATTCCATCGAAGAGGAAGATCGAATCGCCGCCGGCGCTGGGGCGAGGATCGCACGCGTCGCCGACGCCGTCGGCGCTGCCACCCATGTTCACCTCACCGACGTCGGCTTGGCTGGCGTTGGAAACGGATGGGCAGTTGTCGCATTCGTCGACCACACCGTCGTTGTCTTCGTCGTGGGTGCTGGGTGTGCCCCAGCAGGTCGGCCCGCCGTCACGCGCGTCGACGGTTCCACCGTCGGCGTCGGCGGGGGGCGCGGTGGCGTCGGCATCGCGCGGTCCAGCTTCGACCACGTCCGGCGCGGTGACGTCGGGCCCGGTGTCGGGTCCGGGGGGCACGGCCGTGTCGGCATCGGCGTCGGCGTCCGCGCTGGCATCCGCGTCGGAGCCGGGCGGCGTGACGTCGGACCCGGCGTCAGGATCGACCGACGTGTCGCGGACAATGTCGCCCATTGACACGTCCGCCGGGGGTGCATCCTCGGTGGTGGCATCGCGAGGCGCGTCCACGACCGAAGTGTCGGTGAAGCCCCCGGTGTCGTTGTTTCCGCCGGTATCGGCGGGCGGCGCGGTGGTGTCGCTGGAGGATCCCTCGGCCGGCGTTTGGCCATCGATCGGCACGCGAACATCGGGGCCCTCGTCCCCGTCGATGCCCGTATACGTCGCGCAGCCCACCGCGCCGGCCGCAACGACGAGCCAGATTGCGCACAACAACGGATGCTTCGCAAAGTCTCGGGATCGGCAACTTCGCATTGCAGCGATCAAAGCATAGCCGCGTTTCTGCGCCACTGCAGCTCATCGCATGGAAACGAGCCACTCCAACGCGAAAGCGCGGGCAAAAACCGAAGAGTTTTTGCGATCGGGCTCCGGTGCGCGGCTACGGAATCGTGCCCCCGAGCCGGTAGACGAGCAGATATTCGAAGACGGCGCTCGTTGCGGTCGAGCGAAAACCGGCTTGGCCGGTGGTCGAGGTGTCCGACCGGTTCTGACGCTCGCCGCTGCCGAGCATGCAATAGAGGCTGTCGCTGTAGGCGCCGCCGAGAACGCGATAGCGATCGCCGACCTGTGGAACATCGATGGCCGTGATTTGGGGTGGTTGCGTCTCGCTCGTTCCGGCCGTGACCTTGCTGATGAAAAACTGGCCCGTCAGTCCGTTGGGGGTCCCGACGACGCAGCGCCAACCGTTGCCCGCGCTGTCCATCCGGAAGGGTACGCTGGAGCTGCCATTCATCGTGAGGGCCGTGAAGGTGAAGGCGGTCTCGGCGAGGTAGTTGCCGAGGTTGGTCGGGAAACTCCGACTCAGTTCCTGCCCGGTGTCGGTTCCAGATGGTGCAACGGAAGTACCCGACGCCGTCCAGTTGCCCACCCCGGTGTTGTTCCATTCGGCGGGGAGGCTCGTGAAGTTCAGCCCGTCGAAGAGGTAGATCGAATCGCCCCCTGCGGTGGGGCGCGGGTCGCACGCGTCGCCCACGCCGTCGGCGGTCCCGCCGGCGTTGACTTCGCGGACGTCCGCTTGGTTGGCGTTGGAAATCGACGGGCAATTGTCGCATTCGTCCACGATGCCGTCGTGGTCCTCGTCATGCGTGCTCGGCGTTCCCCCCCAGCAGGTGGGCCCCGCGTCGCGGGCGTCGACCGTGCCGGTCCCGCCGTCGGCATCGGGCGGTGGTGCGGTGGCGTCGGCATCGACGCGCGTACCGGCATCGACCACGTCCCGCCCGGTGACGTCGAGGCCAGCTTCGGGCGGGGGAGGGACGGCGATGTCGACGAGGCTGTCGATCGCGGCATCGGGCGCGGCGTCGCGCGTCGCGACGTCGGTCGCGACGTCGACACCGACCACGGTGTCCGAGCTCGAGTCGTGCGTCATCGCGTCGATCGGCGGCGTCACCGTGTCGGTGGGAGCGTCGTTCGCCGCGTCGAGGACGGGCGCGTCGACGGTCATCCCCGTGTCGCGAACCGCCGTGTCGGAGGGTGGCGTGGCCCGATCGCTCTGCATCCCGTCCGGCGGGGGGGTACTGCCATCGGTCAGGGGCCCGCCCGGCCGGGCGATCCCTTCGAGATCCGAATAGACCGTGCACCCGAGCGTCGCGGTGCAGAAATGACCGGCGAGCAAGAGAAAAAGCGAGAGGCGTCGCCTCGTCAAGCAAGCGAATCTTCCGAGACTCATTGCAAGTGGGCGAAGCATACTCGTGTTTCCTGTCCCCGCCGCCCTTCCCGCGATAGCACCGAATCGACGCTGCGCCGAGATTTGGCAGCAGCGGACCATGACGAATCGGACGGAGGTCCCGTCGAATTCGTCGATGCGGATGAGATGACGCGCTGCGTGTCGAGCCTTCGCGCGCTCCCGTGGAGCAGACGAACTTTGGAACCGTTCGGACCCCGGACAAAATGTGGTAGATGACAAAGCTGTAATGATGTACCCGATCACCACTTTCGGCGGTGTTTCGTTCGGATGTCGGTTGGTCGTCGCGCTCCGAGGGTCGCTGGAACGAGGTCCTTGGGGGTATGACTGGGCTTCCCCGCTGAAAGTTTGCAGACGCGGTGAATTGGACGAAGCTCGAGGTCGCTTGGCGGCGGGGAGACACCACACAACGTGATTCCAGGATCGGGCGGACCTCGCCGTGTCGTGCATTGCCTCGGCAACGTCGGCATGACGGGCGTAGAAACGTTCGTTCTGACGCTCTGCGCTGCGCAGCGGCGGCGGGGGCTCGAGCCGGCCATCGTGTGCGATCTGGAAGGGCGCGACGAGCTGCGGACCAGCGCGGCGGCGATGAACGTGGAGGTTCATTCTCTCCCTTTGTCGTTGCCCGCGTCGTCGGGGCGCGGAGCCGTGCGCAAGATGGCCTCAGCGACGTTCCGCGTGAAGCGGATGCGGCATCTCACTCGGATTTTGTCGAGCGCGGGGGCCGAGGTGCTGCACGTTCATGCCGTCGGAGTTGGGGGACTCGACGCTTTCCTGGCGGCCGGGCGCACGCGCGTGCCCTTCGTCGTGACGCACCACGCGACGCTCGCCTGGTTCGAGCCCTTCCGCAGCACGCTCACCGATTTTGCCTTCTGGTACGAAAAACGGTTGGCCGCGCGCATCGTCTGCCCCTACGGAGCGGCGCGCGACGAGATGGTTGCCCACGGCGTGTCCGAGGAGCAGGCGACCGTTGTCCCGTTCTGTGTCGACCCACGGAAGTTCGATCACCACGCCATCGATCCGCCCGCCACGACCTCCTCGTTTCGACTTTTCTTCGTGGCCAGGCTCATCGAGGGCAAGGGTCATCGCGAGCTCTTGCAGGCGGTGGCTCGCTTGCCGCACCTCCATGCCAAGCTGCGCGTCGTCGTGATGGGAGACGGCCCCGAGCGGTCCGCCATCGAAGCGCAAGTGCAGGAGCTCGGGCTGGGGGCGTTGGTCGACGTCATGGGACACGTGGCCAATGAAAAGGTGCCCGCCTTGATGCGCACGGCCAGTGCGGTCGTGCTTCCGAGCTACATGCCCGGCGAGACCTTTCCCCTGTCGCTCATCGAAGGCATGGCCATGCGTCTGCCCACCATCGGTTCGCGGTGGTTCGGTATTCCCGACATCATCGTGGACGGGGAGACTGGCTTGGTCGTCGAACCGCGCGACGTCGACGGTCTCGCGCAAGCCATCGAGCGGCTGGTGACATCGCCCGAAATGGCCCGGCAAATGGGGCAAAAGGGATATGAACGAGCGATGAAGCTTTTTACCTCCGACGCCGTCGCCGAGGCGTACGAGCGGATCTACAGCCAAGCGCTCGGCGCTGGGCTGCACTGAGCAGCGAGACGACCGCGCCGCGCGCTTCCCACTCGAATCAGCGCGCCGTGCCGCGGCCGCGCCGTTTACCTTGGGCGGCGCGCGAGGGCTGGCGCTGGCTGGTCGTGGCGCGTCCGCGCGAGGGCTTCGCCGCGGGCCGAGGCACGCGTCCGCCTTTGCGTCCGACCATCTCCGCCTTGAAGGCACAAGGGCATACGTCGTTGACGGGACAGGTCGGGCAGGCCGGTTTTCGTGCGAAGCAGATCCGGCGCCCGTGGAAAATGAGGACGTGGCTCAAGAGATCCCAATCCCGCCGAGGAAAAAGCCGCATCAAATCTTGCTCGATCTTTTCGGGCGTCGTCACCTTCGTCCAGCCGAGCCGCTGCGTGATGCGCTGGACGTGGGTATCGACGACGACGCCTTCCGGCGCTCGAAAGGCGACACCGAGCACGACATTGGCCGTCTTGCGTCCGACGCCGGGGAGCTCGACCAGCTCGGCCAGGGAGCGGGGCACCTCGCCGCCGTGATCGGCGACCAGCTTCTTGGCAAGGCCGACGATGCTTTTCGTCTTTTGGCGGAACATGCCGAGCCGGCCGATGATCTTCTCGACCACGGCAGGGTCGGCGGCGGCGAGCGCGCGCGCATCCGGGTACTTCGCGAAAAGGTCGGGGGTCACCCGGTTGACGATGACGTCGGTGGCCTGCGCGGAGAGCACCGTGGCCACCACGAGTTGAAACGGATTTTGGTGAACGAGCTCGCAGTGCGCATCGGGGTGCGCGGCGGAGAGGCGTGCGAAGGTGCGCGGCGCGGCGAGGACGGCCTTGGACGGTCGAGCCATGGCGATACCGTGGACAGGGCCGGGCTCAGTTGACGTCGTCGCTCGGCGTGCTCTCGCCGGGGGGGATTGACCCGCCTTCGGGAACGATGGACAGGCTTCCCGCTTCTTCCGACTCCGCTAGCGCCTCGATGGCCACCACGCGCTCGCCTTCTTCCACCGTCATGACGCGCACGCCTTGCGCGTTGCGCCCGGTCTCGCGGATCTCGCTGACTTTGGTACGCAGCGTTTGACCGCGGTCGGTGACGAGCATGACCTCGTTGTCCGGCTTGACCAGCGCGATGCCCACCACGGGACCATTGCGTTCGCTGGCGTCGATGAGGATGATCCCTTTGCCGCCGCGATTTTGCGGGCGAAACTCTTCCAGCGGCGTGCGTTTGCCGAATCCTTTTTCGCACACCGCGAGGACCTGGGGCTCGCCGTCGCTGGTCACGCCGAGACCCACCACATGGTCCCCCTCCGACAAGTCGATGGCTTTGACGCCCACCGTGGATCGCCCCATGGGGCGCACTTGCTTCTCGTCGAAGCGGATGGACATCCCCTGCTTGGTGGCGATGATGATGTCGCGCGTGCCGTCGGTGATGGCGGCCCCGAGCAGCTGATCGCCGTCTTCGATCTTGACGCCGATGATGCCTTTTTCTCGGAAATTCTCGTACTCCGTGACTTCCGTCTTCTTGATCTGCCCCCGCTTGGTGAGGGTGACGACGAAGGTCTGCTCTTTCATTTCGATGACCGGCGTGATGGCGGCGATTTTCTCGCCCGGCTCGATGCCGACGAAATTGACGATGGCGCGCCCCTTGGCGTTGCGCGCCGCGGCGGGAATTTCGTAGACCTTCTTGACGTAGACCTTGCCGCGGTCACTGAAGAAAAAGACGAAGGCGTGGGTGGACGCCACGAAGAGCTGGTTGACGAAGTCTTCCTCGCGGGCCTCCATGCCCACCTTGCCGCGGCCGCCGCGACGCTGGGCGCGGTAGGTCGTCGAAGGGGTGCGCTTGATGTATCCGGCGTGCGAGATGGTGACGACCATGTCCTCTTCCTGGACGAGGTCCTCCATGTTGATCTCGGCTTCGGTGGCGACGATCTCGGTGCGGCGGGGGTCGGTGTACTTGGTCCTGATCTCCTCCAGCTCGCGCACCACGAGGTCCATCAAGATCCTCATGTCGCCGAGGATGGCGGTGAGGCGCGCGATCTGGTCGCACAGGGTGCCGAAATCCTTGGCCAGCTTCTCGCGCTCGAGCCCGGTGAGACGCGAAAGGCGCATCTCCAGGATGGCTTTGGCCTGGCGCTCGGAGAGAAAGTACTCCTTGCGCTTGGCGGCCTCGGCGATCTCCGCGTCGGGGCGGCCCGCCCGCCGCACGAAGTCTTCCAACCCCGCCAGGGGGAGCTTCATGAGATCGTTGCGGGCGGTCTCGGGGTCGGCCGCGGCGCGGATGGTTTTGATGACGAGGTCGACCTCGGTGATGGCCATCCCGAGGCCCTCGATGATCTCGCGCTCGGCCTGGGCTTGGGTAAGCTCGTAGCGCGACCTTCGCGTGACCACTTCGCGCCGGTGATCGATGAAAACCTTGATCGTCGTTTTGAGGTCGAGGACCTCCGGCCTGCCCTCCACGATGGACAGGTTGATGACGCCGAACGTCGTCTGCATGTCCGTCAGGCGGTAGAGCTGGTTCAGCACCACCTGAGGAAAGACGTCCTTGCGCAGCTCGATCACCAGGCGCATCCCGTCGCGATCGCTCTCGTCGCGCACCTCGGAAATGCCTTCGATGCGTTTGTCTTTGACGAGCTCGGCGATCTTGGCGTGGAGGCGCGCCTTGTTGACCTGGTAGGGCAGCTCGCCCACCACGATGTGCTCGCGGTCGACTTTGCCCGGCATCTTCTCGGTGATGACGCGCGCACGCACGACGATGCTGCCGCGGCCGGTGCGGTAAGCCTGCTCGATGCCGGTGCGTCCGTAAATGATACCGCCCGTCGGGAAATCGGGGCCGGGGACCAGCTGGATGAGGTCCTCGTTGGTCATCTCCGGTCGGCGGATGAGCTCGATGACGGCCGTCACGATCTCGGCCAGGTTGTGGGGCGGGATGTTGGTGGCCATCCCCACCGCGATGCCGTTGGAGCCGTTGACGAGGAGGTTGGGAAAGCGCGTCGGCAGAACGACAGGCTCCTGCTCGGAGTCGTCGAAGTTGGCGGCCAGATCGACGGTATCCTTCTCGATGTCGGCGAGCAGCTCGGCCGCAATGCGTGAGAGGCGGCACTCGGTGTAGCGGTAGGCGGCGGGAGGGTCGCCGTCGACGGAGCCGAAGTTGCCCTGTCCGTCGATGAGCATGTGGCGCATGGAGAAGTCCTGCGCCATGCGCACCAGCGCGTCGTAGACGGACGCATCGCCATGCGGGTGGTACTTGCCGAGGACTTCACCGACGACCTTCGCGCACTTTTTGTAAGGCTGCGTCGCCGAGAGCTTGAGCTCGTGCATCGCGAAAAGGATGCGCCGGTGAACGGGTTTCAAACCATCGCGCGCGTCGGGGATGGCGCGCCCGATGATGACGCTCATCGCGTAATCGAGGTACGACGAGCGCATCTCGTCTTGCAGGCTGACGGGCTTGTTCTGCTGGATATTGGTGTTGGATTCGTCTGCCATGGTTGTCTACGCCCGCACGTGGGCGGCGAGACTTCTAACCCGGGCGCGCGCGAGAAGCAAAAGGTCTCAGCAGCGGACGCTCGCGAGCAGTGGGCCCAGCTGAACGGCGGTCCACCGAGGCGACGGGGCCGCTCGAGCGCTCCGCGCCCAGCCTCTCCCTCGGCAGACCCGATGGCCGACCGGAATTCTACGAGGCGACGGCGTCAGGGTCGAGCCCGTGGCGGGTGACGCCCGCTCGGGTGGGTGATGGTTAGCTAACCTCGTCGAGCTAATTAGCTAGATTAGCTAGCCGTCTTCGCGCCGGCCGGCTAATCTAGGTCCTATGGCACGCATCGTGAACATGCACGAAGCCAAGACCATGCTGTCGAAGTTGGTGGCGGCAGCCGAGGCCGGGGAGGAAGTGATTCTGGCACGGGCGGGCAAACCGGTCGCCCGGCTGGTGCCGCTGCGCAAGGCATCGCCGCGGCGCCTCGGGTGCTGGAAAGGGAAAGTGCGGATGGCCAAGGATTTCGACGCGCCGCTCAGCGACGAAGATCTCGCGGCGTGGGGGCTCGGCAAGTGAGATTGATGCTGGACACCCACGCCCTCATCTGGGCGCTCGAGGGCAGTGCGCGGTTGTCTCGCGGAGCGCGCCGCGCCATCGAAGATCGCAGCAACGAAGTTTTCGTGAGCGCCGCGTCGGCGCTGGAAATTGCCATCAAGAAGGCCATGGGGCGCCTGCGCATCCCCGACGATCTCGTCGCTGCAGTCGACCGCTCCGGTTTCGTCCGCCGCCCTCTTGGTTTTGCCGAGGCAGAGCGGCTGGAGCGGTTACCTCACCATCACCGGGACCCTTTCGACCGCATGTTGATTGCTCATGCGATGGAAGAGAAGTGCGCGATGGTGACGAGGGACGAGCAGATCGCTCGCTACGCGATCGACATCGTTTGGTGAGCGCGGGCCTGCCCTCCAATCGCCACCACCGACGCTTGGGTTCAGCGCCTTTTCAGAAGAAGTTGCCGATCGTGAACTCGAAGACGCTCTTTTCTTCGAAGGGGAGGGGCAGGAACGGGAATCCCCATTCGAAGCGGAGCGGGCCGAGCGGTGAGAACCAGCGGACGCCGAAGCCGGCCGAGGTGCGCATCCGCACCAGGCTGTCCAGCCCATGGAAGCACGGGTCGGTGACGGAGTAGACCGCCCCCTTGGCCGCGCTGCAATAAACCTGCTCCAGGTTCCAGGAGTTGCCGGCATCGGTGAACACCACGCCGCGAATGCCGACCTTCTCGATGATGGGGAACTCGATCTCGACGTTCTGGTAGTAGCTCAAGTTGCCGCCGATGATCGCTCCGTTGCTGATCGGCTGCGCGTTGGGATCGAGCGCGGAGGTGAGCGGGAGACGCGGCCCGATGGTGCGCAAGCGAAAGCCGCGCACGTCGAGGATCCCGCCCAGAAAAAAGCGTGCGAAGATGGGCACGCCGTCGTCGAGCGGACTCGTTACCACGCCGAGGTTGGTGTTGATCTTCAGCACGAACCCGAGGCCGATCGGATAGTAAAAACTGCCGATGGCGCGATAGCGCAAAAACTGGTTTTTCGAGCCGAACCAGGGGCTCGCCAGCTCCGCCGAGCCCTGCAGGTAGACGCCGTTGGTCGCGAAGAGGCGGTTGTCGCGCGTGTCGTAGGTGACGGCGGGGCGCAGGCTCGACGTGAAGCCGCTGGTGAAGAGATTGCGCAGCGGCAGGCGCTGGAAGATGCTGATGGCGCTCGAGGTGCCGAAGAGGGTGGTGGTCGTGGCGGTGGACACCTCGTCGTATTCACTCGTGTAGCTGAGCGAAGCGCGCAGGTAGGGAGGGGTCATGAGCGGGTGACCGAAGGTGATCGAGCCGCCCCGCGTGTGCTGGGAGAAGTCCGGGTAGACGCGCAGCTGATCGTAGAGATCGGTCGACATCGAAAAGCGCGTATCCATGAAATACGGTTCGAAATAGCGAATGTTGACCGACTGACGCAGGCTCGAGACCTGTGCCTGCAAGCTCACGCTCTGGCCGTTGCCGAAGAAGTTGGCTTGCTGGATCTGCGCGGTGAGGATGAAGTTTTCGACCGATGAAAATCCGGCGCCGACCTGGAACGTGCCGGTGGACTTCTCGGCGACCTCGACGTTCACATTGATGCGGTCGGGCGCGCTCCCTTCCTCGGTGGAGATGTCGACGCGCTCGAAGTAGCCGAGGGCGGTGATGAGCTTCTTCGACGTCTCCAGCTTGGTCTCGCTGAAGAGTCGCCCCTCGGCGATCTGCATCTCGCGGCGCATGACCTTGTCGCGCGTCTTGGTGTTGCCGCGGATCTCGATGCGATCGAAATAGACGGGTGGTCCGCGCCGGATGGCGACGATGATGTCCACCATCTGCTTGTCGGGATCGAGCTGGGTCTGCGGATCGGCCTGGACGTTGGCGTACCCCTCGTCGCGGTACATCGTCCGCACCGTTTGCAGATCCTTGGCGAGCTCGGCACGGTTGAACACGTCGCCCGTTTTGGCGCGTACCATCTCGCGCAGATGCCGGCGCCCTTGGATGGGTTCGACCTCGCGCCCCCCCGCGTCCCGCTCGTAAATTTTCAGCTGGCGGATCTTGTACTGGGGTCCTTCGTTGATGGTGAGGGTGATCTCGATGCCGCTGCGGTCGGGGGTCAGCATCACCCGCGGCGCCGCCACCGCGACCGAAAGAAAGCCCCGATCGTAGTAGGTGGCGTTGATCATCAAGACATCGCGTTCGAACGCGTCCTGGCGAAAAGGCCCCCCCGAGCCGAACGAGAAGATCCCGCCTTGCCCCGTGTACATGACGTCGCGCAGATCTTGCTCGGGGAGGTGATCGTTGCCGATGAACGTGACCCGGCGCACCGTCACCGCCTGGTGCTCGATGATCTTGAAGAGGATGTTGACTTCGTTGTCCTTGCGCGAGGTGACGTCGAAGCTCGCTTCGGCCAGGAAATATCCCTTCTCGGCATACAGATCGCGGATCTTCTGCACACTGCGGCGAAGCGACGGGTAGGCGAGGATGGTGTTCGGCTTGGCTTCGATCCCTTCTTGCAGCTTCTCGGCTTCGATCTCCTCGTTGCCCTCGAATTTGATCTCCTTGATGTTGGGTCGCTCGCGCACGACGAAGCGCAAGGTCACGCCGTCGTCCTTGCGATCGATTTCCACCTGCACGTCGTCGAAGAACCCGGAGTCCCACAGCTCGCGCACGTCGCGGGTGAGCCCCTCGGGGGTGAATGGCTGACCTACGTGCTCGCGCAGGTAAGTGAGGAAGTCATCCTTGGAAACGCGCCGGTTGCCGACGATCTCGATGCGGGCGATGGATTGATTGCGTGCCTGCTCGGCGTCGGTGGGCGGCAGCGCGAGCGGGCGGGGGATGACTTCTTCGTTGGCCGGCGTGCGCTGACCGCCGGGGCCGGCGTCTTCGCCCTCGTCATCGGGGAGAGGTGCATCACCGGACGCTCCCGCATCGGCGCTGGCTCCGGCATCTCCGCTGCTCTGGGTCGCCGCCGCGGCGGGACCGGCATCGGCGCTGACCGTTCCCAGTGACAGGTTCGGCGCTCCGCCGTCGCGCGCGAAAAAGGCCGGCATTCGCAGGGTGCCGGCGTCTTGCGCGAAAGCGGGAACTGTCCAGCTGAGGCAGACGAAAGCGATGAACAGCGCGATGAGCGCGCGGACCAAATGGAAACGAGGCATCAGGGAGTCAGCGGGGGCGTCCGGGCATGGCGGGGGGTCGTCTGTTCAGGCCGCCGCCTCGTTAGCGCAGGATCGCTCGCGCTTAAAGGGGGAGGTAAGGACGACGCACAGACCTGCAGCAGACTTGACATACGTGCAGTATCGTCGGTACCTCTGCAATCATGAGCGTCGCAGAGCTCTCGCCGAAACCGCAGCGGCGGGCCACCGCCGAGTCCATGGCCCAGAAGCAACGTGAAATCTCGGTCAGCGAGTTTTTCACGAAGAACCGGCATCTGCTCGGGTTCGACAACCCAGCCAAGGCTCTCCTGACGACGGTCAAAGAGGCGGTGGACAACTCCCTCGATGCCTGCGAAGAGGCCGGGATTTTGCCCACGCTCGTTGTCGAAATCGTCGAAATCTCGGAAAATCGCTACCGCGTGGCGGTCGAAGACAACGGTCCAGGCATCGTCAAAGAGCAGATCCCCAAGATTTTCGCCAAACTGCTCTACGGCTCGAAGTTTCACCGCCTCAAACAGGCGCGCGGCCAGCAGGGCATCGGCATCAGCGCCGCCGGGCTCTACGCGATGCTGACGACCGGCCGGCCGATCGTCATTCTTTCCAAGACCGGCAAGGGGCGCGTCGCGCGAAGGGTCGAGCTTCGCATCGACACCCGAAAGAATCAGCCCGACGTCCTCAAAGAAGAGCAGGTGGAGTGGGACAAGGAACACGGCACCCGCGTGGAGCTCGAGCTGACCGGCACCTACCGCGGCGGTCGCACCGGCGTCGACGCCTATCTCGAGCAGAGCGTCGTGGCCAACCCTCACCTCGAGCTCACGTACCGTTCGCCCAAAGGGGAGGTGCAAGAATACCCGCGCGCCTCGCAGGAGCTTCCCCGCGAAGCGCAAGAAATCAAGCCGCATCCGCACGGTGTCGAGCTCGGGATGCTGCTCAAAATGATGCAGGACGCGGACGGGATGAGTGCCAAGGCCGCCCTCGTCGACAACTTCTCGCGCGTTTCGCCGGGGCTCGCCCAGCATGTCTGCGAGGCCGCCAAGGTGAAGCCCACCAAGAGGGCGCCCGACCTCCTGGGGGAGGAAATCGAGCGGCTCCACAAGGCCCTCGGCGAGGTCAAAGTGCTGGCCCCCCCCGCCACCTGCGTCGTGCCCATCGGCGAAGAGCTCATCGTGGCCGGCCTCAAGCGCCGATTCGTCGGGGGGCAATATTTTTCCACCACGCGTCCTCCAGCCGTCTACCGAGGCAACCCGTTCGTCGTCGAATGCGGGATCGCCTACGGGGGCGATCTGCCCCTCGAAGAGCCGGCCGAGGTCCTGCGCTTTGCCAACCGGGTCCCGCTCCAGTACCAGCCCAAGGCCTGCGCCATCAGTGAGGCGGTCTACGAGCTCAACTGGAAAAATTATGGGCTCGCCCAACCGCGCGGATCGCTGCCCATCGGCCCGCTGGCCATCTTCGTGCACCTCGCCAGCGTCTGGGTTCCGTTCACCAGCGAGGCCAAGGAAGCCGTCGCGCACTATCCCGAGATGCTGCGCGAGATCACGCTCGCGCTGCAGGACTGCGGTCGCAGGCTGGCCCAGAGCCTGCGCGCTCGGGCGCGGCTCGAGAGCGAAGCCAAACGACGCAGCCTGTTCGAGCGCTACATCCCCGAGCTCGGGATGAGCATCGGCAAGATGACGGGGCGCCCCCGGGAAGACATCGAAAAGCTGTTTCTCAAGGCACTGCCGAACTTCGTCAACATGAACGAGCCTGTGCCGGAGGTCCCGCCGCCCGAAGGGGGAGCCGCGGGCGGCGCGGCCGCACCGCCGGGCGAGCCGACGCCGCTCCTCGAAGGTGTAGGGGACGACCAGCCCTCCAAAAAGAAAAAAAAGGGCGCCAAGCACGACGACCCGAGCAAGCGCGCGGGGGCCAAAGGTGAAGGGGGCAAGGGCGCGAAGCGCAAAACCGAAGGCGCGGAGAGCCCGCCGGCGGGACGAGCGAGCCCCAAGCGCAAAGCCGAAAAAGGCCGCTCACCCAAGACGGTCTCCGGGAAAAAAGGCGAGCAACTGAAGCTCATCGAGTGAGGCAATCGCAATGGCAACCAAGAGGACCCTCGACAAAGCGCACGCCGCGCGCGCCAAAAAGACGCTCGCCAAGATCGAAGCCTTGGGGCTCGAAACCATCCGTCAGGTGAAACGCGCCGACAACCCGGCGCTCGAGCTCCCCATCCGCGCGCTTTCCAACGTCTCGTTCAGCGCCAAGCACCACCTCATCGAGCTCGGCGACAAGGTACAGTCGCGTGAATTTTTCAACGTCTCCATGGCCAAGAAGTTCATGCAGACGTTCCTCGTGGCCGGCGCCTGCAAAGATCTGCTGGAAAGCGGCAAAACGACGAGCATCCGCGACCTTTTCTACATGACCAAGCACACCATCAAGGGTTACAAGGAGAACACCTTCGACGAACAGGTGGAGAGCGATCCCATCATCGAAGACCTCGAAGTCGGCCTCGACGCGCTGCGCGAAGAGCTACACCTCTTCGCCAACAAGAAGGGGAGCATGGTGGGGCCGATGGTGATCGTGGACTCGGGGGACGAGATCGACCTCTCGCGGATGGGGTCCGGCGGCTGGAGCGTCCCCAGCATCACCGAGGACTACGTCATCGAGTTCAAGAAGAGCGAAGCCGAGTTCGTCATGCTCGTGGAGAAGGAAGCCGTGTGGCATCGCCTCAACGAGGACAAATTCTGGAAAAAGCACAAGTGCCTGCTCCTCACGTGCAGCGGTCAGGCGACGCGCGGCGCACGGCGTCTCATCCAGCGCCTTTACTCCGAGCTCAAGCTGCCGATCTACGTGCTCGTCGACAACGATCCGTGGGGCCTCTACATCTACAGCGTCGTGAAACAGGGCTCCATCAGTTTGGCCTACGAATCGATGCGCATGGCCTGCCCCAAAGCGCGCTATCTCGGTCTTCGCACGCGCGACTTCAAGACCTTCAAGTTGTCGGACGAAGTGAAGATCGATCTTCTCAAAGAGGACATCACCCGCGCCAAACAGATGCTCGCCTATCCTTGGTTTGCGGCCAAGCAATGGCAAGAAGAGATCAACGACCAGCTCGAAGCCGGTTTCAAGATGGAGATCGAAGCGCTCTCCAACAAGGACATCAGCTTCGTGACCGACGTGTACATCCCCCAGAAGATCTCCCAAAAAGATTGGCTCGTCTGAAGAGTGCGAGGGGCAAGGGGCCCCTTCGCGACGTGGTCGTCGATCGGCCGCGCCTGCTTCTGGTCGGGATCAACCCGGGGCTTCGCTCGGGCGCGACCGGGCATCACTTTGCCGGGCGCGGCAATCCCTTCTGGCGACTCGTCCACGCGGCCGGCCTCGTCCCGGAGCTGCTCACCCCGCAAGAAGATGAACGGCTCGCCGAATTCGGCGTCGCGCTCACCAACATCAGCCCCCGCGTGACGCGCACCGCCGCCGAGCTGACGACGGCCGAGCTTGCCGCGGGTCGTCGAGTGCTGGCGGGCAAGATCGAGAAAATGCGACCGCGCGTCGTCGCTTTCGTGGGACTGAGCGTTTACCAAGCGTTCTTCGGCTTGAAAAAGAGCGGGGGCGCGGGGCCCAAGCCGGAGCGCATCGCCGGCGCGCGGGTTTTCGTGGTGCCGAACCCGAGCGGTCTCAATGCGAGCTACCCCGGGTTTGCCGACAAGCTCGTGTGGTACGAAGCTCTCTGCGCGTTCGTGGAGGCGAAGTGATCGACACGCGGGGGCGGGGACGTCAGCGCGTCTCGCCGAGACAGGTCTTGGTCTGGGTATCGATGAGAAGCGGGCGGGGAAACACGTTGGCGACGTCTTCCCACGGGACGAGCTTGAAGTTGGTGTTTTCGCGTGTCTCGCCGTCGGGCCCCGTCGCGGCCGGCGTGTTCTCACCGTCGTGGGTCACGAAGAGACCCCGGGGGAAAGCGGGGCCGAGCGGTACGTTCACCACCGCCGCTCCGTCGGAGTGATCGGCGCCGTCGATGTCGCCGCTGCTTCCGACGCGAAAGGTGCCGAGGAAGCCATTGTTGCCCGACCGCTCGTAGACGGCGAAGGTGCTGTCCCCCTGACTCGACGCGAGCAAGTATCCGCCTTGCCCGCGGCCGTAGTAGATGGTGAGTCCCTCGGCGTCCGCAGAAAGGTGCTTGCCCCCGTAACCTGGATCTTGGCTAAAGCGGATGGCGCAGGAATATTCGTCTTCCTCGGGGTTGAAGATGCGGTCGTAGGGGACGCCGAATTCGCGAACCTTGTCGACCAGGCGCAAGCGCGGGCGGCGTAGAGAAAGCGGGAGCGCCCAGATACCGACGTCCTCTTGCGCCATGTAGAGGATGTCCCGTTCGACGTCGACCACCATCCCCTCGACCTGCGGTAGCTCCTCGTCGCTCGACGTGCAGGGGGTCCACGTCGCGCCGTTCGGCAGATCGAACGCGCGCGGGATGGCGATGAGGTCCACGCGCCGGTACGTAACTCGACCGTTGGGCGTGGCGATCGGTTCGAGCTCGGCCACCTCGGTGCGATGCCGGCGGCTGGCGAAGAGCGCGCCGGGGTCGCGGCCATGGGGCCCTTTCACGGCGAGACCATACGCCGTGGCTTGTTCGTTCACTTCGGCTTGATCGGCAGAAAAAACGAGCGGAACCGACGCCGCGGTGACGTCGGTGAGGGGCGGCCGGTGCATGGCCGCCGCGCCGGGATCGATGCGGTAAAATCGGAGCTGGTCGCGTCCGCGGTCGGTCACGACGGCCAGATCGACGCGCCGTCCCCCGAGCTCGAAGCCGCGCAGGAGATCGACGTTGTTGAATCGCCCCGGGCTGTCGTCGGGGCCGGGCGCTACCGGCGGTGCGATGGCTTGGAGCTCGACGCCGCCGAGGTCGTAGACGGAGAGGCCGGCATTTTTCTTGCTGACGATGATCAGGCTGGCGGCCGGGTTCGACGGGTGGACCCAAATGGCAGGGTCGTCGCCGTTGGCGTTGCCGCCCGCGTCGTCATCGAAGAGGGCGGGGGTTTCGACGGAAGCGCCGACCGCGGGGATGGCCGGTGCCATCGAACCGGCCGACGAAGCGCGCGGCCCCGCTGCCACAGTGTGCGTTGCAGCGCCGACAGTGGCGACAGTGGCGACCAAGAGAACGATTGCCGACAAGGTGCGGGACATGTGCGTTCCTCCGACGCTCGAGGCTGCCGGATGGCGGTGAAGACTGGGTGAAGTCCTTGCGTGCGCCACGCAACATCACCGCTGCGCGAGGCGGGGAGGGTCAGCTTGCGGGGCCGCTGGCGGAATGAATGACATTCAGCGCGGCGCGCGCGTCCTTCGATCGCTCGATTGCGCAAAGGAAAACCGTGCCACGCTGGGATCGTGATCGCTCGCTTGATCGAAAAATTCCGCGTTGACGTGCACGACGTCGAAGCCGGTTTTGGCCGACAAGAGGCCACTCGAAACGAGCAGGTGATCGAGCGTCTGCGAATTGCCCTCGTAGACGTAGGAGTAGCGTTCGTTGGCCGGCAACGTCTCGATGAGCGCCGTCAGCCCCGCGCCTTTCAAGGCCATGATCGGCGGCGAGAATTCGAAGTCGTTCAAATCGCCGAGCACGGCGATGGCTGCGCCTGGATCGACCGCCAGAATCTGGGTGACGAAGGCACCAACGATCTGCGCTTGCTCTCGGCGTTGCATCTCCGAAGACAAGGCCGGCGGCTGAAATCGCCCGAAGAGCGGCTGGTCGCCCCCTTTGGAATTGAAGTGGTTGGCGATCACGAAGAGCGTACGCCCGCGGTAAGTGAACTCCGCCGCCAGCGGCTTGCGACTCGAACTGAAGGCGGCGCTGATGGGGTCGATGCGGCCGGGGCTGTAGGCGAGGGCCGGTTTTCCGCCCATGGTCATGACGGCATTGGGCGTATCGAAAACAGCGCCGGGGCGATCGACGAAGGAAAGTCCGCGGTCGGTGCGAAAGAGAAAGCCGATGCGAATGTTGCCCCCGGGCTCTCCGCCGTCTTTGCCGTTCTCGGGATCGATGTTGCGAAATTGGTAGCTCGGACCGCCCGCCACGGTGATCGCCTGGGCCAGCATGGTGAATGTCGTCGATGCGTCGACAGTGCCGTCGTTGGTGGGCCCGTTGTTGTCCTGGATCTCCTCGACCGCGACGAGGTCGGGTGACTTCAGGTTTTGCACCACGATGCTGGCGAGCCGCGCGAATTTCTCGGGCGGATCGGTGGGGTCGAGGTTTTCGACGTTGAACGAAGCCATGTCGATATCCGCGGCCGCTCGCTCGGGAAGGGCGAGCGTCTCGCGGACGAGCGAACCAGGTACGATGGCCGGGAGGGCGCCGGTGTTGAAGAAGTTGTACTTGGCGAAGGCGTAGTCGATGACGCCGACGACCGTCCCGGGGAACTTGTCCCCCACGTTGACGTCGGGCGAGGCCGCCACGAGAGCGTTGCTGAGGATGATGCGCTCGGGATTGAAGTCGGTCGCCGCGACGAGGATGCCGCCGCGACTCGTGCGCAAACCCGCGCTGGCACCGCCACCGGGTACGATCGGGATCTCGCGCGAGCCGGAAGAAAAGGCGCTGGCCGGACCCACGGCGACCGCATCGTTCACGGCGACGCGCATCCCTTCGAGGCTCTCGTAGAAGTCGATGCCGTCGCTGGCCGGGTCGAAGCTCTTGGAGTCCGTCTCCACGTTGCCGGTCGTGTCGTCGTCGATGACGCTGCTCGGCGCGTGGCGCTCGCCCGATCCGGGCCCCAACACGATCGGTGGGGGGAGGGGATTGTTCGACGAGATCACCACCACGCCGGTCGGCAGCCGGATCTCGGTGGTGGTCAGGTGCGCGTAGGCGCTGCTCGTCGCGGCACAGCCGCTGGCGCAGCTCGGTCGAAACTCGTCGACCGCGCCGGTGACGAGCACGGCGTCGCCCACGGCGACGGTGGGGGCGGTGCTGGTGAAGACGAAGATCCCTTCCGACGTTGCATCGTCCGCATCGGGTGACGGATCTTGCAGGTAAAATCCCGCGGCGCCCACGGCGGTGACGACGCCGGGAACGGCTTCGACACTGGTGCCGAGGAGCGGCGAAAGGTGAGCCCGCCCTTGAATGTCGCGGATGCGCTTGCCGCTCAGCGCGTCGACGCTCGGTGCGTCGGCGCGAGGGCCATCGCTGGCCGCGTCCGGGCGGCGTGGGCCCGCGTCGACGAGGGTGCAGTCGTGAAGAGGCGATTGGCTGTTTCGCGGCGCGGGGGTGCCTGCCGCAAAATCAGCGGCGTTGTCGTCGGTGTCGGCGCATCCGTCCTGCGCACGAAAGGCGGCGGTTGCATTGGACGTCGCTGCTGCGGGGCCGCTCCCTTCGAAGAAGTTGGAAGGGCCATAGCCGACGAGGTCGATCACGGCCTCCAACTGGGGTGCCGCGCATGGCGCGGAGCCGCCGTTGCATCCGATCGGCAACGCGCTCTTCACCAGCGCGATCTTGCCCCCCGTCGCCGACATGTTGATGGGGGTAGGATCGACGAAATCGGGGGCCGGCAGCGCTGTGGTGCCGGCGGTGCCCTGGGCGAGCTGGACGAGGTAGTACTGCCCGGGGCCGAGCGATACGTCGGGCAGCTCGGCGAGCTGCGTCTCGGTGGCGCCAAAGTTACCGGTCCCGGAGGCGCTCGCATACTGGAGCGACCAACCGTGCAGGGAAACGACCTCGCTGCGGGCGTTGAAGAGCTCGACGAAGTCGTGCGTGAACGTCGCGTCGCCGCCCCCTCCGCCTCCGTAGATCTGGCTTACCACGACGTGCCCGCCGGGCAGCCCACCGCTCTCGGGCGACGCCCCCGTTTCCTCGCGCGCACCGTCGGAGGCCCGAACATCCGATTCCACCGCGCCATCCGCCTTGCCGATCCCTTGGTCTTGATCGGACGAGCACGCCGCCACGAGGGCGCCGCCGACCATCGCCGACGCCGTGACCATCGTTCGCAGGCGGAGACTTCCGCCTCTGTAAAGCCCGATCATGATTTCACCTTCCGACGCTCCGCGCTGCGCGCGAAAGGAGCGTCCCAAATGGGGGCCGAACCTAGCGACGCTGCTGTGGAGCAAGCGCGTCGACGCGGTTACGAAACCGTGACATCTTCTTTCCGGACGGCACGCGTGCGCCAGCGCGACGCGGGCGCTACGCCCCGTCCGTAGGTAGGATCGATCATGGCCGACAAACTACGGGTCGCTGCAGTGCAGATGTCGAGCCAAGACGACGTCGCCGCGAACCTGGCCCGCGCAGCGGAGCTCATCGCGCGCGCTGCCGACGGGGGCGCCGAGCTCGTCCTGCTTCCCGAGAACTTCGCTTATCTCGGTCCCGAGGAAGGCAAGCGCGCCGTGGCGGAACCTCTGGGCGACGCGGCGCCCGGTCCGATTCTCACCGCGGTGGCCGAAGCCGCACGGCGCGCGGGCGTTCACGTCATTGCCGGCGGCATGCCGGAGCGCGCCACGGATCCCGCGCGCCCCTACAACGCCTGCGTCGCGGTTTCGCCGGATGGTAAGACGATGGGCACCTATCGCAAGGTGCACTTGTTCGATGTCGATGTCGGCGATGGTCAGCGCTATTGCGAATCCGCGAGCACGACGGCGGGCGACGCCCCGGTGGTGGTCACCATCGCCGGCTTCTCGGTGGGCCTCTCGGTCTGCTACGACCTCCGCTTCCCCGAACTCTACCGGCGGCTCGTCCACGCGGGGGCCGACGTCATGGTCGTTCCCGCCGCTTTCACCCTGGCCACCGGCAAGGACCATTGGCATGTGCTCCTGCGCGCACGCGCCATCGAGTCGCAAGCGTACGTCGTGGCCGCCGCCCAGTGGGGAACGCATCCCCGCGGCCGTCGTACGTACGGCAAGAGCCTCATCGCCGATCCGTGGGGCGATGTGATCGCGCAGTGCCCGGAGGGAGAAGGGATCGCGCTGGCGGACGTCGACCGCACGTACATCGAACGTGTGCGCACCAACCTGCCCGCGCTGCGCCACCGCCGGTGGTAAACCACCACGATGGCCTTCAAGGGCTGGCGCGGACGAAGTCGAGACCCTTGCCGAAGGGCATCGCCAGATTGCGGTTGAACTCGTCGAGCTCCATTTGGGCGCGCTCTTGGTTCCGGTCATGGGCGAGCGCATAGCAGCGTGAGCGCCACGACAAGAGCTCTTCCCTCCACGGCACGTAGGGCTCGTAAGGACGCAGGACTTCGACGCATCCCGAGTCGAGTTTCTGCACCATGTCGAGCGCGAGCAAGGTGGCGCGCCGCGCGTCATCGAACATGTTGAGGGCGAAAGGCTTGCCGATCGCTTCGCGCACCAGCCCGATGGTGTCACCATTCTTGGCGGTGATCTCCTTGGCGGTCTCCATGGCGAGGCTGATGACGAAGGGCCAGGACCAGGGCTCGTTGCGGTAGGCGACGAACGCCGTTTCCAGCGCAGCAGCCGCCTCCTGCAGCTTGTTTTGCCGCAAGCGCAGCCGCGCCAGGATGGCCGCGGCTTCGGCCGGTTTCATGGGGCGCAATCGATCGATGAAGGGGAGCGCCGCCTCGTCCGCATTCTCTGCCAGCGCTTGGGCGATCATCGCGACCTCGGTGGGATCGACCGGCTCGCGCTTCTGTTGGCTCCAGTGGCCGAGGGCCATCTGGGGAAGCCCCTGCAGGAACTGCCCGAAAGCCGCGGCGCGGCGGCGCTGTCCGTCATTCATCTGCGAATTCGGGGTCACCGGAGTACCGGAAGACGCCTGGAACGTGAGCCAGCTGTCGTCCACCCGTTCCCAATCGAGTTCCTTGTCGATGCCGATCGGTCGATGTTGCCCGTTGATGCGCGCGACGAGGCGCACCTCTTCTGCCTCGCTGCCGCGGACGGCGTTGGCGCTTCGCGCAAAACCGAACTCGATGAGGTTCCGATCGTCGGTGCTGATGCTGTCCAGGTTCGACTCGGCGATGGAGCGACCGAAGGCAGCGTTGCCCACGTAATGACCGAAGAACCCCTCCGCATCGATGGCTCGCCAAGGCCCGAGGAGCGCCGATCGCATCGGCTCGCGCCCCAAGCGCGCCCGGATGGCGGGGAGGTCGTAGTTCATCGGCTTCTTGGCAGCGACGAGGAGAAGATCGTTGATGGCAAGCTCCCACGTCTCGATCTCCGGAAAAACGGAGCCGAGGGTCGCGTACACGGCGCGGAGCGTGCGCTTGTCGATGTCGTAGGCCTGCACCCATTGCAGAAAGAGGCCGTCCTCGGCGAGCCGGCTCTCGCACGCTTCGTAATATTCGCGGGTGAAGAGGCTGGCGACGCCGGCCCGGTACGGGTTGGACGGCTCGGAGAAGATGAGGTCGTAGCGGTCGCGCGACGTGAGGAGCAGCTCGCGCGCGTCGCCGATGTTGATGTGGACGAGGGGATTCTTCAGGACGTGGTGGTTGGCGGCGCTCGCTACCTCTGCCACGTGCAAAATGGCCGGTTCCAGCTCGGCCACGTCGACC
The DNA here is from genome assembly GCA_035318465.1 of Polyangiaceae bacterium. GTDB lineage: Bacteria > Myxococcota_A > Polyangia > Polyangiales > Polyangiaceae > DASWDH01. The sequence continues at coordinate 53,035 of DATHES010000118.1, forward strand.
CGCTCCATCTCGGGGAGCGCGCCCAACCATCCCGCCGAGCTTCCGGTGCCGAGCCCGATGACCATGGCGCGCTTGATCGGATGGAGCGCGGCACCGACGATGCCCGCCATGACCTGCGTCGGTGCGTCGACCACGGAGTGGCCGTCGCTCTTGCCGTTCACGATGAACGCCCAACCGTGACGGCCGTCGAGCGCCACCGTGCTCTCCACGCCGTCCTCTTCCCACGTCAAGCCGCGCCGCTCGCTGTTCATCCAGTCGCGGTAACTATTGATGGAATGGGTAACTTCATTGGGGACACGACCGACGCCGATGGGACTGTGACGCCAGACGGAGGTGGGTCCTTCGGTCCTCATCAACATGAAGACGGCCATCGCCCCGAGCACGGTCCACATGGCGCGGAAGGGGGACTCCGACCATCGCTTCAGCGTCGGCAAGGCCGCGCCGAGACCCACCACGGCGAGCAGGCCCGCCGCGAGCTTCCAGCAGCCCAGTACGGAAAGCCCGGGCAGAAGACCGAAACCGCCGGCGAGCGCGCCGGCGATGGAACCGCCGGTGTTGGCCGCGTAGATCCAACCGGTCTGTGCGCCCACCTGTTTCTTTCCTTGGCCCATCAAGGCGATGAGCATCGGAAACTGCACGCCCGCCACGATGGAAGCGGGCAGGACGACCACCATGGTCACCATGGTCCACCCGGCGACGAGCCCCGCGAAGTAGAGCGTGCCGAGCGGTCGCAGGAGCAGCGCCAGCGTGGCGACGCGATCACCCAGCGCGTAGGGGACGGCGATCAGGATGGCTTCGAGAAGACACGTCACCGCGAACCCATTGAGGGTGGCGGGTTTTCCGGAGCCAAAGAGCGCGTACGCCGTGCCGCCGAGGCCGATGCCGAGCAGCGCGGCCGCCAAGATCGTGCCGAACGTGAAGACCGTTCCCCCGAGAAGCGGCCCCAGCATCCGATACCAGACGAGCTCCATCAGAAAAAAGACGAACCCGGCGATGGCCGACGCAGCGGGTACATACCAGCTCGGGAGCCACTCGGGCAGCGCAGGTGCAACGTCGTCGGCCGCGACGCTCGGAGCATCCGCCGTCACCGCGCTGGCTACGCTCATCGCGCTCGCTACTACGCTCGTCGCGTTCGCCGCGCTCGCTACGCTCGCCTCATCCGCCGTCGTCACGGTCGTCGCGACGCTTGCACCTTCCACCGCGGTGGCCGGCTCTTCGGGCGAACGCGCTTCGGCAGGCGTTGCGATCGCCGCGGGCTCCGTCGCGGCCGCGGGAGCTACGACCCACGCGACGGCGGCAATCAGCAGATTGAAGGCGCTCGTCGTCCAGAGCGTCATTTTCGTTCCGAGAAACTCCAGCATGAGGAAGTTCGCCAGAACGCAGCCCACGACGGCGCCGAGCGCGTTGGCGCCGTAGAGCAATCCCACGCGGCGTCGCGCCGAGTCGTCGTCCGTCTCGACGGCGCGCGCGGCGGCCGGCAACGTCCCCCCCATGAGGAACGTCGGTCCCCCCAGCACGACCACCGTGAGCACGAGCCTGACCACGGTCGCGCCGAACGAGCCGAGGACGGGCGTTCCCCCCGCGGCGATGTAGGCGGAGCGTGTGAGCCAGAGCAAGAGCGGGGACAGCGCAGCCAGCCCGGCGGCGCCCGCTTCGAGCAAAGCGTAGAGAACGAGCGGTCGCTCGACCGTGTCGGCGCGTTTGCCGAGCACGAGACCCCCCGCGCCCAGCCCGCCGATGAAGACGGCGAGAACGGCGGCATTGGCCAAGGTCGAAGCCCCGAAGACGAGGCGGAACTCGCGGAACCAGGCGATCTCGTAAATGAGCGCGCAAACGCCCGAACCAAAGAACAAGAAAGCGACGAGGCGGGTGAGTCGATTCATCGAATCCGCTACCCAGAGAATCTTCTCGCGCGGGCATCGGCCGCGCGGGCAGTTGGACTGGTGCTAGAGGTGCTTGCGTGCGATCTCGGCCCACGTACCGGCCGGCTCGAGCTCGAGGTAGTGCTTCCAGCAGGGGCGCGCTCGTACGGCGTCCCCGATGCCCTCGTAGGCCATGGCCAGGTTGAAATAGGCGTCGGCAAAACGCGGATCGGCTTCGATTGCACCGAGGAAGTAAGGGATGGCGTCCACGGCTTTGCCCCGCTCGAGCATGATGTAGCCGAGGTTGTACTGCGCTTCGGGCTGACGTGCGTCGATTTCGAGCGCCCGCCGGTACAGCTTTTCGGCGTCGGCCTCTTCCCCCTTTCGGAAGCAGATATTTCCGAGGTTCGTGTAAGCGATGGCGAGCCACGGGTCGAGCTCGAGGGCCTCGCGGTAGAGCGCCTCGGCGTCCTTCATGGTGGCCGGGTCTTCATCGAGCTGGCTCGCGCGCACGTAGAGGTTGTACGCCGTCTGCGCGCGCTCCTTGCCGGCGGCTGGCCGCAAGACGCGCACCACGTCGTCGCGCAGGCTCTTGATCTCGAGGTCGAGCAGCATCTGGCCCGTGAGGGGCTCGAAGGTCCCTTCTTGCGACCGCACCACGACGCGTTGCCCGTCGGAGACGACGCGGAGCTCGGACAAAGGACGGGTCACCTTGGGCAGCGATCGCTGCAGCGCGGCGATGGCGCGCGTCACGTCGCGCAGGCGTACGCGCCGGGCGAGCAGGGTCTGCGCCGTGCGAAGCGCGATGAGATCGCCGAAAGTGTACGCCCGCCGGCCGCGCCGGCGGCCGCTCGGTGACACGACGCCCGCCCGATCGAGGGTGCGCAGCCGCGCCGCCGAGAAACCGAGCAGGCGCGTGACCTCGGTGCCCGAGAACATGTCGGTGATCGGCTCGCGCGCATCGGGAAGGCTGTGCTCGGCCTTGGCGACGGAGCCTTCCGCGCGGTGCGGGCGTGACTCGACACGGCCGCCCCCGGGACCGAAGACGACGTGAATCACCTTGTCGGTTCCGCGACGATTCTTCTGGCGCATCTTCTTTCCCGACCCTTAGGGAGACCTAAGGAGGACGCGGTGAGCTTACCGTATGCCGGCCTTCGCCCTTCGACAAGAGTTCGGCGAGACTTCATCTCGCCGCCATGCTCAGCCAAAGCCGCGCGTCAAGAGTGGACGAGCCGACGCCAGCCGCTTCGCTGTTCGAACCAAGATGACCGACCCTCGTCACCACGCAACCGTTGCGGCGACAAGGTCCTTAGGTTAGAGGGGCGCGCCCGAGGACGCCATCGGCGCCAGAGCTGCCCCTCGCGGGCGTGCGCGACGCTCCGGCAGAACCAGCGCTTCGACGTCGACGTGCACGGCGACGCCGGTCGCACAAGGGGCCACCGTAATCTCTGCACGCACACGATCGAGCGGTCCATTGGCACGCTGCGCCGCTTCGCGTCGCGCCACGCGCATGGCGCGGAGCCGCACGTGGGGATCGCGTGCCACCGCGACCGCCAAGGTCTGTACCGTTTGGCTCGGTTCCTCGGGATGGATGAGCAAGATGATGTTGCTCGAACCAAAGTACGAGCGGTCGTTCCCTTCGCCCCGCGGCGCCCCTTCGGACATCACGTCCGCTCCATCGAAGAGTTCTCCCCAGCGTGCGTCGGACGAAGCGACGAGGCAAAAAGTTCGAGAGTGAAAAAGCTTGACCCGCGTCGTCCTGGCGATACCGGGCCCCGTCGCAATTGGCTTCATGGCGCCAATCGTACGGAATTCGCAAGCGCTTCCAGAAGTTCGTGGCGCCGTCTGCCGAAAACTTGGCACCTACGTGGACACCTGGGCATCGTAGGGGTGGAGGGACCTCGCCATGGAATCACTCAGCACCAATCCCGACTACCAAGGGACGGAACGTCGTCGTCATCGCGTCTACATGACCCGCAACACGGAGTACCATTTCCGTGACGGGGTCTGTGTTTCCGTGCGCGATCGTCGCACGGGCGACTGGCTCCCCGGTCACCTGGCCCTACGTCGTCCGCTGTTCGGCGGGCTGCGCTTCTTCATGAATGGCGCACTTCTGCCCAACCCCGGCGAACCGAACGTCGGCGAGGCGCTCTTCTTCGGCGAAGGGGGCCGCGACCTCATCACGAGCCCGCTGCAAGCCGTCGAGCGTCCGACCAGGGAGACAGTCGCCGAGTACCCCGCGTAAAGCAGAGCGTATCGCTCAGGGGGCGCGGCTACCGAAAGGCAGCGGCAATCCTCGTCGCGGCAGCGGCTGATCCAAGCAGGAGATCTTGGCGACGGTCGCGACGCCGGACCCGACTTCACCGGCGCTGTTCGGAAAGTTGTCGCGCCGGGCGACGTCGGTCTGCGCGATGCAGAGTTTGCGGTCGACGAGAAATGGACTGGTGGGAAATTCGAGCGGCCCCGCGTTGCGGAGCTGACTGACCGCATCGACCGGATTGCGAAACAGCTGATAGACGCCACCAAACCGCGTAACGAAGACGATCGCGTTACGTTCATTGGCGAGGCCCCAGATGTTGCCCGCGGTATCGAGGGCGATGCCGTCCAATCCTTCGAGAGCCGGATGGGCCACGAAGACGTTCTCCAGGCACAGCGTATTGGGAGAGAAGGTGGTGTCGCAACCCATCGAGCTCCGAACATTGCCGGCACCATCGATCTCCACCCGCCAGATGACGCCGCGCGCAGTATCGCTGATGAGGAGGGTCCCATGGGGCGTGAAGGCAATACCGTTGGCGACGATGGCGACCGAGCCCGCGGTGTTGTTCGCGGTCCGGCTCGTGGGAGTGATGGCGAGGGTGCCGGGCGGTAGCGCGCGCGGGTCGCGTCCTACGCCGCCCGTGTCGGTCGGCGTGCCGCCGTCCGGGGTCGTCGTGACGACGTTGACGACGTTGGCCAAAGGTTGAACGCGGAACCTTTCCGTCACCACGCCGGCCGGATCCACGCTGAAGACGCGCCCCTGGCTCGTCCCTCCGTCGGTGACCCACAGGTTGCCTCGCCGGTCGAAGGCTACGCCGTTGCCGCCGGGAACTCCCGCCGCGAAAAGAGCACCGACGGGCGGCGCGGTTTCATTGGGGATGAGTTTGTAAATCTTGTCGCCGCCGTCGGTCACGTAAAGTGCGCCGGACTCGTCGAAAGCCAGCCCGTTGGGGCTGCATGGCGAAGGGATGTTGCCAACGACCACCGCCGGCCCGCCAGCGGATGGCACCCGCCAGACCGGACAAGGGTTACCCCCCCGACCCGCGGAATAGAGGTTCCCGGCGCGGTCCGCGGTGAGGCCTTCGGTGGCGAGGGGAGCGGTGAAGACGGTGGTGAAAGTCGCCTGTTGCTGCAGCGGGAGCAACTCCAGCAAATCGGGCTCGAGCGACGCAGTTCGACTCGATGCCGAGCCGTAGGCCGTGTCGTCGGGCGCAACGCTCGCGTTCTCCTCGCAGCCCAAGGTGGTCGCAGTCGATGCCGCCCAAATGAGCGCGAACATACGCGCAGACATTCTCGAAGAGCGATTACGATGATTCATGGCTGCCTCCGTGATGCGTAGATGTTCTCAGTTGCACTGAGTATAGGAGCCGTTGACGATCTGCGTCGCCACGTCCATCGTCTTGCCGGCCGAAGCGAAGACTGGCATTCCTCCCGAAAGGCCGATGCACCACACCTCCATCGTGCCCCCCACGATGTCTCCATTGAAGTCCCACTGCAGGAGACTGTACGTACCCCGCAGGGCAATGGATTTTCCGGCCGCGAGCTGTTGAAAGGCGTTGTTGGCTTGGTTTTGCCCGACTTGGAGGCTGTCACCGCTCGACAGCGAGCGAAGGCCTTGGGCCACGCTCGCGCCCGTTACGGGTTGACTCCTCGTCGCTGCGAGCGCGTACGCAATCGCATACATCGAATCGTAGGATGGGCCCATGGCCGACGTTCCAGGGTTCGCTCCATAGCGCGAGGTGTATGCCGCATTGAACGACGCAAAAACGGAGGTGGAATTCCCGTCGGGTCGCACACCCATGCCACGCACACGCGAGCGAAAATCGGCGGAGATAGTGGGCATGGCCGCTGCCGTCAGCCAGGTGGGGACTTTGACGACGTCCGTCACGACGTAATAGGGGCGGTCCACGCCGGCATCGGTGAGGGCGAGATGCTGCTCGAGCGGTATGGCGATACTGGCGACGGTCTCGTTGGCGACCATGAAAATGATGTCGGGCAGGAAAGTCGCATACTTGGTGGCAATGGCGGCCTGGCTGGCGGTGTCGGTCAGCCCATAGGGATCGAGACTCACGTATTGCGCGTTTTGGGGGTCGGAAATGAAATGACCGTTGAAAAGCAGCTTGCCGCTGATCGAATCGCGCGCGCTCAAGCCGAGTGCATCGTTGCGGAAGGGGATGGCGAGCCGGAGCGGGCGGTTTCCTCGCGCAGCTTTCAGACTCGTCTCGACTTCGTTGATTTGGTCGATGAGGAGTTTCGCGCGCTGACTGTCGGAGGGAACGGCGCGCCAGGTGAGCCCATTGTCCACGAGATTGGAGACCGGGTCGGGCGGAGCCGTAGGGCTCATGAGCAACATCCCCGCTCGGGCCGACACCTGTTGGGTGACGGTGATCACGTCCTCGGCGACGTTGGGGCCCACCACGGCGGGCACATGCAGATCGTCGGCGAGGTGCCGCGCCGTTCGAAGCGGATCCGCACTGGGATCGCACTGCAAAACCAGCAGCGGCCGAGCGGGGCCTCCCTCCTCTGCCGGAGGAATGCCGCCCCCTGCGATGGCCGTGTTGATCTCCTCGGCCGCGAGAACAGCCGAGCGCTCGCGCGGGATGTTGGAGGCTGCCAGCGAACCGCTCGTCGTGAGATAGGTTCCGACGATGATGGAGTTGTCGTTCAGGAAGTCGCCGGTCATGGCCCGGCAGTCTCCCGTCAGCAAGCGTACGCACCTGCCTGCCGGCTTGATACAAACGGCCGGAACGATGCCACCGTCGATGGTTCCGGTGAACGCATCGGGCTGGAAGTAGGGCGAGGCGAAGAGAGCCGCGTCGAGATCGTCGCCCGCGGTGGCGCGCGCGGTGCACTCGGCGTTCGTCGTACAATCGGGCCCATTCCCGGCCTCGCCTGGCGCGTCCGGTCCGCCGTCGAGCGGATCCGGGGCGCGCTGATCCCATCCGAGATCGGCGTCCTCGATCTCGAGCGTCCGATCTTGAATGCGGGCAACGAGCTGGCAGCCTTCGAGGCTCAGGGAGGCTATTGCCGTCGCGAAGACTGCTATCCGTGCGCGCGGCAACGGGTAGGTCGTCACCATGTTGCGAAAAGGCGCACGCCCGCGTCGCGCGCGCCCACGACAGGAACCACGCGGATCCCCCCGTTGGCGTCGGCGTGTAAGGTTGCCATCGACGGCGCCGGTGCCGCCCCCTTCTTCAACACCAGGTAGGTACCGAGCGCGACGCCGAGAATTCCCACGCCGATGCCCACGTTCGCATAGTTGGCGAAGCGCGCTGCGTCGTCGTTCAAATCCACGCCCACTTGCCGGGAGCAGGTGGCTCCCTTGCAGAACGAATCGCTCTCCTGGCGCTTGAGAAGTGCCTCCACGCCAAATCCGGCGCCGATGCCGAGCGCCACGATGCCCACCGCGCCGACGACGTAGCCGACCGTTCTCGTGCTCGACGAAGGCTCGGCGGCAGGCGGAAGAACGGGCGCCGCTGATCGCCACACCGTCCGTGGTGGCGGCGGGGGCGTCGCCGCGGGCGCCGCGGTCGAAGCAGAGGACGATGGCGCGTCGTCGAGCGCGGGGAGCGTCACCGTCTTGTTGTCGGCAGCGGCGCTGATTTGCACCGTGGTGCGGCGCTCCACCTTGCCGGGTGCGGTGGCGACGATTTCGTGAAACCCTGCGTCGACGGGCAAGGCGGTGCCCCACGCCACCCGGCTGATGGCCTCTCCGTCGACGGTAAGCACGAGGGCGGGGACATCGGCCGCCCGCTCCACCAAAATGGTCACACGCGACACTTTGGACTCCACCTTGCCCAGGCGTTCCAACGCGAATTGCTCTCGGTCGCGCCGACCATCGGTGCGCGCCAAGTCGATCGCCTCGTGGAATTCGGACCACGCCGACGCATGACGCCCCTGTGCCTCGTGGCACACGGCCAAGTTCAAGACGGTGCCGCCCCCCGGATCGAGGCGATGGCTTTCCGCGAGCTTCGGGCACGCTTCGTCGAATTTGCCCTCGCCCATGAGCCTTTTTCCATCGAGAAAAAGCTGCTCGGCAAGACCGCGCTCCGTCGCGGTCGGCCCTCCAGCGCTGGCCGTCGCAGGTCCCAGGGTCGCAAGCAGCGACCCGAGCACGAGGCCGTACCGAACCCGACGCAAGCGAGGCTGGGCGCTATTTGCGACCATCGAGCGGGCCAAAGCTGGGCGAAGGTTGGGGTGCCGAAGGTGGGGGAATGGAAGGTTGGGGTACGGAGGGTGGATTGCTCGTCGCGGAGGCCGCCCGCACCACGGAACGTCCGGCGCGCCGCAAAGGCGTCGGTCTGGCAGGTGCGCTGACCAGCGGGCCCGGATCGGCCGGGGATGGTTCGGGCACAGCGAGAGGCGCGCTCGTTTCAGTAGGAAGCGCGGTGCTCGTCGGCTCGCCTTGCACCAGCACCGCGGCGCTTTGGCGAGGTAGGTCTTCTCGAGTGTGCGAGAAAAGCGCCGCCCATACCACGATCGCCGCCAGCACGATGAGGGCGCCGAACACGGCCCACACGGCACGCTGCTGGCGGGGTGGGGGACTCATCGATGCAGCGAGCTCGGTCTGGGTGACCACCGAGGACGAGCCGGTCAGCGAGACGGTGCCGTTCACGCCCAACTTCGGAAGGCTGCCGACGAGGCGTTCTCCGTCGGATACCGTATCGAGCAAGCGCATCTGTCTTTCGATGATCGCGGCCACTGCCTGCCGTTCTTCCGCGAAAAGCTGCGCGACGAGCGCTCCGACCTCCCGCTCCGAAGCGCGGGGGCCGAGCCGGGCGAGGGTCTGCTCGATGTCTTCCTGCATTTCCTGTGCAGTTGCGTAGCGATCCTCGCGCTCGGGTGCGAGTGCGCGCCGGCAAATCCGATCGACTTCCTCGGGAACATCGGGCGCCACGGCGCGCGGCGAGGAAGGCACGTCGTTGTTGATGAGCCGGCGCAGAATGTCGAGGTCGGCGACGCGCCTTCCCCACAGTCGCTGGCGGGTCACCGCTTCGTAGAGCACGATACCGAGCGAGAAGATGTCCGAGCGGCCGTCGACTTCAGCGCCGCGGATATGCTCGGGCGACATGTACGCGATCTTCCCCTTGAGAAGCCCGGTTTCCGTTTCCGTCGTCCGGCTTGCCGCTTTGGCAATACCGAAGTCGACGACCTTCACGTGCCCGCCATAGGTGATGAAAAGATTGTGGGGGCTCACGTCGCGATGCACGATCCGAAGGGGTGAACCGTCGAAGTCCGTCATCGTATGCGCGTAGTGAAGGCCGGCGCAGGCGTCGGCGATGATGCGCAAGACCACGGCGATGGGAAGACCCGCAGGGGACGGCCGCCGGAAGATCCGGACGAGCGGCTGGCCGTCCAGGTACTCCATGGCGATGAAATATTTGCCGCCGTCTTGCCCGACTTCGTTCGTCTGCACGATGTTGGGATGATTGAGCCGCGCGGCGAGTCGCGCTTCGTCGAGGAACATCGCCAGAAAATCCGGCTCCGAAGAAAGCGTTGCCGTCAGCTGCTTCAAGACGAGCAATTTGTTGAAGCCTGCGGGGCCGCGCCCGACCGCCAAATACACTTCGGCCATACCACCGCGGCCGAGCTGAGCGATCAAATGGTATTTCCCGCAGGTGTTTCCTGCTTGGACTGGGCTAAGAGGAGCGGGTCCCATCCCTTACCAAATATCTCTTTTTCACGGTTTTTCTCCGACACCCCCCTCCCCACTGATTCGTTACCTAGGAAGCCGCCAGTCTAGCAGGAAAATGCAATTGAGGACGACCTACTCGTCGGAGCCGCCCGCACTTCGAGACGCTGCAAACTGCCTTGGTCACGACTGGGTAGCCGCCCGCGACCCTGGCCGGCTTCCTCGATGCCAGACGGCAGATTGTCACCGCCCCCCGCTGACACTTGTGGTGTCCTTCTAGCGGTCAAGACGTTGCCGATTCCGCTGGGACGCCACGCCCCATGGGAAGGCCTGCGGTGTCGGGTCGATGGCGTGTGTGGCGAACCTGCCCCACTGTGATGACGGTCGGAAGGACAACGCTGGCGACCTTTCTCGGGGTCACGCTGCGCAGAAGCCCTCGTAGTCGATGTAGCTCTTGATGGACGGCGCTTCGCCGCACACCGGGCACGTCTTGTCGCGGCGCAGCTTGAACTCGCGAAAGCGCATCTTCAGCGAGTCGTACGTGAGGATGCGCCCCGACAAGGTGTCCCCGACGCCGAGCAGAATCTTGATGGCCTCCGTGGCCTGCAAGGTGCCGATGATGCCGCACAAGATCCCGAGCACGCCCGCTTCTTGGCAGGAGGGCGCGAGATGCGCGGGGGGCGGCTCGGGATACCAGCAGCGGTAGCACGGTCCGTTGCCGGGCAAGAACGTGGTCACCTGGCCGTCGAAGCGGAAAATCGATCCGTGCGCGACCGGTTTCTTCAAGAACACCGAGGCGTCGTTCACCAAAAAGCGGGTAGGGAAGTTGTCGCAGCCGTCGACGATGACGTCATAGGGCCCGAAGATGCGGTCCACGTTCGCGCTCGTCAGCCGTTCTTGGTACGGCTCGACCTTCACGTCGGGGTTGAGATCGCGAATCGCCTTGGCCGCGCTTTCGACCTTGGGCGTCCCCACGCGGCTCGTCGCGTGGAGGATCTGCCGCTGCAGGTTCGACGCGTCGACCGTATCGGCATCGACGATGCCGAGCGTTCCCACGCCGGCCGCCGCGAGGTAGAGCGCCGCTGGGCTGCCGAGTCCTCCCGCGCCGAGCAGCAGCACCTTGGAAGCGAGGAGCTTGGCCTGACCGGCTTCACCCACCTCCGGTAAAAGGATGTGCCGCGAATAGCGGTCGCGCTGCGCGTCGGTGAGGTTCGGCGGCATCTCCACGGGAAAGCGCAGGTCCTTCCAGCGGGTGAATCCCGGGTTGGCCGACTCCACGCGGGTGTACCCGAGCTCCTGCAACTGCTTGGCGGCGAAAGCCGAACGCGTGCCGCCCGCGCAATAGACGACGATGGGGGCGTTGCGGTCGGGGAGCTTCTGTTCGAACTGCTGCTCCAGGTAGCCGCGGGGGAGGGAAATGGCGCCCGGGATGAATCCGGCTCGAAACTCCTCCTTGTCCCGGACGTCGACGAGGACCATGGGCTCCTTCTGTTCGAGACGCCGATTCACCTCGGGAAGCGGCACGATTTTGATCGAATCCTTCGCCTCGGCGATGAGGTCGCTGTACGTCTTAGCCATCGAAGACTCCTCGTGTAATCCGGGCCGCTCTCGCCGAGCGTTCGGCGGAAAGCCATGCCTTTTGCCATTCTAGCATCGGATTAGGGGACAATTGTGGGAACAGAAGCTAAGCATGCTTTTCAATTCCGCAAAGGGGCGGGGCGTCCAAACCTTTACCTTCCGTCAGTCGCGGGGGGTGTGCGAGAATTCGAAGCCTCGCACCTTGCCACTTTACGCCGCCGGAAGGAGCAACGGTCCTCGGAATGTCGAATGTCAACCGCCTTGGTGAGCTCCTCGTCCGGGAAAAACTCATCAGCCTGCAGCAACTCCGACAAGCGCAGGACGAGCAGCGCCGTACGGGACAAAACCTCGGCGCCACTCTCGCCAAGCTCGGGTACATCTCCGACGGCGAAATCACGAACTTTCTGTCGGCTCAGTATCGGGTGCCGGCCGTCAATCTCGAAGAGTACGAGATCGATCAAGAGGTCCTGAAGCTCGTCTCCCGCGAGGTCTGTGACAAGCACAAGATCATCCCCGTCTCCCGCGCTGGGTCGTCGCTCATCATGGCGATGGCCGATCCCACCAACCTGCACGCCATCGACGACATCAAGTTTCTGACGGGCTTCAACGTCGAGCCCGTCGTCTCGTCGGAGACCGCCATCCAGGCGGCCGTCGAGCGCTACTACCAATCCGGCCCCTCCTACGACGAGGTGATGGCCGGTTTCGACGAGGAGGAGATCGAGTTCGGCGCCGAAGGCGAAGAGATGAACTTGATGGAGTTGGAGAAGGCGAGCGAAGACGCTCCCGTCGTCCGGCTCGTCAACATGATTCTTCTCAACGCCATCAAGAAGGGCGCCAGTGACATCCACGTCGAGCCCTACGAGAAGAAGCTCCGTATCCGGTACCGCATCGACGGCGTGCTCATCGACGAGATGGCGCCGCCACTCAAGCTGAAGAACGCCATCGCCAGCCGTCTCAAGATCATGAGCCAGCTCGACATCGCCGAGCGACGGCTGCCGCAAGACGGTCGCATCAAGCTGAAGCTCGGCAAAGGGCGGGAGATGGATTTCCGCGTCAGCGTCCTTCCCACGCTGTGGGGCGAGAAGATCGTCATGCGTCTTCTCGACAAGTCGAACCTGCAGCTCGACATGGCCAAGCTCGGGTTCGACCCGAAGCCGCTCGATGATTTCCAATGGGCCATCCACCAGCCGTGGGGCATGGTGCTCGTTACTGGCCCGACCGGCTCCGGCAAAACGACGACGCTCTATTCCGCGCTCGCCGACTTGAACAAGTCGAGCGCCAACATCTGCACGGCCGAAGACCCCGTCGAATACAACCTGCACGGCATCAACCAGGTGCAGATGCACGACGAGATCGGCCTCAACTTCGCCATGAGCCTGCGCGCCTGTTTGCGCCAGGACCCGGACATCATCATGGTCGGCGAGATCCGCGACTTCGAAACGGCGGAGATCGCCGTCAAGGCGGCGCTCACCGGCCACCTCGTCCTCTCCACGCTGCACACCAACGACGCCCCAGCCACCATCTCGCGCCTGCTCAACATGGGCGTCGAGCCCTTTCTCATCACGGCCAGCGTCAATCTGGTGCTCGCTCAGCGCCTGGCGCGGAAAAATTGCGTCGATTGCAAGGCGGAGATCCAAGTCGAGCGCCAGACGATGCTCGACATCGGTTTTAGCGAAGAGCAGATGGCCGGCGCCAAGCTCATGAAGGGGGTGGGGTGCCGGACGTGCAACGGTACCGGTTACAAGGGGCGCGTCGCTCTCTACGAGGTGATGCGCTTCACCGACCAGCTGAAGGAGATGGTGCTGCAAGGCGCGTCGACCGCGGAGCTGAAAGCGGCGGCCATCAAACAGGGGATGAGCACGTTACGGGCGAGCGGGATTCGCAAGGTGCTCGGAGGCGTGACGAGCACCGAGGAGATTCTGCGCGTGACGATGGGGGATTAGCCGCCAGGCGAGGGCAGTCCAGCTCAAGTTCACATCGGCGACGCCGTTGCTGGAGGATAGATGGTCCAAAGCCCCGAAGTTCCTCGCATCGGCCTACACCAGCTCCTCAAGGTGATGATCGACAAGGGGGCGAGCGATCTCCACATCACGACCGCCGCGCCGCCGCTCTTGCGCGTGGACGGGTCGGTCCTGCCGCTGCAGCTGCCGCCGCTCGGCCCCGTCGAGACCAAGGCGCTCTGTTACTCGGTCTTGACCGAGGAGCAGAAGATCACTTTCGAGAAGAACAACGAGCTCGACCTGTCGTTCGGGGTCAAGAACCTGTCGCGCTTCCGAGCCAACCTCTTCATGCAGCGCGGCGCGGTGGGGGGGGCGTTTCGCGCCATTCCTTTCAAGGTACGGACGTTCGACGATCTCGGCCTGCCGCCCGTCATCGCCGAGTTGGCGCAGAAGCCGCGCGGTCTGGTGCTGGTCACCGGTCCGACGGGATCCGGCAAATCGACCACGCTCGCGTCGATCATCGACAAGATCAACACCGAGACCCGTCAGCACATCATGACGGTCGAGGACCCCATCGAGTTTCTTCACCCCAACAAGCTATCGGTCGTCAATCAGCGCGAGGTGGGCACCGACACCGCGAGCTTCAAGATCGCGCTCAAATACGTGCTGCGCCAGGACCCCGACGTCGTTCTCATTGGCGAGATGCGCGATCTGGAGACCATCGAAGCCGCGCTCACCATCGCCGAGACGGGGCACCTCGTGTTCGGCACCTTGCACACCAACTCCTGCGTGCAGACCATCAACCGCGTCGTCGACGTCTTTCCCACCAATCAGCAGCAGCAGATCCGCACCCAGCTCTCGTTCGTTCTGGCGGGGGTCATTTCGCAGATTCTCTTGCCCCGCGCCGATGGTCCGGGCCGCGCGTTGGCGCTCGAGATCATGGTGCCCAACGCTGCCATCCGGAACCTTATCCGCGACGACAAAGTGCACCAGCTCTATTCGTCGATGCAGGTCGGACAGGACAAGTACGGCATGCAGACCCTGAACCAGGCGCTTTTTCAGCTGTACAAGAAGAACGTCATTACGCTGGAAGAAGCGCACGGCCATTCGCAAGAGCCGGACGAGCTGCGCATGATGATCGAGGGCAAAGCGGTCGCACCGGCGGTGCTGCGCCGCTAGCCGTCTTGCTGAAAAGGCCTCCGAAGGGTTGTTGCTGCTGTTTCTCCCCCGCGGCCCGACGGCGGGAGCCGGAGGCGGGGGGAGAACTAGCGATCGAAAACCATCCGGTGGGCGAGACCGGGACCTTTTCAGCAACTGAGAGAGCCGCTCTGATGCTGATGCATTCGATTAGCGATCTCGAAATCGATTCATCTGCCGCCTCTCCTGTTTGGTCGGGCGACCTGCGCCGCGCGAGCGCATGGGAAACCGATCCTCGCGCGGAGGGGGCGGGGGTGAATGGTCTTCGTAGAGCGCGCGCGCGAGCGGGGGGCCCAGGCGTTTGTCGGCGAGGGCGAGGATTTTCAGGATGACCTGCCCGCGCGGCGCACGAGCGGTCACCTCGTCGCCGATGCGGACGACGTGGCTCGCACGGACGGCGCTGCCGTTCACGGTGACGCTGCCGGCCGTGCAAGCGTCGGTCGCCTGCGAGCGCGAGGCGTAGATGCGTGCCGCCGAGAGCCACCGGTCGACGCGAACCGAATCCATCTCGCCAAGCTAGCAGCGACGGCTGTTTCAG
The DNA here is from genome assembly GCA_035318465.1 of Polyangiaceae bacterium. Lineage (GTDB taxonomy): Bacteria > Myxococcota_A > Polyangia > Polyangiales > Polyangiaceae > DASWDH01. The sequence continues at coordinate 68,038 of DATHES010000118.1, forward strand.
ACCGCCGTCGCGGGCGAAGAGCCGTTGCGGCTTTCACTCCCCCAGGGGTGAGCTCGTTCCAAGTGTTCTAAACCGAGGCGTTTATCCCACATGGGAACCAGGCGCTCTCGCGCGCATCGACGGCTTGCGCTGGCTTGAAAGGTGCGGCGCGCAAGAGCACGATGAGAGAAGCGCCTCGCGCTCGAAGGAGATCTCGGGAGATCGATACATGCCGATTCAAGTGCTCGATAGCGATTCTGTCAACATGCAGTACCACGAGGAGAGCGGGATCCTCGAACACCGGTTTCAAAAACACGTTTGGGGCGCGACCTTTCGCGAGGCGCTCAACAAGGGGCTAGAAGCGCTGGAGCAATACGGCGGCACCAAATGGCTCTCCGACGATCGCGCCAACGCCGCGCTGTCGCAGGACGACACGGATTGGGCCATGAATGATTGGTTTCCGCGCGTTCAAAAGGCCGGCTGGAAGTACTGGGCCATCGTGCTGCCGGAGCACGTCATCGGTCAGATGAACATGAAGCGATTCATCGCCACTTATTCTGCGAAGGGCGTCGTCGTGCGTGTGTTCGACAATCCCTTGGCGGCCATGGTCTGGCTGAAGAAGCCGGAGTGACGGTCCCGGTCGACCTCACTTCCGGAAAGCTTGGGCCGCGATGAGGACGTCGGGGTTCTTGGGGAAGCTCTTCAGGAGGCCCTTGACGTAAGGCAGTCCTCGCTTCCTGTCGCCGAGATCGCCCATGGCAAGAGCGCTGACGACGCGCCAGAGCAGCGGCGCCATGTAGGACGGAGGCTCGAGGAGCGCGGCCCTGGCGCGCGATTCCGCGAGGCGAGGACCATCCGCGTCGATATAGCAGAGGACCCAGGAAGCCATGGGACCTAGCACTTGCGCGTTCTTGGCCACGAAAGAACGCGCTTCGTCTCCTCTGTTGGTGGCGAGCAAGACCAAGATCCGCTCGACCACCGTTCGCGCGGTCGGCATGGCCGTGGCTTGGGTCGCCGGGGCATCGGCATCCGCGGCGCGCTCCGTATAACGAAGGTGCCGGGCCACCCGCAGGGCGCGCGGCGGGCGGTCCTTCGTGTCGCGGAAGCGATCGATGAGCTCGTTGGCGACAGTGAGGTTGCCGGCATCGAGCGCGGCATCGATGGCGATGACGTCACCCCACGCCACGTCCGAGGAGGCGAGGGTACGCAGGGCGGCGGTATCGAGGACGGCGTTGCCCTTCAGGACATCGGCCGCCTTGACCAAGGCTGCCATCTCCGGTCGCGTCCTCGCTTCCGCGGACAGCCTCTCGAGAGCGAGCGCCACACCCTCGGGATCGAGACGCTCGTAGGCGACCGAGGCGCGCACGATGGCGACGTCGGGCATCGACGTGTCGAGCTCGTTCACGGCGTTGAGCGCTTCATCGAGGCGCCCGCCGGCGAGCGCCACGCGGGCCGCGAGCACGCGGGCTTGCGGATAGATGGCGCTGAACCCAACGGCTTGCAGCGCCGCTCGCCTCGCCAGCGCGTCGTCCCCCATCTGCAGGGCAAGCGAACCGAGCCACGTGGCGACGCCGGGTGAGTTGGCGGTGGCCAAAGCGCGGACGATGGCCGCCTTGGCGTCGAGCAAGGCGTTCCTTTCTATCGCCTGCAGCGCCTCGATGGCGCCCGGCACGGCGCGCAACGCGACCGGAAGCTCGTCGCGGTGCGCTTTCGTCTGCTCGGCTTCGAGGGGAGCGGGCCCCCGCACCGGATCGCGCGCCCACGCCAGCGCGGAGAGGGCCGACGTCTCCGCGCGGTTGGGCCACCGGCTGCGAATGTGGCGTACGACCTCGAGCCCCTTGAGCCGGTCACCTTCGAGGATGAGGGCGCGCGCCAACATGATTTGAGCGGGCAAGAGCTCGGAGTCGAGGCTCACCGCCAGCTGGTAGCGCTCGGCGGCGCGAAGGTCCCCCGCGCGTTCGAGCGCGACGCCCGCGAGGAGCTGGTAATACGCATCCTTTTTGGCCGGGCCGTCGAATTGCGGCAGGAGAGCGGCCGCGCCGGCGGTGTCGCCCTGCGCAATGAACGAGCCGATGCGCGCAAAAGCGAGCTCGGGTTCGGGCACGCCCGTCTGTCGCGCGCGGGTGAGAGCGCTGTCGATGCCCTGACTCTCCCCCTCTGCTTCGAGCAGGCGCAGCACCCGGTTGGTGACCCAGAGCAGCGCGGTCTGGGCGCTGTTGGGGTCCAGATCGAAAGCCTGGGAGAGCTTGGTCTCGGTACTGGAGAGGTCGCTGACCTTGCCTCCGCGCAGGAGGCTCGCCACTTCGTTGTTGAGGTTCTTCGCCTCCACGGCGTGCTTGGCGCGGACGTCGCGCACGTAGAGAAGGATGCCGATGCCGACCCCCACCACGATCGCAGTGATCACGATGAGCGTCGTCGAGAAGCGGGTGCGGATCTTGGGCGGCGTGTCCCAGGTGCCGGCTTCGCGCCCTTCCGAGGGCTCGAAAACGCCGGTGAGCTGCAACGCGCCGAGCACCTCGCGCGTCGGCAGCTGCTGGTTTCCTTGGTGGCCGGGCATCGAGCTGTTGGCGACGAGGTCCGCCTCGCTCGGCAGGTCGAAGGAAGGAAAGCCGTTTTCACCCTGCGCATGGGCGTAGGGAGCGGCGCCGAGGGGTCCGGTCTCCGGCTCATCCGCGCTCGACATCTCGACATCGGCAGACATCAGCTCTTCGCGCGGTGGCGGCGTCGGCTTGGACGGCGGGCGTGACGCCGATTTCCCGGCGGGGGCGAAAAGCCCGGCCATCTGTCGAGGCGACGATTCGGTGAGACGAGGGGGCACAGGAGACCTCCGGGAGTTGGCGATGGCGATGGGGTCGTTGCGAACGATGGTCATCTCGGTGTCGGAGAGATCGTCGTCGAAGGAAGCGTGGGAGATAGGAGCCGCGCGCGGAGGTGCCAACGTCGGGGTCCGAGGGGGTGGAAGCGATTGCTGCATCAGCGCCCTGGAGAGCGCGGCGACCACCGCTTGGGTACCGGAACGCTTCTGCAGGTCGAGGTAGCCGTTGGCCCGCTGACTCCACACATGGGTGTCGCTGTCGCTCCGACCGAGCGCGATGGCTTGATCGAGAACCTTGGATGCGCGCTCGGCGTCGCCGCGCCGGAGCAGCACTTCGCCGAGCCAGCGGAACGCTTCCGGATCCCGCGGCGCCATCTTTCCTGCCGACACGAGCAGACCCTGCGCTTCACCTAGACGTGAGGCGGCGACATACATGCGCGCGATGGCCACGAGTACCGTGGGATTGGATGCGAACTTGATGGACGCGCGTTTGCCGACTTGATCGATGAGCTTCGTTTCACCCGATGGCCCCAGTTGCTCGCAGAGCGCGATGGTGGTTCTCTCGTCAGGCTCTTGTTGCCAACTCTCGACTCGGGCGTTCAATGCGGGGTTCATCGCGGGTGAATGATAGCCTCGGAAGCCTCCGTAACGGCGAGGTTTCTGCGCGGTGCTCGAGGTTGCGACGCGCAGCGAGCGCGCCGCTCGGGAAAAGTTTGGGCTCACCGAACACGCCACCCCTGGCGAGCCGGTCGACGCCGGGAGGAGCCCCGCCTGACCCCGTCGGATCGACGCTCCGGGGGCGGCGGGCGACCGGTCGAAATCCCGGGAAGACTCGAAGGAGGCCGCCAGCGCCAGGGGCCGGGGCTCGCCCGGAGCCCTCCGCGCCGGTTTTGTCTTCGAGAAGATGGCGTTCTCGTCTCTTGAAGGTTACATGGAGGCCTGCATGTGTGGCGTCTTCGGCGTGTATGGTCACTCTGAGGCGGCCAAACTCACGTACCTAGGTTTGCACGCGCTGCAGCACCGAGGTCAGGAGTCGGCCGGCATCATCTCCACCGACGGCAAACGCCTCTACGCGCACCGCGCCATGGGGCTGGTGCACGACACCTTCACGCCGGCCGACCTCGCCGGTCTGCCCGGGTCGGCGTCGATCGGTCACGTTCGCTACTCGACGGCCGGCGGTTCGCATCTTCGTAATGCTCAGCCCCTCGCGGTCGACTACGCGCGCGGCTCGATCGCCATCGCTCACAACGGCAACCTCACCAACGCCGAAGAGCTCCGCGAGAAGCTCGAGGCTCGGGGCTCGATCTTCCAGAGCAACGGCGATACCGAGGTCATCATCCATCTTTTGGCGATGAGCACCCAGCGCGCCATCGAGGATCGCATCGCCGATGCGCTTTCTCAGGTGAAAGGCGCCTACTCGCTCGTCTTCTTGACGGAAGAGCTGCTCATCGCCGTTCGCGATCCGTTGGGGATTCGCCCACTCTTTCTGGGGAAGTTGCCCGACGCTCGCTCGCCCAACGTGGTGGCCAGCGAGCCCGTCGCCTTCGACCTCATCGACGCCAAGTCGGTGCGCGAAGTCGCCCCCGGCGAGATGATCGTCATCGATCGCCACGGGCTGCGCGTTTCGCGCCCCCTTCCGCCGGCCGAACGGCGAAGCTGCGTGTTCGAATACGTGTATTTCGCTCGCCCGGATTCGAAGATGTCCGGCGCGACCGTCTACGAGATGCGCAAGAATCTGGGCCGACAGTTGGCCGACGAACAACCGGCGGAATGCGACATCGTCGTACCAGTGCCCGACTCGGGCGTGCCGGCGGCGATCGGGTACGCCGAGCGCGCGAAGGTGCCTTTCGAGCTCGGTCTCATTCGCAGCCATTACGTGGGTCGCACCTTCATCGAGCCCGAGCAATCGATCCGTCACTTCGGCGTCAAGCTCAAGCTGAGCCCGGTGAGCGACACCCTGCGCGGCAAACGCGTGGTCGTCATCGACGATTCCATCGTCCGCGGCACCACCAGCCGCAAGATCGTCAAGATGGTGCGCGATGCCGGCGCGGCGGAAGTGCACATGAGGATTTCGAGCCCGCCCATTCGCTGGCCCTGCTACTACGGGATCGACACGCCCACCCGCAGCGAGCTCGTCGCATCGAGCCACAGCATCGAAGAGATCGGGCGCTATATCACCGCCGATTCGATCGGATACCTCTCTCTCGAGGGGATGCTGCGGTCCGTCACCCAGACCCGTGGTTTCGATCGCGACTCCGGCGAGTTTTGCCACGCTTGTTTCTCGGGTGAGTACCCCATCGAAGTCGCTGCTCCACCCAAAACGCGCCAGCTTCCTCTCTTGCTGGTCTAGCGTCACGGTTGCCAATGGACACGCCCCCCGGGCTTCTCGATCGATTGCCGAAGCGCGTTTCGGTGTACGAGGTGTCGCCACGCGACGGCTTGCAAAACGAAGCGGCCATGCTGCCGCTCGCGAGCAAGAAGGCGCTCATCGCGGCGCTCCTCGCCAGCGGCCTCACCCGGCTCGAGCTGACGAGTTTCGTCTCGCCGCGGTGGATTCCCCAGCTCGCCGACGCCGACGATCTCGTGAAGCAAGTGACGGTGCCGCCCGGCGTGTCGTTCAGCGCGCTCGTGCCGAACGCCAAGGGGCTCGAGCGGGCCCGCGAAGCGGGTCTCCACGAGATCGCCGTCTTCATGTCGGCGAGCGAGACGCACAACCGCAAGAACACCAACCGCAGCCTGGCGGGCTCGCTCGAATCATTCGAGGAGGTCGTCCCTCCCGCGGTCGAATTGGGCATGAAGGTGCGTGCCTATGTTTCGACGGTGTGGGGCTGTCCCTACGAGGGGGACGTCGATCCGCAGCGCGCGCTCGACATCACCAAGCGTCTGCTCGATCTCGGCTGCTACCAGGTCTCGCTGGGCGACACCATCGGCGTGGGTACCCCGCGGCAAACGGAACGCATCGTGCGGATGTTCCTGGAGAGCATCCCTTCCAACAAGATTGCCCTCCATTTTCACGACACGCGCGGCACGGCGCTCGCCAACGTGCTCGTCGGCCTCGGCCTCGGCATTTGCGACTTCGATTCCTCCATCGGCGGGCTCGGCGGGTGTCCTTACGCACCGGGCGCGGCCGGCAACGTGGCCACCGAGGACCTCGTCTACATGCTGCACGGCATGGGCATCGAGACGGGACTCGACCTCGACAAATTGATCGAAGCAGGCAAGTTGGCCGAGCGCATCGTCGGTCGCGCTCTGCCGGGCAAGGTCCATTTGGCGGGCCCGGCGACACGCCGAGGCTGACAGCCTAGTGCTAGGGCACGCATGCGAGCCGCGTAAAGAACGTTTGGGGTAAGCCGGCGCGGTTGTCGCTGAAGAGGATGCCCACGTCGCCCCCCGGTCCGAACGCAACGACGGGGTCGATGCTGTCTCCGCGTGCCGAAGTGAGCCGCTGTTCCGGCCCCAGCGGCTCGAGCCTCCGATCGAGCGTCTTGATGTAAAGCTCGTAGCCTTGGTTGCCGTCGCGATCGTCGGCCCAGACGAGGAGCACGCGATCGCCGAAGGGCAGGAGAGCGGGACTGCGCGCATGGCGATTGCCTTGGGTGAGGATCTTGGGGCGCACCACCTCTTGGCCGAGCTCGTCGCGGACGGCGCCGAGGATATTGGGCCCGTAGGGGTACTGGTACCAGGCGACGATGTACTGCGACGCGCTGTAGACGATGGTCGGGTAGACCGCGTCGGTCATGGTGCCGCTCAGTACTGTGGTGGACGCGAGCGGGCGCAGCTGGAAGTCGAAAGGCGTGAAGATGACGCGATGGGAACCTTCCACCACATCCCCGCGCACCCAGGTCACGCCGAGCGAGCGCTGTCCGGCGGCGATGGCCGGCGCCGTCTGCACCTGCGGCCCTTCGGTGACCAGCTTGACATTGCCGGCGACGAGCGCGCCCTCGCGATCCAGGCGCTGCCCGTAGATCTCGTCGATCCCGAAGGTGTTCATGCCGTCCTCCTGCCAGACCACGACGAACTCGAGACCGGTGAAGGCGAAGCTCGCGTTGAAAGAAAACCCGTCCACGCGCGAGAGGCGGACATCGGACATGCGCTTGGTGCGATCGGGATTGAGAAGGTTGAAATACGTTTCCCAGTTGATGCTGCCGCGGGCATCGCGCCGGTCGCTCCAGATGATCCCGAATCGATCGCCGATCCAGAGGAGCGAGCCCCCCAGGATATCGGCTGGAATGCCGCTGAGCTGGGATGGCGCGCCGGCGCGCGCCCCGGTGCGGGTCAAGGGCGCGAGAAGAAGGGAGGCGCGCTTGTCGACCTCGGCATTGAGGGCGCCGAGGTAGCCGCCGTTCGCAAAGGCGAGGGACGAAGGCTCGGTGACGGCCATCGCCTCGGAGACGAGGACCGTCTCTCCGCTCGGCGCGAGCACCCCGCCGTCGTCGACGATGCCGTTGCAGTCGTTGTCGGCGCCGTCGCAGACTTCGATCCCGCCCGGAAACGCAGCGGCGTTGCGATCGTCGCAGTCATCGCCGCAGGCGTTCATTTCGCCGGCCCCTCTGCCCGGAAGCGGCGCACGATGGCCGTCGCGATCGAGATCCACCGTGGCGTCCGGGTGCGAGCATGCTCCCGTCTTCGGTTCACAGATGTCGCTCGTGCACGGATCCTTGTCATCGCACGCCACCGGCGCGAGCTCTTGGCACGTGCCTCGGTTGCAGCGGACCGGGAGGCATCGGTCGTCGGCGCCCTCGCAATCCTCGTCGCGTGCGCATTCCGGAGGCCCATCGATCGCTCCGGTCGGCGTGCGGGACCCGCAGCGGGCCGCCACGAAAAGAAGGAGCGGCGTTGCCGCAAGGGTCCACCAAGACCAGCGGCGGGTCACTCGCACCCACCCCATCCCGAGCCCGAAAGATCGAGCACGCGACAGACGCGCCCATCGGCGCAAGAGCCGAGCTCGCTCACCTTGCAGAGCTTCGCGCAGTGGTTGCCGATGCCCGACTTGACGCAGACGTGGCTCCCCACGCATTCGGTGGTGTCGCTGCAGGGGGAACCTTGCACCCCCCGCCCCTCGGTCGAGCAAATGGTGCCGAACGTTCCTGGCTGGCACGATCCACTCGCGCGAGGAGGGATGGCGTAACACCCCTTGCCCGCCGGGCAGGAGAGGGGCGCGAACGGATCGCAAATGAGCGTCGGTGGCGGGCGGACGGCGTCGACGCAGACGTCCTCGATGAACACCGGCGGATCGTCGGCGCCGGCCGCGTCGGTCAACGAATCCGCACCGCCTTCCCTCCGGCGACCGGCGTCGGCGCTCGCGTCGAGGAGCGAGCCGCCGCATCCCGCAAGGGCAGCCGTCACCATCAGGCATCTTCCCATCGTCATCGCTGCGCGCCCTTCGATCACGTGGTGCCCTCGTGCACGATACCGTCGGATTCTTTGCTGCCCCATCGATCGTCGGCCTTTTGCGACGGTCGCGCAAGCGGGTTCGTTGATGGTAAGAAGGCGCCCGAGATGCTTCGCACCACGGCTCCCTTCGTGCCCATGGCGATGGGCGTCTGCGCCCTCCTTTCGCTCGGCTCGAGCTGCGAAAAAGTGCCACCCGAGCCGGCCGTCCACCTGGCGGCGGCCCCTCCCCCGCCGCCTCCTTCTTCCTCCGCGGCGGACCGCCCGCAACCGGCGTGCCTGCGCAAGACACCGGCGTCGCCACCACCCCCACCTCGTCACAGCGTCGATCCGGCGTGCCCCAAGGACCCTCTGGGCGGCTCCCCGATGGTCCCGGTGGGGCATGTCGCTTTTCCCGAATCGAAAGATGCGCCGCGTCTCGAGGTCGAGCTCATGCTGACGAACGAACACCGCGCGCGCGGCATGATGTACCGGCGGGGCATCGCCGACGACAAGGGGATGCTCTTTGCCTGGAGTGACCCGACGATTCAAGCGTTCTGGATGCACAACACCTGCATCCCGCTCGACCTGCTCTTCATCGATCGCGAAGGGTTCGTGGCAGGGATCGTCGAGAATGCACCGACGCTCAACGACGACAGTCGCTCCATCGATTGCCCGGTTCCCTATGTGCTCGAAGTCGCCGCCGGTTGGTCGCGTCGTCACGGCGTCGCGGCCGGCCAGTCGGTCGACATCGAAGGCGTGCCGCCCCTCAGGCGTTGAGCCGAGGACCTTTTGACGAAGGCCGTCGCGGTGCTTGACGCGTGAGACCCGCATGGCAAAAAGGGGGCCCATGATCGCCATCGCTTCCCGATCCGTTCGAACCGCGCTTTGGGCATTGCTCGCCATTTCCGGCTGTAAGTCGACGCCCTCCGAGCCGGCGCCCGAAGAACAGAACAAATCGCCGTCCGGTTCGACGGCGACCGGCGGCCCCATCGAGCGCCCTGCCCCCCAGGCGGCGGCCCCGAGGATCCCGGCGCGCCCCGTGGCCAGCGTGAAGCCCTCCCCCGACGATCCACTGGCCGGCAAGTTCTCCCTGGACGACGCCGTCGCTGGTCTCGAGGGATCGGGGGCGCTCGCGGCCACGATCGAAACCGATGTCGGCACGCTCGAGTGCAAGCTCTATGACGACAAGGCGCCCAACACGGTCGCAAACTTCGTCGGTCTCGCGCGCGGCATTCGCCCCTGGAAAAACCCCGAGGGGCAATGGGTGAAAAAGCCGGCGTACGACGGCACCATCTTTCACCGCATCATCAAGGGCTTCATGATTCAAGGCGGGGATCCCAAGGGAATCGGTTCCGGCGAGCCGGGCTACGTCGTGCCCGACGAGATCTGGGAAAACGCCCTCCACGATCGGGCCGGCTTGCTCTGCATGGCCAACCGCGGGCCGAACACCAACGGCGCCCAGTTCTTCATCACCGACGCCTTGGCCAAGCAT
>DATHES010000119.1:0-3568 GCA_035318465.1 Polyangiaceae bacterium
CGCCACCACCTCCGCCACCACCACCACCTCCTCCTCCCCCTCCTCCCCCGAACTGAAAGCGCGGGATGGAGCGCGATCAGCCTCTGCTCCCGTCACGAAAAGGCCGGAACTGCTGGGGAGCTCTACGCTCCCCAGCGCAGAGATTGAAGGCGACGGGACGGTTTGCGTCCGCGAAGTAGGTGGGGTGGAGCGGTCGCGATCCGCGCGAGCGTTGCGCGATCGGACCTGTTCGCGATCATTCTTTGGGCGGGACGATGCTGTCGGCTTCGAGAGGCACGGTGTAGACGACAATCCCATCGACGACGTCGGGTCCGACGTTGGCGACGAGATGCTCGACGAGCGTCACTTTCAAGCAGTCGGCGCCGTCGTAGGCCTCCCAGGCCGTTGGATTCACGAGATCGCCGACTTGGAAGCCGTGGAAGGGTGTTTCTGACGACACCCGGACGATGGCGTCTCGCCCTTTTTCCATCAACCGGCCGACGCCGGGGGGCGCAAACGCAAGCTCGTATCTCGTGGCCATGCGATCTCCTTTCGGGGGGCGAACACTATAGCCCTGCCTCGCGTCGCCCCGTCGGTCTCTACGACTTGGGGGGCACGTCGATGGCAATCAAATGCTGCTCCATGGCAATCCCTTTGAGCGTTGCCTTGAGCGGTGTTCGGGGAAAAGCGGCAATCCTCGCGCAGATCTCGGGGTGCGCGGCCAGCTCCTCGGTGACGACGATCTGTCCCCCCGCGGCCTTGGCCTGCAGGCGCGCCGCCAGGTTCACCGTCGTCCCGAAGAAGTCGATCCGGTCGTTGGCCCGCACGGCGAGGCAAGGCCCGGCCGCCACGCCGAGCTTGGCCCCGAGTCCGAGCTCACCATGGCGCGCGCGACACCGTTCGATCATCAGGATGGCCGCAGCCACGGCGTCGGCCGGAGAGGTGAAACTCGCCATGACCGCGTCGCCCATCGTCTTGACGACCGCGCCGCGGTGCTCGCTGACGGCCTCGGTCATCTCGCGGAAGTGCTCCTGCACGATGGCGAACGCTCGCGCGTCGCCGACCCGTTCGTAGAGCGCGGTCGAGCCGGTGAGATCGCTGAAGAGCAGCGCCAGATGCGCGATGGAAAGCTCCACCCCCGTCGCGGGCGCCTCGGTCGCGAACAGATCGAGGAAGTCCGGAAATGTCGCCATGACCGAGCCGAGAACGGCGTCGGAGTCGAATAAAGCGCGCTCCAAGAGCAGCACGGCCGTCTTTTCCGAGCTGGATTCGAGGGTGAGGGTCGGCGGCGCGCCGGTCGAAACCGCTTCGGCGCGAAGCTCGCGCGGCGCAACCGATACCCGAAGCGACGAAGAATCGGCGAGCTCGACATCGGCGGTGCCGTCTCCCGACAAGAGTCGGAGGTGAAATGCGCCCGGCGCGAGATCGGCCGGCTCGGTGCGCGTTTTTCCCGGCAGGATGGCGAGCTGCGCGACGACATGCGGTAAAAAGGCAGGGCTCGACGCGCAAAAGACGCTCGTCTCCACGACGCGAAGGGAAGGGTGGCATTGGAACACCGCCTCCACGTGCTTGGCGAAGTCGACGCCGTAACCGATGTTGCATGCGGCGCAGTGCACCTTGCCGGTCACGTCGGCGAGAGCCCCCACCACTTGCGCCGCGACGCGGCATACCGGACAGTTGATCTGCCATCTCAGATCGACCAGGCCCGCGCGGGTCGCATGCAAAAAGACGCGCAGCAGCTCGCGCCGATCGACGCCCCAGCGCGAAGCGAGCTCGAACGGGCGCATTTGGGCCACCTCTTCGTCGGGCCGCTCGGCCAAGGTCTTGGTCAGGCGTTCGACGAGCTCGGAGGAGAGCCCCTTGCCCTGCAAGCGCGAGGCACGATGTTGCAACTCGCCCTCCGCGGTCGGCGAGCGCGGCCCTTGCGTGAGCACGTCGTAAGGCCGCGCCGCGATCAGGTCGCGCGCGAGGACCGTGGCCGATCCTCGATCTGTCGCCGTCGCCGGCGAAACGGTGGGGAGCGCCGTCATGATGCCGGCCAAGCCGTCGAGGTATTTGCGCAGGGCGGAGCGAAACTTCATCCGCATGAAAGGACCGACGAGCGGCATGAGAGGACCGTCCCCCGCGACGTAGGCCACCGCCGTTACCCAGGTGCCACTGCCTTCCGCGTCGCGGAGCCGTGCGTGGAACCCGCCGCGGCCGACGGGACCTCGGAGAAACCGCCGCTCGCCATGAACGAACCGGCCTTCCACCCACTCGTACGGCGGCTCGATCCATTCGAGGGAAAAACCGAGCTCTTCAGCGTTGCCAACCCGCACGCGCTGGCCGTCGTGCTCGCGCCAGCTGTAGCGTCCAGGGGCCAACCCGCTCGCTCGGTCCCACCGGTTGGTGTCCGATACGAGGCCCCAGACGATCGGTCGAGAAGCGGCGTAGCGACGCTCGAGACTCGCTTCGTAGACGCGACCGGCCATCTGAAACGATGCTATCAGCTCCCGAAAGACCGAGGCGCATGCGCTTTCCTCCCGCCCGCCCACCTGGAACAATGACGCCCATGCCTTCGATGCTCCTACTTCGAACCGCCGCGCACCTTCCTTTCTGCGTCATCGCCACGATGCTGATGTTCCCGCTCGGCTGCCGGAGCCGACATGCGTCGCCCGCGCCGGTACCGGTCGCGAATTCGGGCAGCGCGCCGAAGGGTGAAGCGGCCAGCGCCAAATCGGGCGCCCTTTTGACGGGCGAAGCGGCGATGGGGGACTTTACAACCGATGCCCCAGGTGTAAGGCGAAAGCTCACGCCGGCCGATCTGCGCGCCCCCTACGAGACGAAGTCCGTCGACAACGAGCCGCACCTGGTCGACCGCCCGGAGGGAGCTTGGCCGCGCGTGCCGGAAGGCTTCCGGGTCGATCTCTTCGCCGGCGGTTTGACCAAGCCTCGGATGGCGCGGGTGGCACCGAGCGGGGACCTCTTCGTCGTCGAATCGGACGCGGGCCGCGTGCGCGTGGTGCGCGATCGCGACGGCGACGGCAAGAGCGACATCGCGGAGACCTTCGCGGAAGGGCTCAAGCAGCCCTTTGGCGTGAACTTCTACCCGGCCCAAGACCCTCGCTACGTCTATGTCGCGAACACGGATTCCGTCGTCCGATTCCCGTACGAAAAGGGCGACCTCAAGGCGCGCGGACCTGCCGAGATGATCGTCGACGACATCGCGGGGGGCGGGCGTCTGCGCGGGGGCGGACACTGGACGCGCGACCTCGTTTTCTCGCGTGACGGCACGCGGATGTATGTCTCCGTCGGCTCGCGATCGAACGTGTCCGACGACGCCTCGGAAGCCCGCCGCGCGCGCATCTTCGAGCTCACGCCCGATGGGAAAGAGGAGCGTGTCTATGCCACGGGTATTCGCAATGCCGTCGGTCTCGCCATCCATCCCGAGACTGGCGAGCTCTGGGCGTCGGTGAACGAGCGCGACGAGCTCGGCGACCACCTGGTGCCCGACTACATCACCAGCGTGCGCGCCGGCGGCTTCTACGGCTGGCCATGGTTTTACATCGGCGACCACCAGGACCCTCGGCACGAAGGCAAACACGCCGAG
>DATHES010000120.1:0-7858 GCA_035318465.1 Polyangiaceae bacterium
CATCAACTTCGACGTCGCAGTACTTCAGCGCGGCATCAAGCGCATCATCCATACCCCATGAAAACCTTGGCGCTCTTGGCGTCTTGGCGGTTGATTTTTCTCAAACCCTCATTCATTTTCGGCACTGCCTGCGGTGCTATCACTTCGCATATTCATGCGCGCGCCCCAACTGCTGAACGCACGCTAACTGCTGAACGCAGTCCGTGCCGGAGGCACGGTTGGGGGTGGGGGCCCTGTTCCGGACTTGCTCAAGACTTGCTCCGGCGGGGCGGGGCGAAGCCCCGATGAGCGATGAACGAGATGAAGCCAGCTCCTTGGGAGCTGGCTGTCTCGTGCTCAAAAGCAATTGACGTCGGTGTCGGGGCGGCGAGGGTAGAAGTAGACGAATGCGTTGCAGTGCTCTTGGAATTCGACTTTGCCGCCGAACGTGAAGCAGCAGTTGTCGTCAGGATTGCCGCATTCGTTCGGGCCTGCGGAAAACTCGCAGGTGTAGGAAACGCCGCCGCGAGTTGGGACGGCGAGGCCGAGGTTCTTGGCAAAGAGCGGCTCGGCCCAGTCGCTGTTGTCGTAAAACGGTGCTTCGGCGCCTTCGAGCGGATTGAAGACTGACATCGTGAAGCGGCGGCCGCGGCTGTGGAAATGCCCGTTGGCGCCGAAGATGGTGACCGGCTCTTTGTCGGCGAAACGGCAGGTGGTTTCGAAGGTGACGCCGCTCTGCCCGGGGCAGACGCGTAGGTTTTGGTTCGTTGCGAACGCGGTGCCGAGCTCGGCGGTCACTGCGTTGGCAGGGACGCGGTCGAAGTTGACGAGCACTTTGCCCACACTCGGCGTGACCTGCGTCGTCGCGTTCACGTAGTGGGTCTGCAGCATGATCTTTTCGCGCGGCTCGAAGCGATGCGCGACTCCTTCGGGGAGCGCGAGATCGACGTTGCCTTCGTTCTGCGAATTGATGACGAGAGGCCAATCCGCCCAGTTGGCCGGCTTCCAGCACTCGTCATCGACGACCACATCTCCGTGCGCGCCATCCAGCGCGACCACGGACCGCACGCGAAAGATGTTCATGTGGTGCGTCCCCGTCGTCTGCGCGACGGCGATGTGGCTCACGAACACGGGTTCGTCGTAGGGCACCTCGAAGAAAAAACACTGCTGTAGCTCCTGTCCGGGCCGGAGCGAAAAAGGGGAAATCGCGAGCTGCCACCCTTGGTCGGGGGTCGCTGGCGGCGTCAGGGTGACGTCTGTCACCCGTCCGTTGTCAGGCGTGTCCACGATCACCGGATCGACGGTGCAAGCCCCGATGAGCACGGCCATTGCCGTCGCTGCGCAAGCGCGCGACGTCGGTCGATCGACCGTGCCTACGGACCCCGATTCGCGAAATCGACACCGTCCGCGTCCGCTGGGTGGATGCATCATTGTGCGTGCCATGAGCGTCGCCACCCTGCCACATTCCCCTCTGCGGCTGAAGTTCCTCCCCGCTGCTCTGAGCAGCTTTGCTCGCACGAACGCGAGCGATGGCGTGCCCATCGCCGCCGCGGCGTTGTTCGATTCTGCCGACCGCTGAAATTTCGCGGCTCGCCGCACGATCGCTCCGCCAGGGGCGATCACGTTCTTTCTCCGTCCGCGGTGTGGCGTAGGTGGGCGAAACGACGGACACTATTCGTCGGAGCGGGCTGACGTCCATCGGGCGAGACAAGTGCTCGCGCATCTTGCTTCGCGGGATCCAGCGTGATGAGAGTCGGCCTCCTGATGTTGGTAAGTCTCACGCTCGGCGGGTGCGCCGGACTTGCGGGCGATACGCCGCGTTCGGGCAAAGAGGACGGCGGCGGCGCCGGCGGGTCCTCCGGCACCGGTTCGGGCAGCATGGACGCGTCCGCCGGCGCAGGCGGCGCGGGCAATGCCGGAGGTAGCACCGGCACGGGCGGCTCGACCAGCACGGGCGGCTCGACGAGCACCGGCGGCACAGGCGCAACGGGCACGACCGGCACCGGCGGAACCTCGGGCGGCACGGGCGGCACGGGCGGCACGGGCGGCACGGGCGCAACGGGCGGCGCAACGACGAGCGGCACGGGTGGCAGCGGCACCGCAGGAAGCACCAGCGGCACTGGCGGCATCGGAGGAAGCACCGGTGGCAGCGGTGGAGCCACCGGGGGCGGCGCGGGCACGCTCGACGGAGGATCGATCGTCGACGCGGGCGGAAAAGGGGGAACGGGCGGCACGGGTCCCATTTGCGACGCACAGACCGGAACGATCACTCCCATCCCCGACGCAGCCGCACAGTGCACGAGCGGAAGAAAATGGACGTCGGGCAACGGCCCGACCATGAGCCCCGGGGACATCTGTCAGGGGTGTCACGGCTTTACGATCGCGGGCACCGTGTACCCGACCGTGCACGAGACCGGCCTCTGCTATGGCGTGAACGGCGGTGCGCAAGTCGTCATCACGCCTGCGTGCGGTACCCCCATCACGTTGGAGGTCAACAGTGCCGGTAACTTTTATTATACGGGTTCGGTGCGGCAACCCTTTACGGCCAAAGTCGTGGTCAATGGAAGGGAGCGCGCAATGGTAACGCCCCAAACGTTGGGCGACTGCAACGCGTGCCATACGCAAAACGGACTACAAGGCGCGCCCGGACGCATCATCGTGCCCTAGCGCGGGCGATGCGCGACTTCGTCGCGCGAAAGCCGCGGTATCCGAAAAGCAAGACGAAGCCCGTGGGCGCGTGGACGAGGGCCAGGTGCAGAGGACTCACGGCGGGGCAATGGAAGAAGAGGGCTACGTTGCCAAGAACGCCCCCCGCCGCGGCGGGCACCAGCAAGGATCGGGCGTCGCTCGTCGAGCGATCGAGAACGCGCAGCAGCGCCATCAGCGCCGCGCCGCAGATGCAGCCCACCAGGAGGCAATCGTGCACGTCGCGGCGGACGACAGGGGAGGAGAGCTGCGCCTCGGGCAGGAGAGCAATCAAGAAAGGGACGGCCAAGGCGACGAAGGCGAAAATAAGCGAGCGGGTCGAAAGTTCCGGCCGCTGTAGCGGACGCAAGTTGAGCACGATGAGCGTTCCCAGCAAGACGAGGAAAGCGCCAACCGAAAGCAGCAGGCGCGTCTGCGGGTACGCGTCGAGATCGAGGCGCGGGCTCGCTACACCGAAGGCGACGGCCAGGGCGGCGGCGGCGCTCGACGCGAGGACGACGCGCCACCGCGTGGGCATGCCGCGCATCCATGCGGCCAAGCCCTTTTCGCCGGCGATCACGCGCTCCACATGCTGCAAGAGGGTGTCGAGCTCGGCCTCGGTCGCCACGCCCCCTTGGCCGCTGGACGCCCTGAATGAGCGCGAAAGTTCGGCGGCGAGCGCGCGGCAGCCGCCGCAGGATTTCAGATGCTCCCGGATGGTGGGCGCGGAAAGCGTCCGACCGCCCAGCACCGCCCGGCGAGCTTCACGGCACTTCAATGTCTCTCCGTATTCATGGATACGGTTCGACGCCCCTTTCGGTTACCGTCGGTCCGTCTCAAGAGCTTCCTCAGGCTAACATATCCCCTATGGGCGCGGACCTTGACCGCATTGACACTAGCGCCCACGGCCCGCGACACTTCGGCAAACGACAGCCCCTGCAGCCAGTGAAGGACGATGACGTCGCGCTGGTCGGGAGGGAGCTTGGTAAGGGCCAACTGGACCTCTTGACTCTGGTCGACCCCGTCCTGCGGTGCGTCTCCGAGGGTATGCACCGCTTCGAGGGTGGTGACGTCGAGCGTCGTTTCGCGCCGCCGCCCGCACTCGCGAAAATACTGGGAACGGAGATTGAGAGCGATGGTGAAGAGCCAAGGGCGGAGCGCGGCCCCAGGACGAAAGTCGTGACGACTGCGGTGCAGCTGCAAGAAAGCTTGCTGCACGAGGTCCTCCGCTTCCTGCCGGCGGTCGATGCGGTGCAGCATGAGCCGAAGCAAGACGGGCGCATAACGCCGGAAGAGCGCAGTGAAGGCCGCGTGCTCGCCCCCGATGTAGGCGGCCATCAGCTCTTCGTCGTTCGGCGCCAGCGTTGCGTGGTTCAAATTGTCCCCACCTCACTCCATCGATCGATCGGATCTTTCCAGCATCTCATGAATGCGCGCTCCGGCCGCCGAGCATCTCCCAGCTGGTTGGCGGCGTTCGCCGCCCACCTTCGAGAATCGTGACTGTCGATAGGGAATGGACGCTGCGAGCTCGAAAAGTCGTAAAGGTCGCTACCGAATTGCGAAGCTTCCGGCAGGCACGGGCAGCGCGCGAGGCGTCGCGACTCCATGGTTCGATTCCAACCATCCGTGCTTGACTCCAGGCGGAGCGTTCGCTCCGAGGGCACCCTCTTGAGCCTTCGCTTTTCAGTTGCGTCAGTTGCGCGTGACGGTTCAAACCTTCACGGGACCGCACGTCGACTCCGTCGATGCTCGAGCCAAGATGTCTTCGACGTCGACATCGCCGCCCCAACCGGCGCTGGAGGCCTCCATGACGCTCACCGACGTGAACGGAGCGTCGCTCTCCGTCGTCGCTCCGGTGCCATTCCATGGCGCCCGCCCGTAGCGATTTTTCGGCCATTCTCATCTCTATGCCGCAGCGGCGCACCCGGTTACACCGATTCGCGCAGCAACTGCCTTTGCCGCAGTCCTTTACTTATCGCCCGATGTGTCGCCGGAATGCCGCACGTCCTTTATCGACAACGCCTGCCGAACGGCAGCCTGGGGGCAACGTGGTGCCTCTGCTTATGACGGTAGCGATCCCAAGGAGCGCCGGATGGCGGCAGTTTTTTTCTGGCGCGCGCAAAAGGCGATGCCTCGATAGCACGACGCTGTCAGATGATCGCTGCCACATCGATCGTCGGGGTAGCCATGCCCCACTCAGCCGTCTGACCGGACAAGCTTTCGCAGCGGCCTCGCCGCATCTCGCGTGGCCGCCTCGCTGATTTGGCCGCTCGCGATCGGGAACGGCGAAGGACTGACAGCGTCGTGCGAGCGAGCCTTCGAAGGTTGACTCGCTCGACCATTGCGGCAGCCTCTCGAGTTCGACGCCGTTCCGGATGGCGCCCGCTCATGAAAACAATGCATCGCATCATCAGTGCGTCGAAACGCTCGCAACGTCGACAAATGCCTCCCTGGCTTCAACTTGCCGTATTGACTGGCACGGGCGAACGGTGTACGAGAATTCTGACACCTCGACGCAACGACGCAGGACGCAGCTTACGAGGCGAGCTGCGGGCATAGGCGCTCGTCGTTATGCCGAGTTGAATACGGCTATCAATCCAATCGAGAGCACACCCCCATTCATGGGAGCCACCAACGCCGCGCGTCCACGCGGTCGCGGAAGCGTGCCCAGAATGCAGCATGATCGCGGGGGTACCGCTCGTGTCGACGCGAGGCGGCATCCGCGTGATTGATGCGTGGATTTCGGCTTGAAAACGGCTTTGGTTCGCTTCGATTGACTTGACGCACCTCCCACAGCGTCGCTTTCGAAACATCGGATCGCTCATCATCCTCCCGACCGGAGACACACGCAGCAAGGAGAAACTCCCATGAGGTTGAGGTGTGCCTCGAGGCTTTTGGCGTTCGTCGCCTTCGTACTCATCGGCGGTTGCAGCAATTCTTCCCCCCCCCAGAGCCGGGCGACGACGAGCAGCAGCGGCAGCGGTGGAAGTAGCAACACCGGTGGCGTCGGCGGCTCGGCTGGCGCAACCGGTGGCACCGGCGTTGGAGGGGCCATCGGACCCATCGATCCGGGCAAGGAAGCGGGCGTCACCGAGGCGGGGATGTGTTTCGAATGCAAACCTGCCCACAACAACCCTCCCGACTTCCCGGCGCCACAATACTGCGGTCGAATCGCCATAGGGTGCCGGATCGGCAGCATCGATTGCCCGATGGCCTGCGAAACACCGGGGTACACCTGCGGGGGCAGCGGAATACCGCGTTTCTGCGGCGCCCAACCCGACTCGGGCGCTTGCACATTGACGGTCTGTGACAAGGGTCTGGCCGGCAAATACTGCGGACTGGTGGACAACGGTTGCGGCGCCGAGATGGATTGCGGGGGGTGTCCGACGGGCTTTACCTGTGGCGGCGCGGGGCCGGCCAACGTTTGCGGTATCATGCCAGACGCCGGCGGTTGCAAGACAGACTGCAACCCACCAGGCGGAACGTATTGCGGCGAGGTCGGCAACGGCTGCGGCGGAACCCTCAAGTGCCCAGCGACATGCCCGGGCACCTTCACGTGCGGCGGCTCAGGGTCGCCGGGTGTGTGCGGCACCCTGCCTGACTCGGGGGCCTGCCAGACGGTTTGCGATTACGGTCCAGCGGGAAAGCTGTGCGGCATCGTCGGCAATGGGTGCGGCGGTCAAACGGACTGCGGCGGCTGCCAGCCCGGCTATTCGTGCGGCGGCGCGGGGACGCCCAACGTGTGCGGAGCGACTCCGCCGACCTGCACGCTCAACGTGTGCAATCCCATCGGCGGCCTTCTTTGCGGCGACGTCGGCGACGGATGCGGAGGAACGCTCAAGTGCAGTCCGACGTGCCCGGGCGTGCAAACTTGCGGGGCTCGTGCCCCGAACGTTTGCGGCACAGCGTGCCCCCTCTGCAACCTGGTCCCGACATGCTCCGAGGCAAGCCTCACGACGATCAGCGGCAAGGTGGTCACCGGAGCAGCCTTGAACGCTGACCCCGTCTACAAGGCGAGCGTCTACATTCCCAACATCGCGCTCGGAGCGAAGCTCGGACCGCTGCCGTCGGGCGCCAGCTGCGACCGATGCCAACCGCTCACACAAGACGTTGCGCTGGTG
Source organism: Polyangiaceae bacterium (assembly GCA_035318465.1). Classification (GTDB taxonomy): domain Bacteria; phylum Myxococcota_A; class Polyangia; order Polyangiales; family Polyangiaceae; genus DASWDH01. The sequence continues at coordinate 6,786 of DATHES010000120.1, forward strand.
AGCGCCATCACGGGTCCCGACGGCACCTTCCAGCTGCAAGGAAATGTTCCCGCCGGAACCGGAATCCCGCTCGTCGTGCAGCTCGGCAAGTGGCGATACGAAACGGTCATCGACGTCCAACCGTGCACCAACAACGTTCTTCCTGACGGCATCGCCCGTCTGCCGCGCACCCAAGCGGAAGGAAACATCCCGCTCACGGCGGTCGCCAGCGGCGACGTGGACGCCCTGGAATGCATCCTGCGCAAGATCGGCGTGGTAGACGCCGAATTCTCCGATCCGACAGGCACGGGCCGAATTCACTTCTATCGGAACAACGGCGCCCGCTACAGCGCGACCACGCCGGCCCAAGGCACGCTTGTGGATACCCCAGCGACGTTCGACAGGTACGATCAGGTCCTCTTCCCGTGTGAAGGGAGGCAGTCGAACGAAACACCCGGGGCGCTGGCAAACTTCCTCAGCTACACGAGCAAGGGGGGCCGCGCTTTCGCGACCCACTACAGCTACACGTGGCTCTTCCAGAACGGCGGCTTTGCCACCGCAGGGCAGTGGCGAGTCAATCAGCCAAATCCGGCGATGGATCCGCTCATCAGCGACATCGACATCACGACCCCGAAGGGGCAGGACTTCGCCGCCTGGCTCGGCATCGTCGGCGCGCTTTCCAACCCCGGGCTGTCGCCGCCGCAGGTGGCCATCAACGATCCGCGCCATAACCTCGATGGCGTTCCTGCCATGCAGGGCGGCCAGCGATGGATCTACGTCGCCAACCAACCCATCGTGCAGCACATGACGGTCGACACGCCGGTCGTGGTGCCGCCCGATCCCGATAGGGTCTGCGGGCGCGTCATCTACAGCGACTTCCACGTGGCCAATGCGAGCAACGGCAACCTGACGTTCCCCGCGCAATGCCCGACGATGGATCTCACACCGCAGGAGAAGATCCTGGAGTTCATGCTCTTCGATCTCGCCTCGTGCATCGGCGATCCTCCTCCGCCTCCTCCTCCGCCTCCTCCGCCACCTCCCCCGCCGCCCCCTCCTCCGCCTCCTCCTCCCCCGCCGGCGCCTCCTCCGCCACC
>DATHES010000121.1:0-16844 GCA_035318465.1 Polyangiaceae bacterium
CTGCAGCGCCGTCTTGGCGTCTCTACGGCTGAGCTCGGCGATGTCGCCGAAGTTCGCCGCCACGATGAGGGTCGCCACCCGTCGTGCGCCCGTGAGACCCTCATCGAGGTAGACGGCTGCCACCAGCGCTTCGACGGTGTCGGCGAGCACGTTGGTGCGCTCGCTGATCCCGGTGGAGGCGGCCCCGCGGCCCACCAGGAGCGCCGGGCCCACGCCATTGTCGCGCGCCCAGCGTGCCAGTGATTCACCGTTGACCAGGGCGCCATACGCGCGCGAGAGCACGCCTTCGTCGGCGTCGGGCAGCTTTTCGAGCAGCAGCTCGCTCACGCAGAGGTCGAGCACCGCGTCGCCGAGAAACTCGAGCCGCTGGTTGTCCGAAACGCGCTGCGCGCGGTGCTCGTTGGCGTAGCTGGAATGGGTGAGCGCCTCGTCGAAGTGGCGGGGCGCGCGCTCGAGCCCTAGACGCGAGAGAAGGGCTTGTCGCGCACTGTCGTTGGCTTTGTCCATGACCTTCTCGGAGTGTCCGACCGAATCGTCGTTCCGGGGGCCGAAAAACGCCGCGGAAGCGCGCCCGGGCCCCCTTTATTGCCTTTTTTTGCGAACTGACAAGTGCCGACCCCGACCGCGGGTCCCGTCGCGCGCTATTCTCACGGCACCGGCCGTGGGCGACATCATTGCTTGTCCGTTCTGTCACGAGCTTTTCTCGCGAGGTGAGGCCAAAGAGTGCCCCGCGTGCGGCCTCACCCTGACGGACCTCGGCAAGGTGTCGCTCTCCCTCGATGCCCAGGCCGAAGACGACGACTTCGGCATCCCCGTCCAACCCCATCTCGAGCAGCTGCCCTGGTTCGAGCTGCGGCGAGGGCGCGGCATCCTGCTGGTGGGCGCGATTCTGGGGTTTATCGCCTTTTTTGCGCCATGGGTGAACATGACGTCACCGGAGTTGCGGCTGCTCTCGGGGGCCGACCTCGCGCGGCGCAGCGGGTGGGTCTGGGGCGCGTGCGTCGCCTGGTTCGTGCTCTTTCCCATGATGTTGTCGCGCCGATCGATCGATCAGATGCGGGGCGCGCGGGTGGCGGCCGCATTTCTCTCCGCCGTGCCGGTGATCACGACCTCGATCCTGTGGCTCCTTCCGCCGCACGCGCGCTACGTTCCCATCCGGTTCGGGTGGGGGTGGGGGCTCTACGCGACGTGGGGGCTCGGTCTCATCGCCACCGTCGCCTCGATCCGGTTGGGTGGGAGGATTGACGACATCCGCGTTTCGCGGGGGAGTCTGGCCGGCCGCGCGCCAACGCTGCATTGAGGGCGCTCCTGGTGGCTCGGAATAGGGGCGTCTGCCATGCTGTAGCGGCATGCCTCGTGTACGCGCGCCACGGCCTGCCGCGCAGGACTCCGACGACGAGACGGTCGACGTTCCGGCGGCAGTCATCTGCGCGTGGTGCGGGCGCGGCGATTGCGCGGGGTGCGCGAAGGAACGCGCCAGCGCGTCGGGCGTCATCGCCATCGTCCCCTGGGAGCGCCCTCTGTCGGCGTGGCCGGGACGATTCTTCGCGACCGTTCAAGCGACGACCAGGGGAGCCGAGGGATTTTTCCGCTCGCTGCCCGACGGGCCCATTTCACCGGCGCTGACGTTTGCCGTGATCGCCGAGGTCTTCGCGGTAACATCGACTGCCGCGCTGGTGACGCCGCTCGTGGTGCTCGGCGTTCCGGGGCTTCTCCTTCGTTTCCTCTCCGATCACGGCACCCGCAACACGGTGCTCTTGGCGACGCTGGTCGGCATCGTCGGATTCACGCTGCTGCTCGTGGGTGCGCATGCTCTGCACGGCTGGGTGCTCGCGCCGGAGGTTTCACGCACGCGCGGTCTGCGCCTCGGGTTTTATGCGTGCGGATGGGATTTCGGATCCAGCCCCGCCGGCGTCGTCGCGGCCACCTACGCGGAAGGCCTGGGCGCGGGCTTCGCGCTCCTCGGATCGTCGGTGACTGCGCCCTCGCGGTCCATCGACGCCGCCCTGACGGGCCTGTTTCGGCTCGACCCCGACGAGGCGCGGCGTTCCAAGCGGCGCGCGATGCGCCTTGCCATGCTGACCAGCGTGCCCGCGGTCGTCTTGGTCATGTCACTCATCGTCGCGACGGCGCTCTTCGCGCGCTAGCTCGTCAAAAAGCGGCGCCGACTTGGACGCCGATCGTGTTTTGCCGCGGAACGCTGGCGAGAGCGGCTGCTTCTTTGTCTTGGTTGGCGCTGGCCGGCGCCACCACGTCGGTGATGAACTGGCCTCCGACGACGATCATCTCGTAGCGGTAGGCAAGGCCGACCACCAGGCGGTGGCGGTTGATGCGCGTCTGTTGGAAGACCCGCGTGTTGCTGAGATCTTCGGACGAGCCGTTGCTGCCGGTGCTGTCGCCGCACACCGTCTGGCCGTTGTAGGGACCCTTGGTGTGATCGACGTCGTCGCCATCGAAACCGCCGGGAACTTTCTGGCCCTGGTAGTTGCAGTAGCCGAGGGCGTCGGTCCTCGGTGTGAGATCGACCGAATTCGAATCGCCGAAGATGCGCAAGAACTGGTAGCCGACGTAGGGCGTCAGCACCGAGGTGTCGGCGATGGGTATCGGTTTGGAGAGCACGGCGTCCCCGCTCGCGACGGTCATCTGGAACTGCGCCGTGCCGGTGATCGTTCGCACGCCGCCGCCGATGGCCAAATCGGGCAGGTACCCCAGCGCGCCGCGGCGAAATCCTTCGAGGAGGCTCCAACGGACGTCGGCGCCGCCGGAGACGATCGACGTGCGGGCCAGGTAGGCGATGCTTGCTCCGAGCTCGAAGCCAAGGGGCAACCCTTTGCGGACGTTCACGCCGTAGAGCTGCAGCCAGCTGTCGGGACTCTTGTTGCGCACGGAATACTGCCCGGTGGTCGCGTCTTTGGGACCCTGGGTGCCGGTTTGCCAATAGTCGGCGTTGCTGTCGATGCTCGTGAAGGCGCCCTGCGCCGTGACTTGGAAGCCCCCATATCCGGTCGTACGGGCGGGATGCATCGCCAGCGGTGCGACGGCGAAGCCGTACTGGTTGATGAGCCTTTTGAAGGCCGCTTCGTCGAGCGCGCAAGGGCGGGCGCCAGCCCGATAGAGACCGCCATCGGCGCAGGGCACGGTTGGGTCGACCGCGTCGTGAGCGAAGCGCTCGATGGCGGGGTCCATGGGATCGGCCCGGGCCGGCCGCGAGATGGTGACGGCGGATGCAACCGAAGCTGCGAGGGTGATCAGCCGGACACGCATCGCGTCATCTCCGAATTCGCGAGGCTACTTTCCCGCTGCGATCCGCGTCAAGCTTCGTGGCGCCACTGCTTTGCTCGGCGGCGCCTCTCGGCCTCGCGCGTCGTCCTCGCCAAACGGTCTTCGCCTTCACCCGCTGCCCCTACGAAATGGCTCGAAACCAAGCTCCGCGTCTGCGCTCGCCGCTCACTTTGCCGCCGCTCCACGTGGTGCTCGTCGAGCCCGAGATTCCTCCCAACACCGGCAACGTCGCCCGCCTCTGTGCGGCCACCGGATCGGTGCTCCATCTGGTGGGCACCCTGGGATTTCGCATCGACGAGAAGTCCGTGCGCCGGGCGGGCATCGATTATTGGCACCTCGTCGAGGTGCGCTCCCATCTCGACCTCGCCCATTTCCGTCACGCCCTGCCGGAAGCTCGCTGGATCTTGTTCAGCGCCTCGGCGGAGCGGAGCTACCTCGATGCCGACTTTCGGCCCGGTGACGCACTGCTCTTCGGACGCGAGAGCATCGGGTTGCCCGACGACCTCTTGGCCAAGCACCGCTCCTCGGTCTTCGGCATCCCCACGCTCGGCAAGGTTCGATCGCTCAACCTCGCCAATGCCGTTTCGATCGTCGTATACGAAGCCTTGCGCCAAACGGGCGCGCTCGGGACAACGTTCATGGGTTAGCTGGACTGCTTCCGCTCTCGTTACGATCGATCATCGACCTTGCGCCGAGTCAGTGACTCACGCTCGTGCGGCGGACCAAAATGCGCCCGTGTGCGCCGGTGAAATCACCGGAGATGGTGACCGTCTCACCCGCTGCGAGGGGCACGTTCTGCGCGACGGCTTCACCGAGCGCGGCGCAGTCGAGCCTGACGAAGTGCGTTCCCGGGGGCAGCGCGATGTCGGCGATGGGCGCTGCACCGCGGGGCCTACCGTCGATTTCCACGTTGGCCATCGGATTGGCGAGGATCCGAAGGTGTCCAAGCTCCGCGTCGATGCCCCCCGCTGCCGTCGCGGTCTCCGACGACGCCGGGTTCGCTGCCCGGAGTCGTGCTCCTTCGTCGCCCATGCTGCTCGCGGCCGCGCGCGCACCGCCGTTCGCGCTCGTTCCCGGGCTCGCCGCGGGGCTCGGTGCGGCGTGCGGCACGGCGCTCCTCGTGTTCACCCCGGCGTCACGCCGTGCTTCGCTGCCCGGGGTTGCCTTTTCGTCGCTGGCGCGCGTTCCCGTTGCCAACGTTTCCAGCGCCGGCGCGGGAACGGCGGCGTTTTCCAGGAGCGCGACCGTCTCCCTTCGCTCCGTCGAAGCACCCGTCGCCGAATCTCCGTAGTGCCACGCTGCGCCAGCTGCCGCCGCGACGACCACGAGGCCGAACGCCAGCCCGGCGATGCTTCGGAATCTCCGTGCGCGAACCGGCCGCACGCTCGTGCGCGCCTCTTGGCGACCCCCCGCGCTCGACCAGCTCCCGGCGTCGTCGTTCATCCGGCGGGTTGCGATGTAGGGAGCCACGTCGGACCGAGGCCCCTTCGAGGGCGCTGTCGGAACGTCGCGCGCGAGCGGCTCGTACCCGCGGGTCGCGAACGTCCGGGTCTCGCTGGCCACCGGCGTCTCGCCGGCCGGGGTCTCCGACAGATCGAGCCCGGTCCCCGCATCGCTCGTGGCGCGAAGATCGCGCACGCGCTCGCCCACCTTGCGCCCGAGATCGCCGAGATCGGATTCCGCGATAAAGCGACGCAGCGGACGTGAGAGCTCTTCGGCGCTCTGCGGGCGATGGGCAGGGTCCATCGCGAGTGCCGAAGCGAGCAGCGCATCGAGGGGGGTAAACACCGGGTCGAAGGTCGACAGCGCCGCCAGCGGCTCGGAAAGCGCCGTCTGCGATTGCTCGACGGTGCGTCGGCGGAACGGCGGACGCCCGGACCAAGCTTCGTAGAGGAGCGCCGCCACGGCAAAGACATCGGCCGGGGGACCGACCTCGTCCCCCCGCAGCTGCTCGGGCGGCATGTGGCCTGGCGAACCGAACACCTCGTTGGCGCCGTCGTACGCGGGGGCGGCGATTCCGAAGTCGATGAGGCGCACCGCCCCTTCCTCGTCGATGACGACGTTGCGCGGCGTGACGTCGCGGTGGATGATGCGCGCCTTGCGGTGGGCGTAGTCGAGGGCGCGGCAGATCTCGATACCGACGTAGGCGCCTTCTGCGGGAGTGAGCTTCTGCGCTTTTTCGAGGAGCTCGGCGAGGGTGACACCATCGCAGAGCTCCATGGCCAGGTAGTAGATCCCCTGTTCGACGCCGAGCTCGTAGACAGGAACGATGTTGGGGTGCGAAAGGTCGACCGTGGTTTTGGCTTCGTCGACGAACCGGCGAACGAACGCATCATCCGTGGCGAACTCGGCGCGGATCTGCTTGACGACGAGTTTCTTCTCGAACCCTCCAGCGCCGCGAAGTGTCGCCAAGAACACCCTCGCCATGCCACCGACAGCAAGAGGTCGCTCGAGCACGTACTTACCAAAGATCTGCGGAAACAAAGAGCTCGCCCCTAGCAAGTGTACACGATAGCTAGGCTTTCACGCCTGCTCCGCGCGCGGGCCCCGCGGGCGCGACGTTGTTTCTAGGTGGCGGATAATCCAACGGAAAATCGAGAACGTGCTCCGCGGAGTGGCCGGGCCTTCAACGCCTCTCTACGGTCAACCGCTTCACGGTGAGCATCGTCGGGCCGAGACCGCGCAGTCCCACGGAGACGCGGCCCTCGGGCCCCGGGCAGCTCACGGGCATGCCCCCATCGACCGCGACGAGGACAGTGCCCCCGCTCCGACTGACCGTGAACTTGGTTCCAGAGGCGGGCCAGGGGCACGGCGCGGGCGGGGGTGGCCCGATGATCGATGTGCCGAGCTGCAATGTAGGCAAGGACGATCCTGGGGTTTCACCGGAAATGACGATGTTGCCGTAAGTGGTGTCGGCGATGACGACGCCCTCGGACTCCGACAGATGCAGTCCCTCCGCGTCGGCCCAGAGCTCCCCATCGGGCCGAGGCGGGCGGCTCGGCGCGAGGTGCAGAGGGTCCGCCAAGAGGAAGTCGGGGTCGTTCGTATAAGGGCCGCGCATGCCATGTCGAAACCCGCGCAGCACGGTCTGCTTCTTGTCGAGGTCGTCGGGGTTTGGCTCGCGCGAGAGCCAGACGAAAAGCCCTGGATCGACGGCGACGGGAGGGGGCAAGTCGTCGTCGGGACCGTCGTCGGGCGCGCCGTCGGGCGTCACGAAAGCGCTTTGCCACGGATCGAATCGGAACCAGGCGTCGCCGTTCCAGAGCCAGGGGGCGCCGTCGCCCGCCGGGACCAGGCGAGCGCGCTTCGTGCCGCGTTGCTGGGGGGTGAGGGATGGGATCGCTTCCAGTGCACCGTCGGGGTCGATCCACCAGACGCCGTTTGCCGGAGCATCCGTGGTGGCCGCGAACCCGCCGACGGCCAACGCGCCTCCACCCGTCAGTGCGACGAAGGCCACGTCGGTCAGCCCCGCAAGCTCGGGCGGGTCGAGGCTGCAGACGGCGCGCGTGGTGCAAGGCCCCCCGTTCTTGGAAAACCACTCCAAGGTCGACACGTCGTTTCCGTTGTCATCGACTCCGCCCGCGACGAGAATCTCGTCCGTCGACAACCGGAGCACGGTGGGCCGCTTGCGCGGTCGAGTCAGCGATCCGAGCATGAAGAAGTCGGCCGCGCCGTAGGGAGGCGTCTCGGTGGGGGCAATCGATACCAGGGTGTCGATGACGCCGCGCTCGTCTTCGCCGCCCACGAGAAGTGTCGCTCCGCTGGCGAGGACGACCGCGCCGTGCTCGGCTCGCGGATCGCCGATGGAAATCGGAGGCTCCTGGAATTCGCCGTTGCGAAAGATGAGCGCGGAATCGAGATAACGGAGCGGCAAGAACTTGCGATCGAGGCCGCCGGCAATGAGCGCGCCGTTTCCGAACGGCGTCGCGCTGGCCCACGACACGCGATGTGTCCCCATGCTGGTGGGGGGCAGCTTGGCGCCGGTGCGGGTGTCCCAGGCCAAGGCGAATGCCGCGTCGCTGACCACGCCGCCTGTCGGCGGGTCGAGCCCCGCGACGATGACCGCCGCTCCGTCGTCGAATGCCGTCATCGCTTGACCCCCTTGGCTCGGGGGAACGGCGGCGCCTTCCACCGCGCGGCACGCGTGGGTCGTCGCCCACATCGTCAGGTGAACATCGTCGGGAGGCTCGGCGTAACCGACGCCGCGCAGCCCGGGCGGCAAGGTCTGCGCCTCGATGCCCCGCAGGTCGGTTGGCAAATCGGTCTCGCCCGAGCCCTTCACGTCATCGACGCTCGTGGCGCGCAGGGCGAAGTCGCCCAGCGCCGCCAGCAGAAGACGGCTGTCTTCGACCTCGCAATCGAGGAGGCGATGGGGGACGATCTTGCGCGCGCGGGGCGCGGCGCTCCCTTGACACCCTACGACGAGCCAGCAAGCTGCGACGAGCACGCTTCGATCGGTTCTTCGCCATCCTCCAATGATCGATCGGGCAGCGAAAATCTGACAGCGCGGTGCTAGCCGGCGGGCGGAGAGCGTCAACGCTTGAAGAGTTTACCGATTCCGGACAGGACGCCCCCTTCTTTCTTCGGCGGCGCGCCCGACGGTTTTTTGGGCGGGGGCGACGTCCGCGGCGGGGGGCTCGATCGCTGACCGGGGGGCGGCGTCGAACGGCGCGTCGACGGCGTCGTCCGGCGCTGCTCGGACATCATCTTGGAACGCCTCATCTCGAAGAGGCGCACCTCGCGGGCGGCGTCGAGGTTCTTGGGATTGAGCTCGTACGCGTCCTTGAAATCGACCATGGCCGACTCGATGCGTCCGATCCGCTTCTTGAGGTTCGCGCGGCAGAAGTAGGCGAGCTCGCAGCGCTCGCTGTTGGCAATGGCGTGGTCGCAGAGCTTGATGAGATCGTCCACGGGGGCGTCGGGCGGGCGCTTGGAGAGCTGTAGGGTGGCGTAAAGGGCGATGTAGTCGCTCTGTTCGGGGTCGGACTTGTAGGCGCGATTGATGAACTCTTCGGCGCCGGGGTCGCGTTTCTTCCAGAGGATCTCGGCACGCTGAAAGTCGGTCGCGGCGTCGATGATCTGCTGGATCTGGTCGGCCTCCTCGGGCGTCCCGCCCCCGCCCTTCATGACGTCGACGTAACGCTTGCGCCGCACGCCGTCGGACAGCGTCTCGAAGGCTTCGCTCATCCGGGCGAAGACCTTGGAGGCGGCGTCGCGAACGCCGGCGAGCTCCGGCGGAAGCCGATCGGGATGCCAAAGTTTGGCCAGCGCGAAATACGCGGACTGCACGTCCCCGGGCGCGCCCTGTTGCGCGACCCCCAGCATGGCGAAATAGTCCTCGCGATCGATGGATTCAGCGCGCTTGACGATGGCGTCGCGCCGCGCGGCGAGCTCGGGGGAGAGCGGGGCGGGTGGGGGAGCGGAGGAGCGCGGGCTCGCAGGGGGCGGCTCTTCGATGGGGACCTGACGCGCCGTCAATTTGACACGCGCCACGGGTACCCCTTCCGGCGCCGAGGCCGGTGCGGCCGCCGGCGTGTTGACCGAGGACGGCTTGGACAGTCCGACCGGCGGCGCCGAGTCGGCGCGGTGGTCGAGGTGGCGGGTAATGAGCAGCGTATAGACGATGAGCTCCGCGGTGCGCCGGGGCACGACGCGGGTTTCGATGAGACCGGCAAGGGAGGAGGGGCTCGCCCGCATGGTGTCGATCGCCGCCTGCTCGTGGGCAGAAAAACCGAACCTCGAGACATCGCTCATGATGTGGAGCTTGAGCGTGGTCGGGCCGAGACGGCGGAGCGTGGCATCGACGATCGGGTCGTCGGCCCGGACGCGCACGGCCGACCAGATGATGGGGAGGGTGTCGAGCGGAATCATCTCTGGACCGCCCCACTCAGCGAGGACGTTCACGTCCTGGTAGAAGCGGTACTTGGTGTCGCCGGGCAGGGCGAAGAGGAACGCCATCTTGCGGTCCGCCTGCACCTTCAGCCCTTCCATGAGGTTGGCGTGATCGATGACGCCGGCGCGTACGAGGTGCTCTCCGTGCAGATCGTTGCCGCGCGAGAAGGCGGCGAGTGAGGCATTGAGCGTCTCCTCACTGAGGATGCCCAGCTCGAAAAGAACCCGACCGAGGTGCGCGATCGGTTCGCCGGTGCGGACCTTCGAGGCCTGCCCCTCGAAGAAATAGATGGCGTGATCTTCGCCGCCGCTCCGACTGGACAAGACGAGCGAACCAGTGAGCTCGCGATCGGCCAGGTACACCAAAAGGTGCACGAGGGGCGTCTTCTCGAGCAGCCCTTCGGCGGTTGGTGTCAGACCGGCGATCTTCGTCATGGGCGGTGCCCAAGATAACAGAACTCTTCGCCTGGTCACGCGCCTGCCATCGGTGCGGCGGCGGCTCGGGAACCCCCCGAATCCTCGAGGCTTAGACGGATGAGCATGCTACTTCTTGGAAGATGGCCAGGGCGCACCTGCTCGTCGTGGATGACGAGCCCTCGATCCTCACCACCCTGCAGAAAGCACTGTCGCTGGAAGGTTACGGCGTCGACGTAGCAGGTGGGGTCAAGGTCGCCGAAGAGCGGCTCGGACGAAGGACTTACGACATGGTCCTGCTCGATGTGTCGCTGCCCGACGGCGATGGCGTGACCCTCCTCGAGCGTCTGCGTGCCGGAGGGACCGACGTACCGGTGGTCATGATGAGCGGTCATGCCACCGTCGACGCCGCGGTACGGGCCACCCGTCTCGGCGCCATCGACTTCTTGGAAAAGCCACTTTCGACCGATCGCCTCCTTCTGGTCGTCGAGAACACGCTGCGCCTCGTCCGCGCCGAGGAGGAGAGCCGCGCGCTGCGCAAAGCCACGGGACACGCCGGGGAGCTCATCGGACAAAGCCGGGCCATGGGGCTTTTGCGCGAACAGATCGCGCGCGCCTCCAAGGCCAACGCCAGCGTGCTCATCACGGGCGAGCGGGGCACCGGCAAAGAGCTCGTCGCCCGCGCCATCCACCAGACGTCACCGCGCGCCAAGGGGCCCCTCGAGAAAATCAACTGTGCGGCCGTTCCGGGAGAGCTCATCGAAAGCGAGCTCTTTGGCCACGAGGCGGGCGCGTTTACGGGCGCCACCAAGCAGCGGCGGGGAAAGTTCGAACGCGCCTCGGGGGGAACCATCTTCCTCGACGAGGTCGGCGACATGCCGATGCCCATGCAGGCCAAGCTGCTGCGCGTGCTCCAGGAGCGAGAGATCGAACGGGTCGGTGGTCACGAGACCATCAAGATCGACGTTCGGGTCGTGGCCGCCACCAACCGCGATCTCGTGGAGGCGACGCGAGCAGGGACGTTTCGCGCCGACCTCTATGACCGGCTCAATGTCGTCCCCCTCGCCATCGCACCGCTCCGGATGCGGCGCACCGACATCGCCGAGCTCGTGCACCATTTCCTGGCCTTGGCGTCGACCAACAACGACCGTCCCTCCATGACCATCTCCGACGACGCGCTCGCGGAGCTCACCGCCTACAGTTTTCCGGGCAATGTGCGCGAGCTGCGCAACATCATCGAGCGGCTCGTCATCCTGACGCCGGACGACCGGATCAACGCGTCCGACGTCCGCACCTGTCTCGGCGAAGGGTCGGGCAAGGAGTCCTCGGGTCTGTATCGACCCAATGTCCCCTTCCGGGTCCTCACCGAGGAGGCGGAGCGCGCCATCCTCGAAGCGGCTCTCGCGCACCACGAAAACCACATGGCGGCCACGGCCCGTTCACTGGATCTCGAACGAAGCCACCTCTACAAGAAATGCAAAGCCCTCGGGCTGCGTGGTGGAAAGGGCGAAGGCGAGGACGCCAAAGGGGACGTCGAGGACTAACGCTCCCGTCCCGGCGCACCGCGGGGTGAGACGATTGGCTAGCGCGACCGCTGGGTTAGCCGTTGGGGCCGCTAGCCTTTGCGCCCCACCAGCGCTCGGAAAGCCTGACGGGCGAGCAACGGGGTAGCGACGATGCTCTTGGCCAAGGACAGCGCAAGCGCCAGCGGCGTGGAGCCTGAGGCCTCCACCGCGACCTTTTGACCGTTCAATGCATCCTCCATCGCGCCGCGAGCGATGGTGCGCGTGCCGTCGGAGCGAATCTCAATCACCAACCGGGCAACCACCGGAGGCTCCCCTGGTCGTTCGGCCAGGCGTTCGGACCCGCGGGAGGCGTCCTCGGGGGCAAGGCTATCGGGCTTTTCCGTTCGGTCTCTGGCGTCCACGGCCTTGTCTGACACGGCCGGTCCCCCAGATCGAGTTACCCAGCCCCAAGGTCAGAGTCCGGCCCCTCGCACCGACCGAGAAAGGCATTCCCTCCGGCCCGGCGGCCCTCCAAGAGGCGCTGCGGCCCCCCTCAAGACCAAGACTCTACCTTTCCGGTCGGGAAAGGACGCTCAGCGGGAGCCGTGAGCGCGATGGCGGGCAAGGGGAGCACGCGATGGCAGGGGATGAGATGGAGCGCCGGATTCATCATGAACTACTGGTTTCCAGAGGCACCCATCGAGCGCGATGGCCTATGGTTTCCAATCGCACCCTAAGTTTCCAAAGGAAACCACTTCGCCGGATCGACGATGCGCCCATCCCACCTGAACGTCGGCCCGTGGGGAACGGGCAAAGCCAAACGAAGCAACCGCAAAGCCACAAAGCCGCAAAGCGAGAAGATACGTAAGAGCGTTAGTGCGCTTGTTGTGATGCGTCGTGTCGAAATATTTTTGTTTTCAATCGCTCAGGCGATTGATCTTCGCTTGGCGGCATTGTAAGGATTTATGGGTAGAAAAGTGCCGCGTCGTGTACCGGCACGCCCAAAGGAGTCTGTCCATGCGCCGGCGCCATGTTGTGCTTAGTCTGGGTCTCGCGGCAATCGTTGCCAGCGGTTGCGGAGGTCGGACCGATCTCGATTTCGACTCGAACGAGGAGCCGAGCTTTCCTGATGCGGGAGCCATCCCTGAGCCGCCGGAGGCTGGTACCGATCCGGATGCAGAAGCCGATGCGGACCCTCAAGCCGATGCAGATGCACGGGTCGATGCGGACGCAAGGGTCGACGCAGATGCTCGCGTGGATGTGCGGGTCGACGGGGATGCCCGCGTCGATGTGCGAGTCGACGGGGATGCTCGCGTCGATGCGCGGGTCGACGCTCCGGCCGACCGTCGTGACGCTGGCAACGGCGGGACGAACGGATTCGGCAATGCGTTCGGCAATGCCTTCGGCACCGGCAACACCGGCAACGCCTTCGGCACCGGCAACACCAACAACGGATTCGGCAATGCGTTCGGCAATGCGTTCGGCAATGCCTTCGGCAATGCATTCGGCAACGCGTTCGGCAATGCCTTCGGTAACGCATTCGGCACCGGCAACGGCAACAACGGGTTTGGCACCGGCAACGGCAACAACGGAAACGGCAACAACGGAAACGGCAACAACGGCAACGGCAACAACGGCAACGGCAACAACGGAAACGGCAACGGCAACAACGGAAACGGCAACGGCAACGGCAACAACGGAAACGGCAACAACGGAAACGGCAACAACGGAAACGGCAACAACGGAAACGGCAACGGCAACAACGGCAACGGCAACGGCAACGGCAACGGCAACGGCGGCAATGCGAACGGCAACGGTGGGACAGGTCGCGGCAACGCCACTGGCACCGGCACGGGCACTGGCCGCGGCAACGCCACTGGGACTGGCACGGGTACGGGCCGCGGCAACGCCACGGGGACAGGTACGGGCCGCGGCAACGCTACGGGCGGCCTGGAAGATCCCGAGTTGGGCGGCTCCGAGCTGAGCGACTCCGAACTCTAAGTTCTACCGCGTCTGGAGATCGCCTCTCAGCTCGGCCACGCGAGAACAGCGAGCGTCGCGATTTCACCGAGCTGCTCGGTGGCGCCCAAGAAATCGCCGGTCAGGCCGCCGATGCGGCGGTGATAGCGCCAACCGGTGAGGATGGTGATCACCGCGATCGCCGCCGCGGCGAGCCCTGCGCGCGGTGCGGCGATCCATCCCTGGCCGATGGCCAACGCGGCGGCTCCAAAGAACCATGCCGATGCGACCATGGCTTGCCGCCAGTTTGCCCGGACGATCGATTCACTCTTGGCAGTCTGCGCCGGTGTCACGTACGGCAGAAGGACCATGAGCCAGACCGGGCCGACGCGCGCGGCACACCACGCCAAAGGGAGCGCCCAGAAGCAGGCTTGCGCCAGCTGACCGAGAAGGGCCGCCCGCGCCAAGACCGAAATCGCGATGGCCGCGGCGCCGAACGATCCGATGCGGCTGTCCTTCAAGATGGCGAAGACTTTGCTCGCGTCGTGCCCGCCTCCCAGGGCGTCGCTGGTGTCGGCCAGACCATCCTCGTGCAAGGCGCCGGTGAGTAGCATCGACACGCCGACGACCAGCGTCGCCGCGGGAAATGCACCGAGTGGCAGCAGGTACGTGTCGAGCGCTCCCAGCGCCGCGCCGAGGACCCCACCCACCAAGGGCGCGTGGGCGGGAGCCCACGCGAGCTCGCGATCTTCATACGGAAAGCCTCCCACCGGGATCCGTGTGAAGAAAGCAAAGGCGGCGCGGACCCCCCGCACGATCGGCGGTGCGCGATGCGTTCGATCGTCGCGAGGCTCGGTCGGGGACTGCGCGCCGCGCAGATCGTCGCGGAGGAGCGGTGCGGTCATGGGGCCGTGCCGCGTCGAGGGTCGCGATGAGGAGCGCCGCTCTCGACTTTGTCCTGGCGGTCTCCGGGAGGGCAAACGCTGCCCACGCGGCCGACGATTCCGGCGGTCGCGAAGGTGGCCATCGAGAGATGCACATCGACGGCGCTGCGCAGGACGGGCAGCGCGAGTGCTGCGCCCGTCCCTTCGCCGAGGCGAAGACCGAGGTCGAAGAGGGGCGCGAGGCGAAGATGGTCGAGCACGATGCGGGCACCCGGCTCGGGCGACGCGTGCGACGCCAATAGGAACGGCACGATGCCCGGATCCATGGCCGCCGCCACGAGAGCAGCCGCATTGGTCACGTAGCCGTCGAGGAGGATGGGCACCCTGTGACGCGCCGCTTCGAGCGCACACCCCACCAGCGCGGCAATCTCGAGCCCTCCCACGGCACAGAGAACATCGAGCGGATCGTTCGGGTCGGGTTGATGCAGAGCAAGCGCGTCTTCGACGACCGCGACTTTGCGGGCGACGACATCGTTGCCGATGCCGGTGCCCGGGCCGACGACATCGCGCGGCGGCGCTCCGAGCAGCGCGCTCGTCAATGCCGCTGCCGCGGTCGTGTTGCCAATCCCCATCTCTCCGAGAAGCACGACGTCGGCGCCTTGCGCCACCGCGTTGGAGGCGAGCGTCGTTCCCACCAGAAGGGCCGCTTCGACATCGCTCTGGCGCATGGCGCGTTCGCGGCGCATGTTGCCCGTTCCCGCGCGAATCGAGCGCCGCAAGAGACTGATCACGGGGCGCGTCGGTACCGCCGACAAATCGCCTGCCACACCGACGTCCACCAGCGCGATGTCGGCGCCGGCTTGGCGTGCCAGAGCGTTGATGGCCGCGCCACCCGCCATGACATTGGCGATCATCGCCGCCGTCACTTGCGAGCCGTAGGCGCTCACGCCTTCGACGACCACGCCGTGGTCGGCGACGAAGAGGGCGAGCGTCGCGCGTTCGATGCGATTCATCGGCGAAACGCCGCGCGCGCCTGCGTACCAAGCAGCGAGGTCCTCGAGGCGGCCCAAGCTTTCGGTCGGCTTGGTGAGACGCTTGGAATGTTCGCGGGTCGCGGCACGAAGGGTGTCGTCGAAAGGAGCAATACGCACGCCCTCGGGCGACGCGTACCGCGAAGGTCCGCGGACCGGCGGAGAGAGCGGAGCGCTCGGCGCGGCGCGCTGGGGGTCGCGTTCCTCCCAGCGATCGCGAGGATGGACGACCTCCGCGAGCGGCCGCCGCTTGCGCCAGCGCGTCTCTTCGAGCATCGGTCGTTCGCGAAAAGCGACCGGGTGCCCCACGCAGAGGTAGGCCACCGGTTCGACCCCTGCGGGAAGCGCAAGCTCGGCGCGAAGGACGGCCGGCTCTACGATGCTGACCCAGCCAACGCCGATCCCCTCCGCTCGTGCGGCGAGCCAGAGATTTTCCACGGCGCAGCATGCGCTGGCGCGCACGGCTTCCGGTTGCACGGTCGTCCCGAGGATGGCCTCGTCGCGGTCGCGCAGATCGACCGCGACGCAGATATTGAGCGGCGCTTCGAGAATGCCCTCCAGCTTGTGGGCGAGGTAAGCGTCGCGCCGCGCGGCGGGAAAGCGCCGCGCTTCCGACTCGCGACAGGCGACGAAGCTCTGCCGGATGCGCTCGCGCACCGCGCGTTCTCGCACCAGGACGAACCCCCAGGGCTGCGACAGTCCCACGCTCGGCGCCTGGTGGGCGCCCTCCAGGATCCGCTCCAGCACTTCCGGCTCGACGTCAAGGTCGGTGCGGAAATGCCGGACGTCGCGACGAAGCGCGATCGCTTCGTAGACGGCCCGACGCGCGTCGTCGGGAAAGGCGCCGATGGCTTCGGGATCGAGGAACGTCGTGGGCAGGCGCATGCTGCGAATCACCCGGGAGGTTGCGCACGCCGTGCAGCAGATTTCCTGGCTTCCGGATTCTTTCTTGGGCTCGAGTAAGCTCCGTCTTTCGGCCATCGTCAAGCGTGGATCGCGGCGGCTAAGCCAGAACACTACGCTGTCAGATTCTCGCTGCCAGATCGATCATCGGAGCAGGCATACGCCCACGGAGCCGCCTGACCAACAGGCGAAACGCCCCTCCAACGAAGCCAGCAAGGCGAGCACCTCGCGGCCATCCGAGCCCCTTGGCGGCGGCCTCGCCGCATCTTACGTGGCCGCCTCGCTGAATGGGCCGATCGTGATCTGGTATGGCGAAGAACTGACAGCGTAGTGCTAAGGCAACGGAAAATCGCGATCCTCGTACCGAGTGAACGGCGCAGAAGTGGTAGAGGGGAAATGAGATGCAACAGTACGACCTCCCCATCCCCGAAAATCGCATCGTCCTCGTGGGGGGCGGCGTGCGATCGGGCAAGAGCGCGTTCGCCCTCGAGCTGGCTCATCGGCTCGGCAAGCGGCGCGTGTTCATTGCCACGGCGACCGCATTCGATGACGAGATGAAGTCACGGATCGAACGTCACCAGCGCGAGCGCCGCGACGAGTTCACGACCGTCGAGGAGCCGATCGAGCTTTCTGCCACCCTCGACACCCTTACCAGTCACGATGTCGTCGTCGTCGATTGTCTCACGCTCTGGCTCTCCAACTTGCTCCTCCATCAGGAATCGGTGGAGGCGATCCTGGCCCGGGTCGATGACGTCGTTCGCATTCTAAAGAAGAAGCGATGGCACGCCGTCCTCGTGACGAACGAAGTCGGCATGAGCGTCCACCCACCGACACCCCTCGGGCGCACGTTCGTCGAGGTCGCCGGTTGGACGCACCAGCGGATCGCGCGTGTCGCCGACGAGATCTACCTCGCCGTTGTCGGCACGACGCTCAAGATCAAGCCGCCTTCGATTTGATCATTTGGGGATGATCTT
>DATHES010000122.1:0-6261 GCA_035318465.1 Polyangiaceae bacterium
CTACCAGAATGACCACGAGCACTCCGAGCTGCGCATCCTGCCCATCGATCAGGCGGAGGAGAACGTGTCCGGCGCCGCCCTGGCCGAGGTTCCCATCGAAGGGGTGAACGCCCGCGTCTACCACAACGGCAGCCTTTCCTACGTCGTCAGCAACGTGGAGTACGAAGTCGAATGCCAGAACGGCGCGACCGGTGATGACCGGGGGGGCACGGCTCCGCCCAAACCTGGCGGCACGGGCACGCCCGCCAAGTGCTCCGCCTGGCGCGAGCAGGTACAGGTCGTCGACTTCGCGAGTGGCACACCTGTCCTGCGCGGCAAGGTGCAGCTCCCCGATCTCGGCGGGTACTACTACGGCGGGATGGGTTTCCGCGGGTGCTACATGGGCGACTGGTACTACGGCGCCGACTCGGTTCAAGTGGGCGAGGACGTGCTCGCGTTCCGCCGCTGGACGCCGAATTACTGGCCCAACGGCGGCTACATCGACGGCTACGCGTCGCTCTGGGTGGTCGATCTCTCGAACCCCGACGAACCCGGTCTCGCTTCGACCGTCATCACGCGCGATCGTGACGCCTGGTGGGGCAACATGAAGGCGGTAGGCAACACGCTCTACACGACGCACTACGACTGGCACGAGCGGCCCTCGACGTCGACGGGCGGCTCGACGTACTCCGTCGGGTATGTCCGGTACTACCTCGATCGCATCGACTTGACCGATCGCAAACATCCGCGCATCGGCTCCTCCATCAACGTGCCGGGCATGCTGGTGGGCGGCTCGGAGACCGACCCCTCGCTCATCTATACCGTCGATTTTCGCTGGTACGGCGATCATGGCACCAACGAGTTCGACGTCCTCAAGATCACGAACGGCAGGGCAGTCCTGCAGTCGTCGCTCTCCATCCCCGGCAACGTCGGCAACACCTTCGTGCGCGGAGACAAAGCGTACATGTCCGTGCAGCAGTACCTCGACAACCAGTACCGCAGGTCCACGGTCAAGCTCTACCAGCTCGACCTCGCCAACGCGCGCGCCGTCGTGGCCCACACGTCGGAGCAGAAGAAGGGCTGGGGCTGGCTCCTCGGTGTCGAAGGGGACCGCGCCCTCGTCACGTCGGGTTGGGGCTCGGAGGGCCTCGACATCTACCGTCTCTCCGACGGCGATCCGCAGTTCGACCAGTTCGTACGAACGCTCGGGTACGGCGGTTCCACGGCCCGTCAGGGGGACCAGATCTTCCTCGCCAGCGGCCAGTGGGGCGTGCAGACGATCAACTTGAAGTAGTCAGTCGTACGTCAAACGCCGGTCTCGCCGTGAGGGGCGGCGACCGGCTTCGACTGCGGCGATCCGCGCTGCCGGAGAAAGATCGTGAGAACCACGATGGCCAGCACGGCGAGGAACTCGCTCTGCCAGTTCTGAAATGACTCGAACCAAAACTGGCTCGAACGGCAGTATTCCCAGAACGTCTCCACTGGGCGGCCGCGGGCGAGGTTCTCTTCGTTGGTCTTGAGCAAGCCGCCCACCGCGTGAAGGGAAAAGGACACCGCGAAGAGCAAGGAAAACGCGATGGCCAGCGAGTTCTCGTAGAGGACCAGCAGCGCGCCGCCGCGTCGCACGGGCCACGGCGCCTTGGGGTCACGAGCGTGAGCGCGTGGGTCCTCGTCCTGCTCGGAGGTCTCCAGCGGTTTCGACTCCGCGGAGCCTTTTTGCCGAAGCTTGATGGACAAAACGACGAAGATGCCCATCTGGAGAAACTCGCTCTCCCAATTTTCGAAGAGGGCTTCGAGGAAATGCCCGCTCGTCAGGTACGCGCCGAGGGCAAGCGCAGGGAGCCCGAGCTCGGCGCGCTCGTCGTTGTGAGCGGCCAGCCCGAAGCCGATCTGAGCAGCCGTCGAAGCGAGGAACAGGGTCGCCAGCGCCAGGGAGAGGCCGTTCTCCCGAACGAAAGTCGCAAGCGTCGAGGCTGCAGGCTTCGGATGCCGTCGCGCAAGGGTCGGCGAGAGGGTTGTCATGCGAACCACCCCTTGGCTGCAGCCTGCGTGCCAGCGTGGATGTCCGCGGGAGGACCACCCGCGGGCGAGCGCTCGAACGCGGGTGACAACGCTACGCACACTTTGTCGAAGGCCGGCCCCCTGGGCGCTCCTCTTCTCGGCGGGAGCGCGGAAGCAGAGAGGATCGAGTGGGCGGGACAGGGATCGAACCTGCGACAGCCGGCGTGTAAAACCAGAGCTCTACCACTGAGCTACCCGCCCTCGGGATCGAGGAAGGGCGCGAGTTTCCCCTAGCGAGTCGGTTCGGTCAAGCCGAGCCCGCTCTGCTTGGCCGCCTTTTGATTTGCCCCCCAGGGATGTGCATGCTGCGGGGAGATGCAGCGCACCGACACCGCCGGCGTGCCGATCAAAGCCTGGACCGAGGGGGTGCCCGTCGAGCCCGAGGCGATGGCCCAGGTCCTCAATTTGGCGCGCATGACATTCGTGTTTCGACACGTGGCCCTGATGCCCGACGTGCACAAGGGGATCGGCGCCACCGTGGGCTCGGTGGTGGCGACGCAAGGAGCGATCATCCCGGCGGCCGTCGGCGTCGACATCGGGTGCGGCATGATGGCCGTCGAGACGACACTTCGCGCCGCCGATCTCCCCGACGATTTGAAACCCTTGCGGCGCGCCATCGAAACCGCCGTGCCGCACGGTCGCACCGACAACGGCGGTCGCAACGATCGGGGCGCGTGGGGCCGCCCCCCGTCGGAAGTACAAGCCGCATGGTCGCCGTACGAGCACTGGCTCAAAGTGTTTTCGGAAAAGCACCCCAAAGTCGCCCAGAGCAATGGGTACCGCCAGCTCGGAACGCTCGGCACCGGCAACCACTTCATCGAGGTGTGCCTCGACGAACGTGACCGCGTCTGGTTCATGCTCCACAGCGGCTCGCGCGGATTCGGCAACCGCATCGGCTCGTACTTCATCGAGCTCGCCAAACGCGACATGTGGCAGGCGCTCGGCAACCTGCCCGATCGCGATCTGGCCTATTTCAAGGAAGGGACCAAGCACTTCGACGACTATGTCGAAGCAGTCGGAAGGGCGCAGCAATATGCGCGGGAAAACCGCGAGCTCATGATGCGCGCCATTGTCGCGTCCATCGGCGGGGTCGAAGGACTACCGCCTTTTCGAACGTCGCAAATGGCTGTGAATTGCCATCACAACTACGTCGAGCGCGAGCGGCATTTCGGCGCCGACGTCCTCGTCACGCGCAAGGGAGCCGTCCGTGCGAGGGCAGGGGACCTCGGCATCATTCCGGGCAGCATGGGCGCCCGCAGCTACATCGTCCGCGGCAAAGGAAACGACCAGAGCTTTCACAGCTGCTCCCACGGCGCGGGCCGCGTCATGTCGCGCACCGAAGCAAAGAAGCGCTTCACCCTCGCCGATCACGAAGCGGCGACCGCTGGCGTCGAGTGCCGCAAGGACAAGGAGGTTCTCGACGAGACACCCGGGGCATATAAAGACATCGACGCCGTCATGGCCGCACAGCGCGACCTCGTGGAGGTCGTGCACACCCTGAAACAGGTCGTCTGCGTGAAGGGTTGATCAGCCGCGGGGCAGGTGCTAGAAGCGCGGGCCTCGTGCTTTCGGCCTGTTGCGGCGAAACCGCGGATTTGCAGGAGAATCTGAGAGCTTAGTGTGGTAGGGAAGTGATGCCGCTTCGGGGCGGTAGTTAAGTTGGTTATAACGCCGGCCTGTCACGCCGGAGGCCGCGGGTTCGAGTCCCGTCCGCCCCGCTGTTGTTTCGGTAGGTTAGGAAGAAAAGGGGACAGAGCCGAGGGGACACCGGCTCCGAGAAGTCCCGGGGGAAGGGCAGGGAAGACCTCGCCGAATGCGACCGCCAGCGCTTCGGCGGTGCGCAGGTACTTCTTCATCGTGTCCCAGTCCTCGTGCCCTACTCGCTGCATGATCTTCTCGGCGGTCTCGCCACGCACGGCCATCCAGGTGACCGTGCTAGCGCGGAGGTCGTGCCAACGCAGGTTGATGCGCGTGGCATCGCTGATGAAGAGCTCGGCGCGAGTGACGCCGGCGAGCTTGAGGTAGTCGCGTAGCTTCTCCGCCAGGTCGCGCGGGCGCGGCATGCCAGGAAACACGCGGCCTTTGCCGCCGGCATCGACGCACATCTGCCAGAGAAGTGGCATGAGGTTCGGCTCAAGCCCGAAGGGGCGCGTCTCTTCGCTCTTGGTGCCCTTGGTCGCGCCGTCCTCGCGATCGATGCTGCGGTGGATGGTCACCTTGCCGTGCTCGATGTCGATGTCGTCCCATTCGAGCGCTTCGAGCTCGCCAGCGCGCACGCCGAGATAGACGGCGACCGCGACGAGCCGGCGCCAAAGGAGCGGAACCTTTTCGCAGGTGACGAACGCGATGAACTCACTTGGGTAGAGAAAGCACTTCGCCTTCGCTCCGCCGCGATCGGGTCCTTCGACGTCCGTGCAGGGGTTGTCCTCTCGAGCGCGGAGAGAGAGCAACTTCGAGCGGCAGGCATCCTTGAACATCTTGGTGACGACCGCCCACACGTTAACGGCAGTCTTCCAGCTGATCTCGCCGGCGAGCGCTTTGGCGTCCAGCTTTTCGACGAGCCGTTCGATGTCTTTGCGCGTCACCCGCTTGATGGGTCGCGACCCGAATTCGGCGAAGACGTGATTCTTCAAGCGCCCCTCGTCGTCTTTCACCGATGAGTAGCCCTTCTCGCGACGCCACCGACACCAACGCGTGCACCACTGCTCGACGCTTTCCAGATCGCCAGCGGTTGCCGTCGCACCGCCCCTCGGCGGCGGAGGCACGAACACCCCCGCGGCCAGGTCTTCGGCCATCTTCTCAGCCAGGTTGCGCGCCATCGCTTCGCTGATGCCGCGTGGTAGCGCGACCTTCTTACGGCGGCCGTCGCCGAGCGAAAGCTTTGCGTACCAGCGGCCCTGTCTTCGTTCGATTGTGCCGGTGCGTGCCATCACTTCTTGCCTTTCAGTTCAAATCCCCAGCTAGAGCACACATCGATCATCTCGTTGGTCGCGAAGGAGCAACCAATGGCGCAATTCAGATCCGGGTCGCCTGTTCTCCGAAGCGGCTGACTTAGGTCTGGAACCATTCGCTTTCCGCGCTCGGTGCACATCGTTGAAATGCATGACTCGACCGCGCGCTGAGCTCGGTCCTGACAGTGGACCGCCGACGAAACTATTGTTTCGTGCTTGAGGCATGAAGCGCCGCATTGACCGCAGTCTACCGGCACCGGTTTTGATTTCTCGCACGCTGAAAGCGCGAGGAGGATCAAGAGCGCCGGCCATACGGTGCCGCCTAGCGGCGCGCGGTGCGCCCCCCTTCGCTGCTCCTGCTTCACGTCGCCACTCCTTCCACTTCCCGCTTCGCCTCGTCCAGCGCCGCTTTAGCGTTCTCTGTGCATTGCGCTGCAGTCCGCAAGCGCTCGCACATGTCGATCGCCTCCCTCAGAATGCCGTAAATTAGCCTGAGCTGCGCGTCCGCGGCATCGATTGCGTCGATCGTCGTGCTCATGGCGCCGCCTTCGCCGCCGCCGCCAACCGCTCGCGCGCCGCCGCGATCAACCCAAGCGCCCGCTCGATGTCTCGAGTGTCGTCGCTGGCGAGAAACTGCCGCGCCATCTCGAGCAGCGAGTCGACGAATTGGATTTCGGTGAGTCCCGGCGGAAGCGGGACTGTCTCGAGGGGACCCGTGGTGTCGGGCGGCGTCATGGCGCCAACTCCCGCTTGCCGTCTGCCCCAACGGCAACGCGCGCAGCGTTGCCATCGGAGTCGACAACCAGGACATGATACGGCGCGACGATGTCGTCCTGCCACGTGACGAAAGTTTCGGAGGCGCCATCGGTAAACGCACCGATCGTCCCCGACCCTCTCGTGTCAATGCACCCAACGGTGAACGGCAACCGAAAGCCGCGCGCGACGAGCTCGGCCACGACGTCTGCGAAGTCCGTGGGGTTCACGACGCCACCCCGCGCGCTTTGAGCTCCGCTCGCAGCTGCTCCGCCGTCATCGCCGGGCGCACCGCAATGTGCCAAACCGCGCGGCCGTCGACATCTTCGAATTCGTCGCCGATCATCTCGCGGCAGTCGCCGAGCGTTGCCATCAGGCCGTCCACCACGTCCACTCCGATATCGCCGAGCTCGCACCGACCGGGGCTCGCGTCGATCTCCCCGACGAGGTCGTCGATCCGCTGCAAGAGCAGGCTTAGTTGGGCCCGGTCTTGGGCGACACCCTTTTTGGCGGCGCT
>DATHES010000123.1:0-2511 GCA_035318465.1 Polyangiaceae bacterium
CCACCGCCTCGCGCGTGGCGGAGACGACGGCGAGGAGATCGTTGCCGTCGCAACGAATCGCCGGGATGCCGTAGGCGAGGCCCTTCTCGGCGAAAGACGCGCTGGCGGTCTGGCGCTCGGTGGGGACGCTGATGGCCCAGCCGTTGTTGCGGCAGAAAAAGACGGTCGGCGTCTTGAACACGCCGGCGAAGTTGAGCCCGGTATGAAAGTCGTTGGCGCTGGTCGCGCCGTCGCCGAAGTAGACGATGGTGGCGACGTCGTCCCCTTTCAACTTGGCGGCCCACGAGAAGCCGACCGCCTGCGCAATCTGCGTGCCCACCGGCGAGCTGATGGAGCCGAAGTGCACCTCCCGCGCCGTGTAGTGATCCGGCATCTGCCGGCCCTTCACGGTGTCGTTCGCATTGCCGAACATGTTGTCGATGTAACGCTGCAGCGCCATTCCGCGCCAAAGCGCCGCGCCGAACTCGCGGTAGCAGGGGAAGATCCAGTCGCTTTTGCGCATGGCGAAGGCAGAGCCGAGGATGGCCGCCTCTTCGCCGATGGATCCGATGTGAAAGCCGATGCGCCCCTGCCGCTGCAAGGAGACGAGACGATCGTCGAGCAGCCGCACGCGCACCATGGCGGTGTAGATCGAGACGAGCTCGGAATCGCTCAACCCCGGATCGTGGGCAGGGTCGACGGTGCCGTCCTCCTTCATGGCGCGGATCACGCCGGGGGCGAGCACGTCGTTGGGGTTACGGGAATGCTTGGCGGGGATTACGGCTGCGAGCGTCATGGATCACCAGAGAAGATGGCGTTCTTGCGCGCCGACGTATGACATCGTCGGCTCGGGAGTCAAGCCAGCGCGGACTTTACGGCATCGAGGGCGGTGTCGACCTCGCGTGGTTGCAGGTGAAAGGCAGCCGCCAGCTTTTCCAAGACGCCTCTTTCGAGGCCGCTGACGCCGCCGGAAACATGCGCGAGGAGACCCGCGATGCGAAGAATTTCCAACCGATGTTCCGTCTTGGAGACGGCGAGTGTGATGGCGTTGATGCGCGTGTCGAGGCCGTCGTCCTTCAGGTGGTCGCGCAGATCGGAAAGGAGAGCCTTGACTTGATCCTCGTCGACGGCGCCACTGGAGGCCTCGCTCACCACCTGGGCGAAGGCTTCCCGCTCGGAGTCGTCGAGCACGCCGTCCGCCGCCGAGACGATGTATGCCGCCTCGACGATGGCTTCGAAGAGGGCCGCGGCTTGGGGGTCGAAACCGGTGGGGATGGTTGTCTCTTCTGCCGCGGGTCGCGCCCCGTAGACGCCGGCCGCGACGGTGAGAATGGATCCCTGCGCCCCCTTTTGCGCTGCAGCCCACGGTTCGTTCAGGCCACGGGCGACCTTCTCGAGCAAGCGTGCGTCAGCGACAGACATGGTCTTGTCTCCGTGAGCCTCGGAGGCGGCAGCCTAGCTGAACCGGACGGCCGCAGGAAAGGCGAAAACACAGAATACACGCCGGCTTCGCGTGCTGCACGCTATTGCGGCTTCCGACCCAAGGTGATGAGCGGCCCGTCACCGCGCATGCTCTCCTCGCGCAGCAACGTCGATGCTTGGCGCGCCATCAGCTCGCTCACCGTTTGCGCCTGCGCGGCGCGCTCGGCGAGGTCGCGCGCGCGCGCGAGTCGGGCCTCGAGCACCCCTTCGTACCCCCCTTCCGGTCGAAGGACCGAACGCACGAAGACCTCTGCGGCCTTGTAACTCGACCGTACAAGCGGGCCGCTCGCTGCATAGAGGAATCCCATCGCCATCGCCGTCCGCTCGAACTCGGCAAAGGTCTCGGGGGTGACGAAGCGGATGACCTCGTGATGCTTGGGCGAGGGGCGCAGGTATTGCCCGATGGTGACGATATCGACGCCGGCGGAACGAAGATCGGACAGCGTTTCCACGACTTCTTCGTCCGTCTCTCCGATGCCAACCATGATCGATGACTTCGTGACGCGCTCCGGAGCGCGGTCTTTGGCGCGGCGCAGCACCGAAAGCGAACGATCGTAGCCGCATCGGACGTCGCGCACACGGCGGGTGATGCGCCGCACGACTTCGACGTTGTGGGCAAAGACATCGGGCTTGGCGTCGACGACGACGTCGATGGGACCCGTCTCTCCCTGGAAATCGCCGACCAGCGTCTCGACCAAGAGATCGGAGCGAAGTTCCTTCAGGCGTTCGACGGTGCGGGCCACCTGACGTGCGCCGCCGTCGGCGAGATCGTCGCGATCGACCATGGTCAGGACGACGTACTGCAGCGCCATGGTGCCGATGGCTGTCGCGACGTGCTCGGGCTCGCTCTCGTCGAGCGCCCCGGGACGTCCCGTGGTGACAGCGCAGAACCGGCAGCCGCGCGTGCATACGTCGCCGAGCAACATCACCGTCGCCGTGCCTTCGCGCCAACATTCGCCGATGTTGGGACAGCGCGCCTCTTCACACACCGTGAAGAGGTTGAGCTCGCGGAAGGTCTTTTTCAGCTCGTGGTAGCGATCTCCGCCAGGA
>DATHES010000124.1:0-31430 GCA_035318465.1 Polyangiaceae bacterium
CGCGGGTTTTGCTCCACGAGGGCCCGTGCTAAGCCCGGCGCAACCGAGGTCACTGAGAATGTACCGCCCCCGATCCCCAGCCTGGCTCGTGCCCGCTTTGGCCTTTCTCACCGCGGGCGCCGCGGAAGGCAAGCCACGCCAGGCCCACGAAACACGCGCCAAGCACGCGCAAAAAGGCGCCACCGCGGCTCCCGCCAACAAAGCCGGGCCCGCCAAGCCGGCCGCGGCCGCCGCCGAGAAACCCGCCAAGGCGCCGCTCCCCCCGCCTCCCCCGGCGCTCGCTCTCCAGGTGCAAAAAGCAACCCTCGAGAACGGCCTGCGCGTCGTGATGAACGTCGATCGCACCTCCCCCACCATCGCGGTGGCGGTCACCTACGACGTCGGCGCGCGCAACGAAGAGCGCGGGCGCTCCGGCTTCGCCCACCTGTTCGAGCACATGATGTTCGAGGGGAGCGCCAACGTCGCCAAAGGCGAGCACTTCAAGCTGGTGTCGGGCCACGGCGGCAACCTCAACGGCACGACCTCGAGCGATCGCACCAACTACTTCGAGATGCTCCCCTCCAACGAGCTGCCGCTCGCACTGTGGCTCGAAGCCGACCGCATGAAGTCGCTCGACGTCTCGGCGGAGAACTTCGAAAACCAGCGCAAGGTCGTGCAGGAGGAGTACCGCATGCGGGTCTCCAACGTCGCCTATGCGCCGGCGCAGATCCGCCTCGAGGAGCTCGTGTTCCAGGGGTACTGGCCCTACGAGCACGACGCCATCGGATCGATGCAGGATCTCGACAACGCGCAGCTCGAGTGGGTGCGCAGCTTCCACGCCAGCAATTACGCGCCCAACCTGGCAGTGCTCTCCATCGCCGGCGATTTCGAGCCCGACGAAGCGATGCAGCTCGTGCACCGTTTTTTCGATACCGGCAAAAAGCAGGAGAAGGTCATCCCCTACGAGCCGGGCGATCTTCCCGAGCAACAGGGTCCTCGCAGCGCTTCGCTGGAAGACTCACACGCCAAGACACCGGCCTTTTTCTACGGCTATGCGATCCTTCCGAACCGCGAGCCCGACCACTATGCCCTCGAGCTCGCCATGAGCGTCCTCACCGACGGCGAGAGCTCGCGCTTGCACCAGAAACTGGTGCGCGACAAGGCGCTGGCGCAGGACGTGGGGGGTTGGACGGAGGACCACCGGGGTCCCGATATTGCCGGCATTCAGGTGAAGCTCGCCGAGGGGGCGCGCCTGGCCGATGCACAGAAGTCGACCGACGCCATCATCGACGCCCTTGCCAAGAACGGACCGACCGACGCCGAGATGGCAAAGGTGCGTAACCGCGTCGAAGCGTCGTTTCTCTTCGGCCTGCAGTCGAACCTCCAGCGCGCCAACAAGCTCGGCCAGTACGAGCTCTTCTACGGCGATGCGCGCCTGCTCAACGGCGAGCCCGCCAAGTACTTCGAGGTCACCAAGGACGACATCAAGCGGGTGATGACGAAGTACATGGTTTCCGCGCGCCGCACCGTGGTCGAGGTGCGACCGACGGGCATGGTCGATCCGCCTCCCAAGCCGGCACCGGCCGCGGCTCCCGTTAAAAAGGAGATCGCGGGCCTGAAGACGAAGCCGCTCGAGAAAGATCGCGTCACCAAGACCACCAAGGCGTCGTCGCTCGGCAAGGAAAAAGAGGGCGGCTTGCACAAGCCGAAGCGCAAGTAAGGAAACGCGATGAAGACCAAG
The DNA here is from genome assembly GCA_035318465.1 of Polyangiaceae bacterium. GTDB lineage: Bacteria > Myxococcota_A > Polyangia > Polyangiales > Polyangiaceae > DASWDH01. Next base: position 1,721 of record DATHES010000124.1, read on the forward strand.
CACGCCCTTTGGGCCTCCCTCTCGCTCGTCGCCCCGCTCCTCGTCGGATGCGGCGCCAAGCCGCCCGTCTATCCGACCAACGTGCAGATCCCGGTGCCCGACGCGCCCTCCAAGGATCAGAGCCTGGAACCGGCCCGCGAATCGCCGCCCGAATCGGGGCCACCGCGCGAAACACCGTTCCCCAAGATCGATCATCAGGACCTGCCGAGCGGACTCGCCCTCGACGTGGTGCAGGCGCGCACGCTTCCACTCGTGCAGATCCGCGTGCTCGTGAAGAGCGGGGCCTCCGCCGACGGCGATACGACGGGTCTCGCCAACTTCACTGCCAAGATGTTGAAAGACGGCGGCGCCGGTCGTTACGCGAGCAAAGATCTCCTCGCCAAGATCGAAGCCTTGGGCGCCGATCTCGGTGTCGAGGTCGGTCCGGACAGCACCGTGCTCTCGCTGGCCATCCCCAAGGCGCGCTTCGACGAAGCGATGGATGTGCTCGGCACCGTCACCCGCGAGCCGCGCTGGGACGAGCAGGAGTTCGGCAAGCTGAAGAAGCGTCAAATTCAGAAGGCTGCCGACAAAGCCAAATCGAGCGGCGGCTGGAGCGCGACGATGCTCCTCTGGCGCGAGCTCTATCGGCTTCCGACCGGTGTTCACCCCTACGCTTCCTACGACGCGCGCCCCTCGGAGCTCACCAAGATCACGACCGCGCTTTGCCGCGACTTTTACAAGAAGAACTTCACGCCCAAGAACACGACCATCCTCGTGGGAGGCGACATCGACGTCGATGCCGCCCGCAAGGCAGTCGAGAAAGCGTTCGGCAGCTGGAAAGGGCCCGAGGTCGCAGCACCGAGCTTTGCCGAAGCGACCGCGCCCGAGCGTCTTAAGATCTTCCTCGCCGACCGCCCCAAGAGCGCGCAGAGCGACGTCTACGTGGGGATGCTCGGACCGTCGCGCAAAGACGATTCGTGGACCGCAGTCAAAGTGGCCAACCAGGTGCTCGGCGGCGGCGTCTCGGGGCGGCTCTTCCTCGACGTGCGGGAGAAGCAGTCGCTCGCTTACAGCACGCGGTCGACGGTGGGCGAGGTGGCGCGCGGTCCGGTGCCGCTCATCGCCTACGCGGGAACGCAAACCGCGAAGACAGGACTCGCGGTGCAGGCCCTGCTCGACAACCTGAAGCGCATCTCGGGCGAAGCGGCCGCGGAAGAGGAGCTCAATACGGCGCGGCGCTACCTCGCCGACATCTTCGCGGTGCGCATGGAGACGGTCGGCTCGGTGACGGACATGGTGGTGGCGCTGCGCGTGCTCGGCTTGCCCGACGACTACTACGATACCTATCGCAAAGAGATCGGCGCCGTGACCGGCGAGCTGGCGCAAAAAGGGATCGGCGAGCACGTGCGCGAGGGGCACGCCGTCATCGCGGTGTCCGGCGACGCCGACAAGATTGGAGCTGTGCTCAGCCACTTCGGTGAGGTCGTCGTCGTCAATCCCGAAAAAGAGTTCGAGCGCGTGAAGACCATACCCATGAACGCCAGCGCGCCCATCGAGCTCGAGCGCGAGACGGGGCAATAACGGCGCGGGCGCCCCACTCGCTCGGGCGACGTCTCGCGACTGTCAGCTTTTGGCGCCGTTGTTGCTCGAGTCTGCCGCAGCAAAATGCGCCATCTGGTCTGCGTGTGCCTCCACGAAGGAGGGGCCGACCTCTAACCGCTCTCGGGCAGGTCAGAACGACGGGCCACAGAACCCGGAGCGGGGCACCGGCCACGTGTACGGGCGGGAGGAGAAGAGGGACGGCCGTTAGCCGACGGGGCAAACCCGACTTCGTCTCCGGGACAAACTGGGGAGAGCCTCTTCAGAAGTTGTCGGGTTCATGTGTTCACGGAAAGATCCGTTCAGGTATTTATTCTTCAAATTCGCGCGACTACCCCGAAAGCCCGAGATATGGTGCTAATTAGATTGCCTAGCCACTACCTGTAGCGGTAGGATGTTTCTCTCGGGCATGCTTTCACTGCACGGATGTTCTGGGAGAAGCTGCAAGCTAGTACAGCGGATGAAGATGGCAGGGGCATGTCGTTCGGGGGTCGTGACAGCAACTTGGGAGGCTCGCAGCGCCCGATGGGGTGAGCGTAACTCCTCGGAAGCTGTCGACCGACCGCTGAACCGGGCGGTCTCATCATAGGGGGGCCATGGGGCAGATCCTGCCTTGCGGCGTTGTCGAGGGTCGGAAGTCGAAGCTGAAGTCGCAGTCGAAGCCTAGGAGGTAGGACACATGGCGCAGCCGACGATTGTTGGAGACAGCGGTAAAGTAAACGGCAAGCACGCTGGAGCGTCATCTGGCGGCCGGCATCAACCTCAGAATGCCTCCATGAAAACCCGCCAGCCCCTGCGCGACAGCGCCACTGGCAGTCGTGCCTCTCGTTCCACTGCCCCTCGGGCCGAGGAATCGACCCGCCCGTCGAAGAGGCCCTCCGCGCACCCCCGCCGCGGAGGCGTCCCCATCCCGCGACGGTACACCATGGTCGGCGCTGATCCGTTCGATTCCATCGTCTGGGAGCGGCGCAGCAGCATCATCACCAACGCCGACGGCTCGGTGGTTTTCAAGATGGACGGCGCGGAGATTCCTTCCGACTGGTCGCAGCTCGCCACCGACATCGTCGTTTCCAAGTATTTCCGTAAGGCGGGACTCTTCGGCAAAAAAGAGGTCGGCGAGACGAGCGTGCGGCAGGTGGTCTACCGGCTCGCGCACACCATTCGCGAAGCGGGCGAAGAGGCTGGCGGCTACTTCGCGTCGAAGAAAGACGCCGACGCCTTCGAGGCCGAGCTTTCCTACATGCTCGTGCATCAATACGGCGCGTTCAACTCGCCGGTGTGGTTCAACTGCGGCCTCTACCAGCGCTACGGCATCGAGGGGACGGGCGGAAACTGGGCGTGGGACGCGCGGACCGACACCGTGACGGAGACGGCGCGCGCTTACGAGCATCCGCAGTGCTCGGCCTGCTTCATCCAGTCCGTCGGCGACGACCTGATGGGCATCTACGAGCTCATGAAGAACGAGGCGCGCCTCTTCAAGTACGGCTCGGGCACTGGCACCAACTTCTCGAACCTCCGCGGCAAGCAGGAAAAGCTCTCCGGCGGCGGGACGAGCTCGGGGCTCATGAGCTTCCTCGAAGTGTTCGACCGCGCTGCCGGCTCGACCAAGTCGGGAGGGACGACGCGCCGTGCCGCCAAGATGGTCTGCCTCGACATGGATCACCCCGAGATCGTCGATTTCATCACCTGGAAGGTCCGCGAGGAGAAGAAGGCGCAGGCCCTCATTCGATCGGGCTACACGAGCGACTTCAACGGCGACGCCTACCACACCATCAGCGGACAAAATTCGAACAATTCCATTCGCGTCACCGACGAGTTCATGCGCGCCGCCTTGAGCGGTGGCGCTTGGCAGACGCACGCCCGCACGACGCACGACGTGATCGAAACACTGAGCGCGAAGGACCTTTGGAACCTCCTCGCCGAGTCGGCGTGGGGCTGCGCGGATCCCGGCGTGCAGTACGACAGCACCATCAATCGCTGGCACACCTGCCCCAACACCGGGCGCATCAACGCCTCGAACCCGTGCTCCGAGTACATGTTCTTGGACGACACGGCGTGCAACCTCGCGTCGTTGAACCTCACCAAGTTCCTCGGCGAGGACGGTACGTTCGACGTCGAAGGGTACCGCCACGCCATCCGCATCTTTTTCATGGCGCAGGAGATCTTGGTCGATTTCTCGTCGTACCCGACGCAGAGAATCGCCCAAAATTCGCACGATTTTCGCCCGCTCGGGCTCGGATACGCCAACTTGGGGTCACTCCTCATGGTGCGCGGCGTGGCTTATGACTCCGACGAAGGGCGCGCCATCGCCGGCGCGATGACCGCCATCATGTGCGGTCAGGCCTTCCGCGTTTCGGCCGAAATGGCGGCCACCAAGAGCCCCTTCCCCGGGTTTGCCAAGAACCGCGAACCGATGCTGCGCGTGATGCGCATGCACCGCGACGCGGCCTACGCCATCGATCGCGACAAGTGTCCCGAACCGCTGTGGCGCGCGTCGTGCGAGGACTGGGACGAAGCGGTGCGGCTCGGTCAAGAGCACGGCTATCGCAATGCGCAAGCCACGGTGCTGGCGCCGACGGGCACCATCGGGCTCTTGATGGATTGCGACACGACCGGCATCGAGCCCGATTTTGCGCTGGTGAAATTCAAGAAGCTCGCCGGCGGTGGCCACTTCAAGATCGTCAACCAGTCGGTCCCCGAAGCGTTGCGCCACCTGCGCTATTCACCGGCCGAGGTGCAGGAGATCGTGGCCTACGTGAGCGGGACAAACACCCTGCTCGCCGCGCCGCACGTGAACCGTGCCTCGCTCAAAGCGCGGGGGCTCAACGACGATGACCTCGCCAAGGTCGAAGGGGCGCTGCTCGGCGCGTTCGATCTCGATCTTGCGTTTGGCTCGTGGATTCTCGGTCAAGAAACGTACGCGCGGCTAGGCGTCCCCGAAGACCAAATGAAGCGTCCCGGGTTCTCACTGCTCGGCTACCTCGGTTTCACCCGGAGCGAGATCGACGAGGCCAACGACGTCATCATCGGGCGCATGACGGTGGAAGGGTCGCCCCACCTTCGCCCCGAGCACTACCTGGTGTTCGACTGCGCCAACCGCTGCGGCAAGACTGGCCAGCGGTACCTCGCACCGATGTCGCACGTGCGCATGATGGCGGCGACGCAGCCGTTCTTGTCGGGCGCGATCTCGAAGACCGTCAATCTGCCGAACGAGGCGACGATCGACGAGGTGCGTGAGATTTACGAGGAAGGGTGGCGTCTCGGGCTCAAGGCGGTGGCGCTCTACCGCGACGGGTGCAAGGCGTCGCAGCCGCTCTCCACGTCGAGCAAGGAGTCGAGCGCGCCCGAAGAGATGTCCACCAAGGCGAGCCTTCCAGCCGCCGCGCGGGCAAGCCTTCCGCCCGTCGCTTCGTTGCCTCCGCTGCACGCGCCGCACGTGAGTTCGCCCCCGACGCTACCGACGGGGACGCGCGTGCGCCTGCCCAAGAAGCGCCACGGTTTCACCCAGGAGGCCAAAGTGGGCGGCCACAAGATCTTCCTCCGGACGGGCGAATACGGTAACGGCCAGCTGGGGGAGATCTTCATCGATATGCACAAAGAGGGGGCGGCGTTCCGCTCGCTCATGAACTGCTTCGCTATGTCGGTGTCGATCGGCCTTCAATACGGTGTGCCGCTCGAGACGTTCGTGGAGCAGTTCACGTTCACGCGTTTCGAGCCGCAGGGGCTCGTCGAGGGGCATCCGAACATCAAGTTCGCGACGTCCATCGTGGACTACCTGTTCCGGGTTCTCGGCGTGGAATACCTGCACCGGTACGACTTCGCCCAAGTCCCGCCGACCGACGCCGCCGTGCTGGGAGGCGGCAACTCCGACAATGGAGAAGCGCCGACGGTCGATGCGGCCTACGAGGCCGCGGCGCTACCGCGAGGATATCTCTCCTATCATCCGCCGGCCGCAGAGATGCACGACACGCTCCGCCCCGGTCCCGAAGGTGCGATGAGCGCCCTCGATGCGCAGCTCGAAGAAATGATGGGGGACGCCCCCGTTTGCGACGGCTGCGGGCACATCACGGTCCGAAATGGGGCTTGCTACAAATGCCTAAACTGCGGAAACTCGATGGGCTGCTCGTAAGAGAGAGGGTCAGAGGAAAACTCCGTGCGCTACGAGATTCGCGCTGTCCTGACGATGCTGGCGGCTTTCTCTCTTCTCCTTTCCGGCTGCAAGCAGCAGAGCCGCGAGGAAGCGGAGCCCGCGCCCGCCGCCACGCCCATTGCCACGGCGGTGCCTTCGGCCACCGCCGCGGAACCGGCGCCTCCGCCGGCTGAAACCATCCCTCCCCCGCTGCAACCCACGCTACCGCCGCCGGTGGCGTCCACCGCAGTCAAGAAGGCAGCGCCGGAGTCGATCAAGGCGTGCTGTGCGGCGCTGCACAAGGAGTCGTCGACGGCCGCCGACAAGGCGCTCTATACGACCGCGGCGAACACCTGCGACGCCATCGAAAAACTCGTGGCCACCGGCACCACCAAGAAAGCGGCCGCCCTCACCACGCTCCGGGCCAGCATCAAAGGAGCAAAACTTCCGCCCGGCTGTGAATGAAGCAAAGCGAGATTCGGATAGAGTGCTGCTAGACCCCGGTGAACCGCCGGGACGAGGGCTCCATGAAGAAGATGCTCATCGCCGTAGGTTATCTCCCGCTGGTCGTCGGCTTGCTTGCCACCCTGCCTGGATCCACGGGCTGCAAAAAGAAGGAGGACGAGATGCCGCCCGCTCCTTCCGCGACGCCGCCTCCGGAACCCGCGCCACCGCCGATACCGGTCGTCATTGCGCCCGAGGAAGACGCCGGGGCCATCGACGATGGCGGCGCCGACGTGAAAAAGGCGGTGGGCAAGGCCGCTCCAGCGGACGTGGCGGGGCTTCGCGCCTGTTGTACGGCGCTGCAGCAGAATTCCTCGTCGATGCCGCCTCCCAACAATGCCTACGCTTTGCAGGCGGCCAACCTGTGCCTTTCCCTCGTGAACGGGCTCGCATCGGGGTCAGCGACCAAGGCCGGCGCCTTGGGGGCGATCGGGGGAATCATGAAAGGGGCGAACCTGCCACCGGCCTGCAAGTAACCGCGGGCGCCGGGATTGGCGCTACGATGGCGCTGTGAGCGAATTATCCCGGCTCGATCGACTTCGTCGATTCTTTACGCGTATGCCGCTTCCCGCCGGGGTCACCGTCGGTATCGGCGACGATGCCGCCGTTCTCGCGCCCGACAGCGCGTCGCTCGTCTGGACGGTCGATGCCGCCGTGGAAGGAGTGCATTTTCGGCGCGATTGGATGTCGCTCGAGGACATCGGCTTTCGCTCGCTGATGGCGGCCGCGAGCGATCTGGCGGCGATGGGGGCGCGGCCACGCGGCGTTCTCTCGGCGTTGGTCCTGCCCGCCGATTTCGGCGACGAAGCGCTCGATCGGTTGATGCGCGGCCAAGCCGAGGCGGCCGCGGAGCTCGGTACCGCGGTGGTGGGGGGCAATTTGGCGCGCGGGATCGAGCTCTCCATCACCACCACACTGCTCGGCTCGGCGGTAAAGCCGCTGCTGCGCGCGGGGGCCATGCCGAACGACGTCGTGGTGGTTGCCGGCCCGCTCGGGCTCGCAGCCGCGGGCATCGAGGCGCTGCGCAACGGACGGGGCGGTGGCGCGGTCGAACGCGCCATCGCTGTTTACAGGCGCCCTCGCGCCTTGATCGAGGAAAGCGTCGCCGCGGCCCCGCGGGCGCGCGCTGCCATCGACTTGTCCGATGGGCTCGCCTTGGACGCCTCCCGACTGGCGGTGGAGAGCGGCGTGGGAATCATGCTCCAGGCGGAGAGCGTGCTGGCAGCTGGTGGGCCGGAGCTCCTCGCCGCCGCGGCGGCGCTCTCGCTCGACCCGCTCGACCTCGCGCTCTACGGAGGTGACGACTACGCAGTTCTCATGACCTTCGGTCCTGGCGAGGTCGCGCCGCCCTTCACGGCCATTGGGACCTGCATCGCAGGGAACGGCATCGTCCTGCGGCGAGCGAACGGCGCGCTGAGCGGGGTCGACCCACGCGGATACGACCATTTCCAGCACGCGACCGCGCCGTCGCCGCAAGAGCGAGGTCAGTAGTCGACTTCGATGAAGACACGCTTATCGAACCTCCCGACCAGGCGCGCGCCGAAATTGAAAAGGGCGATCTGCCAGCCGTACTTTTTCGCGAAGGCGCCGTAGACCCGCTCGATGAGCGCCGCGTCGTCCACGATGCGCGCGCTCGTGTCCCGCCATGCGCCGAGCACCTTGCCGCGGACGTCGCAAGGAGCGATGCGCGCTCGGGGCGAGTTGCGCAGGCGTTTGAGCTTTCCGACGTTGCGGGCGCTGAAGCAATAGAGCTTGCCGCCGGTGGCGGCGAACCAGACCGGCGTCTTGACCTCAGCGCCGGTCTTGCGGAACGTCGCCAAGTTCATGTAGCGATACTGGTCGAATTCGGTGATATCCACACGGCGAGGGTTACTGCTGCGGGGGCGCGGCTTCCATCGTTTTTCCCGACGACGTCGCCATCGGGCCACAACTCGTGCAGCCGGACACCCGCCGCCCCCTCCGGGGAAAACGACGCTGGGAGGAGGTCGTGCGCGCCATCGGGCCACGGGCGAAGCAGCCATGAGCGGCAGAGAAAAGGGCAGACTTCGCACGGTGGACAAGGAGGCACGGTTGGTGCTTATGGCTGAGTTTAGCGAAATGTCTCTCCGACTTGCCCGATGAACCTTTCTCTCTTCCCGACGCTCCGCGCCCGCTGGCTCCGATCACCCGCCCTGTCCGTCGCCACGTTGACGGTGGCATTCGCGCAAACGGCTGCCGCAGTACCGCCGGATCTGCAACCCGGAGGACCGGCCGACGACAAGAAAACGCCGCCGGCGATCGACACCTCGGTTCCCCCCTCTCCAGGAAAGCGACCCGAATTCGGCTACTGGAGCCTCGGTGAGCCTCGCTGGTTCGTGTCGACGAAGAGCGATCTCGGTACGCCCTACATCAAGCCCTATTTTTCGGCGGGATATGGACTGCCGCACTTCATTTGGGGCGGGATCGACGTCAACAGCATCACCACGGGGGAGTTTACTCAGGTGTATGCCGGCGTGCGCGCGGCGACGCCTGTCCTCGACTTCGCCTTTGGATTTCGCGACACGTGGTCCTTCGGCAAGTCCTTTCTTGCGCCGAGAGGGACCTATACGCGCGGCGATGTGCTCGATGCGCCGGGGTCGGCGGGACGGTACTGGGCGTGGGAGGCCGAAGTCGTGGGAATTGTGCCTCTGCCCCACGCCGCTGTCGTTGCCGATTTCATCGTCGTACGCACGCTCGATGTTCCCACGGGGATGTCCCTCTACGAAGAGGCTTACCGCGCGGTCATCGCCAAGCCCCTTTACGCCATCCTGCGCACCGCGGCCGTGGCGCGCGTGCTGCGGGAAGGCGCCCTCAAGTTCGGACCGCTCGTCGAGTACGTCTTCGCGACGGGTCGCGAGCGGAACGTCGTTCGGGTGGGACCCGTCGTGTCGCTGCAGCTCACCGACCATCTGGAAGCGCAGGCCGCGCTCACGATGCCGGTGTGGAGCCCCGATTCGCTCGGCCTCACGCTAGGGGCATACGGCGTCGCCGGCTTGCGCTACCGCTGGGCGTCAGGCGAACCCGCTCCCAAGCTCCCCTGGGAAGGGGAGCTCATCCCCTGACTGACAAAACAACCCCGCCAGATTCTCTCCAGCCCGAGGTGATCGGGCAGAAAGAATCTGGCGGCGTCGCTCTCTCGTCGAAACGTCGAAGCGTCAGAGCTTCTGTCGCGCGACGTCGATCGACTTCTTCAAGTCGTCGATCTCCTTATCGACCTTGGCGCGGTAGGAATCGAATGTCTGCGGGATTTGGGTGTCGATATTGCGCAGATCCGTATCCAGCGCGGCGCGCTTGGTGTCGACCATTTTCATGGCGTCGGTGAAGTCGGTCTTGGCTTTGGGCGTGGCTTTCTGCGCCTTCACCTTGAGATCGTCGATCTTGTTGTCGATCTCGTTGACTTCCTTCTGCGTCGTCACGTGGTAGTCGTTGCGCTGTTTGACGATGTCTTGATTGGCCTGACGGATTTCCTCGTTGGCATTGGCTTGGCCCTTGGCCATGTCGTGGCGCGCTTCGTTGTTGGCCTGGGCGGCTTTTTCGTCGGCTTCGTTTTGCGCCTTCATCGTCTTTTCGTTGGCTTCTTTTTGAGCCTTCGTCGACTTGTCATCGGCTTGACGCTGGGCCTGCTCGGCCTTCATCTCTTGCTCCTTGACCGATTGTTCACAAGCCGCCGCAAGAAGAAACAGGGACGAGCACAGAATGAGTTGTCGTTTCATGGTCGAATTCTCCGTTTGTTGGTTAGCGTCGAATCACTTGGAAACTGTCCGGTTTTCCGACGCGGGTTTTCCTCGCTTGGCCTGGGCTTCCGCGCGCCGCAGCTCGCTGCCCTCCGGCCCCTCCAATGCGCGCGCCGCAGCCCGCGCTTTCTCCGTGACGGTGCCTGATTTCACTGTTTTCTCGACGGCGCGGTCGTAACGCCGAGCCGCCGTGCGGTTGCCTTCGCCTTCGTTTTTTTGGCCGGTCCGCAAGGTGGGCGCGGCCCCCGAATTCTGCGTGGATGAGCGACTTTGTGGAGTTCGTGGCGTGGACTTCGGCATGACGAGTTTTTCCTCCTTGCTTCCGGTCTCGATGTCCCGATGGAACATGGCGCGGTCGACGGTCAGATGACGCGCCTTCCAAAGATGAACGACGCCACGGCTACGACGAGAAAGACGAAGAAACAGATCCTCGCCAGCACGGCGAAATCGCCAGCCAGACCGCCGAAACCGAGCACGGCGGCGACAATCGCAATCAGAAAAAACGTGATGGCCCAGTTGAGCATGGGAGTGCCCTTTCCTTTCGAATTGGCGCCGCCGTTGTCCCACCAAGCGGGTATTCGCCTTTCGTCGGCGCTATCGACTTGGGCGGGTATCGAGCAACGGATGTGCCATGGCGCTGGTGCAGGCTCCGCACATTGACTGGGCGGCGCCAGCGCGCGGCAGCGACGAAAAATGCCCGCCGGCGTCTTATCGCGAGGGCGCGGCTCGGGTGACACGCTGCGCGCGCAGGGAAGTGCGCACGGACGTATCGCTCAACCAAAAGAAAGAGGGGCGAAAGGCCGAGCGCCGTCGGTCCAGTCAACCCGGGCGACGGGGCGGCCCGCCGAGCGGGCTGCGCTTGCTGGCGGCCGGTAGCACCACCGAGAAGATGGCTCCCGTGGGCTGGTTGGCACCCACCCGCACGCTGCCACCGTGCGCATCGACGAGCCGTTTGACGATCGATAGACCGAGCCCCGTGCCCTCGTGCTCGCGCGTCGACGAGGAATCGACCTGATAGAAGGCGTCGAAGATGCGCTCCTGCTCTTCTTCCGGGATACCGATGCCGGTGTCGATGACACTGATTTCGATCATGGGCCGCGAAGGCTCGAGCAAACTGAATCCTTCCTCGTCGCTGGAGTCATCGAGCGCCTTCGGTCCGGCGGTGACACGGATCGTGCTCCCCTCCGGAGAGAACTTGACCGCATTGTCCACGAGGTTGACGAACACCTGCCGCAGCCGATCGGCGTCCCCCTGCACGTCGGCAAGGCCGGACTCGGTGGTGCATTCGATGGCGATCGATCGCTTACGCGCCTTGGGAGCCAGCGTCGTAGCGACGTCGGACAGCAGTTGCCCGATGGCGACGGTTCCCTTCTTCATGGACATGGTGCCGCTCTCGAGCTTGGAAAGATCGAGAAGGCTCATGATGAGCTGCAGCAGCTGCTGTCCCTTGTCGTTGATGGTCTGCACGAACTTGTGCTGGTCCCCCACCAGCGGGCCGGCGATCCCTTCCACCAGCATTTCGCTGTATCCGATGATGGACGTGAGCGGGGTGCGCAGCTCGTGGGAGACGACGCCGAGAAAGTTCGACTTGAGGCGGTCGAGCTCGCGCAGCCGGTCGAAGGCTTCCTGCAGCTTCTCATTTTTCTGCTGAAGCTCGCGGTAGCTCTCGCGCACGCTGGAGAGGTGCATCTGCGACGTCAGGAGCGACTTGTGGCCGCTCCACAAGATGAGCTCGAGGGTGCGGCGCAGGTGATCGCAAATGAGGGAGATCGCTTCCGCCTTGGCGCGGGGCATGCGCGGCAAGAGCTCGAGCGCGCGAGCGCCGTCGATCTTGGGATCGACGGCGAGCAGCGAGTCGGGCACGCTGCTCACTTCGGCGGGGAGAAACGGACCCAAGACGGCCTTGCCGAGCTTGCGGTTGTCGTAGTCGATCGAAATAATGCGGTATTGCGCGCCGGTGAAGCAAGGGTGGGTCACTTCTTTGTTGCGCGCCGGCGGTTCGATCGTGCGCGCTTTGCTCACCGTCGCCATGCAGGCACGCAGCCCGTTCTCCAGGGTACCGATGTAATGGCAGATCTCCTGGCCAGTGACCGACTCGGCCAAGAGAAGGCCATCGGCCGAGAAGATCCGCATCGAGATGCCGAAGAGGGTATGAAACGAGCGGACGAGGTCGCGCAGCGCGTCGTGGTCGACCAAGTCCTGCAGCCGAACGTCGGTCCCCATCGTGAGGGCCTGCAAGTTCTTGTCGAGCGGCACGCGCGGCGATTCGTACTCGCTCATGGCTTGGCCGGGCTCGCGACGGGAGCACCAGGTGGCCCCCCCAGCGCCGTTCGGAGAAGCTCCTCGACGGGGACCTTGGCGCCGAGCTTCTTGGCGACGTCCTCGAGGAGCACGTTGTCGCTGATGCCGAATTTTTGCTTCAGCTTGTGCTGAGCATCGAGCCCGGCGTACGTCCGATTGAGAAGACCCATGAAGGTCTCGAGCACACCTTGTCCGGAAAGGGCCACGGCAGGAAAAACCGGCTCTTTGCCGCGCCTGGCGAGCTCACCTAGCTCGGCGTCGGAGCGAACGTTGGGCAAGTCCCGCTTATTGAACTGAATCACGAGGGGCATCTGGCCGATCTTGAGGCCGTTGGCTTTCAGATTTTCGCGCAGATCGACGAAGGCGGCGGCGTTGTTCTCGGTCTCGGCGAGCTGTGAATCGGCAATGAACGCGACCCCATCGGCCCCTTGCAAAACGAGCCTGCGCGTCGAGCCGTGGATGACCTGCCCCGGAACCGTGAAGAGCTTGATGCGGATGGAAATCTCTTTTTCAGCCTGAAACGTGAGGGGCAGCATGTCGAAAAAGAGCGTGCGATCGTCGCGCGTTTCCAGCGTCATGAGGCGTCCGCGCGCTCCCGCGTCGGCAAGGACGTGCAGGGATTGGAGGTTCGTCGTCTTGCCGCTCAGCGCAGGGCCGTAGTAGACGAGTTTGATGATGAGCTCTTTGGCGGCAAAGTCGAATTGCAAGGTCCCTCTCGTCCGTCGTAGCTTGTCGTTCTTGCCGTGCTTCGATCCTAGCCTGACGCAAGAGAACAGCCCCGACCCACTAACCCCAAGACAATCATGAAGACGACGCGCACTACAAGAGCCGTGAAACCCGTCAAGAAAGCAGCAGCCACCGGCCGCCGCGCCGCGCCGGCCGACACGAGTGGCAAAGGACGGCTCGGCCCCAAGGTAGGCTCTCCTGCTCCCTCATTCTCCCTGCCGGCCGACAGTGGGGAGGAGGTAACGTTGGCCGGACAGAAGGGGAAATGGGTGGTCCTCTACTTCTACCCGAGGGACAATACGCCCGGCTGCACCCGTCAGGCGATTGCCTTCCAGGGAGCCGCTTCGGCCCTCAAGCAGCGGGGCGCGGTCGTCCTCGGCGTGAGCCGAGATTCGATTCCGAGCCACTGCGGTTTCAAGCAGAAGCAGGGGCTTCGTTTCTTGCTCCTGTCGGACCCCGATTCCAAGGTGCACAAGCTCTATGGCGCCTACGGCGACAAGATGATGTACGGAAAAAAAGTCACCGGGGCTCTTCGCACGACCGCGATCATCGCGCCCGACGGCAAGCTCGCCCGGACCTTTTCGAACGTGAAGGTCGACGGGCACGCCGATGCCGTGCTCGCGGCCATCGACGAAGCCAAGAAAACCGCGACGACTTCGCGAGGGTGAAGATGCGGGCCCTCGCCACGCTGACCTTGGTGTGGCTCGGGGCACAAAAGCCGGACGCAGCGTCGGAGGCGACGCTCGCGCGCTGGGCGCACGATCATGCGATGAAGCTCGAGGAACCTCGCCGCGAACCGGTGACGGAGGACCCGGGATCACCGGCGCTGGCCGAGCGCTGCGAAGGGTGGATCGAGCAAGCGCGCGATCAGCTGCAGGCGGGGGACGATGAGACCGCGCAAGGCTTGCTGGCGCAACTCGACCAGACCTTGCGGCAGCATCCCGAGCTCCTGCAGGCGGGCTGGCTCATGGCCGAACGCTATCGTTTGCAGGCTCGGATCGCCCGGCGCAGCGCGCCCGAACAGGCGCTCCGCTTCGAGCGGCTCGCCGAAGTGACGGAAGGTGGGCGGGCAGCCGCGTTCGGCGAGGCCACCGGCGCGCCCGTGCGGGCCACCGATGTCCAGATCGCGCTCGCCGTCCATGGGGCGCGCCGGCACGAGATCTATTGGGACGGCGCGCCATCGGGCCACGATTTTTCCACGGCGCCGGGCGAGCACCACTTGCTCGTGTTCCGTGGAGCGCGCGTGGCGTGGGCGGGCTGGGTGAGCGCGCTCGGGTCGGGCAAGATCGATGTCTGGGTTCCCGCCGCCCTGCCTTGCTCGGCGGACGACCTCCAAGGTGTGATGTCGGAAGGAGCGCGCGTACGCGTGCCGCCCGGCGTGAGATGCGCATCGTGGGCCGCTGCCGCGCCTGCGGATCGCCCAGGCGCCGTCTCCATCGCTGTCTGCAAGGGCGATCAATGCCAGTCGGGTGTCGTGTTGACCGACCGCATCGCGGCCGAAACTGCTTTCGACGCGCCCGCCGCAGCGAAGGGCTTTCTGCCGGCGTGGGCGTGGACGCTGGCCGGCGTGGGCGTGGCGGCGGCGACATCGATCGTGCTGTGGCGCGCGGGCGTCTTCGAGCCGGCGCGGGAATCGAGAATCATCTACGACGGCACGAATCTCTGACCTAGCGTGCTCTGCCGTTTTTCGCGCCAAGCGCGAAATGGAGAGAAGCGGTGGACGCTAGAGTCAAACGTTTGACGCTATCGACAATCCTCATGATCGGCCGAGCACACTCGAAGCCGGCGCGATGTGGCGATCGCGCCCGAGGAGACGACCGTTCAACCGTGAGCCGAACGAGAGCTCGCGGCCCCCGGTGTGGACATGGTCGATCACCTGCGCGACGCGGTCGACCAGCCATTCGAAACGAAAAGGAAACATTGCCCTGCCGAGCGCCCCGGCCCTTTGCCCGACGCGAGAGGATTGGAGGCGCCGGCTGGATTGGAGCGCATCTTTCTTTCGAGCGCTGTCACCTTTTCGGCGCGCGCCGAAGTCATCAAGGGCGCGATCACAAAATCGGCTTTGCTGCGCGAATTTTTCGGAGCGCTCATGTGACCTTTCCAAAAAGTGCGCGGCGCCTCTCTTCGAAATGAGCTCAAAATAAAGCTGCCCCAAAATCTACCGCGTCGGCATAAAGCAGCAAACCCGACGGACGCGTAACGACAATCGGGAATGCGCCGCCGAGATGTTGGTTATTTCGCGCAACCCTTCCGAGGGGCTCGAGAGGCCCGTGAAGGGAACAACCCCGTGCGATCGGTTCACTTCTAGCGAGATCAGAAAATTGCGAAAAAGAGCGGCTTGACCGGCCTGATCACGTACCGTACTGTCCGGCGATGATGGTAGGTGCGTGCCAGTCGATCGATCGTCACGCATGACGTCACCCGCAGTAATTTTCCACACCCAGTCGGATGCGACGAGCCGGCGAGTGATCGAAAAGCGGTCGACCAACCTACTCTCACTTTCAAATCACGTGCTTTCGAAATGCGCATAGAGCTGCCATGGTCCTTTTTCTCGCCATCTCGTCTTTCCATGGATTCGGATCGCCGGCGTTCGTGCCATTTCTCGAAGTACGGGTGTTCGACGATTCGGCGGCACGGCGACGAGCGGCGTTGAAGTGCGGTCAGCGACGGGGTTCGTGCTTTTCGGCAATCTCGCTTGCGTGCGCGCAACGTAGCGGCGGAGCTTCGGTCGCGAGCTAAGGAGAAACGCGCGGATGACGACAGCCCTTATCAAGACACTATCTTTGGCGGCCTTTCTGTTGGCGGCGGCTTCGGGCTGCGAGCTCATCAACTTCGACGCGCCCATCAATCCGTATGCGGACGACGGCCTCCTGCCCGACGGGGGCGGCCCCGTGGGACCGGCACCGCTCTATCCGTTCCGGCCGGGCAGCATCTGGCAGTACAAGGTGACAGGGCTCGATGGATCGGTGAGCGCCAAATACGTCGCCATCGACAAGCAACAGGTCATGGTGGGCGGCGTCGGACCGCACCAGATCGACATGGCTTACCCGGTGCGAACCAGCGGCGCGGTCGGCGGGCAGCCCTGGCTCGTGACGATGCAGCAGGCCGTTGGCGATCAGATCGTCAATTGGCGCGAAGAGACCTTCGACCAGCAAGGCCAAATGACGTTGGACGTCAATTGGGAGCCGCAACAGCTCGAGATCGATCAATCGCACGAGCGTACGCGCACCGGCGTCAGCTGGGTCGAAAGCTATACCGAGGTCATCAGTCGCTTCGGCATGTACACGACGGTGAAGCAGAACGAGTCGTGGAAGGTCGTGGGACAGGAATTGCTCGAGCTCCCCGGAATCGCAACGCCGTTTCAAACCGTCGTCTTTCAGAAGTCGTCCGTGGTCGGCGGCAACGACGCCGGAACAGGCCCGAGCGATGCAGGTAACATGGGCGGCGATGCCGGAAAAACCGACGCCGCCGGCCCCGGTCGTCCGATGTTGACGAGCTGGAGCGAAGCGGTGGACGGCGGCGGCGTCACCAGCATGCCGAAGACGCTTTGGTACGCGCGCAGCTACGGCAAGGTGAAAGAAGCGGGCGGAAACCAGCCCACCGAAGAGCTCGTCGGGCTCGAATTGCACTAGATCGGAGGCCGCTGGCTACGGTCGTCGCGATACGGGCATCGGGCGGAGCTCGGCCCTGTCGATGAGCGTACGGTTGGCGTCGATCCACTGGGCGACGCGCTCGCGCGTGGTCTTGTAGGCATACTCGAGGATGGTGCGGCGCGCGGCGAAGCTTGCCGGATTGTGCATGAACAAGACGGCGTCCGTGGCTCGCGGCTCGATCAAAAGGAGGGGCGTCTGGGTGGAGACACCGGGCGGCATGCCGTTCATCTTTTGGCGCAGATCGAGCGCATGGTGCAGCCGCGCGTGCACACCGATGCGCATCGCCTGGTTGTAGACCCACATGAGCCCCTTGTCGCGAACGCTGGCGCGCGCGCCGTGACCGGTGGGGACGCCGCTCGTGTCGGCGCGCACCGGCACCATCGGATTGACGAGCACGACCAGATCGGCGCCCTCGCTTTCCGCGACGTCGAGATGCCCTACCCTTCCCACGCCGCCGTCGATGTAGTGACGGTCGCGGATGCGGACCGGGCTGTAAAAAAGGGGCAGCGCAGTCGACGCGCAACAAGCGCGTGCCACGGGCACGTCGTCGAAACCGGGCGCCCCGAAGAGCACGCGCTCGGCCGAGTCGAGATCGTGAGCCACGACGCGCAGCCGGCGTGGCAGACCGAGAAAGCTGTTGGAGACACCGCGACGCAGAAAGAACTCCTCGAGAAAGCGTTCGAAGGCGTCGAGCGTGAAGAGACCCGCGGGGAGCGAGTCGTAGAATCGATCGAGCTGTTCCCAGAGATCCTTCGGCGCCGGGGTGCGCGCGGTGAGGCTGCGCACGCTGCTGCGCAAGGCGCCGAACCCCGTGACGATCGTGCGACGCCACTCGTCGAGGTCGGTGCGAATGAGGTGCCAGCGCTCGAGCGGGAAATAGTCGTCGGCCGGGTCGAGAAGCGCGCGGTAGAGGCGCTGCACGGACAGACCGCCGGCCAGCGCCGCGGCGACGGTGGCGCCGCTCGACGTCCCCACATAAAGGTCGAAGCCGCGCGCATCCAGCCCCTCGAGGGCGTCCTCGAGGGCCGAAAGGGCTCCGATTTGGTACATCCCCCCGGTGACGCCGCCACCCGGCAGACACAGAGCGAGCCTCATTCGACTCATCGACGCTGCTTCATAACATGGCCATGGGCTAGCGTGCCCGTTCTACCTCAAGTCTGCTTCGCGCGCTGCAGCGCAAGTTGGGCTCCGGCGCGCCATTCGCCCGAAAGCCGCCAAAAGGGCCAGGCTCAGCGCCGCCGCGGTGACGTTCTGCGCGGGCGTGAGCACGTCGGTTTCGGGGCCGGCTACGAGCGCGAGAATGACGGACGTGGTGTTGAACGCGGCGTGCAACAGGAGGGCCGGCCAGAGTGATCCGCTCGCCAGTCGCACGTACCCCATGGCGAGCCCTCCCAGGAAATCGGGCAGGAAGTTACGCGGCTCGCGGTGAGCCAGTGCAAAAAAGAACGAAATCCCGAAGAGCGTGCTCGCGGGACCGTGCCGGCGCCGGAGCCCACGAAAGATGCCTCCCCGAAAGAGCAACTCCTCGACGACCGGTCCCACCACGCCTCCCGCGACGACCAGGGCAATCTGCTGCTTTAGCGTGCCAACGGCGAAGAGCTGGCGCAGAAAATCGATCTGATCCTGAGGTAGCGGGTAGCGTTCGTAGATGACGCCCGCGATGAGGTTGACGGGCCCCTGCAAGGCGACGCCGAAGAGCGCGCCGAGCAACAAGAGGACGACGGGAGCGCGCCGTAGACCGAGGACGTCCGAAAGGGGGCGCTCCTGCTCGTGGACCACGGTGAGGAGCAGGAGGGTGCCCATGAACGCCGCTGCTTCGCAGAGCACCCGGCTCACCAGGTCGGGCCCGGTCGACTGACTTGCCGAAACCACCAGCGCGAGCAGGAAATCGAGCGCGGCGATGGCGCAGACCGACCAGATGGCCGCGGAAACGAAGGACATGCGCCAACGGACCCGGCCCGCGGCTAGGCAGGCGCTTGCGATCGGTGACGGCGACGCCGCGGGGCGCCGAGCATTTCTTCGAGCGTCGTCAGGCTGTTTTCGTCGTGCGCAGGCGTGGCCTCGGGCTCGGCGTGCGACGGCTCGGTCGACGCGGAGGACATTTCCCCGGCGGCGTCTGCCGCGCTGGCGTGGCTGTAGGTCTCGGCTTCGGCCCAGCGATTGGCCAGGAGCGCCGCGACGCGATCGAGCAGCGCACGCGTCGTCTCCCGACTCTTGGCGCAGACGAAGAACGCGTCACCGTGGGCGCGCTGAAGCGCCACCGCCTCCGCCGTGGGAACCAGGTCAATCTTGTTGAACACGAGCAGCCGCGGGATCTCGAGCAGCGAGAGCTCGGCCAAGAGTTTCTCGGTGGTCTCGATGTGCTTGGTCTTGGCTGGGTCGGCCGCGTCGACGACATGCAAGAGGAGATCGGCGTCCGCGGTCTCTTCGAAAGTGGCGCGAAATGCGGCGAACAGATCTTTCGGCAGATCGCGAATGAAACCCACGGTGTCGGTGATGACGACCTCGCGTTCCTCGGGAAAACGGAGCCGCCGCGAGCGCGTGTCGAGCGTGGCAAAGAGCTTGTCTTCCGCCAGCACGTCGGAGTGCGTGAGCGTGTTGAGGAGCGTGCTCTTGCCGGCGTTGGTGTAGCCGACGATGGCCACCACTGGCACCTCCAGACGCCCGCGCCGCCGCCGCCGCTCGCGGCGCTGCTTGGCCAGGGTTTTCACCTGGGCCTCGAGGTGGGTGACGCGCTCTTTGGCGCGGCGGCGTCCGATCTCGAGCTTCGTTTCGCCTGGTCCGCGACCGCCGATGCCGCCGGTGAGCCGCGAGAGCGCGTCGTCCTTCTGGCCGAGGCGGGGGAGCGAGTACTTGAGCTGCGCCAGCTCGACCTGCAGCTTGCCGTCCCGCGACTGGGCGCGCTGCGCGAAGATGTCGAGGATGAGCTGGGTGCGGTCGATGATCTTGAGATCGGTGTTCTTGCCGATGGCGGAGATCTGAGCGGGAGAGAGGTTGCGCTCGAAGATGAGCGTCTGCGCGTCGTGGGTGGCGGCGCGAACGACGACTTCGTCGAGCTTGCCCTTGCCCATCACGAACTTGGGATCGATGCGGTCGCGATGCTGGACGATGGTGTCGACGACCTCCACGCCCGCGGTGCGGGACAGCTCCCGTAGCTCGGCCAGGCGCTCTTCGACGTCATCGTGCGCCCCCGCTCGCCCCGACTTCTCGCCGACCAGGACGAGGATGGCGCGGCCGTCCTTGGCTTCGACCTTGTTGAGACGCTGGGACTTGGCAAACTCCGCTTCGAGGGACGACATCAGCTTGCCAAAGTCGAAATCGAGCTGATGGGGCGCGACGGGCCCGACTTCGTGGTACGGCGGGGCGCTCGGGGGGGGCGTGTTGTAGGCGTAGACGATGCTGCGCGGGTTGCCGTCGGGCATGAGCTGCACGGCGGCGATGAGGTCGAGCCGCAGGCGCACGAGATCGACCAAGTCGTCGCGCGTCAGTGGTTCGCCGTGCAGATGGGTGTGGACCAGGCGTAGCGCCCGAAAGCGCCCGTCAGCCGCGCGCAGGCGGCCGATGTCCGGCAAAAAAAGGCGCGAAGCATCGCCGACGATGACGTAGTCGACCTTGCCCGATCGATGGACGAGCGCCCCCACCTGCCGCCCCGTCTGCCGCGAGGCATCGCAGAGCGAACGAATGAGCTCTGGCGTCGCCACCCGCTCGAGCGGGATCTTGCGCCGGTAGATGTGCTCGAGGGTCTTGATCGCGCTCGGCGCGAGCCCCGTGGTATTGCCGTAAATTTCTGGCATGTTTTCGTAGCGAGAATCTGACGAGTAGTCTTAGGTTGGCTCGGTCGCCCGCGCAAGGTAAAGCCCTGCCCATGGCCACCTACACCGAGCTCGCGATCGACCAGGCCAAAGCCCTCGGCAGGATGTTTGGACTGGATGTCATCGATGCGACGGGGATACCGGCTGGGTCGGTGAACTCCAACTATCGGCTCACTCTGGCGGACGGCACGGCGCTTTTTGCCCGCGTGTACGAAGAGCAGGACGCGGTGGGCGCCGAGAGCGAGGCGCGCCTTCTCGACCACCTCGCCCAGAACGGTGTGGCCACGCCGCGCCCGCTCCCCCGCCGCGATGGGACCGGTTTTACTTTCTTGCTCGAGTCGCGAAGTGCTGCCCCGACCGAGACGGCGATCCGGCCCGTGGCGCTTTTCCCGTGGCGCGACGGGGAGATCCTCTGTCAGGCCAGGATCACCCCCGAAGCCGCGCGCCACGTCGGCGAAAAGCTGGCCGACGTGCATCACGCCGGCCGGACGTTCGGTGAGCCCAAGCCCGGACGATTCCGCATCTCCGACCTCAGGGCGCGGCTCGAGCGCATCGCCGAGGCCAGCGACCCTGCCTTGCGGACCCTGGTGCCCGAGATCCGCGCAAGGCTCGATGGGGCCGAGCGCGAGCGCAATCCCAGCCTCCCGAGCGGCATCATCCACGGCGATCTCTTTCGAGACAACGTCCTCTGGCAAGAGGGCACCCCCGTCGCGCTGCTCGACTTCGAGAGCGCCTGCGAAGGCTCCTTTGCCTATGATCTCATGGTCACGGTTCTCGCCTGGTGCTACGGGGATGACTTCGATGAACGCCTGGTGCGAGCGATGTTCGAAGGCTACGCGGCGAGGCGACCGCTCTCCTCGGCCGAGGTTGCCGCGCTCGGCACCGAAGCGCGCATCGGCGCGCTGCGCTTCACCATCACCCGCATCACCGATTACACCATGCGCCGCGGGTTGGGCGAGCGGGTGATGAAGGACTACCGCCGCTTCTGGCTCCGTCACGAACGCGTGAGCGAGCTCGGCCCTGCCTTTTGTCGGTGGTTTTCATGAACCGCACCTGGGGCGGCCGCTTCAGCGGCACCTTGGAAGGGGCCATGTTGCGCCTCTCGGCCAGCGTCGAGGTCGACAGCGCGCTCGCCGAGGACGACATCCGGGGCTCGATGGCACACGCGCGCGCGCTCGGCCGAGCGGGACTTCTCACCACGCCCGAGCTCGAACAGATGCTGAAGGGGCTCGAACAGGTGCTCGCCGAAGTCGAGAGCGGCGCCATGGTCTGGAAGAACGAGCTCGAAGACGTGCACATGAACGTCGAAGCACGTCTCATCGAGCTCATCGGGCCGCTGGGGGGCAAGCTCCATACGGGTCGGTCGCGCAACGATCAGGTGGCCACCGATCTGCGTCTCTGGGCACGGCGGGCCGCGGCCGACATCATGGCCGGCATCGACCACCTCTGCCGCGTCCTGCTCGACCGTGCCGACGAGCACGTCACCACACTCTTGCCCGGGTACACGCACTTGCAGCGCGCGCAGCCGATGCGGCTCGCGCACCACTTTTTGGCTTGGTTCGAAAGGCTGCGGCGCGACCGCGGGCGCGTCGGCGACGCCGCCCGGCGCATGAACGAGCTGCCGCTCGGCGCAGGCGCCATCGCCGGCACCACCTTCGACATCGATCGGCACGCGCTCGCCAAGGAGCTCGACTTCGACCGTCCCATGGCCAACAGCATCGACGCCACGGCGAGCCGCGACTTCTTGACGGAGCTCGCCGCGGCGCTGGCCCTCACCGCCGTTCACCTCTCCCGCATCGGCGAGGAGATTGTGCTCTGGTCGAGTCAGGAGTTTCGCTTCGTCGAGCTCTCCGACGGCTTTGCCACCGGCTCTTCGATGATGCCTCAGAAAAAGAACCCCGACGTGGCCGAGCTCGTGCGTGGCAAGAGCGCGCGTGTCATCGGCGATGTGGTGGCGCTGCTCACGCTCGAGAAGGGTCTCCCGCTCGGCTATAACCGCGACTTGCAAGAAGACAAGGCGCCCATCTTCGACGCCGTCGCCACCGTCGCCGTCGCCCTCGATGCCTTGAGCGGCGCGCTCGCCACCGCCACCTTTCGCGTCGATCGCATGCGTTCCGCGCTCAGCGAAGGGCACCTCACGGCGACCGAGGTGGCCGATCATCTCGCCGCGCGCGGCGTTCCGTTTCGTGAGGCGCACGAGATTACCGGCCGGTTGGTGCGCGAGGCGATGGCTCGCGGCGTTCCCTTGCGCGAGGTGCCGATCCCCGTGATGCGCGGCTTTCACCCCCTGCTCGACGAGTCGGTGCTTCCCCTGCTCGACCCCGAGATCGCCATCGAGCGGCGCAAGACCTTCGGCGCGCCTTCCCTGGCGCAGGTCAAGCAGGCCCTTGCCACCGCGCGCCGAGCCCTGGGCACGGCCGATTGACGAGCTACGCTTGACGACATGAGGACCCGGCTTCACCGGCGCCATTGGCTCGGGCTCGGGCTCGGTTTTTCGGCGATCTCCGCCGGGCCCGCGCTGGCCGACGCCGACCCCTCCGGAGCCTTCGACATCGTCGACCTCAAGCTCGAAGGGCAGCGCGATCTCGCGCGCCGCGCGATCGTGCTCGTACCCCGAGACATCCCGACCGGCGTTCGCGTCCCTCTGCTTCTTCTGTTGCATGGTCTCGGTGAAACGAAGAGTGAAGAGGCCGGCGTACGGGCGTGGATCGATCGCTACGGTCTCGTCAGCTGTCACACGCGCCTCAAGCATCCGCCGGTGGCACCCGAGACCAGTCGCGGCGATCTCACCGTGGAGCACGCCCGCCAAATCAGCGACGAGCTGGCCCGTCGCCCCTTCGACGGCAGGACCGTGCTGGTGTGCCCCTTCACGCCCAACGTGTGGCGCTTGCCGGACCCTCGCCAAGCGCTCGATCGGTACGCCGATTGGATCGCCGAGGTGCTGCTTCCCGAAGTGCGCGCCAAGACACCCGCCGATGCATCGCCCGCTCGGGCCGGCATCGACGGATGTTCACTGGGAGGCTTCATTGGGCTCGAGGTCTTCCTTCGTCGGCCCCAGCTGTTCGCCGCGTGGGGCGGCGTCCAATCCGCGATCGGCGAGGCGAACGCGTCCTCCATCGCCAACCGCTTGGCCGGCGCGCTCGCCAATGCCGGACCGCGCCTTTTGCACGTCGAAACGAGCACCGGCGACGCGTTCTATCGCGCCAACCTGGCCCTCGCTCGCGAGCTCAAGAAAAAGGGGATCCCCCACGACCTCGCCGTGCTCCCCGGACCGCACGACCAGCCATTTTTGCGCGAAGCGGGCACGCTGGAGATGCTTTTGTGGCACGATCGCGCGCTGTCGGGTCCCTGACCATGAGATGGCCGGTGTGGGCAGTGTTTTTCGCGTTGATCGGGCTCGGCGGTTGCCGGCGCCCGAACCAGGTCGGCGATCACGTGCTCGTCGAGTGGCGCGGCGGCGAATACCCCGCCGTCATCGTCGGCGTCGAAGGGGTGTCGCGATTCCGCGTCCACTATGACGGCTATAGCGAAGACTGGGACGAGACCGTTACCGCCACACGCATCCGCGGCAGACTCAGCACGACGCCCGGCGCGGTCGCGCCCGCGCCGGCCAGCAAGAACCGCAGCCGCGCGAGTGCCAGCGCTTCAGCGGCTCCGCTCCCCCCCAGCGTCTACCGGCTCGGCGACCGCGTCCGCGTCGAGTGGCATGGGTCGATGTACCCTGCAACGATCGTCGCCGTGCTCGGCGACGATCGTTACCGCGTGCACTACGAAGGCTACGGCGACGAGTGGGACGAGGACATCCCCATGAGCCGGATTCAGAGAAAGCGGGGAAACTGAGGGCGAGGTGGCCCGCCGGTTAAAAACGCCCGGCGACTCCGAAGGCGAGCTCGCCCCGCGGACCGAGGCTCCACGCGGGGGTCATCGTGAAACGCGCGACGCGTTTGGCTCGAGACCGGCGTGACGCGGAGGCGGAGTCATTCGCTGCCAACTCGCCACCCTTGGCCGCAGCTTCGTCGTCGGGGATGTCCTCCCAGCCGAGCACCAGAGCATCGGCGAGAGGCACCGTCACCAGGGCCATCGCGAATCCGGCAAAGAAGCCGCGGGCGCCGCAATCCTCGGGGGCATCGCTCGGCGCGCAGCCAACCGTTTGTCCGATCAAGCCGCCCACGACCGGAAGCGCGAAGTTGGCGCTCAGGCTGATGAGCCCCTTGTTGAACTCGCCGTGCGTCCAATGCGTGGCCGGCCCACCCAAGACGTAGAAAGGCATCCCCACCAGAAACCCCATGGTCGAAGGGAGCGTCTTGAACGGGCTTCCCGGCAGCACCGTTGCCGCCGCGGCCAGGACGCCCCCCGCTTCACCCGTCGCGAGGATCTGCCAGCCGTAGAACGAGCGCGACGAGGGACGCTCTTTCGCCACGATCTCGGTGTCCCCCTCGGGCGCGTGATCCGCAGCCTCGGCCATGGTCGCCTCGAGCACGATGGCACCTGACGCCAAGAGCGCGGTCCACTTGCGTACCCCCCGGACGGTCCCCTTCATGCTCCGGGTGTGTAGCATGGTCGGGTTCGGATATTCGAAACCCGCAGGGAGGGCCGCAGCGCAAAGGCCGGGCACGGGCGTGCCACGAACGTGTGCGATCGTGCTACGGCGGAATTCTTTGGCATGCCCCGTTACGGCAGACGGCGGAATAACCGTCAGGGGGCACAGGGACGCACCCTGGGCACACCGAGGCCGCGGCGCACGTCTCGCCGGTGAGGATCATGTCGCCGACACGACTGACGGCCACCCAGTCGCCGGGCGCGTTGCACACGCAGCAGGCGAGCCCCTTGCGCAGGACGCACTCGCTGCTCGTCCCACACTTGGTGTACGTGGGGTCGCTTCGAATATCGAAACCTCGGCAGCGTCCCGACTCGCAGCGCGCCATGAAGTGCGGATCGATCGTGGGAAGGCAAGGCGGACACGGTAGTGGTGCGGGGCCGCAGACCTGTTTCTTGAACGCATCGCGCTTCGCGGCGTTGATGGGCTCGAGTTGATCGAGCCGGAGGGTCTCGCAGGAGCAGCACGTCTTCAAGGCCAACTCGCACTGGCCCGGGCCCGTACACGAGCTCAATTCCGGATCGATGGTGCCTCCTGCTCCCCCGCTGCCACCGGTGGTTCCCGAGCCACCCGTGCCGCCCACCGTCGTGCCGCCGCTGCCCGTCGTCGTGCCGCCGCTGGCCGTCGTCGTGCCGCCCGTTCCGTTGGCGCCGCCTGTTCCTGCGTCGGCGTCGGGGCCGAACGTGCGCCCACCGCATCCCACGAGGATGGCGATTCCAAGGATTCCCGAAGAAAGTAGGCGGAGCACGGATCGCTATTCTACCGCGAGCGCTCCACCCCGTCGAGCGGCGAGCCTCAGACCATGGCTTCGATCGAGGCCCGCACGGCGATCATCAATTCCTTGCGCCCGCCTTCACCGAAGCTTGCCGGATCGACCGGCTCGCCGAATTCGAGTTCCACCGAGGCGCCGCGGTTCACCAAGGCGCCGTCGGCCGGCAAGATCCTCTCCGTTCCGCGGATCCCCACCGGCAAGATGCGCAGCCCCGTATCGAGCGCGAGGCGAAAGCCGCCCCCTTTGAACGGTCCGAGCGCTCCGCTGCGGCTGCGCGTCCCCTCCGGCGCGATCCACACGTTGATTCCCTGCTGGAGCCGTGCCCGCGCGACGTCGATGCCCTGCTTGGCGCGCGTGCGGTTGTTCCTGTCGAGCTCGATGAACCCGGCGGCGCGCATGGCCCCTCCCCAGACCGGCACGCGGAAGAGCTCCTTCTTGGTGACCATGCGCAGCGTGCGCGGGAAGGATTCGAAGAGGAGCGGGATGTCGTAGAGGCTTCTGTGGTTCGACATCACGACGAATACTTCGCTCGTCCCCGCGCGCTCGGGGTGCACCACGGTGCGGGTGACGTCGGCCTTGTCGAGGAGCCGCTTCGCCCAATTCTTCAGCCTGTTGTCGCAAAGCTCGACGGTGATGCGACCGCGCAGCGCGTCCACCACCGTCGGCGCACTGATCGCCAGCGTTTCCATGACGCCCGCGAGCGATAAAAGGACGCTCCCCATCATGCGCCCTTGGCCGAAAAGAGATGCACACCGGCTCGCTCGCCGAAGGCGATGGCGTCTTCGTACGTTGCTTCGGCGTGACGGACGATGCCCATGCCGGGGTCGGTCGTGAGCACGCGTTCGAGCCGTCGCTTGGCCGCGTCGCTGCCGTCGGCCACCACCACCATACCGGCATGCAGCGAGTTGCCGATGCCCACGCCGCCTCCGTGATGAAAGCTCACCCACGACGCGCCGGCAGCCGTGTTCACGAGCGCGTTGAGAATGGCAAAGTCGGCGATGGCATCGGAACCGTCCTTCATGGCTTCCGTTTCGCGGTAGGGCGAGGCCACCGATCCACAGTCGAGGTGGTCGCGTCCGATGACGATGGGCGCCTTCACCTTGCCGGTGCGCACGAGCTCGTTGAAGAGCAGCCCGATCTTGGCTCTGTCGCCGTAGCCGAGCCAGCAGATGCGCGAAGGCAGGCCCTGGAAGGCGACCCGCTCTTGCGCGAGCTCGATCCAGCGAACCAAGTCCTTGTCGTGGCTCATGGCGCGCGACACGACTTCATCGGTCACGGCAATGTCGCCGGGGTCGCCGGACAGCGCGACCCAGCGGAAGGGCCCCTTTCCGGTGCAAAAGAGAGGGCGCACGTAGGCGGGGACGAATCCGGGGATATCGAAGGCCCGCTCGCAACCCGCTTCTTTTGCGTTGGCGCGGAGGTTGTTGCCGTAGTCGAACGCTTCGGTTCCGCGCGCTTTCATGGCGAGCATGGCATCGACCTCGACGGCCATCGACGCCTTGGCGCGCGCCATGTATTCGCGCGGATCGCTGGCGCGGAGCTCGGCGGCGGCAGACAGGGTGAGTCCCGCTGGAATGTAGCCGCGGAGCGGATCGTGCGCCGCCGTCTGCTCGGTGACGAGATCGGGGAAGATTCCGCTCGCGACGAGGCGCGGGTAGACGTCGGCGGCGTTGGCGCACACCGCGATGGAGCGCGCCTCCCCGCGAGCGCTGGCGGCGCGCACCGCAGAAAGCGCCGCGTCGAGATCGTCGATGCGCTCGTCGACGTAGCGGGTGGCCAGGCGCTTGGCGATGCGCTCGGGGTCGACCTCGATGGCAAGGCACGGGATGCCGGCCATGACCGCCGCCAGCGGCTGGGCTCCTCCCATTCCCCCGAGGCCGGCCGTGAGAATCCACGACAGCGGGCGCCCCCCCGCCGCTTTCCCCATCCGCTCTTCGTGCGCCTTGCGAGCCGCGACGAACGTTTCGTAGGTCCCCTGCAGAATCCCTTGCGTACCGATGTAGATCCACGATCCAGCGGTCATCTGCCCGTACATGGTGAGCCCCAGGGCTTCGAGTCGCTGAAACTCGTCGAAGGTCGCCCATTTGGGCACCAGGTTCGCGTTGGCGATGAGCACCCGCGGCGCGTCCTCGTGCGTGCGAAACCTGCCCACCGCCTTGCCCGATTGAACGAGCAAGGTCTCGTCGTTGTCGAGCGAGCGGAGCTCGCGCACGATGACGTCGAACGCCTCCCACGACCGCGCCGCTCGGCCAGTACCGCCATACACGACGAGGTCATCCGGGCGTTCGGCCACCTCGGGGTCGAGGTTGTTGTGAAGCATCCTGAGCGCAGCTTCCTGCACCCATCCCTTGCAAGAGCGCTCAGCCCCTCTCGGCGCTCGCACTGCCCTGCTGCCCTTCGCCATGCTTTGTCTCTCTACCACGGGACGAATCGCCTTCGCGGCACGAAACTGGTTCCGGGCTCGGCCGATGCAAGACTATGAACGACCCTTCGTTTTTGCTGCGCTTCTCCCGGACATTGACCGTTGGCGCAGCGGCTTTCCTGGGGGCGGCGGGGTGCGCGCCCTCGTTCGGAGGGGCCGTGGGCGCCTACGAGCACGGTCGTTACCCCGAGGCGATGGAAGAGCTTCGGGCGGTCGAAACGGAGGCGCACCGCTGGGACCCTTCCGACGCGGCCCGCTATGCACTCTACCGGGGACTCGCCCATTTTGCGCTCGGGGACCTTCCCGCGTCGCACTTCTGGTTGGCCCGCGTCAAGCAAGGACTGGACATCCATCCGGCGCTTCTGTCGGCGGACGACGCGGGACGACTCGCGTCGGCGTGGGCGCATTTACCGCGCTGAGATGCCTTCACCCCCGGCACGAATGCGGTTGTGTCTATCCGCGCAGGTGCGGTAGCACGCCGCGCTTGACGACGGTGTCGCGCGCCTGGCGCAAATCGACA
The DNA here is from genome assembly GCA_035318465.1 of Polyangiaceae bacterium. Lineage (GTDB taxonomy): Bacteria > Myxococcota_A > Polyangia > Polyangiales > Polyangiaceae > DASWDH01. Next base: position 30,490 of record DATHES010000124.1, read on the forward strand.
TCCGGGTAGTCGATGGTGAAATGCAGACCGCGGCTCTCGCGGCGCGACGAGGCACAAGAGACGATGAGCTCGGCCACGGTGGTGATGTTGCGCAGCTCGAGCAAGTCGCGCGTGACCAGGTAGCGCCAGTAGTAGTCGCGAATCTCCTCCTCGAGCACCGCGATGCGCCGCGCCGCCCGACGCAGCCGGCCGTCGGAGCGGACGATCCCGACGTAGTTCCACATCAGCTGGCGCAGCTCGGCCCAGTTGTGCGTGACGACGACGGCTTCGTCGCTCGGAGCGGCGGCCCCCGTCGCCCACCCCGGAACCTCCGGCAGCGGTGCGGACCGGAGCTCCGCGATCTGCGACTCGAGCTTCTTGGCCGCGCGATGTCCGAACACGAGCCCCTCGAGCAACGAGTTGGACGCCAGGCGGTTGGCGCCGTGAAGACCGGTGCAAGCGCACTCGCCGATGGCCCAGAGTCCCGGCAACGACGTCCGCCCGTGCAGATCGGTGCTGACGCCTCCGCACATATAATGCGCCGCCGGCACCACGGGAATGGGCTGCGATGTGATGTCGATCCCGAACCTTTGGCACTCCGCGTAGATGTTGGGAAATCTCTCGCGCACGAACGAGGCCGGCTTGTGGGTGATGTCGAGCAGCACGTGCTCGGAGCCAGTGCGCTTCATCTCGAAGTCGATGGCACGCGCCACCACGTCGCGGGGGGCGAGGTCACCCATCGGATGGTGACGGCTCATGAAGGCGTTGCCGTCGAGCCCGCGCAGCACCGCCCCTTCCCCGCGCAGTGCTTCGCTGAGGAGAAAAGTCTTGGCGCTCGGATGAAAGAGGCACGTCGGATGAAATTGATAAAATTCCATGTTGGCGATTTCGGCCCCCGCCCGAAACGCCATCGCTACCCCGTCGCCGCTCGCCACGTCGGGATTCGTCGTGTAGAGGTACAC
>DATHES010000125.1:0-3477 GCA_035318465.1 Polyangiaceae bacterium
GCTCACGACGCCGGCCTGGGCGTCACCGTGCTCGCCACTCGGGGCCGCCTTTTCGATGAGCTCGCCACCGACGAACTCATGGAACCGTTGACTCTCTGGGATCGCCCAGAACTCAGTGAGGGTTCCTCCGCGGCGGTTTGACTTATTCATGATCCGATCAGGGTGATGCGATGGTTGGGGGGACGAGGCGGCCAGTTTACGGCGCCTCGTTCGCCGGCGCCAGACGTGAGGTCCAAAAGATAAACCGGCAGCCACCGCGTGCGCCGATTGAAGGATAGAGCCGTCAGGCCAAGGCGATGCATGCGTCCGTCGCGACCAGTATGGCCTCCTCGTGAGTAGCTATCATGACCCCTTGGCGTGCCTCGTTATCGCGCGCGAGCGACTTCAGCTGCTCCCTTGCCTCGCGGTCTAGATTCTCATCAGGTTCGTCCAAGAGGACGACGATCACCTGCCGGGCCAATCGCTGCGCCAGCATTACCTGCTGGCGCACGCCCACCGATAGCGCATCCATCGGCATCTCAAGAGGGTTGGTTCCTCTCTTTGCGCCGCGATCGACCCGTTCCCACGCACCCATCCGCTCGAGCGAGCCGCGGGCCTGCGCCTCCGAGATCGGCGCCGTCAACCTCATCGCCTCAATCACCGTCGCCCTTTCCGGCACGTACGGCCTCTGCGGCAAATACGCGATCCCCCTCCTCCACGCCGGCAAGTCAATCTCCCGCAGATCGATACCCCCCACCAGAATCCGTCCCTCCGTCGGCTCGAGCAACCCCAACATCAACCTGAGCAAGGTACTCTTCCCCGATCCGTTCGGCCCCTTGATGCCCAACACCTCACCCGGTTTCCACACGAACGACACGTTCTTCAGCACGGGCACGTTGTCATAGGCGAAGCTCACCGCTTCGAACCGAATCTCGCACGGTAGCTCCGGTGGGGGCTTGCGAGACGCCGTACTTTTCGTCTTCTCGTGCGCACCACGCCCGTGCGCGTCGAGCGCCGGCCCCAGCGTCTGAATCCGCGGCGCGGTTCGCACGAGCTCGAACACCGTGCGCATCAACCCCGCAATGGGCGGAAAGAAAACCCCGAGCCGTATCAACTGACCGAGCTCGAGACTCTGCGTCTGCACGATGAGCACCACCGCAACAACGACCACCGCCGCAAACGGTATGCGCTGAAAAACCGCCGCATTGCGTTCCGCACGCGCAGCGCTCTCCGTCCACTCGCCGACGGACTTTCGCAGCCGCTCCAAATACGCCCCCTCATGCCCACTGGCGATGAGCTCGGGCGCAGCGCGAACGCTCGTCAGCGTGTCCCGCGCGACATCCATGTATTTCCGCCACGCCCCGCGCTGCCGCGCCACCGTGGCATTGCGAAGCAATGCGAGCAGAACCGCCGCCACCGCGACGGCCCCCATGCCCGCGAGCACCGGGACGCCCGCGGGTTTCACGACGATCAAAAGCACGACGGCCGCGATCGGCTCTGCGACGAGGGGCGGCAGGTGCCGCACGATCACCTGCTCGGCGGCGTTGCGGCCCTCGAAAACGGCGGCGTCGGCTTCTTCACCCGGTAAAAAGGCGCCGTCCGCGCCGTGCTCGAGCGCCGCCTCGGCGATGAGCATGGTCAGCTTTTCGCGCGTCTCTTTGACGACGCCCTGGCGCACGAATCCGCGCAGCGCCCAGAGCACGACGACACCGGCGGACGCAGCCCATGTCACCGAGAGGCGGCCGGCGAGGCCGAACGCGCCTGCCGCGAGGAGGAGTCGTTCGGCGACGAGCAAGACGGCCGTGAGGGCGAGCCCGATTCGGGCGCGACCGCTGAGGAGTCGATAAAGCTGTCGGAGACGCCGGACCACGCGCGATGCGTATCATTCGGGCCGCCGAACGCCTAGCAGGTCTTGAAACGAGGGTTCCGACCGCTCCCCCTCATGAGCACGTGACCAGCGCGCCTTCCACCGTATGCACGGCTTCGACGCACCGCTGTCCGGACGCGAATGGCCCCATCCCGATGATGCGTCGCGTGCGGCGTTGCGGCGGTACCGACGGCCAGCACCCTCAAGGTGAGGCGCGCACATCCGGCGTGAATGGAACCTCGACATCCTCGTGATAGGGTGACTGTGGAATGACCGAGCAGAGCCTGACACCCGAGGAACGCGCTTGGTTGGTCCGCGACGAGGCCCGTTGGCAGCGCGCGCACGAGATCGTCGGCAGCGATTCACGATAATCTTGGTGTTCAGAGCGCTTCGGACGGCAAACTCGATGCCGTCCGCTCGATCGAGTCCAAGCACCTCAGCGAGCTCCGCAGCGTTTTTTGCGACAATGGGTTTCGTCTTCTTCATCGCAACATCTCCTTGAGCCGTCGCCTGCCCTGAGCGAGCTCTTGGGTCGGTGTTTTCTGCGTCTTCTTCATGAAAGCATGAAAGACAAGGATCGCGTCTGCGACATAAGATACGTAGAACGCACGGTAGATCCCGGTCGCATCGCGGATACGCCTGCTATTTCTTGCGACGCCGCTTCGCACGGTGAGTCGATTGGGAGGAAGCGACGTTTTCACGACCAAGACTTCGGACGTCGCGTCGGTCCTGTGGGCGTCCGACCGTCTGCTTGTTGCGTATAAGGTCCGTCTTACCGATGACAGGTACCTTGACCCCTCCAAACTCTACGGTGACGCGTCGAGCCCACGACGGCGAGCGCGACGCAGGCTTTTGCGATATTAGCGGCGCTTGGATCCAGCCAGAGGTCGACGTCCTTCGTCGACCTTGGTCGCCCGTGCACCGCCACCGCGTGCCCCCCCACCAGCAGATAGCGTACGCCGGCGCCGTCGAGTGCCAAAAACAGCTCGATCAAGTCGGGGGGCAGGTGCATGAGGATTCGCGAGGCTCCAGGATTCCAGCGCGAGGAGGATCGACGCCTTGAGGCGAGCTGCGGCGCCCGCGTCCTTCCAGAACGCTCGATCGGCCGCGTCGAGCTCGGCATGGGAAGACACGACCCCGCCGACCCATGCCGATCGAATCCCGCCTGCGTTCGAAGACCGACGCGCCAATGCAGCAAGGCTAGCACGGTCGCCGGGCGCATTCCGGCAGTGCCTGACACCTGTCCACCAGCGGAACTAGGTCATCGGATCGCGGCAGTGCGGCAGTGCCGGAGACTTAGGGCTTCGACCCCGTTGTCTCGCCCTGGCGCGCCTTCAAGCTGCGGTCACCCGAGCTCGCAATGTACGCGAGGCTCACGCTGGTCAGAATAAACACCATCGCGCATCCCCACGTGACGCGGGTCATGAAATTCCCCGCGCCGCGGCCGCCGAATACCTGCTGGCTGGCGCCGCCGAAGGCGCTGCCGAGGCCGCCGCCGCGCCCTTGCTGGAGGAGCACGACGAGGATGAGAAACATGCAGACGAAGACGTGCACGATGCTGAGCAGGGTGGTCATGGCGCGGCTCTCGGTCGGCTTCTTAGCCTACTTTTGACGGGAGCGCCGCTCCAAGG
>DATHES010000126.1:0-48453 GCA_035318465.1 Polyangiaceae bacterium
TGGGAACGCTTGGGAGTTGGAACAACGAATCGTCGACGATCCCATCAAGAAGTGTCCGAAGTGTGGCGCCAACACCGCCAAGCGACAAATCAGCCAGGGCGCCGGTTTCATCTTGAAGGGTGGCGGCTGGTACGCGGACGGTTACGGATCGAAGAAGCCTTCACCCACAGAGTCAAAGCCGAACGCGAGCGATACGAAAACACCGGCAAAGACAGACTCGAACGAGAGCGGCGCGACCAAGAGTGACGACGCCAAGAAGACCCCGTCGGAGACGAGCAGCGGTACGACCGGGAGCTCTGGGGAAACCAAACCGAGCGGCGGATCGAAAGCGAGCGCTGCCTAGCGCCAGCGGCAGGTCGATCGGTGGTCGGTCGGGAGCGGACATGGAGTCCCGCCCAACGCGAGACTCCCGGCGTGATCGAGCCGCCCCGCGGGGTGGAGCGGGCGCGTCGCGAGGCGCTCGCGACGCGCACGTTCGCTCCGTGAAACCGCCCGAAGACGTGCCCACCTAGGACAAACAAGGTCCGTACGCCGCTCTTTACATTTCCGAGCAACCATTGTACGGATGTTCAGTATGTTCTCCGATAGGAAAAGGTACCGGCGCGACCGCGACCGGGTGCTCGGTTCCCGCGCTTTTCGCCGCCTGTCCGGAAAGACGCAGGTGCTGGCCATCCCGAGCGACCCGCACGTCCGGACGCGGCTCACGCACACGCTCGAGGTCAGTTCCATCGCGCGCGAGGTTGCAAGAGCGCTCGGCCTCGTCGATCCGCTCGTCGACGCGATCGCCCTCGGGCACGACATCGGGCACCCAGCCTTCGGGCACGCCGGTGAGCGGGCGCTGGCGGCGTTCGTTCCGGGCGGCTTTCACCACGCGGCTCACGGCGTGCGGGTGGTCACCGAGCTCGAGCCTGATCTCGACCTTTCCTCCGAGGTGGTCGACGGGATTCTGAAACACTCGAAGGGGCGCGCGGGGAGCGTCTTCGCTCGGGGCGCCCGCCTCGGGGATCTCACGAGGGAAGCGCTCGTCGTGCGGGCGGCGGATCTTTTCGCCTATGCCTGTCACGACCTCGACGACGCCTACCTGCTCGGCGTCCTTCGCCCGGCCGATCTGCCGGCGCGCGCACGCGACGTACTCGGCACGACGCCGGCCGAGGTGCGCCGGGTGCTCGTCGCTGGGACCGTGCGAGCGAGTTTGGCTGCGGGCGACGTCTCTGTCGATCTCGAGACCGGCGAGGCGCTCCAAACGCTGCGCGATTTTCTCTACGAAAGGCTTTACGAGGGGCCGCGCATCGCGAGTCAGACGGCTTTCGTGCGCTCTTTGTTCGAGATGCTCTGGGAGGCTGCGCTCGAGCGCCGCGCGGCTTTCGACGCGGCGCTCGAGTGCCTCGGCACGGGGCTCGTGCTCGGGTCCGCGCTGGCGCGCGGTTTCGTCGATGCCGTTGCCTCGATGACCGACCGACAAGTCCTCGAGCTTGCTCGCGCGCTCGGGCTTCCCCGGAGGGCGCGGTCGCTTCCGGACATGGTGGCATTCGTGCCGTTGGTTCCCGCCCGGACTGTCGCCGCCGCTGGGAGGATAGGGCCTCTGGCGAGATCCGTCGGCGCGCGCGACCCGTGACAGACTCGATGGAGAGCACTAGGCTTCGAGGGTCATGACCGACCGTCGGCGAGAGCTCGAGGATCTGCGGCGCCAAATGGCGGAAGCGGATGCGGACATTCTCCTCGGGTTGCGACGGAGGGCGCGACTCGCGCGTCGCGTCGGCGAGCTCGGGCAACCGCCGAGCAGTACCGCAGCCATGGAGCGCGAGCAGCTGGCGATGCTCGAGCAGATGGCGGGCGACGAGCTTCCCCTCGAAGTCATGCGCAGCGTGTTTCGCGAGATTCATGCGGCGACCTCGTCGCTCGAGCGGCCCGCACGCGTCGTGTACGTGGGGCCGGAAGGCGGGTTCTGTCACCTCGCGGCCCAGCTTCATTTCGGGGCCGGCGCCACCTTCGCGGTGGTCGAGTGGCCCGAGATCGCGATCGACGAAGTGCGACGGCGAAGAGCCGATTTCGCCGTGTTTCCATTCGAATCGTCGATGGAGGGGCCACTGCCGGCGTCGGTGGGCGCGCTGTCCGCGTCCGAGCTCTCGCTCTCGGCGAAGATCGAAGTCGCGGCCCGGCTGAGTTTGATGAGCAAAACGGGAGTGGCGACCGAGATCCAGAAGGTCTACGCCCACGCCACGGATCGGGCGGCGAGCCAGAAATGCCTGGCCGAGCTGCCGGATGCGGTGGTCGTCGACGCGCGTTCACCGATGCAGGCGTGCCAGATGTGTCTGGAGGAGCCGGGCGGTGCTGCCATCGTGCCGCAGGCGACGGGCGAGCGCGCGGGACTCGTCGTCGTGCAACTCGACGTGAGCGATCGGGCCGACCTTCGGGTGCGTTACGGGCTAGCATCCACGCGCCCGAGCCAGCGATCGGGCTCCGATACCACCGGGCTTCTGTTCGCCCTGCACGACGAACCCGGCGCGCTTTTCGACGTGCTCAAACACTTTGCCGAACGCGGCATCAACTTGAAGACCATCCAGACGCAGCCCATGGCCGGTGAGAGCTGGAATCGGCTCTTTTACGTCGAAGTCTCCGGACACGTCACCGATCGCGCGGTCATCACCGCGCTCGACGAGATCAAGAGGCAGACGAAGCTGCTCAAGGTCCTCGGTTCTTTTCCGTCGTGTTAAAAGTGAGAATCCGACCAAGTTAAGGTAGTAGTCGGAGGATGAGAAAAAGGCTGCTCGGCCTGGCGCTGGGGCTTTTGCTCGTGGGCTCGGGGCTATCGTGCAAGCACAACGACGGCGACAGTGTAGTCGTCACCGGCGAAGGGGCGCGGCTCTCGTCGGAAGCGATCGATCGCGATCCGCTGGCCCTTTTGCCGAGCAGGCCGGTCGTGCTGGGCGTCGTCGACGTGCCAGCGTTTTTGGCGTCACCGCTCGGTAGCGAGATCAACAGGCTGGCGGGGAAATACGTTCCGCTCGGGCAAGAGACGGGCTTCGTACTGCAGCGCGATCTCAAGAAGATGGTGGGCGCGGCCTACTCGCTGGCCGGTGTCGACGTGGTCGCGGTGGCGCAGGGCGACTTCAATCCCGATCTCATCCGCTCCGCCGCCGAACGCAACGCCAGGACGCCAGGGGGCGTGGCGCTCGTGCATTCGAAATACGCCGGCAACGACGTCTTCACCGCCGGCAACGTGGGGTTCACCGTCGTCACCCGCCACACCATGCTCATCGGAAACGAGACCGGGATGCGGCGTGCGCTCGATCGCATCCGCGACAATCGCCTGGCGCGCGAGGTCCCGGAGTGGATGATCAAGCTCATCGAGACGCCGCAAGCCGCTACCGTTCTCGCCGGCGACGTGGCGACCGAGCCGCGTATCGCTGCCATGGCGCGGATGGCGCCGTTTCTGGGCGGGCTCTCCAGCTTTCGCATCATCGGCAATTTTCAGCCGCCGGGGGTGAACGTCGCCGGTACGCTTTCCTATGCCGACGCGCCGAGCGCAGCCGCCGGGGCCAATGCGCTGCGCGGTTTGGCCCAGATGTCTGCCATCGCCGGCGTGCTCGCGATCTTCGGTCTTGCCGCACCGCTGCAGAACCTGCAGATCGAAAATCACGATCGCGATGCGACCTTCGTCACATCGGCCGATGCAGAAAGCTTGGCTCGGCTGCTGGCCCAGGTGATGTGATCGCGCGCCAGCGTCGGCCGGGAGGGTGAGCGCCGTGCAGCATGATCTCGTCATCATGCCGCAAGAGCGTCCTCTTTCGGGCAGCGTGCCCGCACCGCCCGACGAGGACTTGGGTCATCTCGCGCTTCTCGTGGCGGCGCTGGCCGACGGCGCGAGTGAGCTTCGACGGCTGCCGCAGGGAGTGCACGTCACTGCCATGATCGATGCCTTGCGCCGGCTCGAGGTTGGCATCGAGGCTGGATCGGGGGAAGGGGTGGTGACCGTTCACGGCCGGGGGCTGCGCGGGCTCGCCGAACCGCCGCAATCCGTCTCGTGCGACGGCTCGTCCCTCACGTTGCGGCGTCTCGCTTCGGTTCTCGTGGGGCACCCGTTTCGAACCGTGCTCACCGCTGACTCCGCGCTGCCCCTGTCGGGCATCACAGACGTCGCCGCCGCGCTTCGCCGCCGCGCCGCGCAGATCGAAGGGATCTTCTCGGGAGCAAGGGCGGGCGAGGTGGCCGCTCCTTTCACGGTGGGGCCGCTCCCGTTCGATCGCGCCCTTTCCGGCGTCGAGTACGAGGTTGCCGCGTCGCGAACGGACATCAAAGAAGCACTGCTCTTGTCGGGTCTTTACGCCGATGAAGCGACGTACGTGAGGGAACCGATCGTGTCGCGCGATCACCTCGAGCGGATGCTGCAGGCACTGGCGGTGCCTGTCCGCGCGGCCGGCCCGGTGGTGGCGCTCGATCCGACGGGTTGGACGCCGAAAATCGAACCTTTCTCCTTCGACGTGCCGGGCGACGTCGCGGCGGGGTCGCTCTTTTCGGCCGCCGCTACGCTCGTTCCGGGGAGCCGCGTCTGTGTACGCGGCGTGGGGCTCAATCCGACGCGAACCGGGGCATTCGATGTGCTGCGTCAGATGGGGGGAGACGTGGAGCTGGCGGCGCAAGCGACGCCACTCGGGGAAATCGAGGGGACTGTGTGCGCCGCGTATGCGCCCCTTCGGGCGGTGACGATGGCGGGAGAGCTCTTGCTGCGCGCGAGCGACGACGTGCCGGTTTTGATGGCGCTGGCCGCGCGGGCGCGCGGGTCGACCAGCATCGTCGGCATCGGCGAGGCGGCGCGGGACGACGCCGTTACGGTGCTACGCGCGTTCGGTGTCCACACCGAGAGCAGCGACGAGGGGCTCGTCGTGATGGGACAGCCCGAAGGCGCGCTCGATGCCGTCGACATCGACGCCCACGGCGACGCTGCGAGGGGAGCCCTGCTGGCGATTTTGAGTCTCCTCGCGCGGGGTCCGAGCCGGATTCGCCGCGCCGACGCGCTCGCCGAGAGGTTCCCACGCCTCGTCGGAACGCTGCGCGCTCTCAGTGTCGACGTGCGCGTCGAGCGCCGCGATTGACCCATCGCGGCGCCCGCTGTCCCGGCGAGGTCAGGCGATCTGCAAACTGCGCCAGAGCGGCCGCGAGAGCGTGGTAACGAGATCGAGCTCACTGCACAGAGCGCGCACCTTGTCGAGCGAGGCGCGCACGAGCGCACGATGGATCTCTCCGTCGCCATACGCTTCGGCGAGCACGCTCTTCGGGATGTCGTAGGTTCGCGCCACGATCGGGGGCGGGTCGAGCATCTCGCGGGCCATCCTGCCGAGAATGAGCGGAGCGCCGATGGCCATGATTTGCCGGCGCCAAGGGCCGAGCTGGGGCACGCGCGTACGGAGGTACGCGCGCGCGAAGCAGAGGTGGCGCGCTTCTTCGGTGATATGGATCTGCATCATGCGTCGCAGCAGGGGCGGCACGTCTTTGCGCAGGAGCGAGCGCTGCACGTGATCGATCGGGTCCTCCCCGCCCAGCACGAAGAGGAAGAACAGCTCCGGGAAACGCTGGGCGAGGCGGATGACGCGCGCCGCGCCGGCGCGCTTGAGCGCCCCGCGTTTGCCCGGGTCGAGACCGGCGCGGGTCACGAACTCGCGGAACATGAGCGAGTGGTGCGATTCCTCGATGGCCTCATGGTAGACGTAGCGAAATTCCGGCGCGCCGACGGGGAGCTTGATCGCGAAGCCGAGTAGGCCGCGCGTCAAAATGTTCTCGAATTCGACGCCGATCTGCATGGAGCAGACGACGGTGTGCAAGCCGATGCGCGAGCGAACCTGGGGCGGCTGGGATTTGTACCAATCGGTCGCCCCGAGCGCGCTGTCGTCGCCGGCTTCCCAGCGCGGATCGTCGGCGTCGATGCGGTAGGCAGGGTCGTCCCAGGGCACGTCGGCATAGGCGTCATAGTGCTTGGTGACCGACAACCGCGAGAGGCGCGCCACCAGCTCGTGAAACGTCTCGCGGGTGCCGGTGAATCCCTCTTCGTCGGGTATGCTGAGGCTAGCTTCCATGACTGACTCCTGGTGCGCCGGACATCACCAAGCGCGCGACGTTGCGCCAGATGTCGAGGACACGGTCGATGTCGTTGCTCTCGGGCGTGACCATGGCGTCGAGAGCCAGGCCTTCCAAAAGGGCGAAAGTGAACGAGGGGGCGAGATCCCAATATGGCGATCCGCCGGCGGGGCGGGGGAACAGCTCGCCGAAGGTGCGCCTCACATTCTCGCTAAAGCGGGTCGTCAGCTCGGTCACCTTGGGCCTTAGCAGCGGATCGGTGCGGGCCGCGACGGCGAGCTCGAGCCAGGCGTGAAAGGTGGGGCCCGAGACCATCGACCAGAGGATGTCGACCGCGCCCGCGCCGCGATTGGCGTCGGCGGGGAGCTTGGCGAAGGCGGCGCGAAACTCTTCGTCGCGACGGTCGAAAAGATACGCCACGGCTTCGATCACGAGCTCGGCTTTGGTGGGAAAGTGATGCAGCTGTGCGCCGCGGGAAACGCCGCCGCGTTCGGCAATCTCGGTGGTGGTGGTGCGCGCGTAGCCGAGCTCGGCAAGGCATTCCAGCGTCGCGTCGAGCAGGCGCGTCCGGGTAGCGGCGCTTCGCTCCTCTTGTGTCCGACGTCGCGCAACAGCCGTCATGCAGGTGAAGCACTGTTAGGTGGAATAAAAGATACAGTCAAGACTGATTGTTTGTTGATTCGACTTAACCAATCGTAGTTGTGATGGAATCAGTTGACGCGCTACGTGCTGTCGCAAAGGGAAAGGGCGGTGATAGGCTGCGCGCACATGCGACCGCGACCCATCGTGGCGATCGACGGACCGGCGGGGGCGGGTAAAAGCACGGTCGCGCGCCGGCTCGCTGACCGGCTCGGATTCACGCTGGTGGACACGGGGGCGCTCTATCGCGCGGTGGCCCTCGCTGCGCGGCGCGCCGGAGTCGCGTGGGACGACGAGGCCAACGTGGTCGACGTCGCGCGGCGCGTAGAGGCGTCGCGTTTGCTCGAGCTGGTTCCGGACGCCGAGAAAGGCGTGCGCGTGATGCTCGAGGGCCAGGATGTGAGCGACGCCATTCGCACCGCGGACATGGGAATGGGAGCGAGCCGTGTTTCGGCCATGGGAGGAGTGCGCGCGGCGTTGCTCGATCTGCAGCGGCAAGCCGGCGAGATGGGCGGCGTCGTGCTGGAGGGGAGAGACATCGGGACCGTCGTTTTCCCCGATGCTGAGGTGAAGTTCTTTCTGACGGCATCGCCCGAGGTCCGCGCCAAGCGCCGCTACGAGGAGCTCGTCGAGCGCGGTCAGAACGTACACTACGCGGCGACGCTCGCCGACGTGAAGGCGCGCGACGAGAACGACATGAATCGTCCAATCGCGCCGCTGCGCCGCGCCGACGACGCCGTGCTCGTCGATTCCTCGGACCGCGCGGTCGACGACATCGTCGAAGAGATGGCCCGGCGCGTGTCGAGCACGACGCGCGCGTAATGCGCTACGTCACCGCGCTGTGGATGGTGTCGTTGCTCGCGGCGTGCCGCGCCGCACCGGCTGCGAGCCAACCGCGCTTCGAACCTGCGCGCGTGACCTCGCCGGCCGACCTCTTTCCGGACGACCTCGACTTCGTGGTGCGCATCGACGCCGCGCGCGTTCGACAAAATCCGGCGCTGGCGGGGGTCGTCCGCGATCTCGCCAAGACGAGCCGCTCCGAGCTACTCGAGTCGATCAAGGCCGCGTTCGGCGATGCCTCGGCGGTATGGGTCGGCACGCGCTGGATGACCGATGGCTTTCATGGCGACGGCGTGCTGGCCATCGAAACCTCCCCGGGAGGCGATACTGCCGGCCTGCGCGACGCGGCGGGTGTTGGCGGCGTCGCCACACCGTTTCGGCGCGTCGCCGTGAAGCTGCCCGAGGTCGATGTGTTCGAGCGACATGCGAGCGCGCGCGGTGAGGCCGTGCTGCAAGTGGTCATGCGCGGTCGCGGCGTCGTCCTCGCGACGGCCGCGGAAGCCGATGCCGTGCTGCGCGTCATGAACGCCGGGCCTGACGCCGGGCGGTTGGATCCGCCGGCGCGCGGGCTGGTTTCGTGCGCGGGGCGGCTCCGCGCAGGCGCGCCGCTCGGCGACGCGGCGACGAGCGCCCTCCTCCGAGGACTGACGGAAGGGCTCGTCGGCTATGCCGCCGCGCTCGAAGAAGGGGAGGCTATCCAAGTCGAGGCGTCCCTCGCATATGCGTCGGTCAGCGACGCGGCGCGCGCAGCCAAACGCGTGAAGGAGACGGCCGAGCGCTTCGTCGCGGGAGGTGGCACTCTCGGAACGTTGGCTGATTCCGTGAAGTTAACGGAGGTGGGTTCCTCGGTCCGCATCCGCGCTGCGGTCCCTTTTGCTTGGCTCGCCGAGCTGCACTAGAGTATCCGCTCCAGTTTCGCTCACGTGAATGCGAAATGGACGCACTTGGTCCTAGCCGAGGGGACCGTTCGCGTTCGTCCGGGGTGGCCGCCGTCCCGGTACCACGCCGATTTTCGTCAGGTTTGACTCGGCATCGTTCTTGCGGTACTGCCGCCCCGCCTTGGCATTCCCTGCCACGGCCGATCGAGCAGCGATCGGGTGGCGAGGTTTGAATTGGTTTGGTATGCGCGCGGCGATCGCTCCTCGGTGGGAGCGCGCCGAAACAGGGTCGATGCGCTTTTTCTAGCAGCGCGAAACCCAATGACTTCCGGAAAGAAGAAGAGGAACCAGAGTTGACGATGACGACCCAGGAGACGAGCAGCGGATCGGAGAGTTTTGCGGCCCTTTTCGAGGCCAGTTTGGCCGAAGGGGACCTCGGTCGCGAGGGTGAGATCGTCGTCGGCACGGTCGTCCAGGTAGGACGCGACGCCGTCATCGTCGACATCGGCGGAAAGAGCGAGGGCGTCATCCCGCGCAGCGAGTTCGCTGGCACGAGTGGCGAGATCACCGTCAAGACGGGCGACAAGGTCGACGTCTTCATCGAGAGCCGCGAAAACGACGACGGGCTCGTCACCTTGTCCAAGGAAAAAGCGGACAAGATGAAGGTGTGGGACGAGATCTCGAGCGCGTGCGAACGCGACGAGCTCATCGAAGGCACCATCTCCCAGCGCGTGAAGGGCGGTCTCTCCGTCACCATCCGCGGCGGGGTGAAGGCGTTCCTCCCCGGATCTCAGGTCGATCTTCGCCCCATTCGCAACTTGGACAAGCTCATCGGGCAGACCTACCAATTCAAGGTCATCAAGTTCAACAAGAAGCGCGGCAACATCGTGCTCTCGCGGCGCGTGCTCCTGGAGAAGGAGCGCGACGAGATGAAGGCCAAGACGCTCGAGACGTTGCAGGAGGGAATGACCGTCAAGGGGACGATCAAGAACATCACCGAGTACGGTGCGTTCGTCGATCTGGGCGGCATCGACGGCCTCTTGCACATCACCGACATGAGCTGGGGCAGAGTCAATCACCCGAGCGAGGTGTTCCAGGTCGGCGACGAGGTGCTCGTCAAGGTGCTGAAGTACAACGCCGAGACGGAGCGCGTGTCGCTCGGTCTGAAGCAGACCCAGGAAGACCCGTGGAACCACGCCGAAGAGGCGTACCCGCCGGGCAAGAAGGTGCGCGGCAAGGTGATGTCGATCACCGACTACGGCGCGTTCGTCGAGCTCGAGCCGGGGGTCGAGGGCCTCATTCACGTGAGCGAGATGAGCTGGACCAAGAAGGTCAAGCATCCGTCGAAGCTCGTCGAGCCGGGGCAGGAAATCGAGTGCCAGGTGCTCGAAGTCGACGCCAAAGCCAAGCGCATCAGCTTGGGGCTCAAGCAGCTCGAGCCCGATCCGTGGTCCATCTTCACCGAGAAGTACCGCCCCGGCGACAAGATCGGCGGCAAGGTGCGCTCACTCACCGACTACGGCGTGTTCGTCGGAATCGAAGAGGGCGTCGACGGCATGGTCCACAAGAGCGATCTCTCGTGGACGGTCAAGGTCAACAACCCGGCCGACCTCTATCACAAGAACGACGACGTCGAGGCGATCATCCTCTCCATCAACCACGACGAGAAGAAGGTCTCGCTCGGGATCAAGCAGCTCGTCGACGATCCTTGGCCGACGATTCTCAACGATCTGCCCGCGGGCACCGTCGTCGAGGCGACCACCATCAGCGTGGTCGAATACGGCATCTTCGTTCGCATCCGTGACGGCATCGAGGCGCTCATCCCGAGCTCGGAGATGGTCGAACCGGAGGGCGGCAAGATCAAACTGGGTGACAAGGTCAAGTGCGAGATCTCCAATCTCGACACCGTCGACCGGCGCATCAATGCGACCATGAAGGACATCGGCGCCGCTACGCCGACCTCGATCGCGCCTCCTCGCGACGCGGCTGCGCGCAGCGGCACGCTGGGCGATCTCATCAAGGAGAAGCTCGGCGGCAAGCTGGACGAGACGATCAAACGCTGAGGGAGCGGCGCGGATCGTGTCCGAGCCGCTCTGGGCCCCCTGGAGGATGGAGTACATCCTCGCCAAGAAGGAGGGGGGGTGTATTTTCTGCGCCTACGCCCTGGCGGACGAGACGGTTTTCGCCGAAGAGCACGTGCTCGTGGCGACCGATCAGGCGTACGTCGTGCTCAACAAGTATCCGTTCGCCGCGGGGCACCTCTTGGTGGTCCCGCGGCGTCACGCGGGCGAGCTCGAGACGCTGAGCGACGCCGAGCATGACGCCCTCTTTCGCTTGACGCGCGAGGCGGCGACGCGCCTTCGGCGAGCGGTTTCGGCGCAGGGTCTCAACATCGGCTTGAACCTCGGCAAATCGGCGGGGGCGGGCATCGGCGAGCACCTGCACGTGCACATCGTGCCCCGCTGGGACGGGGACACGAACTTCATGCCCGTGCTCGCCGACGTCCGCGTGATGCCGCAGCATCGCGAGGCTACCTTTCGGCACCTCTACCCATTTTTCGTCGATATCCCGGGTCGGCGGGCCAAAACCCCATGACGGAGATCATCATCCAGCGGCCTCGTCGCCCGGCTCGGGTCGTCTTCCTCTCCGTGTGGGGGCTTCTGACGGTCGCAGTCCTTCTCGCTTCGCGCGAGATTCTCCTGCCGTTCATCCTCGCCATCGTCGTGGCTTACGTGCTGATGCCCGCGGTCGAACGGGTGGAGACGTGGCGCGTGCCGCGCTGGAGCGCGGTGATTTTGGTCTACGTGGTGACCGTCGGTGGCCTCTACGCGTCGCTAGCAGCCATGGCCCCGCGCCTGGGTGTGGAGATGCGCGGACTCCTCCGCGAGCTGCCGGGGATGGCGGCCACCATTCGCGACGAGCACGTGCCCGCCATGCGCCGCTGGCTATCGAACCTGACCGGCGTTTCGCCGCCCCCAACAACGGCGGAAGGGCCTTCGTCGCCGTCCCGATCGCTGCGTCTCGTGCCGCAGCCGGATGGGACCTTCGAGCTCGACCTCGGGCCGGGGATCGAGATCCATCAGGTCGGCGAAGGGCGCTGGAAGATCGAAGAGCCGCCGGAACCGGAGGAGAAGTCGTTCGAGCCTGGCAAGTTCATGTCCGACGCCGTCTCCAAGACGATCAACTACGTCCAGCGCAACACGATGGAGATGATCCGGCTTGGAAGGTCCATCGTTACCGCCGTTTCACGCGCGATCTTCATCTTCTTCATGACCCTCATGCTCGCCGCCTACATGATGATCACGCGCGAGCGCATCGTGGGTTTTTTCCGTTCCCTCGTGTTTCCGGACGCGCGCCGGTCGTTCGACTTGCTCTTGGCGCGCATCGACCGCGGGCTGTCCGGCGTGGTGCGCGGTCAAATGCTGATCTGCGTCGTCAACGGGGTCCTCTCCGCGATCGGTTTCTGGATCTTCGACCTCAAGTACTGGCCGATCTTGGCCATCCTGGCGGCGGTGATGTCGCTGGTGCCGATTTTTGGCTCGATTCTCAGCTCGATTCCAATCGTCGCCATTGCGCTGACCCAGTCGCTCGGGGTGGCCGTCGAGGTCCTGCTCTGGATCGTGGGAATACATCAGATCGAAGCGAACCTGCTCAATCCCAAGATCATCGGCGATCAAGCGAAGATCCACCCCGTCTTGGTCGTGTTTTCGCTGCTGGTGGGCGAACATTTCTTCGGCTTGTCCGGGGCTCTCTTGGCGGTGCCCGTCCTGTCCATCGCGCAAAGCTTGTTTCTCCATTTTCGGTACATCACCTTCGGCGACGATGCCCCGCCGGACAGTTTCTTGCCTCCCGCGCCGCGCTACGCGACGCCGCGGCCCCCCCCGGTGGGGGAGCGCGCTTCTTCGAGTGGACCCGTGTCCTCGAGTGGACCGGCATCGTCCACGGGCCCCGCATCGTCGGGCGGTCCGGCCTCGGAAGGTTTCGGCCCGGTCTAGGCCGCGAACGGAAGGTGCAGTGCGGCTCCGGCCATCGATCTGGCCAGGGAGAACCTCTCGGAGTAGTGCTATGAAGCCCGCGTGAGCAAGCCGGTCACCCGATCTTCGAGCCCGCCCAAGGCGCCGCAAGCGGCGTCTGACCCCATGGCCGCGCTGACGCTGAAGGGGCTCGGGCTTCGCGTGGGGCTGCCCCTCTTCGGCTTCTGGATTGTCGCCATCATCATCGGACGGCCCTGGGCGCTGGCGGGTATGGGCGTGGTGACCCTGGCGGCGGCCGCGCTCGTCACGTGGGCCATTCGCTTCGCGACCAAGACGCGGGCCGTGGCCGATCTCGTCAAGGCCGCCGACACGCCCCAAGCGCGCAAGGAGGCGCTCTCGCGGCTGGAGACCGACTTCAAGAAGGGGGACACGGCCGCCATCTTCGCCAAGGCGCAACTCCAGCTTCACGAAGACCCGCGCGTGGCCTTGCAGACGCTCGAACAGATCGATCTCGGCAAAGTGATGGCGCCCATTGCGGACGAGGCACGGGCGCAGCGTGCGATGATCCACCTCATGTTGGGCGAGGCGGAAAGGGCGCGTCAGCTGGTCGATAAGATCGATCTGTCGCGCCACCAGCAAGCGAAGACACGGGCCACCTTGGTCACCGTCATCGGGGAGGCGTGGGCGCGCACGGGGCAAGGGAAAAAGGCGCTCGATACGCTGAACGTCTTCGATCCCGAGGACCCCGAGTTCGGCGACCTGAAAGCCCAGCTTTACCGCGCGCTCGCGTTCGCCTACGCGGCGGTCAACGACACCAAGGGCATTCGCCGAGCGCTGCGCAAGATGCTCGAGATCAATCCTCAGCTCCTCGGCGGGTTCTTGGTGAAGAAGGTGCACCCGCTCCTCGAGCGCGAGGCAAAAGAAATGCTGAAGCGGTCGGGCGCCGTGCCGAAGAAAATGGTCGTCAAGCGCATGTAGTGCGCGAATAGCGAAGCCGCAATCGCCGTCCAGCTTTGGCCGACGGGGGCGCGTGCATGCTACGCTGCCCCTTGCAGTCAGCCATGGCGACCGAGCCCGAAAAGCAGCTCCGACCTCTTCGGCGGGTCGAGTACGACAAGCTCATCGAGTTCGGCGCTTTCCAGAACGAGCACATCGAGCTCTTGGAAGGGCTGCTCGTTCCGATGAGCCCCATCGGCCCGCCGCACCACTCCACCGTGCAGCGGCTCATGGAGCTGATGTTGCCAGCGCTCATCGGCCGAGCCACCGTGCGCATTCAGGGCCCTTTCGCAGCGCTCGACCTCTCCGAGCCCGAGCCTGACATTGCGATCGTCCCCCTCGGCGACTACTACACGGCGCACCCCGATCGCGCTTACCTCATCATCGAGGTCGCCGAATCGTCGCTCGCGATCGATCGCGGCGTGAAAAAGCGCCTCTACGCGACATGCAACGTCCCCGAGTACTGGATCGTGAACCTCGTCGAGCGACACATCGAGGTCTACACCGAGCCAAGCAACAGCGCCTACGGAAAGTCGCAACGTTACGACCGCGAACAAACCCTCCGTCCCACGAATTTCGTGGATCTCGAAGTGCGCGTCGCCTCCATCTTGAAGTGACGTCTCTCGAAGTGACGTAACGCCATCAAGGTCCGACGGAGGTGCCTTTCGGCGGGCGCCCAGCAGAGAGCGAGGCCGCGTGAAGCCCGCGCCAGCCTCCCCCCGTTCCGTCGCGCGTCAGCGCGAGTCTGCTTGCGCCGCCCACCGTAGCCGAGCGAACGCGCGGAGAGCACCCGCCATCAAGGTCCGACGGAGGTGCCTTTCCGCGGGCGCCCAGCAGAGAGCGAGGCCGCGTGAAGCCTGCGCCAGCCTCCCCCCGTTCCGTCGCGCGTCAGCGCGAGTCTGCTTGCGCCTTGCTCCTCAGATACTCCGGCGCGCGTTACCGGGCCGTTCCCCGAACGCCGAGCGAACGCGCGTCCTGGCGCCCGCCGAAAGGCACCTCCGTCGGACCGAGCCGTCTCCTGCCGAAAGGCACCTCCGTCGGACCGAGCCGTCCCCTCCGTGGCCGTCAAACAACACCCTTCAGTGTCGCCTTAGCAACGGGATGCAACGCAATCTCGGGAAGCAACTCGGCGAAGGAGACGACGATCGTCTCGGGCAGGTCGACTTCAATGAGCTTGCGCACGAAGCGACGAACGTCCGGTTGAGTGAGGATGACGACGCCCAGCGGAGACGGGGGATGGCCGCCGGCCGCCGTGCTGGCCTGTCCGTCGGAGAGCGCGCGCCGAATCGCCGCCACGACCTCGCGCCCAGCCGCGGGAGCCAGCGCGAGGAAGCTGCCCGAGGCCGTCTTGGTGATGGCGTGCCGAATCGCCTCCTCGATCGACGCGTCGAGCAGGCAGACGGAAAGGTCGCGCCGCCCCGCGGTGAGCCGGTACGTGGTGGCACGGCGCAGCTGGCTGCGCACGAACTCCGTCAGGTTGAGGGGGTCCTTCTCGGCGGTGGCGACCAGGGACAGTGCCTCGAGGATGGTGCGAAGGTCGCGGACCGAGACCCGCTCCTCGACGAGACGACGCAAGATATCAGCCAGTAGCGACAGCGTGACCGGTTTGGGGATCGTTTGGCGAACGAGAGCAGGGGTGATCTGCTCGAGCTGATCGAGCAAAAGCTGCGTTTCGGCCATGCCGATGAAATCGGCGGCGCGCGCACGCAGCAGCGTGATGGCCGTCGATTCGAGCTCAGCGAGCGCCTCGGCGTCGGTGGCTTCGGGTCTGACCAGCGTCACCTGGGCGGGAATTTCAAAAAGGGAGATGACGACGTGGCGCTCGGGAAGCGTATCCATGACCCGCACGCGCGCGGCGGGGAGCGGAACACCGAGCTCGGCAAAGATCCGCTCTCGAATTCTTTGCGCCACGGTGAACGCGCCCGGGCGTACGACCTCGTCGCCGCGCGACTCGTCTTCGAGCAGTGCCGCAAAATCATGGCTCACGTCGATGGTGAAGGGGACGACGACGGGCAGGAAGACCGGACCGCGCCGAGCGGCGCCGCTCGTTGTGCGGGGGGGCTCGGCGGCAGCTCGACGCGCTTCGCTCCGGATCTGGCGCGCGCGCGTTTGCGCCGCGACGAGAAGCAGCAGGCCGAGGAACGCGAAGGGGATCCCGGGGAGGCCCGGCACGAGGGCAAGACCGAGCACGAACACCCCTGCCACCTGTAGGGCCTTGGGAATGCCGAGGATCTGGCTTGCCAGTTCCCGCCCGAGGGATCGATCGGGCTCCTCGCTGGCGACCCGGGTGACGAGAATGCCGGCCGCGGTGGAGAGGACCAAGGCCGGGATTTGGGTCACCAGGCCGTCGCCGATGGTAAGAAGGCCGTAGCGCTTGAGGGCGGTCTCGACGCCGAGCCCGCGCTGACCGACGCCGATGGCAAGCCCTCCCAAGATGTTGACGAAGGTGATGATGACCGAAGCGATGACATCCCCTTTGACGAACTTCATCGCGCCGTCCATGGCGCCGTAGAACTGCGATTCGCGCGAGAGCTGACGACGGCGATAACGAGCTTCGTTGCCGTCAATGGAGCCCGAACGCGCTTCGGCATCGATGGCCATCTGTTTGCCGGGCATGGCATCGAGCACGAAGCGTGCGCCTACTTCCGCCACGCGCTCGGACCCTTTGGCGATCACGACGAATTGAATGATGGTCAAGATGAGGAACACCACGGCACCGACGACGTAGTTGCCGTGGACGACGAATTGACCAAACGATCGGATCACCTCTCCGGCGTTGGCCTGCAACAGGATGAGCCGGGTCGAAGAGACATTGAGCGCCAGGCGAAAAAGCGTGGTGATGAGCAGCAGCGTGGGGAAGGTGGCGATGCTGATCGCGTCCGGCACGTAGAGTACGACGAGCAGGATGGCGATGGCCGCCGACAGATTGCCGGCGAGCAGGATGTCGAGGAGCCAGGTCGGCAGGGGGACGACCATCAGTGCCACGATGAGCACCACGCCGACGGCCAGCGCCGCATCAGCGCCCGCCAGGCCCGACAGCGGGAGCGAAGCGCGCAAAGAGCGAGAGGGGGCGGCGTTCATGGCCGGTAGCGCGGTCAGCTCGGCGTGCCGAACATGGCAATGACGCTGGTGTAGAGATGCATGGCCGGACGCGGCCCGAGGGGGCCGATCTCGAAGGTGGAGAACATGCCGGCGAAGGGCACGTTGGGGAAGCGATCGCGCACGATCCGCGTGTCGACGTCACGCTCGCCGTAGAGACCCATGCCGCGACCGGCGCAGCTCAACAACAACCCGAATTGCGGCGCCGCGCCGGCCATCTGTCGAGCGAGATCGCGCATGGTGCCGGAGATATCGGCGCGGGCGGCGTTGGCGTCACAGACAGCGAAGGTGATGAGCATTCCCGGCGTTGCTTCGTCGGTCACGACCACGGATTTTCGAGCCGGATCGATGCCGCGAATTCCGCGCACCAGAATGCCGCCCCGCGCCGCGCCCGGGTTCTCGGTGTTGGCGAGCACCGCCAGGACGAGGGGACGCCCCGCAAGCTCCCGCGTGCAAGCCGACAACGCATCGAGCGCGCGCTGCTCCCCCACGCGAAAAACCATGGCGCCCCGCGACTCGGTGATCTTGGCGAAGGGGGCGAGCAGGCGCACGGCGGCCGACGTGCGGACCGACGGCCGGGCGATGCCGCGGAGCGCGAGACCCACCACCGCGCCCTGGGCAGGACTGCGCTCGGGAGAGACGATCCATGCGCCGCCCGGCAAAGTCCCCGCGCCAATGACGGTGGCGTGTGCCGAGAAGCGCGCAAGATCGTCGAGGGTGCGCGGCGCGAACCCCTGTGGTTGAGCCATCAGCACCACCGTCCCCGCCGCATCCCCGAGGGCGGCGGATACCTGCCGCGCCAGCGCTGTCGCGATTTCGTCGGACGCAGTTTTCGGCGGGATGAAGAGGGGCGTGATCGCCCCTCCGCCCCACACCAGGCCGCTGACGGCGGAGGCGCCTTCCTGTTCGGCGCGCTCCGTCAAGACTCCGGTGCTCGAGCCGAGCACCATGGGAATGTCGCCGAGCTCCGCTCTCAACGCCGATAGCGTTTTGTCACCCATTTCCGCCAGCGGCCCGGCGGCAAACACGAGCGCCGCCGTGGGCGTGGGGACCGCCGCCCGCACCTCTCCGAGGGCTCCGCCGATGGCCTGCGGATCGGAGCCGAGCACACAGAAGCTCGCCGCCGCCAGCACCGACGCGGGCCGCTGGCTGCGCGAGCCGCCAGGTGGATTGGAGGAGACGGGTGGAGGTCGGGCGCTCATGGCTTGAAGCACCGCAGCGTAAGGAGATGTGCGCTGCGGAGCAACCGGATAGTGGCGCCTCGAGCGCCCGATTGGGCCATGGACACTGCGTGCGGGGCGACGGCACTTCTCGGGCCGACAAAGTTTGCCTATGCTCGAAAGAAGTACCCATGCCTGCTGCCAAGACGACGCTTCATTCTTTTGGCGCGACCAACGTGGGAAAGAAGCGGGTCACCAACGAAGATGCCTTTCTCGTCGACGACGAACTCGGTCTCTACGTCGTGGCCGATGGCATGGGAGGTCACGCCGCGGGCGAAGTGGCCAGCCAGGAAGCGGTGGAAACCATTTTCGGAATGGTCAAACAAGGGCTGCGCGCCTTGCCGCATATCGTTGGCGAGCTCACCAACGACCACGCCCGCTCCGCGTGTCGTCTTTTCGAAGGAGCGGTCCAGGCCGCGACGTACATGGTCTATGCGCTGGCCGAGCTCGATCGCGAAAAGTCGGGAATGGGCACCACCATCAGTGCGTTGCTCGCGCTCGGTGAATACGCCGTCACGGCGCAGGTGGGCGACAGCCGCATCTACCAAGTGCGGGAAGGGAAGGTGACCCAGATCACCGAAGATCACACACTCATCTCCTGGCAGATCAAACAAGGGCTCATTACGCCGGAGGAAGCCAAGCGGTCCCCGCATCGCAACGTCATCACCCGCGCCGTCGGCAACCGCGACTACGTGGAGGTCGATACCGGCCTCGTGACGCTCGCACCGGGCGATCGGTTTCTCCTCTGCTCGGATGGACTCCACGGTTATCTTCGCGAAGAGGAGATTTCGGTCGTGACGTTCTTGGGCCCCGAGCATTCCGTCAAGCGCTTCATCGAAATGGCCAACGAGCGCGGAGGCAAAGACAACATCACTGCCGTCCTGGTTGAAGTGGAATAAAGATGTCGGTTTTCTCCGACAGGCGGCCCCATTGGCGATGGTTTGGCGTAGGGTTCGGATGCGAGACGACGAATCGGCCGAGCGCGGTCGGTCGGTGGAAGAACCGACAGCGTCATGCCATGTGAACGCTCGTGTTTGCCGCTAGACCGCCGTTGGAAGGAGAAGAGCACGCCGGTCGTTCTCGAAGACGGGAGCGCCGGCGTGGGACGACCCACGAAAAGCAGGTTCTTTGACCATTTCAGCGCCACTTGCTAGCAGCGAAAAAGAGGGAGCTTGCATGAAGAAGCCGCGCGTAGGGGTCATCATGGGAGGGACGTCGGGCGAGCGCGACGTGTCGCTCCGTTCCGGAGCCGCGGTCGCCAAAGCGCTGGCCACGCGCGGTCACGACGTCGTGCGCATCGTGCTGTCCGACGGCGGCGATCCCGGCCTCGCCATCCGGCGATCGGGGCTCGACGTCGCGTTTCTAGCGCTGCACGGCCGCCTCGGTGAAGACGGGTGTGTGCAGGGCCTCTGCGAGGTCTACGGAATTCCGTACACCGGCTCGAGCGTCCTGGCGAGCGCACTCGCCATGGACAAGGTCAAGGCGAAGGAGCTCTTTCGCCTGCACAACCTGCCGACGCCGCCGTATTACACCTTTTCCGCGCGCGATGATCTTGGCGCCATCGAGGAGATCCACGGGTCGTTCGGCTTTCCCGTGATCGTGAAGCCGCGCGGCGAAGGGTCGTCGCTCGGCGTCACGCGCGCCGGCTCCCTGGCGGAGCTGAAGAGTGCCATCCTCACCGCCCTCGAGCTCGACGAGATCGCTCTGGTCGAGCGCTTCGTCACCGGCAAAGAGGTCGAGGTGGGGATCCTCAATGGTCGGGTGCTTGGCGCCATCGAGGTCGCTCCCAAGAAGGGGATTTACGATTACGAGTCGAAGTACACGCCTGGCATGACCGAGTACTTCATGCCAGCGCGCCTGCCCCCGACCCGCTACGCTGGCGTCCTCCAGCTGGCGGAACGCGCGGCGAGCATCCTCGGCTGTTCGGGCGGGGTTCGCGTCGATCTGCTGGTGACCGAGGGTCAGAACGAGTACGTGCTCGAGGTGAACACGCTGCCCGGCATGACCGAGACCAGCCTCCTCCCCAAGATCGCCGAATGCGCCGGTTACGATTTCGGTCAGCTGTGCGAAGCCATCCTCGAGGCGGCACGCTTGCATTCCGCCGCGCCGCGACGGGCTGCGCAGATCGCGACGCCTGGCTTCCAGCTCGACGAGCTCGAGCCACGCCGTCAGGCTGGCTGACCTCCTCCACGGGGTTGCTCGTGCGGCGGCGATCGCTGCTGGTGGTCGTTTTGGCATGGCTCGGCGGCGTCGCTGGGTGCCGCAAAACGGCGCCCGAAGAGCGAAACCTGCCTGCGGATGGCACGGCATGGGAAGGAGACGCGCGTCCTGCCGATGATGCGGGGGACGCGGCGATCGGCGAAGCCGACGCCGCGGACGACGCGGGTTTCGAGGACGCCGGCACGCCGATCGAGGCGGGCCGCGTCAAGTGGTGCGCGAAGGAAATGGTGAACGTCGCGGGTCGGTTTTGCATCGACCGCTTCGAGGATACGTTGATCGACGAGGAGTCCGGCGAGGGACTCTCGCCGCATTACCCACCTGAACCGAACATCGCCATGCGCATTTTCAAACGATGGGAGGAACAACGCCTCACCGTGGGTCCCCCTGCGGCGCACGAAATGCCGCTGCCACTTTTGCCGGAAATCGAGCAAGGTGAGACCTTTCGTGCGAAGGCCGTTTCCGTGCGCGGCGTGTTGCCGCAAGCGTTCATCAGCGGGCGCGTCGCCGGTGAGGCGTGCGCCCGCGCGAAAAAGCGGCTTTGCACGCGCGAGGAGTGGACCTTCGCCTGCCGCGGCGAGCGGCAGACGAAGTTCCCCTATGGAGCGGAGTACAAAGCCGGGGTCTGCAACGTGTACCGCACGTCGCACCCGGCGCAGATCCTCCACGACAACGCGTCGGCCGGGCACTCCGATCCGCGCCTCGGTCTGGTCGAGGCCGATGATGGTCCGCTTCTGCGCACGACAGGGTCGACCAAGACGTGCGTGAGTCACTGGGGCAAAGACGGCATCCACGACATGGTCGGCAACGTCGACGAATGGATCGACGATCCCGACGGCACCTTCCTCGGCGGTTTCTTCTCGCGGGGCACGACCAACGGCTGCGACTCCAGTGTGTCCGTGCATCCGCTTTTGCATTGGGACTACTCCATCGGCTTTCGGTGCTGTCGATGAGCGCCGACGTGAAAAGGGGACGGCGATGAGCCTCGGCGAAGTGCGCTGGGGCATCCTCGGATGCGGCGCGGTGACGGAGGTGAAGAGCGGTCCCGCCTTGCAGCGCGTGGAAGGGAGTCGCGTCGTGGCCGTGATGCGTCGCTCGGGCGACCTCGCCGCCGACTACGCCCGCCGTCACGGCGTGCCGCGCTGGTACGACGACGCCGAGCAGCTCATCGCGGACCCCGAGGTGAACGCGGTGTACATCGCCACGCCGCCGGGGTCCCACCTCGAATACGCGCTGCTCGCCTGCGCCTACCAAAAGCCGGTCTACGTCGAGAAACCGATGGCCCGCCATCACGCCGAGTGCACGCGCATGGTGGAGGCCTTCGCAACCGCGAAAGTGCCGCTCTTCGTTGCTTACTACCGGCGCGCGCTCCCCCGATTTCTCAAGGCTCGCGAGCTTCTCGCGGACGGAGCCCTCGGCCGGATTACCGGCGTCGGATGCTGCTTCTCGGGCGCCTACCACGCCGATGCCGGCGGCGTCCCGCTCCCATGGCGTCTTCGGGCGGAGGAATCGGGCGGCGGCCTTTTCCTCGATCTCGGCAGTCACACGCTCGACATCCTCGACTTCCTGCTCGGCCCGCTCGAGAACGTGAGCGGCGCGGCGGCGAACGTCGCTTCCCCGCACGACCTCGAAGACAACGTCGTCATGCAGTTTCGCGTGGCCGCGGGCGCGCTCGGGACCGCGCGCTGGAACTTCGCGGCCAGCACCCGCGCCGACGAGATCCTCATCGAAGGCGAGGACGGAGCACTGAGAATGGCGACCTTCGGTGAAGACCCCATCGAGCTTTGCCGCGCGTCCTCTACCGACCGCTTCGCCATCGCCCATCCGGTACACATCCAGGGGCCGATGATCGCGACCGTGGTGGCCGACCTTCGCGGCGTGGGTCGCTGCGAGAGCACGGGCGTCTCCGGCGCTCGAACGCAGGCGGTCATGGACGCGGTGCTCGATGGCTACTACGGCGGCCGTGATCGCGCTTTTTGGAGCAGCGTGACGACCTGGCCCGGCCGGCGAGAACGAAAGCGCATCTGACCTCGAGCGAGCCGCGGGGACTGCCGCACGAAGGCGGTGGCGTGCAGCCATCGCCCGAAAACCGCGTATCCTCTCAGAAGCGCTGCGCATTGCACTCACCGCGGCCGCTCCCATGTGGGCGACGCACCGCAATCCTGCGACAGCGCCCTCCTTGAGATTTCGCCCCGGTGAGCCGATCGATAGGGGTTGGCTCTCTATCTTCTTTGCAGAGCCATGCCCGCGCGGAGCCATTTGCAGCTGATCAACATCCATCCGAGGGAAGCGGACGATCGCGCGGGGCTTGCCGAAGGCGACGACGACGACGGCGCGGCCTCGGGTGCGCGCGTGGCTCGCATGCGCCGATCGCCCGATTCGCCTTCTCCCCTCAGCCTGGAGGAAGCCTTCAAACAGTACGCTCCCCACGTCGCGGCCATCGGGTTTCGCATCCTCGGGTCGCGCGACCAGATGCAGGACCTGGTGCAAGACGTGTTTCTCAAGGCGCACGATTGGATTGCCCGAATCGACGATCCGCGGGCGCTGAAAAGCTGGCTGACGACGGTGACGGTGCGCGAAGCGCGCGCCCGCCTTCGCCTTCGGCGCATGCGCGCATTCCTTCATCTTTCCGATCACAACAACTATGCGAGCGTGGCGAGCCCCACGGCATCGCCCGCCGAGCGCGCGCTGGCCACCGAAATTTACCGAATTCTCGACGGCGTGCCGGTCAACGCGAGGGTCGCGTGGACCCTGCGCCAGGTCGAGGGCTTGACCTTACCCGAGATCGCCCAGCACTGCGGTTGCTCGTTGGCGACCGTGAAGCGCCGCGTCGCCGAGGTCCACCGGATCGTCTTGGAGGCACTGCGCGATGACCAAGGTTGAGCGCGACGTAGAGACCGCCGTCCGCGGCATCGATCCCGCTTGGGATGCGAAGGATACGGAGATCGGGCTGGCCATGCTGCGCGGGCGCCTGCGGCGGCGGGCGACCGCGCGCCGAGCCGGTGTCGGGCTGGCGGCCGTTGCCGCTTGCGCAGGACTCGTGTGGGGAACGATCGGTGTTCGGTCCTCCACCGCCACATCCGAGTCGGCGCCCGCCGTGGCCACGGCGTCGGCCACGGTTCGCTTTTCGGATGGCTCGATGGTGACGCGGCTCGAACCGGATGCGCAGGTTTCCGTGATCGAAGCGGGTCCCGAGCGTATCATCACGTCCGTGGAGCGGGGGCAGATCAGCGCCGAGGTGACGCCGCGCCCGTCGCGTGTCTTCCGGGTCGTGGCAGGGCAGGTCGTGGTGGAGGCGCTCGGCACCGCATTCACGGTGGAGCGTCTGGACGAGCGCGTCGGCGTGTCGGTACGACATGGCCGGGTGCGCGTGACGTGGCTCACGGGCTTCCGGGAGCTCGGGGCGGGGGAGGCGAACTGGTTTCCGCCCATCGAGGACAACCGGGCTCGCGAGGAGCCGCGCACCAGCGGCGCCGTGGATCCGGCGGTCGAGAGCTCACCGGTCCCGGGGTCGAGTCCAAGCTCGTCGCGCACGCCGTCGTGGAAGATGCTAGCGCTCGAGGGGCGTAACCGCGAGGCGTACGCGCTCCTGCGCGATCAGCGCAAGAACCTGCGCGATCCCGACGAACTGCTCCTGGCCGCCGACGTGGCGCGCCTTTCGGGACACCCGGCCGACGCCGTTCCCTACCTGGAACGTCTGATCAAAGAATCTGGCAACCATCCCAAGGCGGCGATGGCAGCGTTCGCCTTGGGCCGCGTACTCATGACGTCCCTCGGTCAGCCCGAAAAAGCGGCTCTCGCGTTTGGCGAAGCGCGTAGCCGCGCCCAAGGGGGCTCTCTGGCCGAGGATGCACTGGCGCGCGAGGTGGAGGCGTGGGCCCAGGCGGGCGCCGCGACCCGCGCACGTGAGCGGGCGCAAGAATACTTGCGCCTCTATCCGCGCGGACAGCGTTCGCGCGCGGTAAAGACCTTCGGCGGGCTCGAATGACGCAGACGAGGACCTTCGGCGGAATGGAATGAAGGCGTCAAGGCTCATCGGGGGCGTCATCGCCGGCAGCATGGTGAGCATCTTCGTATCGACGGCCGACGCCGAGGCGCCTTCCGCGGCGGGCGCCGGCCGTTTCCCCGTGCTGATCGTCGTGCCGCACTGCGTGAAGGCGGCGACGGCCGACTTGCAGCGTATCGTCAGTGCCGAGCTCGGCATCGAAGTGGCAACGCACCTCGAGGAAGAGGTCGACCCCAACGTCACGCGGGTGACCATCTCCTGTCCTGGCCCATGGCTGCGGCTGGAGGTGCTCGACCCTGTTTCTGGCAAAACGTTGGTTCGCCATCTCGACCTTACCCCCCATGACCCTTCGACACGAACGCGGCTGCTCGGCCTCTCTGCGGCCGAGCTGGTCGCGGCCAGCTGGATCGAGCTCGCGGCGCGGCCCGATGCGCGGCCCCACATCGTGGAGGCCAAGGCTTCGGCCAGCGCGCGCGATGCGGCGGTCCTCGCCGCGCAGAAAGCGCTCGCGCCGCCTTCCTTTTATCGGTTCGAAGCCGTCGCGTCGGCGCAGCGCACGGGCAGCGCCGATCTGCTGACCCTGGGGGGCGGGGTGGGTGCGAGCTGGATACACAACGGCTGGCGCGTCATCGGGGCCGACGTTCTCGTCGAGAGCGGCAGTGAAGACGTGCCCTTGGGGACCATTCGCACCCTGCTGGCATCGGGGAGCGCGTCGATGCGGATTCGACAGCGGCTTGGATGGTTGGCGGTGGAGGGTGGCCTCGGGGCTCGCGCCGGTCTCGCTCACATGCAAGGGGAGGCGGCAGCGATCACGCCGCGCCCGCAAGTCACGGCGGCGACGCTTCCCTGGTGGGGCCCGATGATCATGCTGCGCGTGGAGGCGTCCATCGCGCAGCGGGTGGCCTTCGTGATCGGGGTCGAAGCGGGACGCGTGATCTACGCGGCCGACGGCCGGGCAGCGGGGCAGACGGCGTCGGCCATCGAAAACCAATGGGTCGGCGTGACGCTGGGTCCGGCACTCACGCTCGGAGGCGCGCCGTGACGGCGCGAAAAACTGGGCATGCGCGAGCACGGTGCCGGCCGCGCTTGACACCGCGACGAGCGCCGGCGAAGCGGGCCGTCTGCGCGTGGCCCATAGCGTGCCTCTTGGTGCTGGCGTGTGGGCGCGAGGAAGCCGACCTGCTGATTCCGGTGCTCGAGGCGGGCGTGCCGATCGCTGGCGATGCGCCCCCGCTCGTGGATGTCGTCCCGCCGCCCGACCGAGATGCGATCGAGCCGGTGTCCGACGTGGTTGGGCCGCCCGACGTGGTTGCGCCCGACGTGGTTGCGCCGCCCGACGCGTTTGTGCCGCCCGACGCGGCGCCGTGCGTCGCGGGGTACGCCGCTCAATTCACGGGCGCGTCGAGCCTCAGCGTCGCGCGGCCCGTGCAGGACGACTTCACGCTGGAAGCCTGGATCAAGACGACGGCGTCGCGCAAAGGCTCGATGTTCTACCACGGCAACGGCGTCATCTATGCCGATGCGCCGCCAGGTACGAACCCAGCCGGTGCCAACGATTTCGGGACCGCAATTCTCAATGACAAGTTCGCATTCGGAATTGGCAATCCGGACACGACGCTGCAATCGACGACCATCGTGACGACCGGCCAATGGGTGCACGTCGCTGCCACGCGCAACAAGGCTACCGGCGAGGTGCACGTCGTCATCAATGGGGTCGACGAAAACACGACGGCGACCACGCAAAAAGGCTCCCTCACGGACCAAGCGACGTTGATCCTCGGCTCTACGCTCAACGACCAGAATCATTTCATCGGGCTGATGGACGAAGTTCGCATTTGGAACGTGGCGCGCACCGAGGCGGAAATTGCCGCAACGATGTACCGGCGGCTCGCCGGTAACGAACCGGGACTCGTCGCCTATTGGCGGTTCGATGATCGGGGGGGCGTCACGGCGGTGGACAGCTCGCCGGCCAAGGCGGACGCGACCATCGCCGGAACGCTGGAATGGGTCAGGTCCGACGCCCCTATCTGCGTTCCGTAGCACTGGCCTCGCCGTGCTCGCCCGCGGTTGCGGTGCGCGTCGTGAGCCGATCCAGCCCCCGACCTCCTCTCTAACTCTGTGAAGGCGGTTGGCCGTGAGCCGAATGGGCGCTGCGCGCCCTCTTCCATTGCACGGAGGACCACATGAAAATCCTTACCTCCCGGAAGAACTCCGTTGTCGTGGGCCTTGCGCTCACGGCTTCTATGGCGTGCACGGGCTCGATTGGATCGGATTCGGGTACGCCCCGCCGAACGACAGGCGGTCACGATCCCGATCCGGGCGCTACTGGCGCCGGGACAGGGCCAGGCGCAGGCACGGGGGCAGGCGGCGCGGGTACCGGCACAGGCGCGGGGACCAGTACAGGCGCGAGTACGGGCGCCGGTGGAAGCAGTGGCAGCGGGTCGGGTACGGGCGGAGGTGCGGGGTCGGGGGGCGGAACGGTCGTCTGTTCCGCGGGGCAGGCGACGACGCAGACGCGGAGCGGAGCGCTGCCGATGAGACGCCTCACGCGCACGGAGTACAGCAACACGATTCGCGATCTCTTGGGCGACACCTCGAACCCTGCGGCACAGTTTTCGCTCGACGATGCCGTGGGGCCGCTGCTCAACAACGTGGCTTCCTCGGTCAACGCACTGATGGCCGAGCAATACCGCGATGCTGCCGAAACGCTGGCCACGCGCGCGGTAGCGAACCTATCGCTGCTCGTTCCCTGTAACCCCGCCACGGCTGGCGAGGACGCGTGCGCGCTGCAGTTCATTCAAACGTTCGCGCGGCGCGCTTTTCGCAGACCCGTCGACCCAGCCGAGCTCGCCGCGCTCCAGAAACTCTCGGCCAACGTCTATTCCGACATCGGTACCAAGGCCGATTTTGCGACGCGTATCCGGGTCGTGCTGTCCGCCATCCTCCAGGCGCCGAGCTTTCTCTATCGCCCGCAGATGGGAATGCCGCTCCTCGACGGGTCGGGGGTGGTGCAGCTCGATGACTACGAGGTGGCAACGCGGCTGTCCTATTTCCTATGGGCCAGCACGCCGGACGACGCTTTGCTGGCCGCCGCGGACGCGAAGAAGCTGTCGACGGCGCCGGGAGTCGAAGCGGAGGTGAATCGGCTCATTGGCGACGCGAAGTTCGCGCGCACGGTGGAGAGCTTTCACACGCAATGGCTCGGGCTCGACGAGCTCGGGACGCTTACCAAGGACAGCAGTGTCTACCCCGCCTTCGGAGATGCCCTGCGGGAGGCCATGTGGACCGACGTGACCATGTTCGTCGACGACGTGGTGGTGAAGGGGGACGCGTTGCTCGCCACGTTGCTCAGCGCCCCCGTCGCCTTCGTGACGCCCGCCAGCGCGCCTCTCTACGGCGTTGCCTATCCGGGGAAAGGCAACGAGGCCGTCAGGGTGCAGCTTCCCGCCGGCCAACGTGCGGGGCTCATCACGCAGCCGAGCTTTCTTGCCGTCCACGCCAATCCCAACCAAGGCTCGCCGATCAAGCGCGGCATCGCCGTGCGCGAGCGCCTCTTGTGTCAGGGGCTTCCTGCGCCGCCGGCCGATGTCCCGGCCCCCCCGGCCCCGCGACCGGGCGCGACGACGCGCGAACGATTCGCGGCGCACACTTCGGTCCCGGCCTGCGCTGGGTGCCACACGCTGATGGACCCCATCGGCTTCGGTCTCGAGAACTACGACGGCCTCGGTCGATTCCGCACGATGGAGGAAGGGCTCCCCGTGGACAGCTCGGGTGAGCTCACCGGTGCGGGAAGCGCGAGCGGCAAGTTCAACGGTGCCGTCGAGCTGGCGGGCCGTCTCGCCCAGAGCGACGAGGTGCGCGCGTGTGTCACCAGCGTTTGGCTCCGGTACGCCCTCGGGCGAGCGGCCGACGATTGCACGCTCGACAGCGTCAAGGGCGAATTCGCTTCGACGAACTACGACGTTCGCAAACTACTCATGTCGGTGGCAAAAGCGGACGCGTTTCGCTACGGCCGCGTGAATTGACGGGAGCGAATGAGATGAACACACGCGACACGAAGTGGACGAGACGAGCGGTGCTGAGCGGTTTGGCCGCGGGCGTCGTGCTGTCGCCTTTCGTTCCCCTCTTGGCGGGCGATGCCGAAGCCCAGACGCCGGGCCTGCCCAAACGGCTCATCATTTTCTTTCATCCCAACGGGTACGGGGACGCCGCCAAATATTTTCCCACCGGCACCGAGACGAGTTTCACGCTGAGCGAGATCCTCGCCCCGCTCGAGCCGCACAAGGACAACCTCGTCATCTTCAAAGGCATCAACAATCCCGCCGGGCCCGACTCGGGAAACAACGTTCACATCCCGCACATGGGGTCGATCTTGACCGGCACGCCGATCCAGCGAGGAACGAGCACGCCTTTCTTCGAAGGTGATTACCAATACGGCTGGGCCGACAGCATTTCCGTCGATCAGTTCTTGGCGCAAAAGATCGCGGCAGCGGCCGGCGCACCGCCCTTTCCTTCGCTCGATTATCACTGCCTCGGCAATCGCGATGTCGTCAAGACGCAAACCCGGATGAGCTATATTGGGCCGGGCAATCCGGTCGTCCCCGAGATCGATCCACAAGCCGCGCTCAAGCGCGTTCTCACGTCGGGCGGAGGGACCGGCGGTGGGACCGGCGGCGCGGGCGGAGCAGGTGGCACCGGCGGGATCGACGCCGTGGCGCGAGCGCTGAGCGAGCGACGCAGTGTGCTCGACTACCTGAAAGGTGATCTCGGCCGTGTGACCCAGCGCATCGGGGCAGCCGATCGCGCGCGGCTCGACGGGCATCTCACGTCGCTGCGCGAGCTGGAAGCGCGCATTCCACCGCCCCCCGGCGGTGTCGACGCGGGAACGGGCGGGGCCGGGGGGACGGCGGACGGCGGCGGCGTGGGACGCGCGACGTGCAAGTCCGTCGCTCTCCCGACGTTTGCGAGTCTGCAAGGGCCCGCCACCTACCGCGACCGCGGCAAAGCGTTCATCGACGTCGTCGTGCAGGCGCTCGCTTGCGACGCGACGCGCGTGGTCGGCTTGCAATGGGCCAACACCGGGGGAGCGGGTGGGGTGACGTTCTCCTGGCTGGGACATACGGAGGACGAGCACCTGGCCTCGCATACCCCCGACCAGAAAGTCGTCGACACGAAGATTTACTACATGCAGCAGCTCGCGTACCTCATCGCCGAGCTGAAGAAGGTTCCGGAAGGCGGCGGAACGCTGTTCGATCAGACGATGATCCTCGTGCTCAGCGAGCACGGGCTCGGCGCGACGCACGACAACGCCAGCATACCGTTCATCTTGGCGGGCAATGCCGGCGGTGCGTACAAAACAGGTCGTTATCTGCAATACAAAGGAGTGCCGCAAAATCAGCTCCTCGTCTCGGTTTGCCGCGCCATGGGCGTGGTGCTCGACACGTTTGGTTCGAGCAAATACGCGGCGGGACCTTTGGCCGGACTGTCATGAGTGTCGCCGCGCGACGGTCAGTCGGGTTTAGGGGTTCAGCGCTTCGTTGATGGCGGCGGCGTAGTCCTCGAGTGGATACTGGCCGTCGCAGGTGAGCATGTCGTCGAGGAGCCACATCCAGCCGCCCGCAATTCCCGTCCTCCAATTGGTCATTTTGGTTCGGACCGAACTCGGCGTGTCGCCCGTTGCGCAATTGGTTGCATGCCGGCTCCAGAGTCCGGCCTCCACCTGCAGTCCGCCGAAGTAACCGCTCCAGGTCACCGGATTGTTGCTCGCGCCGCCCGCGTAGACCTGGAGCAAAACACGGTCGACGAGACCGGGACGTTGGGTATTGGTCTGATTGAACACCGAAGTCCAAAAAGTGGAATTGGTATAGGGGCACAGCGTTACTTTGTACCCGAGATCACCGAGCATGACGCTGAAGGCGACGGTGGAGGCGACGTCGTAGTTGCTTTCGTCGTCGAAGTTGATGGCGTCGGTGATCGGGATAGCGGCCTTCAGGGCGTTGAAGTTCCTGTAAAGGATGCTGGTCGGCCCGGTGCCCTGCGATCCGATGAGCGATTCGATCGACTCGAAGTCGGTCGTTCCTCCGGCACCGACCGAGAATTCGACGCGGGTGACGGAGGTGGGGGCAGTCTTCAACGTCGCCACCTTGGCCGGCCAGGCCGCGTCGCTGCCGACGTAGATCCCATTCGCGAAGAGCGGCACGTCGTTCAAAACGAGGTCACCGTTCGTTCGCACGTGAATGCTCCACAAGACCATGGTGGAGAACCCCGAAGCGCGCATGGTGGGCATCACCGTGTCCGCATCGTGATAGAAGGGCCCCCCACCGAAGACGCCCGACGGTTTTCGTGTGCCGCCGTCCGCCCCGTCGGGTCCCGCGCTGTCGGCGCTTCGATCGGCAGCGCTGTCGCTCGTTCCCGTGCCGTCGACGACGCCCGCTTCGCCGTCGCCATCGATGCTGCCGTCGTTGACGTCGGCTCCGCCTTCCACGGGGCCCAATTCGCTCGCGTCGGAACGTTGATCGGCGGTGCCCGGGCCGTCGGCGAAGGGGCCGTCAGCTAAAGTGCCATCGAGCACGGTATCGGCGACGCCAAGGTCGCGGCCCATGTCCGTCGCGCGATCGTCGTTGCCGGCTTCCGCATCGGCGCGGCTGCGATCGTCAGCGCTATCGATCGTGCCCGGTTCGACGGCGGCATCGCTCGTTCGATCGGCCGCGCCGTCGTACGCGTTGGCGTCGGGACCGTCGTTTTCGGCTGAGCACGCGCCAGCGGCGAGAAGGAAGAGAGGGACGACGACGTAGCGCGCGCCGCTCTGGGTAGGGCGCAAGTGGATTCGAGCCCTCACGCCTCCGGCAGTATCATTGCTTTGGGCGATCCACCAGCGCCGCACGAACTGACGAGCGGGCTCGAAACGCGGCACGCTACTGGCTCGAAGCACTCCGAACCTTGGGCCGATGCCGAGGCACGGGGTTCGGCTCATGAATTTTCGCCGAGCGGTCCCGCCGAGACTTCAATCACAAAAGAGAGGCGGAGCCGACCGATCTCGCGCACCATGCGTTCCCGGAAACCCGACCGATCGGCTCCAGAGCGACCAATCGTTGGCGAAAGCCGAGGGAAGCTTTCGAATTTGCTGCTGAATCGTGTAGGTGCCACCAAACGCAGTTGAGGGTATATTCGGGGCCATAGCGTGATCGATCTCTTGGGGCCGCTGACGTCGGAGAATCGCGAAGTCGAAAGGTAGAAGAGATGACGGACCAGCCGCAAGCCCCCACGGGAACGGTTGAACTCGATGGTACGACTTACCTGATCAGCCCGACGGCATTTCGATCGCACTATCAGGTGATGACTGGTGAGGGAAAACTCGTTGGACTTATCGAGATGACGGAAACGGGAGACGAGCGAAAGTTCCTGGCCCGGGTTGCATCCGGCTCGGGTCTCACGCAATCGTTCTTGATCAAAATCGCCGAAGCGGCTCTGGCCGCGGAGATTCTCAAGTAGCGCGTACGACTTCGCGCGAAGGTAGCGCGCGTTCCGCGCGTCAATTCTTGCGGCGCAGAGGCGTGTCGCGCTTCGGTGCGGAGGGCGGCGGGAGGGGCGGAGGTCTGCCGTTTTGAGCGCCGCGTCTGCGGATCACGTCGAGCAGTCCATCGAAGGTGTCGCGCATCGCCCAGGCCTGGTCGCTCGGATCGGCGAGCCGCGCGGCGCGCTTTCGCCCG
This sequence comes from Polyangiaceae bacterium, assembly GCA_035318465.1. Classification (GTDB taxonomy): domain Bacteria; phylum Myxococcota_A; class Polyangia; order Polyangiales; family Polyangiaceae; genus DASWDH01. The sequence continues at coordinate 31,651 of DATHES010000126.1, forward strand.
TCGGCCAAGGTCCTGGCAGGGCGCTGGCAGTTGGTACCGAGTTTACGCTCGAGATCGGACGCGGCACCATCGTAGATGTGGTAGCTGCCGGCGAAGTTGCCGTCGTCGTAGAGCGCCGCGCCGATGTCGATCGCGTCGGCAATCGCCTTCATCATCAGATCGATGTTGCCGCGCGTGCATCCATCGAGGATCCGAATGGAGAGCGCGGGCACGCTGCGCCGGCCATCGGCGGGGGCGTTGCGTTCCGCCGTTGCTGCGGCGAACGTCTCGAGATTGACCGCGGCCGGACGCTTCAAAAGATCTTTGAGGTAAGAGACGGGGACGCCGAAGTTGATGTTCTGCCCGCCCAGCATGATGGCGGTCGCAACGCCGATCACTTCGCCATGATCGTTGAAGATGGGTCCCCCCGAGGAGCCCGGGGCGATGGGCGCCGAGATCTGCAGGACGGTGAGACTCTTGTCGAGCTTGCGCACGGCGCTGACGAGGCCGTTGGAGACGGTGTCTTCGAGGCCGAGCGGGTGTCCAATGGCGACGATGGAGTCGCCAGGGTGGATGTCGTCGCTGTCGCCGAGGGGAATGACGGGCAGCTTCTTGGCTTGGATGCGCATGATCACCAGATCGCGCTGCCGATCGCCGTTCCAGATCTCGACGACGTGGAATTCGCGATGATCGGAAAGCGTGACGGTGATGTCGGAGTTGCCGGCGATGACGTGGAGGTTGGTGGCGATGAGGCCATCTTGGCTCACGACGAAACCGGTACCCAGCGATTGCTCGGTGCGCACCGAAACGACCGAAGGCGTGGATCGCGCTGCAATCTCCGCGGGGGTGCGCAAGGACGAGCGGACCGGCTCCGCGGCGCGAGAGGTTTCCGAGCTTGGAGCAGCGGGTGGCCGCGAGCCGCAAGCGACGGCTCCCAGAAAGGCCAAGCAAACCAACGTCGAAGCTACGTTTCGCACAGCGACTCTCTTAGCCTACGCCATCCATGGCGCATGATCACGCCCGCGCCGGTCCATTCGCGCGGGCTGGACGGGGAATCAGCGCCTTTGGACCTCCGGCACTTGCTCGAGAGCCGAAGCGACTTGCGAGGCGGGCCCAAGAGTACCGCGCAGCGATAAATATCGGCGCGGGATAGATATCGTCGTCGAAAAGGGCCTCCGGAGGTCGAGCGCTCTTACTTCGCCGCGCGCCGGCTGCGCTGCCCGATCGCCCGCACCAGAAATCCGAGCGCGATCATGCCCAGTAATACGGGGATCTCGAGGCGGCTCGAACCCATCAAGAACAGGACCAACGAGAGCACCGCGAAGGGCGCTGGCCACCAATCGCCACGTTGCAGGCCGGCGGCGCCACGTGACGCAAGAACGACGAGCGCCGCCGCCGTGACGGCGTACTGCATCGTCACGCCCAAGCTCGCCAGGGCAAGCAGATTGCGCATCGAGCCCCAGCGGGCGTTGGCGATCAAGATGGCGAAGACGAGCACATACGTGACGGCGAACGCGCGCAGCGGAACCGCGCGCGCGCTCAAGCGATCGAGCTCGAACCCGAGGGCGTCGGGCCGACCGAGTGGGGCGAGGTAACGCGGCGTCATGGCGAGAAATCCGATCACGATCCCGAAGGCGCTCAAACTCGTCGCCGCCGTGACGAGGCGCGAGAACGCGACGCCGCCGTAAACGCGGGCAGCGTCGGCCAGCGGCAGCTCGTGGTCCGCCAGGTCGGGCAGTGCGTGTACGCACGCCGCGTGCAAAGCCATGTAGAGGAGCGCAGCGAAAACGAGCGAGGCAAGGGTCGCCATGGGTACGCTTCGTTCGGGCCTCGTCACCTGTGCGGCGGGAAGGGGCACCACTTCGAACCCTTGCAAGGCGAAGAGGACCGGAAGCGCGGCGGTTAGGACGCCGATTTTGGCGGCCGGCGCGAGAGCAGCGTGCGCGGCGAGTGCGCCGTGATCCGGTGGGAGCGTCACCCAGCAAGCCGCGAGCGGAAGCGCAACGAGAGGCGCGGCTTTCAAGAAGGTCACCACCGACCACGCCACCGCGGAGAGACGGAGGCCGCGCGAAAGCGCACCGCAAAGCACCGTCAAGAGCGCGAGCTCGATGGCCAATCGCGGCGCGGAGTCGACGATGCCCATCGTACCGGACGCATTTTCGACGAGCCCGACCATGACCGTGGACGTGCTGAAGAGGGCGGACACGTAGGTCGTGAACCCCACCGCGAAGGCAGTGTGACCGCCGAAGGCTTCCCGCGCGTAAAGATAGGGACCGCCGTCGGCGGGAAAGGCGCGCCCGAGCCGCGCAAAGACCAACCCCGTCGGCAGGAGTAAGAGCACGACACCGAGGTAAACGGCGATACCGCGATATCCGGGCACCGCCGCGGCGACTTCGCGCGGGGCAAAAAAGATCCCGACGCCGACGATGCCATTGATGCCGAGGGCCAACAAGCTCGGGAAGCCGAGCGGCCGCACGGGGGATTTGGGTGATCGGACGGTTGCGCTGGCCACCGAAGCGAGCCTACTCCCGCCCGTGCATTCGTAGGAACGTCACGCGGTCAGATTTTCGACTGCGCCGCCCAGGAGTCTTTGAGCGAGACGGTTCGATTGAAGACGAGCTTCGTCGGCCCCGATTCGCGGTCGACGCAGAAATAGCCGAGGCGCTCGAACTGGAACCGGTCCGCCTCTCGCGCGCCTGCCAGACTGGGCTCGAGCCGACAGCCGGCGATCACTTCCAGCGATTTCGGATTGAGGTGCGTCTTCCAGTCGACGTCCTTGTCCTTCTGCGGGTTCTCCACCGCAAAAAGGCGGTCATAGAGGCGCACCTCGGCAGAGAGGGCGTGGGCAGCCGACACCCAGTGGATTGTCCCTTTGATCTTGCGCCCGTCGGCAGGTTGTCCTCCCTGCGAGTTGGGATCCCAAGTGCAATGCACTTCGCTCACGTTGCCCGCCGCGTCTTTGACGACTTCGGTGCAGCGCACCACGCACGCGTAGCGGAGGCGCACCTCTTGACCTGGCGCCAGACGAAACCATTTTTTGGCCGGTTGCTCGGCGAAGTCGTCCTGCTCGATGTAGAGCACGCGCGAAAATGGGACCTTGCGCGTCGGACCCTCGGGTTTCTCGGGATCGTAGGGCGCCACCAGCTCGTCGACGCGCCCCTCGGGAAAATTGTCGAGCACGACTTTGAGGGGCTTGAGCACCGCCATCACGCGCGGGGAAGTCGCGTTGAGGTGCTCGCGCAGGGCGTGCTCGAGGAGAGACACGTCGACGAAGCTGTCGCGCGTCGAAACGCCGATGCGTTCGCAGAAGGCGCGTATCGACTCCGGCGTGAAACCGCGCCGGCGCATTCCCGCCAAGGTAGGCATGCGCGGGTCGTCCCAGCCGGCGACGTGACCTCCTTCCACGAGCTCCTGCAGCTTGCGCTTGCTCAGCAGCATGTACGTGACCGCGAGCCGCGCGAATTCGATCTGTTCGGGGTGGCAGGGGAGCGCCAGCGCGTCGAGATACCAATGATAGAGGGGACGGTGATTCACGAACTCGAGCGTGCACACCGAATGGGTGACGCCCTCGATGGCGTCCGATTGTCCGTGAGCCCAATCGTACGTGGGATAGATGCACCACGTGTCGCCCGTGCGGTGATGGTGCGCGCGCCGGATCCGGTACATGACGGGGTCGCGTAGCTTCACATCCGTCGACGCCATGTCGATCTTGGCGCGCAAGACGCACGCGCCGTCAGGGTACTCGCCGCGTCGCATTTTTTCGAACCGGTCCAGGTTGTCGGCAATCGAACGGTTACGAAACGGGCTTTCCTCGCCCGGTTGGTAGTAGTCGCCGCGCGTTTTGCGTATCGTCTCCACGTCGCGGTCGTCGACGTAGGCTTTGCCGGCCTTGATGAGCTGTGTGGCGAATTCGTAAAGCTTGCCGAAGTAATCGGACGCGAAGTATTTGCGGTCCTCCCAGTCGAACCCGAGCCAACGAACATCGCGATCGATCGACGCGACGAACTCGGGGTCCTCCGTTTCGGGGTTGGTGTCGTCGTAGCGCAGGTTGCACTTTCCGCCGAACTTCTGCGCCAGGCCGAAGTTCAAGCAGATCGCCTTGGCGTGTCCGATGTGCAGGTACCCGTTCGGCTCGGGGGGAAAGCGGGTCATCACGCGACCGCCGCTCTTGCCGCTCGCGACATCGGCGCGGACGATGTCCTCCACGAAGTTACCGGGTGTTCCGTCGCTGCGGGCTTCGGCTGTGGCGGCGGGGGAGGGGACTTCCTTTTCGTTCATCGGACGCCGAATCTAGCACCACCGCCCGCCGTCTTTGACCTCCGCCGATCGCGATCGGCAAATCAGCCGCTGATCCCCGCGCAAAACAGCAGCGAGGCCGACGGAATTCGGCTGGCCGGTGCGCGCACAGGAAGAGATGAAGCCAGTCGGATGCTGCGCCCCGCTACCCGGTGGGTCGGAAGGCGCGGTAGGGGTCGATCGCGGGGCGTCGCACGACGCCGTGGCGGGAGTCGAGTGCATCGACGACCCAACCGTTGCCTGCATAGATACCGACGTGGCCGGGCCACCAAAGGATGTCGCCGGCGCGTACCTCGTCGACCGAAACTTCCGGCAAAGCGTCGGCGATGTCGTGGGTCGTCCTCGGTATGCGTGCTCCTACGCGCCGCCAAGCCGTCTGGGCGAGCCCCGAACAGTCGAAACAGGAGGGGCCGGTACCGCCCCAACAATACGGCTTTCCGACTTGGGCCGTGGCGAACGCGACGACTTCGAGCGCCTCGACGGTCGGGGGAGGCTCGCGTCCCTCCCACGCCCGCGCCACAAGAGCATCACGGGGAAGCGATCGGCCACCGCCACAGGCTGCGGAAAGGAGGACGGCGCCGACCACGACGAGCGGACGGACTCGGAGGGAAGGCATCGGCATGAACCAATCGTGACGCCTCCCGCCGCCAAATGAGAAGTTTTCTGCGGTTCGGGCGGCCGGAAGTCGGACGGGCGCACCGGGGCCCGGGGCCAGCACGAGGAGACGTCAGCGAACGCGCGTGGGGGCCGGAGCGGGCGGCGGCGCGGGGCGGGATTCCGGTTGGACAGTGGGCTGTGCCGGGGGAGGTTGGCTCTGGGAAATCTCGGCGCCAATGCCAATCGACGTGGCACCCACAAGAATGAGGACCGGAATCAAAAAGAGCAGCATGGCGAGCTCCTAGCACATCGATGGCCGAGAGCGTCACACGATGACGCTCCCGGCGTGGCCAACGCGGAGCGCGCGACCCTCGGCCACTCGACCGAAGCGCGACGTACCGAAGCGCGACGTCATGCGGCCCATCGCTCGGTTCGACGAAAACGGATGTCGGCGCTGTGGACAACCGGTCTCGTTGGAACAATTCCGTCCCATCTCCGGCCGCGTTGGATTCGCACCATGAAATTCAGGATGGTAACGGGCGGGCAGTGGTATAACGCTCTCTCCTCGACGAGGTTTTGGCCATGCCTGAACAAGAGCAAGACGAACCGCGCAGCGAGCGATCCATGAAGGCGTACGAGCGCGGCGTCGCATGGGCGAACGAGACGTTCGATCAATGGCTCGAGAGTGGGCGCAGCATCCCGCCCGACCTTCCGTTGACAGAGTCGGACGCCGTAGCGATCTTCGGCGCATCGTTCGATTCGGATCCCGTCACGCGCACGCGCATGGTGCTCATCGCGTTCGATGCCGCGCGGCTCCGCTGGACGCGACTCGTTTCGCTCGGCATGACCAGCGAGTCGAACGACGACCCCGAACCCGCCGGCGCCGGCGCCGCCTGAACGACCAGCCCTAGCACCACGCTAGGGAGGGCTCGAAGGCCGCAGTCGGATCGTTGGGGCTGGCCGAGCGGCGCTGCGGGCGCGCAGCGTCAGGCTGCCGTGTGTAGGCTTTTGTAGTGAAGTTCTGCCGAGGCGCCTCTTCGGTCCGACCTCGATGCGGCCTTTGACGATAGGCGGGCGGCGAGCCTTTGGCGATAGCGCATCTGTCGCAACGCGGGCAGCGCGCATCTTTCGCGGCGCGTCGAGGGGGTGGGTGAATAGGCGATAAGCGTTCTCGCTCCGATGCGAGGGCGCGTGAGGCCGATTGAACGCAAGCGATCGCGATGATGGAAAAAGGGCGCCTTATCGAAGTTCATTCGGCCATTTTCGCGCGCTGGCGGTCGCTCGAATGAGATTGGAATCAGATCGAAATCTTGTATCGTGAATGAAGGAGAAGAGCGCCTTCCGTCGGTGCTCCCACATAGCGAATGTCCGTAGCTCGAAGCACGCACCCAGGCGTACGCACCGCTCTCAGGCTCGATCGCGCGGCCCAGATCATCGAAAAGAAATTGGAATCGGAGCCGCTCATTCTCGAGCTGCTCGTCGGCAGTGCCGTCAAAGGACAGGCGCAGCGACAGATGTGGGACGCGCTGCACGTCGCGGCGGTGCGCGATGGGCGGGTGGCCGAGCTGGGCGCTGCGTACGACCAACTCCTCCAATCGACCAAGATGAAGCTCATCCTGGCGCCGATTGTGGCGGAAGTTCTCACTCGAGCCGCTGCGTTTTTCGAAGAGATGGCCGCCGATGCCGACAAGGCGGCGACGCTCTTGCAGCGCGCGCTCGCCGCCGCGCCGGTGAGCGCAGAGGCTTTTTCGCGTCTGGAGGGGCTTCTCACGGCTCGGCAGGATACGCGAGCCCTCATCGACTTTTACGCAGGTGCGGCGGGACACCGCCCCACCGTCGAAGAGCAACTTGCGCTGTTGCGGCGCGCAGCCGAGCTCGCCGAGTTCGTGCCGGACAAGCCCGAGCAGGCCATCCAGCTCTATCAGCAGATCGTTCGTCTCGATCCCAGCGACCGGGTGGGGACCGAGGCGCTGGAAACCCACTACCTGCGTTCGGGACGGGTCAAAGACGCCGCCAAATGGCTCGAGCAAGTCTTGGCCAGCCGTCCCAACAAACGTGATGCGGACGAGCTGGCCCTGCGAGAGCGCCTCATGCGTCTCTATTGCGAACAGCTCGACGAGCGTGATCGCGCGCTGCCGCATGCGGAGGTGCTGCTCGCGAAGGACGCGATGCACAACGATGCGCTCGAAGCGGCGCGTAGTCTCCTCACGCATCGAGCACTCGGCCCTCGCGCCGCGGCGGCAGTGGCGAGCGCGCTCGATCGGAGCGGGGACTTCGCCGGCGCGGCATCGGTGCTGGAGTTGCAGCTTTCCGGCGTGCGGGGTACTAAACGGCTCGAGCTAGTCAGGCGCCTGGCGGCGCTGAAGCAGGATCAACTGGCCGATCCCGAAGGAGCATGGCCTCTCCTGGAGGAAGCGATCGGCAGCGACATTTCCGACGAAGACGCGCGTCGGCGTTACCGCGAAGTGAGCGCCACCCTCGGGCGGGGGACGGAAGCAGTGAAGCTGCTCGCCTCGGCCGCTGCCAACGTGAAAGACCCGGCGACGCGACTCGCGATCGAGGCCGAGCTCGGACAGTTCGCCCTCGAGCGCGGAGACCTTGCCGGCGCGCGAGCCGCATTCGAAAAGGTGCTCGCGGCAGCCGCCGGGGAATCGTCGATGCTCCTCGCTGCGCGAGGCCTCGCTGCGGTCTACGACGAACGAGAGGCGGCCAAGCTGGCCGGCGCGCTCGCGATCGCGGCGCGCCTCGAGAAGGACGACACATTGCGTTGGGCCGCGACCGAGCGGCTGGCCCTTCTCTACCAGAACGATCTGCACGATCCGCCAAAGGCGGTAGAGGCGTGGAAGGAGCTCATCGGTTCGCCGCTCAGCGGCCGCGCGCTCGACGCGCTGGAGATGCTCTATCATTCGACAGGCGACGACGAACAGCTGGCCGCCATCCTCGAGCTACGTTCGGTGGGCTCGGGCGACGAAAAAGAGGCGCGCTTACTCGCGACGCGCGCGGCCCACTTGCGGGCCGGTCGCGCCGCCGACGGCCGGGCCGCGCTCGCCATCTGGCGCGAGCTCGTGCAGACGTACGGAGCGTCGCGAGAGGTGCACGCCCATCTTTTCCCGCTGCTGGAAAAGGAAGGCGCCTTCGCCGAGCTCGCCGATGGTCTGCGCCAGGAAATCGCGCTCGCTCCCCGGGAAGAGCATGCCGACCTGCTGACCCGCCTCGGCTTGGTTTGTCTCAGGCATTTGAAAGACTCCGCGGCCGCGCTCGAAGCATTCCGCGCCGTGCTCGCCCTCGACCCGCATGCCGCAGCGGCGCGCAAGGCGGTCGAAGGGCTCCTGAAGTCTCCCGACGCTGCGCTCCGCGCGGCGGAATTGCTGGAGCCCATTTACCGTCAGGACCAGCAATGGGCGGGACTTTTGACCGTTCTCGAGGCGCGGGTCAAGGCGACCACCGCGCTGGAAAGTCGGCTGGCCATCCTCGAAGAAATGACGGTCATCTTGGAGCAACACCAGGGCGACCTGACGCGCGCGCTCAAGGTGGCGGGAGAAGGATTGCGCATCGCCGTCGGAAACAAATCGGGGAAGGTGGGAGGGTGGGTCACGCGGGTGGAGCAGCTTTCCGAAAAGGCCGCGCAGCCCGCGCTTCTGGCGGCGGTGCTGTCGCGTGCCCTCGGCGATCACGGCGTCGACAGCGAGGCGTTCTTTCTGCTGGCCACGCGCGCCGCCGACGCATTGCTCGCCTCGGGCGAGGCGCCCAAAGCCTTGGTGCTCTACCGCGCGGCAGCCGACTACAAGCCGACCGATCTGGCCTTGAAGGAACGGATCGAGGGGCTCGTCATCGAGCAGGGGAGCGTGGAAGACCGAATTGCCGTGTACCGCGCCGGGCTCGACCGTTCGAGCGACGCCAAGGCGCGGCGGCAGAACCTGCAAGCGATTGCCCGCATCCAGAGCCAAGAAGCGGGCGACGATGCGGCGGCCATCGCAACCTTACGGGTGCTCCTCACGGAGACGCCGCATGACGTCGCTGCCGAGGATGCGCTCTTCGACGCGCTCGGGAGGCTCGGCGATAAGTCCGGTCTTTATCAAGAGCTCGAGGGGCGAGCGGCGCGCGTGCAAGGGGAAAGGCGCACGGCGCTTCTCGTACGCATGGCCGACGTCGCCTTCCAGAGCGGGCAGCTCGAATGCGCGCTCGGGCACTATCGGGAGCTTTTAGCGGGTGCCCGGCTCGGCGACGACGTTCTCGACGCCATCGAGCGCACTGCTCAAGCCGCGGGAAGCGCTGAAACGCTGCGCGATCTTCTGGAGCGCCGCATCTTGGGCGCTACCGATGCGCGGCAAGAGGTGGCGTGGCTCGAGCAGCTGGGCGACCTTCACGCGGGAAAACTGGGAAACGTCGAAGGGGCGATGACCGCCTTCAAACGCGGCGCCGATCTTGCCACGACCGCCAAGCTCGGCGGCGACACGCTGCGCCGCCTCTACGAGCGGATGTTTGCGCTCTTTCCGGGCGATCGCCAGGCGGCCGAACGTTTGGTGGAGATGTATCGCGAGGCCGGCGAGTGGCATCGCATCCCCGCGATCTACGACGCCTTGCTCGCCCACATCGTGGACGAACGCGACGCGGTGAGAGTCGTGCTCGACATGGAGCCGTCGGCGCTGCAAGCCGGCGCATCGCGACAGTTCGCCAGCGCCGTCGATTCCGCGCTGCGCCGTTACGTCACCGCCTTCAGCGCCCATGCGCAAAACCTCCTGGCCGCCAAGGCACGCGTCCTGTCGATCGATGCCGCCAGCGCCGCCGAGGCGGGCACGATTTTTCGGTCGCTCGTAGCGTCCGCCGATGACGGGGCAACGCTCGCCGAGGCCTTCGAAGCATTCCTCGCCAAGGCGCCGGAAGGCGAGAGCCGGCGCGCCGGCGCGCAGTGGCTGGCCGCGTGGCGCGCCAATGATCTGCGCGGGCTCGACCGGACGGGATCCCTTCTCGCCGCGGCCAAAGCGCTGGAGAGCGCGCGCAACCTCTCGGCCGCGGCGGAGGGCTATCGACGGGTGCTCGAATACGACTCCGAATGCATCACCGCGCGGTTTGCCCTCATTCGCTTGCTGCTCGAGGTGGGGAACACCGAAGGGGCGCTGGCGGCGCTGTCCGATCTGCGCGAACGCACGCAGGGGGCGGTGCGTGCGGGGATCGAGCTTCGGATGGGGTACCTTCTGTCGGAGAAGCTCGACCGCACCGATGAAGCGCTGGCGGTGATCCTGCCCGTGCTCGAGGCTTCCCCGTCCGATCCGACGGCGCTCCCCATTCTCCAGCGCGCGCTCGGACGGGCCTCGTCGCGCCCGCGCGCCGCGGCGATGCTCGAGCGAGCCAGCGAGGCAGCGCCGACCAAGGATCGGGCGGCGTCCATCTTGCGCATGCTGCTCGGTGCCCCGGCCGACACACCTGAGCTCACGGAAGGGCGCCGGGGTTGGTACAAGCGCCTGCTCGATCTCTTGGCCGAGCGCCCCGATGAGGCGCTCATCACCGCGCTCCAAGCGGCAGCGGACTTCGCCGATGCGCCGATCTTCTGGGACGCAGCCGAGCAACTGGCGCGTTCCCTCCGGCGTCCGCAGCCGGTCATGGACGCCTACCGTGCCATGCTCGAGGGGCATCTTTCTCCGGAGGTCGCGGAGTCGGTGGCGCGCCGCGCGGTGGACTTCTACGAAGAGTGGTTCGAAGACCCCGAGGGTGCCATCACTCTCCTGCAGCGCGTTCAAGCCCAACCCGGCGGCGGCTGGGCCTTCGAACGGCTCAAGCTCGCGTTCATTTCGGGTGAACGCTACGCCGAGCTCCTGTCGCTTTACGATCAGGCCATCGACAAGGCGCCCGGCGCCGGACAGGCCGAGCTCTTGGAAGAGGCTGCCGAAGCGGCCCGTAACTTCGCGCGCGACGCCGACCGCGCCATCAGCTACTTGGAACGGCTCGCGGCGATTCGCAGCGGTGACACCTCGACGCTAGCGGCGCTGGAGCGTCTCTATGAAAGGCGGGGACACCACCAGCGCCTGGTCGGCTTGCTCGAAACGCGGCTCGACGCGACACGGGAAGTGGAGGCCGCGCAGGCCATCCGGGCACGCATGGCCGGTCTTCTGCTCGGCATGGGCAACCAGGTGAAGGCGCTCGGGCTGGTGGAGCAGATGCTCGCCGCCGATTCGAGCTCGCAAGACGCGTACGAACTTCTGCGCCGCGTTCTTTTGCCCGGCGAAGCGCCGCCGGCGCCCCTGCTTTCGATGGCGCCGAGCGGCATCTCGCGCTCCATCGCGCCGAAGCTCGACGCCGTCCAGCCGCAGCCGCTCACGCAGCAACTCGTCGAGCGCGCCGCCTCGCTGCTCAAGCCGCGTTACCTGATGCAGGAGAAGATCGAGGACGTAGTTCGCATCATCGAGGTCGAGCTTGCGGCCGCCGACTCCGACGCCGAACGCACCGTTCTCTACCAACAGCGGGCGCGCTTGCACCTCGAAGAGCTGGGCGAAATCGGCCTCGCCTTCGACAGCTACGTCATCCTGGTGGGACTGGAGCCCGAGGTGGAGGAGCATCGGCGGACGTTGGCGGAGCTGGCCACTCGACTCGACCGGCACGCGAGGCTCGCCGACGCCCTGGTCGACGCGGCGCAGCGGTCGAACGATCCCGTGCTCCAGGCGCGGCTGCGCGTCGAAGCGGGCCGCGTGTACCGCGATCAGATCGGCGATGCCCCCAAGGCCATCACGCTTTTCTCCAGCGTCGTCGATTCCTGCGAGCTCGGGGCCGATATCGTCCTGCCCGCGGCGCGCGAGCTGGAACCTCTTCTCGCCTCGCAGCACGTCGCCGCCGATCGGTGTGCCGTGCTCGACAAAATCGCCGCCCTCGAGAAGAGCAAACCGGCTCGCCGCGTCGCTCTCGGCGAAGTAGCGCGCATCTCCAGCGCGGTTCTGGCCGACCCCGACCGCGCGGCGCGAGCCTGGAAGGCGCGCCTCGACGACGACGCGACCGATCGCGAGGCGCTCGACGGCCTGGTGGCAGTATTCGAGTCGGCTCGCCGCTGGGGGGATCTCATCGAAGCGCTCGACAAGCGGGCCATCATTGCGGAGCCGGCGGTGGCGCGCGCGGACCGCGCTCGCATCGCCGAGGTCTTCGCCGGCGAGCTCGATGCCGTGGGGCAGGCCATCGCCACCTGGGTCGACATCCGCCGCACCTTCGGTCCCGACGAAGAAAGCTTCACCCGACTGTCGTCCCTGCTCGACGGCACAGGCCGCTACGAGGACCTGGCCAAGCTCCTGCAAGAGGAGATCGAGGCTTCGGGCGACGCCGCGCGCCGCGTGAAACTATGGGGCTCGCTCGGGGACCTCTGCCGCGACCGACTCCACGACGTCGAGCGGTCCGCGCGCGCTTACGCCGAGTCGCTGCGCCTCGATCCGGTCGATCCGAAGTCGCGCCAGGGGCTTACCGAAGCGCAAGAACGATCCGAAGTTCGTTCGCTTGCGCAACAAGCGCTGGCCCGCGCCTACGTGGCGGGGGAGGAGTGGCAGAACGCGGCCGAGCTCGCGGCCAAGCTACCCCAGGGCGACGACGTGCCGGGCGACGTCGCCCGCGCCTTCTGGTGGGGCGTGGCGGGCTTCCAGCGCGACATCCGGCGCGACCTTGCGACGGCCGAGCCAGCGCTGGTGCATGCACTCGTCTACGATCCATCGAGCATCGAGATCCTGGAGGCACTGGCCGCCGTGCAGGGCCGAACGCCCGGCCGCGCCTATGTGCTCACCACGGTGCGTCTCTCCGAGGTCAAGGGGGGCGATCTTCGCCTCCTGAAGGAAGCGGCTGATGTCGCCGTGCGCAGCCCCGACGAGCCAACCCTCGCGCCGATGGTCTGCACCAAGCTGTTCGACCTGGCGCTCGCACGCTGGAGCGACGACAAAGCGGGCAGCTCGGCCGCCAAGACGACCGAAGGCTTGGCCAGCTGGGCCCTCGAACAGCTCATCCTTCTGGCCGACGAATCGGGCGACGTGGCGCGGGCCATCGAGCTCTTGCGACGCGGCGCGAGCCTTCCCTTCGACCGCGGCGCCAAGCGACGCATGAAGCAGAAGGCGGCCCAGCGCACGGCGGAAAAACTCGGCGACGCGGAGGCCGCTCTCATCATCTACCGCGACCTCTTCAAGGAGGATGCGACCGACGGCGTCGCGGGAGGAAGCGTGAAGGCGTTCGCCGAGCTCCTCGAGCGGCGAGGGCTCCACGACGAGCTCGCGGCGCTGTGGGAGCAACAAGCTGCGGGCCTCGTCAACACCGACCCCACCGCGGCGGCGGAGCTGTGGGATCGTTCGGCGATGCTCGCCGAAGAGCACCTCTCCGACCAGGCGCGAGCCATTGCCAACCACAAGCGTGGCGCCGAGCTCGGCGGCCTTCGTTCTCTCGAGGCGCTGGCGCGGCTCTACGAGCAGCGCGGCGAACCCAAAGAAGCGGCCGCCGTGCTGGAGCGGATCTGCGAGCTTTGTCCCGCCGAGACGGTGGTGGCCAATACCCTGCGCCTGGCCGACGCCTACGTCGCCGACCACGACAAGGGCCTGGCCAGGTCGCGCCTCGAACAGGCGGTGGAGCGCTTCCGCGACGCCGACCCCCTGTCGCAGCGGCTGCAGCAGCTCTATCTCGAGGAGGAGGCGTGGGAGGTGCTTGCCGACTTCCTTTCCACGCAGGCGGACCACGCGAAGGAACCAGCCAAGCGCCTCTTTTATCTGACGCAGGCGGTCGACGTTCATGCGAACAAATTGCGGAGTGCGGAAGGAGTCATTCCGCTCTTGCGCCAGGTGATCGAGCTCGAGGCGGAGAACGCTGCTCCGCGCTTGCAACTGGCCAATGCCCTCATCGAGACCCATCGCGCCGCAGAGGCAGTGACCATCCTCGACGCACAGCTCGCTCACTACGGCACGCGCAAACCGAAAGACCGCGCGCTCGTTCACCACGCGCTGGCGCGTGCGCTGGCGGCCTCGGACAAGAAGCGTGCGCTGAAAGAGCTCGAGCAAGCGGCGCGCATCGACCCTGCTCACGCCGAGATCCTCCACATGCTGGCGCAGCTTGCCCTCGCCGAGGGCAAGCTCGATCTCGCCAACCATACCTACCAGGCGCTGCTCTCGCTGCGACGCAGCTCACGTGAAGACGTCGATCGGCTCATCAGCCGCGCCGATCTGTTCAAGGCACTCGCCGACATTGCCGAGCGTAAGGACGACCCCGATCGCGCCGCGGAGCTGCGGGCGTCCGCGGCCGAGGAGCGCGAGGGTTCGTAGGGCTACGATTTGCTTGCCGCCGAGACTTCGTGTAGATGCCCGGCGGTCGGAAGGTGGCACGGACGAAAGACGAGCCGCGGACCGTCTGAACCGACGAAGATCGCGAGGACGAAGATGAAAAACCTAGTCAACGATGGCCTGAGGACCAGCGGTGTCCTTGGGGTACTGATAGGAATGGCAGTGGCCTGCGGCAGTGCCAGCACGACGAACGGCTCGGAACCGGCGAAGTCCACGGCCGCCGTCCCCGCGTCGAGCGGCGGCGCGGCACCGGCGAGCAGCGCCGCTGCAGGAGCTCCGGACAGGGAACAGATCCAGGCCGTCCTGAAGAACCACAGCCGCGAACTGAAAGCCTGCTACGACCGCGAAAAAGACCGCGGTATGGCTTACAAGGGCGACACGAAATTCCGCGTCAAGCTCGAGGCGTCCGGCAAGGTAGCCGAGGTGCAGGGCGTCGATGTTGTGCCGCCCGCGGAGTTTCTTTCCTCCTGCGTCAGCGAATCGATGAAGGGTTGGACCTTTCCTTCGTCGAGCGCGGGCGGCAGCGTAACCTTCGCCGTCCCCTGGTAGCACTGGGCTCGGCGCCCCCGAAAGACGCGCGGCTCGAGGGCGCCGCCACCCACACCTTCAGGGAATCCGTACGAGCGTCGCCCGACCGACCCACGGTGCTTCGTTGCCGCTGATGAGCAGCGTGTTGGCGCTGAAATTGCCGAAGGCACGGAACCCGACGCCGTAGGAGTCGAACACCATCATCTGCAGGTGCTCGCCGTACGCTTCGTCGATGCGGTAGGTTCGCTGCACGGCGACGCCCGGTCCGCGGATGAACATGTTCATCCCGTTCACCTCCAGCACCAGCTGTCCGATCTGGGCATTCAAGAGCTGCTGCATCGCAAAATCGAGCGAGGCGGCGGGTTGAAAGGCCTGCAGCAGCCATCGCCCCTGCAGCCGTTGCGCGGCTGAAGCCGCCGATTCGGCGCGCGCATCGCGCGGTGGCCCTTGGTCGCGGCTGCACGACGCGGTCATCGCGCCAACGGCGAAGAGGGCAAGGGGCACGAATCTCGGCATCCTTCGGAGCATGGTCCTCAAGAGTTAGTCGCTTTCCGACAAGCTGCACAGTCTGGCGATGCCGAGGGCCGCTCGGGCCAAGTACGCTTGTGCAGGTTGCTTCGGGAGAACGACCGGGGCGCGCGAGCTATTCGAGGACGCTCGGCCCTGCCGGACCGTAACCGGCAGGGTCGGCGGGGGAAGCCGGGGTGAGCGCGGCCATGGGGCTCTCGCAGGAATTCGGCTCTTCGTACGAACAGTACGACGGCTTCGGACGCGATGGCGGCGAGCCAGCCGCGGTCGAATCCGTTCCCATTTTGCCGGTACGACCGAGCGCGGCACGATCGGTTCCTCCCACCGCGCCGAGCGCAACGGCCGTTTCACCGGCGACGGCCGGCCCTTCATCGGAAAACGCGTCGGCGGGCACCGTGGTGGGCGGCGACTCGACGACTGCCAGCGCGGACGCGCTGCCCGTTCGCGTGCCGGCCGGGGGTGCGTTGGGGGGAACGACCAGATCGAACATCGCCCGCGGAAACGACGCCATGAGCCCGGCGTCGCCTAGATCTTCGCAGACGAGCCCCCGGCCGTCGTCGCACGCGAGATTGCCGGCATCGCAGACGCCGCGGTCGACCGACCACAGTTGGGCCATCCCGCCCCAATTTTCGAGCGGTACGCCGATCATGGGCGTGCTCCAGCGCACCCTCGGCTCGCCGGCCAGAAGCTCCGGTCCGAACTCGTCCGGCGACCCCGGCGCGCGCCAGAGCGGCAAGTCCGCGCATCCGCGCTCGACCTGATCGAAGGGACACGAAATGCGGATGTGGAAATGGTCGTCGTGAGGCAGCGCGTTGATGGGCTGCATCATCGCGGCGGCGGCCTTGGCGCGCAGCTGGCGCGGCGCCTTGACCTTGGCGGCGTACGCCAGGAGGCGCGCTCGGAGCGGCGCGTAGATGAAGATCTGGCGGACCTCTTCGTTCGGATCCTCGAGCAAGGCGCGCACGAACTCCCAATTGCGCTGGTCGTCGAAGCGAATCGTGGGATCGTCGTGACCGTCGCCGCTCCCTTCGCAGCGCAAGAAATGCGGCGCACGAATCGGTCCGCCATCGAGATCGGTCAAGTAGAAACCGACGTCGGCATCGCGCCCGCTCTGGTGAGACAGGTGCGAAGTAATGCGCCCGCCATCCTTACGCGACAGTTCGCCGATCTCCAGCACCGAGCCCGGGAATTTGCGCGCCACCGCGCGCGCCGCGCGGCTGAGCGTGGTCAAAAGATTCGGCAGCGCCCAGCTCACCTTCGATTTGCGATGATGCTGCACCCTGGTCATGAAGGGCGTATCGCGAAAGAGCCTTCCTCCGACGAGGCGTCCGGCGTTGGTATAGCCGAGCGACAGCGGCGATTCGTCCGATGTCGTCTGCTTGTCCGAGGCCGCGTCGGCGTTTTGCCCGAGCGCTGCAAGCGCCGCGAACGCGCCGATAAGGATAGAGGGAAAGCGTGCGCTTCGCACAGCATGAACCTAGCGCGAACCTGCTCACGGAGCACCTTTTCGTGCGTTGACGCAGGGCAGTGACCGGCACCCGCGAAGAAAGGAGCAGTACCAGCGCAATGGCGCCGTACGAGCGAAATGACG
>DATHES010000127.1:0-61751 GCA_035318465.1 Polyangiaceae bacterium
CCCTGCTTGCCCTTGAGCATGTCGGAGAGGCTCTTGAGCGGGCGCTTGTTGGGGCCGGTGATGGTCTTGCCGCGGCGCCCGTTGTCGAAGAGGGCGTCGACCGCTTCTTGCAGCATGCGCCGCTCGTTGCGAATGATGATCTCCGGGGCGTTCAGCTCGAGCAGGCGCTTCAAGCGGTTGTTGCGGTTGATGACGCGGCGGTAGAGGTCGTTGAGATCGCTGGTGGCGAAGCGACCGCCGTCCAGGGGGACCAGCGGGCGCAGGTCGGGCGGGAGGACGGGGATGACGGTGAGCATCATCCACTCCGGGCGGTTGCCGCTCTCGCGGAACGCCTCCACGACCTTGAGGCGCTTGGCAATCTTCTTGCGCTTGGCCTCGCTGGTCGCCTCGCGCATTTCGCTGCGCAGATCTTCGGCGAGCTTGTGCACGTCCTTGTGCTTCAGCATCTCGAGCACGGCTTCGCCGCCCATTCCGGCAACGAACTTGTCCTCGCCGTACTCTTCGACGAGCTGCAGGTACTTCTCCTCGGAGAGGAGCTCGCCCTGGGCGAGCCCGGTCTCCTTGGCGTCGATGACGATGTACGCCTCGCAATAGAGGACCTTTTCCAGGTCCTTCAAGGTGATGTCGAGCACGTTGCCGATGCGCGAGGGGAGGCTCTTCAAGAACCAGATGTGCGCGACCGGCGTGGCGAGGTTGATGTGCCCGAGGCGCTCGCGGCGGACCTTGGACTGGATGACCTCGACGCCGCACTTCTCGCACACGATCCCACGGTGCTTCATGCGCTTGTACTTGCCGCAGTTGCACTCGTAGTCCTTGACCGGCCCGAAGATCTTGGCGCAGAAAAGGCCGTCCCGCTCCGGTTTGAAGGTGCGGTAGTTGATCGTCTCCGGTTTCTTGACCTCGCCGTGCGACCACTCCCGAATCTTCTCGGGGCTCGCGAGGGAAATGCGGATCGCGGAAAACGAGAGCGGGTCTTTGGGCTTCTCGAAGAAGCTGAAAATGTCACGCACGGGCAATACCTCCGATTACGGATTCGTCTGACCTTTGAAACTCGAATTGAACGAAGAAGCGAACCGCCGAGAAGGGAACCGCCAAGACGCCAAGAGCGCCAAGGGTTTTTGGATTTCAACTCTTGGCGTGGTCTTGGCGGCCTTGGCGCCTTGGCGGTTTTCCTTTCCTCGTCTCATGGTTCGCACCGTCTGCCTCTCGTTCATTCCTCTTCCGCAGCGTTCGCCTCGCGCTGGGCGGCGCTGTCTTCGATGAGCTCGACGTTGAGGCAGAGCGACTGCAGCTCCTTGATGAGAACGTTGAAGCTCTCGGGCAAACCGGCTTCGAGGGTGTAGTCGCCCTTGACGATGGCTTCGTACATCCTGGTGCGGCCCATGACGTCGTCGCTCTTGACGGTGAGGAACTCCTGCAAGGAGTAGGCAGCGCCGTACGCTTCCATCGCCCACACCTCCATCTCTCCCAGGCGCTGGCCGCCGAACTGGGCTTTGCCACCGAGGGGCTGCTGGGTAACGAGCGAGTAGGGGCCGATCGAACGGGCGTGGATCTTGTCGTCGACGAGATGGTGCAGCTTCAGCATGTACATGACGCCCACGGTGACCTCGTGCTCGAACGCGTCACCGGAGCGACCGTCGAACAAGATGGCCTGACCGCTCAAGGGGAGCCCGGCGAGGCCGAGAGCCGTCTTGATGTCGGCCTCTGCGGCGCCGTCGAACACCGGCGAACCGAAGAACACGCCGCGCCGCATCTTGTGAGCGATGCTCCGGACTTCGTCTTCCGAGAGCTTGGCCAAGAACTGCGTCATGACTTCACCGCCGTCACCGGAGCCGAAGATCTTGAGCAGGTGCTCGCGGGTCTTCGACATCGGGAACTTCGCTTCGATCATGTATTGGATCTGAGCCCCGAGGACGCGCGCCCCCCAGCCGAGGTGCGTCTCCAGGATTTGACCCACGTTCATGCGGCTCGGCACGCCGAGCGGATTCAGGACGAGGTCGACGGGGGTGCCGTCCTGCAAGTAGGGCATGTCCTCTTCCGGCAGGATCCGGCTGACGACGCCCTTGTTGCCGTGACGGCCGGCCATCTTGTCGCCGACCTGCAGCTTGCGCTTGATGGCGATGTACACCTTCACCATCTTGATGACGCCCGGGGGAAGCTCGTCCCCCTTGGAGAGGCGTTCGATCTTGTCGCGGAAGTGCTCTTCGCGGGCGCGCACGATGTCTTCGAGATCGCGCAGCTTGGCCTGCACGCTCTCCGCCACCTTGTCGACCGGAATCTCGCCCCAGTACTTGCGGGGGATGGCGTCCAGCATGGCGGCATCGAGCTTGTCGCCCTTGTTCAGGAGCACCTTGCTCTTGTCGTCCACCAGCTTGCCGCTCGTCGTCTCGTTGAGCAGCTCGGAGCGGATCTTGTGGAAGAACGAGTCGCGCAGGATCTTGACCTCTTCGTCGCGCGTCTTCTCGAGACGCACGCGCTCGGTCTCCTCGATGTCGCGGGCGCGCTCGTCCTTCTCCGTTCCTTTGCGGGAGAAGATACGCGCGTTGATCACGATACCCGCCACGCCCGGGGGCACCTTGAGCGAGCTGTCCCGCACGTCGCCGGCCTTTTCGCCGAAGATGGCGCGCAGCAGTTTTTCCTCGGGGGAGAGCTGCGTTTCGCCCTTGGGCGTGATCTTGCCGACCAGGATGTCCCCCGGCTTCACTTCCGCGCCGATGCGAACGATGCCCGACTCGTCGAGGTCCTTGAGGGCCTCCTCGCCGACGTTGGGGATGTCCTTGGTGATCTCTTCCTTGCCGAGCTTGGTGTCGCGGGCGACGCACTCGAACTCCTCGATGTGGACGGAGGTGAAGACGTCGTCCTTGGCGATGCGCTCGGAGACCAGAATGGAGTCTTCGAAGTTGTAACCCTGCCAAGGCATGAACGCGACCAGCACGTTCTGGCCGAGTGCCAGCTCGCCGATGTCGCAGGCCGGACCGTCGGCGAGGACGTCACCCGGCTTGACCAGCTCGCCGGTGCGAACGACCGGCTTCTGGTTGTAGCAAGTCGACTGGTTGGAGCGCTGGAACTTGGTGAGGTGGTAAATGTCGGGAACCTCGCTGCCCGTGCCTTCGGCGCGAATGACGATGCGTGACGCATCGACGCTCTCCACCGAGCCCGAGCGCTTGGCTACGACGCACACGCCCGAGTCGAGCGCGAGACGCCCTTCCATCCCCGTGCCGACCAGCGGCGCGTGGGTGCGGATGAGCGGCACGGCTTGACGCTGCATGTTGGCGCCCATGAGCGCGCGGTTGGCGTCGTCGTGCTCGAGGAACGGCACCAGCGCCGCCGCCACCGAGACCATCTGGTTCGGCGCGACGTCGATGAGCTCGACCATTTCCGGCGTGACCAGCTTGAAGTCGCCGTTCAAACGGGCCGACACCAGGTTGTCCTTGAATTTGCCTTTCTCGTCCTGGTTGGCCGTCGCTTGCGCGATGTATTTGCCTTCCTCTTCGAGCGCCGAATACCAGCCGAATTCGTCGATGACTTTGCCGTGTTCGACCTTGCGGTACGGCGTTTCCACGAAGCCGTACTCGTTGACGCGCGCGTAGGTCGAGAGCGACGCGATGAGGCCGATGTTCGGACCTTCCGGCGTCTCGATGGGACAAATGCGGCCGTAGTGGGTGGCGTGCACGTCGCGCACCTCGAACCCCGCGCGTTCGCGGGTGAGACCGCCCGGCCCGAGCGCCGAGAGACGCCGCTTGTGCGTCACTTCGGAGAGCGGGTTGGTCTGGTCCATGAATTGCGAGAGCTGCGAAGAGCCGAAGTACTCCTTCACCACCGCCGAGACCGGCTTGGCGTTGATGAGATCGTGGGGCATCAGCGTGTCGATCTCTTGCGACATGCTCATGCGCTCTTTGATGGCGCGCTCCATGCGGACCAAACCGATGCGGTATTGGTTCTCCATGAGCTCGCCGACCGCGCGCACGCGGCGATTGCCGAGATGGTCGATGTCGTCGACCGATCCGCGCCCGTTCTTCAGCTCGATCAAGTGCCGCACCGTCTCCAGGATGTCCTGGGGCGTCAGCACCGAGAGATCGAGCGCCGGCTTCTGATCGTCGGGCAGATCCCGATAGAACTTGTAGTTGAGCTTGAGGCGGCCGACTTTGGAGAGGTCGTAGCGCTCGGGATTGAAGAAGAGGTTGTTGAAGAGCGTCTTGGCCGTCTCCAGCGTGGGAGGATCGCCCGGGCGAAGGCGCCGGTAGATCTCCATGATCGCGTCTTCCGTCGTCTTCACCTTGTCGGCGATGAGGGTCTCGCGCAGGTAGGCGCCCACGTTGAGCCCGTCGATGAAGAGGACCTTGAACTGGTCGATGCCCGCTTCGCGCAGGCGGTCCACTTTGAGCTCGGTGAGCTCCTCGTTGCACTCGAGGATGACCTCGCCGGTCTCCTTGTCGACGATGTCGTGCGCGGCCACCTTGCCGACGAGCTCATCCATCTCGATGGGCAAGCGATCGATCTTCGCTTCGCGCAGCTTCTTGATGGCGGCTTTGGTGAACTTGGTGTTCTTCTTGACGAGCGTTTCGCCACCCACGCGGATGTCGCGCGTCGCGCGTTGCCCGGAGAGGATCTCGAACTCGATCGATTTGGCGAACTTGCTCCCTTTCTCGAAGAAGATGGTCTCCGTCGAGTAAAAGTAGTTCAACAAATCCTGCGTCGAGTACCCGAGCGCCCGCAGGAGCACGGTGGCGTGCATCTTGCGGCGCCGGTCGATGCGCACGTAGATGATGTCCTTGGGGTCGAACTCGAAATCAAGCCACGAGCCGCGGTAAGGAATCACCCGCGCGCTGTAGAGCAGCTTGCCGCTGGAGTGCGTCTTGCCCTTGTCGTGATCGAAAAAGACGCCGGGGCTGCGATGCAGCTGAGAGACCACGACGCGCTCGGTACCGTTGATGATGAAGGTACCGGTGTCGGTCATCAGCGGGATCTCGCCGAAGTAGACCTCCTGCTCCTTGATGTCGCGCACGATGCGGTCACCGCCGTCGCGCGTGTCGTAGATCATGAGCTGGGTGGTCACCTTGATGGGCGCCGCGAAGGTCATCCCGCGCTGGCGGCACTCATCGACGTCGTACTTCGGTTTCTCCAGGTTGTAGGAGACGAAGACGAGCTCGCTCGTGCCGTTGAAGTCCTTGATGGGGAACACACTGCGGAACACCGCTTGGAGGCCGACCTCCGTGCGCGTGCCCGGCGGCACGTTCGTTTGCAAGAACTTGTCGTACGAGCTCTTTTGGATGTCGATAAGGTTGGGAACCTCGATAATTTGCTTTACACGACCGAGGTTCTTACGAACGCGAAAGTTCGACTGGATCACCGACGCCATCGGGTAGCCTCCGAGATACTGCAGGCACAAAACTTACACAGCGCGATCGGGCGTACGCCCTCCGCGCGAAACTCTCTGGCGAGCGCCGAGACGCGCGACTCCGTCGGCCGCCGCGGCCGAACGAAAGGCGTGTCTCGGCGATCGCTCATTCACTACTTGAGCTCGACCTTGGCGCCCGCATCTTCGAGCTTCTTCTTCATCTCTTCGGCGTCGGCCTTGGCCACGCCTTCCTTGACCGTCTTGGGAGCGCCTTCGACGAGGTCCTTGGCTTCCTTCAGGCCGAGCCCGGTGATCTCACGCACCACTTTGATGACGTTGATCTTGTTGGCTCCGGCCGCCGCGAGCTCGACCGTGAACTCGGTCTTCTCCTCGACGGGAGCGGCAGCCGCCGCCGCGGCTCCCGGTGCTGCCGCGACAGCAACCGGAGCGGCCTTGACCCCCCATTTGTCTTCGAGGGTCTTGATGAGGCCTGCCAATTGAATGACCGGCAGGGCCGAAAGGTAATCGACAACCTGCTCACTGTTGAGATCAGCCATAGTACGCTCCGTTTTTCTTTCTTCTGAACCTTTGAAACTAAACTCGAATCCGTTGAAGCCCCGCCAGAGGGTCTACAGGGAGGCGGGGAAATGTCTCCCCGTCTCCCTGTCAATCATCAGGAAGCCGTGGATCGTGGTCATTTGTTTTCCTCGCGTTCTTTGGCGGCCAACGCGTAGACGAAGTTTTGCGTAGGTGCCTGCAAGAGGGCGACGAAGTTCTGCAAGGGGGCCTGCATCGTCGCGAGCAGCATGGCGCGAAGCTCGTTTTTGCCGGGCATCGTCGCCAGCTGATCTTCGACCGCTTTGCTGTCGAGGAGCTGCCCTTCCACGAGCCCTGCTTTGATCTTCAGCTTCTCGTTGTCCTTGCGGAACGCCTTGATGACTTTGGCGGCCGCCGAGGGGTCCTCGTAGGAAAGGGCAACGCCGGTGAAGCCTTTGAGCGTTGCGTCGACGACCGTGCTCCACGGCTTGTCCGCGATCGCCTTCTTGACGAGCGTGTTCTTGACGACGCGGTACTCGACGCCGTTCTTGCGAAACTCCGTACGGAGCTTGCTCACTTCCCCGACGGTCATCCCCTTGAAGTCGAGGAAGACGGCGGAAGTCATCTTGTCGAAGCGCCCCTTGATCTCCGTGATCGAGGCCGCTTTGGTGGCGCGGTCCATCAGCCTTCCTCCTCGGTCGTCGACACGACGCTAGCGGGGTCGATACGAACGCCCGGACCCATGGTCGATGCGAGTGTGATGCTTCTCAAATAGATGCCCTTGGCTGTGGACGGCTTCGCACGAACCAACGCCTGGATGAGCGCCATGGCGTTGTCGGCCAGCGCTTGCTCCCCGAAGGACGATTTTCCGATGCGCGCGTGGACGATGCCCGCTTTTTCGACGCGGTATTCGACCTTGCCGGCCTTCGCCTCTTTCACGGCGTTGGTGACGTCGAAGGTGACGGTGCCGACCTTGGGGTTCGGCATGAGTCCGCGCGGCCCCAGGATGCGGCCGAGTTTACCGACCGCGCCCATCATGTCGGGCGTGGCTATCACGCGGTCGAAGTCCATGAACCCTTCCGACACCTTCTGCACGAGCTCGTCGGAGCCCGCGAAGTCGGCGCCGGCGGCGGTCGCCTCTTTCTCTTTGTCGCCCTTGGCGAAAACGAGCACCCGGAGCTTTTGCCCCGTGCCGTGCGGCAGCACGATCGCGCCGCGCACCATTTGATCGGCGTGCTTGGGGTTGACGCCGAGGCGCACGGCGAGATCGACGGTTTCGTCGAACTTGCACTTGGCCGCCTTCTTCACGATGGCGACCGCCTCCTCGACGGTGTACTTGCGCCCCTTTTCGAGCAGCGCATCCCCCGCCTTCTTTCTCTTTCCTATGGTCATCTCTTCTCCTCGTTCGGCTTTCGCCTCCCACCGTGATTCCGTTGCCGTGACGACGGCCCGGGGCGGTGGTTCGATTTTCGTGCTTTCGCGATGTCAATCGACGATATCGATCCCCATCGAGCGCGCGGTGCCAGCAATGCTGCGCATGGCGGCATCCACATCATTGGCATTCATGTCCTGGATCTTCATGGTGGCGAGCTCACGGAGCTGCTGGGTCGTGATTTTTCCGACCTTGTTCTTGTTCGGCTCCTTCGCGCCGCTGCCGGGCTTTTTCACGGTCGAGAGGCCGGCCGCCTTCTTGAGAAGCACGGACGCGGGCGGCGTCTTCATGACGAAGCTGAAGCTTCGATCGGAGTAGACGGTGATCACGACCGGGATGATCATGTCCCCCTGGGACGCGCTCTTGGCGTTGAACTCCTTGCAGAAGCCCATGATGTTGACGCCGTGCTGGCCGAGGGCGGGCCCGACGGGCGGGGAAGGGTTGGCCTTGCCCGCGGGGAGTTGCAACTTGACGTACCCTGTGATCTTTTTCACGACCGCTTCTCCACCTGGCTAAATTCGAGCTCGACGGGCGTCGCTCGACCGAAAATCGACACCTTGACCTTGAGCTTCTGCTTCTCGGGTTTGACTTCCTCGACCGTCCCCGAGAAATTCGCGAACGCTCCGTCGATGACCCGCACCTCGTCTCCCTCCTCGAACGAAAAGCGCGGCTTCGGTTTGACGGCGCCCTCGACGATCCCTTTGCGCAGCTCCTCGATCTGGGGTGGCTTCACCTCTTGGGGCGTCTGGTTGCCGATGAAGCCGGTCACCTTCGGCGTGTCCTTGACCAGGTGCCAGACCGGCTCGGTCATCTCCATTTCGACGAAGATGTAGCCGGGGAAGCTGTTCTTCTGACGGATCGTGGATTTCCCGCCGGCGCGCGCCTGTTGAACCGTCTCGGTCGGGATGAGGATTTCGCCGAACTTCTCCTGCATGGTGAACTGGCGAATGCGCTCTTGCAGCGCAGTTTTCACCTTGTTCTCGTACCCCGAGTAGGTCTGAATGACGTACCACTTTTTGGCCATGTGCGGCGCTCCCGCCTCGTTGTGTTGCCAAGCCTCCGAAGGCGCTCGAGAAACCATGAGAATCGACGAGCCCTTCAGCTTCCATAAACCAGGTTGGTGACGAATCCCCAGAAACGATCGAGAAGGGCGAGAAAGACGGTGGCGAAAGCTCCCGCCGCGATGACGACGATGGTCGAGTTGGTGACCTCTTTCTTGGAGGGCCAGGTCACCTTGGCGAGCTCCGCTGCGACTTCGCTCGTCCAGGTGCGAACGTCGGGGCGACGGTAAGCATAGATCGTTGCCGAGACGCCGACTGCTGCGCCGAGCAGGGTCGCGTACGTCGACCGGTCGTCCTCGGCGATGCTGCTCACGAACGGTGCCTGTCGCGCGACCCAGCTGTTGTCGGCCAGCCGGTTCCAGGTTCCCACGAAGACCTTGGCCACGAGGAAGGTGACCGTGATACCGACCGCAAAAAAGCCGGCCAGGACATACCGGGCCGCTCCCAGCTGGGTCGGCAGTCCCGGTTCGCCCGGCTGGGGTGCCTCGGGCGGAAGCCCGGCTGCCGCCTGCTCGGCGCGTACGAGATCGGACTCGGCCTCGTTCGGCTCGTCGCCGGACGCGGTCGGTTCGTCGCTCGTCTTTTCGTCGATGTCTTGCTCGGTCATCATGATTCGTTCTTCGAAGCGAGTCGGCTCGCGCGCTCGAGCGCGGCAGGGGCGGGGGGGCTCGAACCCACGACCTGCGGATTTGGAATCCGCTGCTCTACCAGCTGAGCTACACCCCTAGAGTTGGTTGGTTCGATGCTTATTTCGTCTCCCGGTGGACCGTGTGTTTCTTGCAGCTTGCGCAGAATTTCTTGAGCTCGAGTCTCTGTTCTCCTTCTCGAACGCGGCGCGTGGTGCGGTAGTTACGAGCCCCGCACTCGGCACAGGCGAGTGAGATGGGAATGCGATGATCGTCCCTCACTCCAGAATCTTGGTGACGACGCCGGCGCCGACGGTCTTGCCGCCTTCGCGGATGGCGAAGCGCATCTGCTCTTCGAGGGCGACAGGGGTGTGCAGCGATACGGTCATCTGAACGTTGTCACCGGGCATCACCATCTTGACCCCCTCCGGTAGCTCGCAGGAGCCGGTCACGTCGGTGGTGCGCATGTAGAACTGCGGCCGGTAATTGGTGAAAAACGGGGTGTGCCGACCACCTTCCTCCTTTTTCAAGACGTACACCTCGCCGGTGAACTTCTTGTGCGGGGTGATCGTGCCTCCCTTGGCCAGAACCTGCCCGCGCTCGATTTGCTCTTTCTCGATGCCGCGCAAGAGACATCCCACGTTGTCCCCCGCCTGCCCCTGGTCGAGCAGCTTGCGGAACATCTCCACCCCGGTGACCACCGTCTTCTTCGTCTCCGTGAAGCCGACGATCTCCACCTCTTCGTTCACCTTGATGACCCCGCGCTCGATGCGCCCCGTCGCCACCGTCCCGCGACCCTTGATCGAGAAAATGTCCTCGATCGCCATCAAGAACGGCTTGTCGATGTCCCGCACCGGCTCCGGAATGTACGTGTCGAGTGAATCGAGCAGCTGCCCGATCGACGCTTCCCACTTGGCGTCACCCTGCAGCGCCGGCAGCGCCGCCCCGCGGATGATCGGGGCCTTGTCGCCGTCGAACTTGTACTTGTTCAAGAGCTCGCGCACTTCCATCTCCACCAGATCGAGCATCTCCGGGTCGTCCACCGCGTCGCACTTGTTCAAAAACACGACGATCTGGTTGAGACCCACCTGGCGAGCAAGCAAAACGTGCTCGCGCGTCTGCGGCATCACGCTGTCGAGCGCGCTCACCACCAGGATCGCCCCGTCCATCTGCGCGGCTCCGGTGATCATGTTCTTGATGTAGTCGGCGTGTCCCGGGCAATCGACGTGCGCGTAGTGTCGCTTGGAGCTCTCGTACTCCACGTGCGCTGCCGCGATCGTCACCGTCTTGGTCTCGTCGCGAACCGTCCCGCCCTTGGCGATGTCCGCGTACTTGATTTCCTTGGCCAGGTTCTTCTTCGACTGCACCTTCACGATCGCTGCTGTCAGCGTCGTCTTGCCGTGGTCGATGTGTCCAATGGTCCCAACGTTCACGTGCGGTTTGGAACGAACGAACTTTTCCTTGGCCATGACGTACTCTCCAACGGGCGGACTTCCGAGTCCGCGGGCTAATCGATCGAAGCGACTTGGTGAATCTCTTTCGAGCCCAGCATCAGGATTGAACTGATGACCTCCCCCTTACCAAGGGGGTGCTCTACCACTGAGCTAGCTGGGCCGAATCTCAAACTCTCAGTGGTCACGTCCCGGCACCACGCCTCTGCATCTTCGTGAGCGGGAGACCGGATTCGAACCGGCGACGTTCAGCTTGGAAGGCTGACGCTCTACCAACTGAGCTACTCCCGCGACTCCCTGTCCCGTACCTCTGCTCGACCGTGGAGGGTGATGGATTCGAACCATCGAAGGCATAGCCGGCAGATTTACAGTCTGCTCCCTTTGGCCACTCGGGCAACCCTCCGAAAGTGCTGACATTTATCAATTGAACCCGCTGCCCAGTACGCTTTTGAGGGGGAGCTCGTTGGGGCTGAGGAGAGCTAGCGCGGGGACTTGAACCCCGAACCCCCGGTTTACAAAACCGGTGCTCTACCAATTGAGCTACGCCAGCCCGAGCGTTCCGCTCGATGCCTTACGCGGCGCGAAGGGTAGACGACCGCCTCCGTGCGTGCAAGCAAAACTGGCGCCACCGCAGAGATACCTCCGCCCTCACCTTCGGCCGACGGTGGGTGACGTCGGTGACGGCGGGGAGGGCGAGGGGGCCCCACGGGGACCGACAGCGTGGGTCTGCTTTTCATCCGAGTCAAGCACTATTTGTGCCTTCTAGCGCCGGTTTCCCGCGCTTTCGCCGCGCCCCGCGCGTTTTACCGCAAGACCACGGGCCCGCGCCACCTCGAGCGCACGTCATGGCCGGCTCTTGGCCGCCAGATCGTCGAGCGCCTTCTGCAGATCTTTCTCACTATAGGGGAGTTTCTGGAGCTTCGCCTTCTGTTCTTCCAGCGCCCGCTCGATCTCCCGCTTGGCCGCGCGCGCGCGATCGATCCACGCGCTCGCTTCTCCCGTGCGATCCCCGACCATCACCGTGTGCTCCATCATCGTCAGGCCTTTTTCGAGCAGGATGCGGTAGCGAAGGGTCATGGCGCCTTCGAAGAGCCGCTTCTTTTCGGTCGTGGTGGCCGTCTTGGGCGGAGCCAACGCGAGCACGTCGCGGTGGAGCTTCTGGTAAAGCTCGCCTACCCGAAACCCGCTCATCGCCGCCCAGTGGGCGTCGTAGCTCCGCATGGCATCGGAGTAGGCGCTCTGGGCGTCGAGCAGCCCCTGGCACCGCTGCTCGAGCGCGTCCGCAAAGTTCGGGGGCAGAGGCACGAAGACGATCGCCTCGCTACGGAGCTTGCGCACCTCCCCGAGGGCAAAAAAGACCTGCGCGACCTCGTGCGGCACCTTGCCCCCCTCGCCGAGTCGCAGCGACTCGATGATGTCGCGCCCCCGCGCGATGAAGCGCTCGGCGCCGTCCGGGTCGCCGGCCTCGACCACGGCGAGAGCCTTGGCACCGTAGGCCTCCAGACGATCGATGTCGCCGAGGTCAGGACGCGCCAAGAGCAGGTCGGCCGTTGCCGACAGTTGACTCCATTGCTCGAGATAAGCTTCGAGGCGCGACGCGCGCAGAGCGCCCAACCGGCCGACGTCGAGTTTTTGGTACCGAACGGCGACGGCGTGAAAGCGCGCCAGCGCCCCGGGGCGATCGCCCGCCACCTCCCACGCGATGCCGCTGTTGAAGTGGGCGATCGGCGCAATTTCGCCGGCCGGGTCGAGCGCCGCGAGAAGATCGAAGAGCCGCCCCGCTTCGGCCCCTTTGCCCTCCACGAGCAGCAGATGCGCGCGCTCGAACATGGCTCGCGGAGGCTCGTCCTCGTGCGGCGTGATCACCGTGGGTGTTGCGTGGATGACGGGTTGCGACGGCGGCGGTGTGGCCACCGCGCGGTGACCACATCCGGCTGCCAGGGCAGCCAGCGCGAGCAGCGTCAGGAGGTGGGCCGACCTATCCACTCCCGGAACCTGACCCATTCCTCGCGAACCGCCAGCGCCGTGGGTGGTTGTCCCGGGTGGTGCTAGTCGGCGCCGGCGTCGGGCGCGCGGGCGAGGGGGCCCTCGCCGCGCAGGTCCCCCTCGAGGTCTTTCAGCGCTTCCTTCATGCGCTCGCGCCAGGCGTCCTCGATCCCGCCGGGCATGGCCTGGTCGTAAGCGCGAGCCATGGCAAGCCAGTGGCGCGCATCCTCGCGGAGCGACATTCGATAGTCGGTCATCCCGCGAAAGTACGCGTAGCGAGCGCGGTCGCCGGGCGGCAGCGAGTCGATGTCGCGCTCGAGACTGCGCCAGATGGCCAGGGCCTGCTCATATTCGTTGGCCTGGAAGTGACGCTGTCCGCGGTTGAGCGCTTCGCTGTACGTGACGCAGGAGGCGAGTGCGAGGGGCGCCGCGACGCCGAGCGACCCCGCGACGACCATGCGAGCAACGAGCCTGAGCATGGTGGGCGAGCCTATCACTAGGCGCGCTGGAAGCGGAGTCGGTAGATGGGAATGGCGTCGTCGATGGCGCGCCGCTCGCGGTGGCTGCGCGCTCCGTAGGGGTTCTCGGCGAGCCGCGCCGAGGGTCGCTCGCCGGAACCAGCGTTGGCCTCGCCATAGGCTCGGAATGCGGGGTGGGCGAGGATCTGCGTCTCGTAGAGGTCGGCGCGTTCTTCGACGTCGGTCTGCACGAAGAGCTCGCCACCGGGGCGAAGCAAGCGCGCCACTTCGTCGAGCACGCCCGATCCGACCACGAGCCGCTTCTGGTGCCGTTTTTTCCACCACGGGTCGGGGAAATGGAAGTACACGCAGGCCACTTGTCCCGCGGGCTCGAGCCGCGGCAGCGCCAGCCGAGCGTCGTCGGCGAACACTCGACCGCGATCGGCGAGACCGCGTCGAGCCAGGCGCTCATTCACGAGCGTCGTCCATTTGCGGCTCACCTCGAAGGCGATCATCCCGAGATCGGGCCGCCCCGCGAGCCGATCGAAGAGAAAACCACCTCGCCCGGGCCCCACTTCGATCTCGATGCGACTCACCGGCGCCGTCAGGAGGCCCGCGAGCGCGAGGCTCCCGTCGCCGCCAAGGCGCAGCGCCTCCGCGTACCGGCGCCGTGGATCGTGAACGGGTTCCGCTGACACGTGGGCCTGATACCACGGGGGACCCCCTCAGCCCCCCCCCAAAACGCTTGACACAGGGTCACTCGAGGAAGGCGAAATGGGGCAGGATTCCGTGCACGGCGACACCACTTTGCAGGCACCACCGGTCGTATCGGCCCTCGTCGGGCGATGGAAGCGTCCCCTGCGCTACGTGCCGGTGTCGCTGACGACCATCGCCCTCGCCGCCTACACCATTCGCGCCGTGATCGCGCGCTGCGGGCACCCCGCGGTGCCGCTCGACGACGCCTTCATCCACTTTCAGTACGCCAAGCGCCTCGCGAGCGGACACTTCTTTTCCTACGTCGATGGCGAGGGGTACAGCTCGGGCGCCACGAGCTTGCTTTGGCCGATCCTCCTGGCGCCGCTCCACGCCGCCGGATTGACCGACCTCTCGATCATCTGGGCCGCTTGGGCCTTCGGGTTTCTCGCGCTGGGAGCGTTGACCGTGGAAACCTACCGGCTGGCGCTTCCGCTCGTAGGCCGCGGGGCCAGCGCGGGGGCGGCGGCCATGGTGCCGTGCTTCGGCGGGTACGTCTTCGGAGCAGCGAGCGGCATGGAGGTCGTGCCGCTCGCCTTCGTTTTGGCGTTCGCGCTCCGGCGCTGCATCGAGTGGGGCGAGCTTTCGCGCCCCGAGCGCAGCTCCGCGCGCCGGCGCACGCTGATTGTGCTCGCTTTCGTCGCGCCGCTTTTGCGGCCGGAGGGCATGCTGGTGTCCGTCATCGGTGCCGGCACGCTGGCGGCGTTTCCGCCGCGCGAGCGCAGCGCTCTTCCCCTAGACCGCGACCCTTTTCGCTACGGCGCGGCGGCGCTCGCGCTCGCGGGAGCGCTCGTCGTGCCCCTGCTCCATTGGGCGCTGACGGGCAGCGTCAGTTCATCGACGACCGTCGTCAAATGGCTACCCGGCAATCCTTACTACGGCCATGGGGCGGCGCTGCTCGCGTCGGTGCGTGACAACCTGCGCCTCTTCTTCGACGTGATCATCGACGGCCGCGAATGGAGCGCCGTTTACATCCCGTCCGGCGCCCGCCCGTTCGCCCTGGCAGCACTCGTCGCCATCCCCGCCGCCGGCCGGCTGCGTGGCCGGTCCCTCCGCGCTGCGCTCATCCTTCTGATGGCCTTGTCGATGCTCATCCCGTGCACCTACCTCACGTTCCTCTGGAACCGCCTGCGCTACCTGTGGCCCTTTGCGTTCGCCTGGTTCATCGGTTTGGCATGCTTGGCGCGCTGCGTGGCCGACGCCGGTGCCATCTTCTTGCCGCGCTTTCGACTGGCGGCGCCCGTGCTGAGCGGCATTTTCGCAGGCGCGCTGGCTTCACATCTCGGATGGACGCTCGATGACCTGGCTTCCAGCGCGTCGGCCATCGATCGCCAGCAAGTGGCGCTCGGACGGTGGGCGCGAACGGCGCTCGAGCCCGGCGTCCTCATCGGCGTCAACGATACGGGCGCCATCAGCTACCTCTCCGAGCGCAGCACGTTCGACATCGTCGGGCTCACGACGCCGGGCGAGGCGCGTTACTGGGTGGCCGGCGCCGGTTCGCGCTTCGAGCACTACGAGCAGCTCGCGCGCGCATCCCCGGCGCGCCTTCCCACGCATTTCATCGTCTATCCTCACTGGCTCGGGTGCGACGCCATCCTCGGGGAAGAGCTCTACCGCGCCACCGTGCTCGATCAGACGATCCTCGGCGGCGTTTCCATGCTGGCTTACACCGCGCGCTACGATGCGCTCGGGTCGGGGGAAAGCCCGCGCTCGGCGGACGGCGCCGCGCTCGTCGACGCGCTCGATGTCTCCGATCTCGAGTCCGAGGCAGAGCACCGTTACGAGCTCGGTCCCACGCGGGAGACGGAGAATCTCGCGCTCAGTTACGAAGACGGGGGGCAAGAGGTCGCCGACGGTACGCGCGTCGGCCGAAGCTACGATCGCTTCGTGTTGCGCGGGCGAGCGGGGTCGGCCTACCGGCTCGTGGCCCGCCTCGTGGCGCCGCGCGCCGGCGATCTCGAAGCCCGCATCGGCGGCGAACTGGTGGCGACGATTCGCGCGACGCCCCCCGGTTGGTCCGAAGCGGCGATCGACATCCCTGCCAACCTGGCCGGAGAAGCGATGCTCGTTTCGATCGTCGATGCCACTGGCGCCGGGTTCGGCTCGGCCCATTATTGGCTCTATGAACGTTGAGCCGCGCCGAGGGATGCACGGTTTTTCTGACGACGTGGCGTGGATTCGTCGCCAATTCCGTGACAGCGTTCCGTCGTATTTCGCCGTGCTCGGGCACGTC
This sequence comes from Polyangiaceae bacterium, assembly GCA_035318465.1. Taxonomy (GTDB): domain Bacteria; phylum Myxococcota_A; class Polyangia; order Polyangiales; family Polyangiaceae; genus DASWDH01. The sequence goes on from DATHES010000127.1 coordinate 15,876, forward strand.
CAAACGATGCTCGAGGACTCGCCTTCCGAGCTCGGGCACGCGCTCGAACGCGCGTGGAGCGAACGCACGTTCCAAGTGGCCTACGACCGCCCGCTGCTTTTCTTGGCAGCGCTGCGCGCCGACGCCCTCTCCGAAGGTCCGTCCCACCCCCTTTATCGCGCCATCGGGACCGACCAGCCCCGTGCCGAAGAGGTGAACCTCGGCGCGGTGCGGGAAGCGCTGGCTCCCCAGCATGCACGCTTCTTTGCGACGCTCGCCAGCCGCTGGGTGCAGACCAACGATACGCTGCGCTCGATCGCCTGGCGTTGGCCGGCCTACCTGGCGGGATGCGACGGCGGAGCGACGCCGATGGCCCTGGTCGATCTCGGGGCGAGCGCGGGACTCAACCTCGTGGCCGAGCGGCTACCGGCGGTGTGGACCGACCCGAGCGGCGCCCCGATCCCCGCGGTAACCTCGGTGCACGCCGTCGCGCGGGTGGGCCTCGATGCCCGGCCGGTCGATCTGGCCGACCCCGAGAACGTCACTTGGATGCGGGCCTGCATATGGCCCGGCGATCGCGGCCGTTTCGAGCGCCTCGAAGCTGGACTGCGCGTCTTGCTCGATGCTCGCCAGGAGCCCGCGGCGCCCGTGCTGGAGCCGGCCGACGTGAGCGACTTTGCAGCGCGCGTCGCGCGCGTCGCGCGCGAACATGAGAATGCCTTCGTTCTCGCCTACCAGACGGTCCTCCGCGATTACCTCTCCCCCGACGCGCGCGAGGCGCACCGCGCGGCCATGGTCGCTTGGCTCGGAACCCTCGCGCCCGGTCGAGGCGTGTGGGTCGAGCTGGAGACCAGGCCCACGGGCGCCGAACAGGCCGAACCCGTCGCTATCACGGTGCACGTTCGTGCCGAAGGGGAGGTTCGCGCGCTCGAGATCGCGCGCACATTGCACCACCCCATCGAGGTCAAACCGATCGCGGAGGCGGTGCACGATCTCGAGCGCGCGCTCGGACGCTGGAAGAGTCGGGGCCATGGGTGCTAAACCCTCGGAGTGCGGACCCGCGCTCTCGGAGAAACCGGCATCACGATTTCCGAGCTCACGCTCGGCACCTGGGGCCTCTCGGGTGAGGCCTATGGTCCCGTCGACGCCATCGAACGCGACCGCGTGATCGATCGCGCGCTCGAGCTCGGCGTCACCGCCTTCGAGACGGCGGATATCTACGGTCGCGGGGACATGGAGAAGTGCCTGGGTGAACGGCTGGCCGGCAAGGATACGCGCGTCATCACCAAGGTGGGCACGCAGCGGCCCGAGACGTCGGCGGTCGCTCCGGCGTTCGAGCAATCGTACAAGCGCTTCGAACGAGAGTACCTTCACGAGGCGGTCGCGCGGTCGCAGGAACGACTGCGACGCGAGCGGATCGACGTCGTCCTTTTGCACAACCCCTCCCTTTCCACGATCGCGCGGGGCGACACCACCGCGGCGCTCGAGGAGCTGAAGGAGAAGGGCGTCATCGCCGCCTGGGGCGTCAGCGCCGGCGACGCGGCGGTGGCGCGCGCCGCGCTCGGCCAGCGCGCGGAAGTTATCGAGCTTGCCTATAACCTCTTCTTTTCACACGATCTGCACGATCTTGCCGCCGATCTCGCCGGCAACAAGGCTGGCGTGCTCGCACGTTCGGTCCTCTCCTATGGCCTGCTGGCCGGTCAATTCGCGCCCGGTCGAATCTTCCCGAGCGGCGACCACCGCGCCGATCGTTGGTCGAGCGGCGAGCTCGCGACGCGCCTCAAGCAGCTCGATGCGCTGCGCTGGCTGGTGCAAGGGGAGGTCCACACCTTACGCGCCGCCGCCGTGCGCTACGTCCTTGCGAATAGCCTCGTGTCGACGGCCGTGCTCGGACCGAGGAATGTCCTGCAGCTGGAGCAAATCGTGCGCGAGACAGAGACGGCGCCGCCTTACCTCGGCGATGACGCGCTGGCGCGACTTCCGAGGGAACTCGCGCAGGCCAAGGTGTCGACGTGAACCGCGCCGACGAGCTGGAGGTGATGCTCCGCGTGGCTCGCGAGGCGTCGGTCGTCGTCGCCCGCATCTACGCCACCAACTTCTCCGTCGACTACAAGGGGCCCGCCGATCCGGTCACCCAGGCCGATCGCGAGGCCAACACCCTCATCTGCGATCGCCTGGCCGAGTCGTTCGGCCCGGTCCCGGTGGTGGCCGAAGAGAGCGACGAGAGCGCCTTCGCGGGCTGGTCCGGCGCGCCGCGCGTGTTCTTCGTCGACCCGCTGGACGGTACGCTGGAGTTCGTCGCGCGCAATGGCGACTTCGTGGTCATGATCGGCCTCGTCGAAAAAGGTCGACCGGTGGCGGGGGTCGTCGTGGCGCCGGCCATCGGTGTGGCCTGGGCCGGCGGTGAATCGCTCGGCGCGTTCGAAGTCGCGTCGGACGGTGCGCGCACGCCCATCCGCGTCACCGACACGTCGTTGCTGTCGCGGGCCAACCTCGTCGTCTCGCGGTCTCACCCCTCCGCACGTCTGCAGCGGCTGATCGAACGGCTGGGAGTGGAAAAGGCGACGCCACGTGGCAGCGCCGGTCTCAAGGCGACCGACGTCGCTTCCGGTCGAGCCGACTTTTACCTCCACCCCAACCAGGCCGGCAAGCGATGGGACACCTGCGCCCCCGAAGCCATCGTCACCGCGGCCGGCGGCCTCTGTACCGACGCCGCCGGCGTGCCCATCGACTACAACGGCCCCGAGCTCGCGAACGCGAAAGGGTTTCTCGCATCGAACGGGAAACTGCACCAGGCCGTGCTCGACATCGTGCAGCAGCGCGACCCGTGATTTTCGGGGCGGCGGACACGCGGAGGTCTCTCCCGACGACGAATGCCAGGGTCGGTGACGCCCGCACGACCTTTCTGTGCAGCGCCACGCAGGCTCGTTGACACCACGTGAAGAAGGAGCGTAACTTCTCTTATCCCTTGGTTTTTTGGCACCATTGGCTCTGAACTGGGCTCGCCGTTGCGCGAGCTCGCGTCGTCCTTAACACCCCTTGGGGAGGTGATCCCATGATCCGAATTGCGCGAACGATCGCTCCGCTGCTCCGTGCCCTCTTGTTCACCTCCGCGACCGGCGCGGCAGTTTCGGCGGCGACGTTGGGGATGGTCGGGTGTAACGACGAAAATGCGCCTGAAACGTGGGTAAAAAAGCTGGACGACCCGATCCAGCGCCCCGCCGCCATCAAGCGGCTCATCCAGTTTTTCGAAGACGCGATGACCAAGGCCAACAAGGATCGCAACGACGCCAACGTCAAAGCGCTCCTCGACAAGATCATCGGGCCGCTCACCAAGGTCTACGTCGAAGCGCAAATCGACGACCGCACGCGCGTCGAGCTCATCAAGTTCTTGAGCGACACGCGCGACCCGCGCTCCAAGGACGCATGGATCAAGGGATGCAGCGGTTTCGCCGAGGGCAAGGGCGCTTCCGAGGACGACGTGCGCTGGATCGCGCCCGCCATCGGAGCGACCAAGCTCGAGGAAGGTGCCCCCGCGCTCGGGCAGGCATTCATCAAGCTGGAAGCCGGCACCCAGAAGGGCTCGCAGGCCTACAAAAACGTGCACGACGCGATGCTGCAGCTCGCCAGCCCGCAGTGGAAGGGCATCATCATCGAGCGGCTCAACCACAAGATCGACAAGCCCTCCGGGGCGGGCGACAGCGCCAAGGTAACCGCCTACCAGAACGAGCTTTTCTGGCAGACCACGTCGGCCGAGCTCGCCGGCGAGCTCAAAGATCCGGCCGCGGTCAAACCGCTCTTCAAGGCCGTCATGACGCCGAGCAAGGCCGACGTCGCCGGTACGGCTTCGATGGCACTCATCAAGATGGGCAAAGAATCGGTGCCGTTCCTCGTCAACGCCATCAGCGGCAAAGACGCGGAGATCGTCGACTATGCGAAGACCATCTCCGGCGCGAGTCCGGAAGAAGCCAAGGCTTACGTCAAAGCGGCGGCGGTGGTTCTCGGCGCCATCGGTCGACCCGACGCGGTCGGTCCCATGGTGCAAGCGCTGGAGACCGCCGAAAACGACGTGACGCGGGCGGTGGTGGCGCGCGAGCTGACCAAGCTGCCTTCCACGCCGGAGAGTCAGAAAGGCTTCATCGCCGCGTTCGAGAAGATCTCGCCGGGCGCACTGATGCCCCCCTCCGGGCAAAATGCGCGCGCGCAGCTCATGGAGGCGGCGTCGCACTTTTACGATCCGCAGCTCGTTCCGTGGCTCCTCAAGCAGATCAAAGGGGCCAAGGGGAGCGACAACGACAAGGATGCCGTGCAGCTCGCGGCCCTGGTCACCTGCATCAAGGTCATGAACAAGGGGCAAGTCGGCGACGTCAAAGCCGCGGTCGACAAGGAAGGCACCCAGGTCGAAAAAGACGCGCTCCGCCTGGCCACCGACGTCGTCAACGGCTGTGGCGACAATGTCGCTTGCTACGTCTCCAAAGTGCAAGAGCCCATGGCGCAAGAAGAGAAGACGCAGTTCATGGGTATCAAGGCGGCTTACATGCTGGCCATCCTCGGCAACCCGGGCACCAGCATGGAGATCGTCAAACAGCTCCCCAAGGTGAAGAACGCCGCGGTGCGCTTCTCGGCCGTGTCGGCCATCGACCACCTGACGCAAGCCCAGCCGGCCCCCGTCGCCGATGCTTTGCAGAAGATCGTCGACGAGAACAAGGCCAAAGACGATCGCAACATGATGCAGGCCGACGCGCCGGTGAAGGAGATCGTCTATCGGTTGCGCGCTCGCTAGCCCCTTCGCCAAGATGATCGATCGGGCAGCGAGAATCTGACAAGGTAGCGCTGGAGCGCTGGCAAGATGCTTCGGCTCGCCATTCGATCGGGCACCAGCAAAGGGCGGTCATTCGACGCGGCGGGAGAGGTGGTTCGCATCGGCCGCGCGCCGACCAATGACCTCGTCCTCGAGGATGTCCAGGTGTCGGCCGAGCACGCGCGCATCGTGCTCGGTCCGGCCTCCCCCGTGCTGGAAGACCTCCGCTCTACCAACGGCACGGCTCTCCTGCGCGGTGCGGCGCGCACCGTACTCGGCGAAGGCGCGGGCTACCGCGCGGCCCTCGAGAGCGGCGACGTCATCGAGCTCGGCTCGGGCGAAGCGATCACCACCATCGCGGTGTCGGTCGACGACGATAGCGAGGAAGCGCGCGTCGTCGCCGTACGCAAGATCGAGGATCTCGGACGAATCACGGCCGGCATCGAGCAAAACCCACGCAGCCTCTCCGCCCTCTACCGCGCGCAAAAGCACATTGGCGCGAGCACGAGCCTCGAGGAGACGCTGGTGGCGGTCGCCGACGCGGTTCTCTCTTTGGTTCCCAACGCCACCCACGTGACCATCGTGCTGCGCGACGTCGACGAGGCCGACGGCGCGTACGTCCCCATGCTGACGCGCATCCGCGCCGCCAGCGGGGAAGGAACGTCTCCCGCCGGCTCGGTGCCCATCACCCGTAGCGTCTTTCGCAAAGTGGTCGGCGAGCGCGCCGCGGTGCTGGCGGCCGACGCGCCGCGCGACGTCGGTCAGAGCGAGTCGCTCATGGGTGCCTCCATCCGCAGCACCATTGGCGTCCCCCTCTGGAAAGGAGACGACATCCTCGGCGTGCTGCAGGTGGACAACCGTCACGCGCCGGCGATGCTGAGTCAGGACGACGTCGAGGTTCTCACCGTTCTCGCCGCCAATGCCTCGCTCGCCATCGAAAGCTCGAGGCTCATCAAGCGGCTCGTCGCCGCCGAAGAGCGTCTCAACAAAGAGAACGCCTTCCTGAAAAGCCGCGAAGAAAAGCGGCAGAACGGCGAAAAGCCGATCCTCGGCAAGAGCCAGGCGATGCAGGCCGTCCTCGGGCAGCTCGAAAAGGTGGTGGACACCCGGGTGACCGTTCTCATCGAGGGGGAGACCGGCACCGGCAAAGAGCTCGTCGCTTCCGCGCTGCACTACCGATCGCGACGGCGCGACAAGCTCTTCGTCACTCAGAATTGCGCGGCCGTCCCCGAGAACCTCTTGGAGAGCGAGCTGTTCGGTCACCGGCGCGGCGCTTTCACCGGCGCCACCGAAGACAAAAAGGGGCTCTTCGAGATCGCCGACGGGGGCACGCTCTTTCTCGACGAAGTGACGGAAATGCCCCTCTCTTTGCAGGCGAAGCTGCTGCGCGTCCTGCAAGAGGGCGAAGTGCGGCCCCTCGGCGCGACGCAGCCCAAGCACGTGAGCGTGCGCATCGTCGCCGCATCCAACCGCAACCTCGAGAAGGAGGTCGCCGCAGGGCGCTTTCGCGAAGACCTCTACTACCGGCTCAAAGTCTTTCCTCTGCGCGTTCCGCCTCTGCGCGAGCGGCGCGACGACATCGCCCTTTTGGCTGCCGCTTTCTTGAATCAGTACGCCACCGAGTTTCAAAAACCGGTCGGCGGTCTGACCCAGCAGGCGACCGAGCTCCTCGTCGCCTACGACTGGCCCGGCAACGTGCGCGAGCTGCAAAACGAGATGCAGCGTGTCGTCATCGAGCTCGATGAAAACGGCTTCGTCACCAAAGAGCACCTTTCACCGCGCATCCGGCACGTCGAGGGGGTCCTCGCGCGTGCCCTGACCGCCAAGGGCACGCTGCGCGAAATGATGGACGCAGTCGAGAAGTATGTCCTCTTGGAGGCGCTCCGCGATCACAATAACAACAAGACGAGCACCGCCAAGACGCTCGGTATCACCCGTGAGGGGCTGCACAAGAAGCTGCGCCAGTTCGGGATCGGCTGACCGGGGTCGATGGCGTCAGCGGGCTATGCGCATGCGAATCGAGGGCGCAGCGATCACAAAATCGACATCGATGCGGTGTTGCGGGTACGACGCGCCGACATGTCGTTGACGGGGAAACCCGTCCAAGAAAAATGCACATTTTACGCTGCGCTGGCAGAAGAAATGTCGCCTCGGAAAGCACTCTCGCCGAGATCCGCGCTGGCAATGCGACATCTCGCCGCCTATAATTCGGCGGTATGGCGTGCTTTTGTGCATGCCCCCCGCGAGAGGCCCGGTCGATTGATGGTCAAGACCCATAACGCGGCTCCGCCACTTTCGCGCGGCCGCGCGCGATCGGCTGCCGATCGCGTCTTTCAACGAGCCGTGATCGGGCTCGTTGCTTTTACGTCCCTGCTCATAGCAAGCGCGGGTTGGGCCGCTTCCGGTAGGTCGGTGAGCGTGGTGCTCATGGTCGAGGGAACCGATGTCGAGGCCGTGCGTCGCGAGATCACCGATGCGCTCCCCCCTCGCTTCGCCATGCAAGATCCCGACACGACACGGGCCGCGCTCTCTACGCAAGGCGTGATGGGCTCGTTTGCCGACTCGCTCTCCAACCAGCGCGTGCGCAAACAGGCGCTGGCCGCTGTGCACAAGTCGCTCCTGCAGCAAGGCGTGCCGGCGCTCATCGCCATCCGCACGCGCCGCGGGAGAGCCGGTGCGCGCGAGACGCGCGTCATCCTCGTGATGAGCGAACAGGTCGAGCCGGTCGTCGAAGAGGACATCACCCTCGGCCGCAACGAAAGGATGCGGACGAAAATCGGTCCGCTCTTGGCGGTTCCGCTCGAAGACATCGAAGCCTTGAGCGAGAAGACCGTCGCCGCGCCGAGCAAGCCCCCGCCCGAGACGAGCCGAGCCCAGGCCGAGAAGCCAGAGAAGCCAGAAAAGCCAGAAAAGCCAGAAAAGCCCACCAGACGCTCGCGCGCGGAACCCGTGGCCGAGCCCCCGCCCGAGGAGAAGGAAGAACCGGCTGTGACCGCAGCCACCGAGGCGCCGGTGCGCGACACCGTCGCCAAGAAGAAGCAAAAGCTCGATTTTACCAACGCGCTCTTCCTCGTGGACGTGGGACTCGAAGCGGGCGCTCGCAAGATGACCTACAGCGACCCGCTCGTCGGGCCTCTCCGTTCCTATCTGGCGCCCGGTGTCCTCGGTTACGGCGTGACGGCGCAATTCTATCCGGGTGCCTCCTCGGGAGGCCCTATCAAGGACATCGGCATCGTGGGCCGCTATGCAGGCTCGCTCGGTTTCGAATCGCAGACCAAGGACGGCTCCCAGAAGGCGACCGGTTCGTGGACGCGCAGCGCGATCGGCGTGCGCGGGCGCTTCAATGCCGGCCAGAAGAACAGCGGTCCCTACATCGGAATCGAGGGCACCTACGGCACCTGGGCCTTCGTCTTCGAGGGCGATGCTGCGATCGTCGCCGAGGTCCCCTCCGTTCGTTACAAGTACCTACGGGGAGCGATCGATGCGCGGTTTCCTTTCAATGCATTTTCGCTGATCGCCGGCCTGGGCGGCATGTACGTCTTTTCCGGCGGGGAGTTCAGCGACCGGTTTCCCCACGCCACGATCGCTGGCGTCGATGCCATGGTCACCGGGGCCTACGCCATTCTCCCTTGGCTCGAAGCGCGGGCCGAGGTCACCTACACGCGCATTTTTTCGAGTGCCAAACCCGAGCGCGGCGACGCGTTCATCGCGGGCGGCGCGCTCGATGAATATGTCGTCTTTCACGGCGGCGTCGCCGCTGTGTTCTGAACGGTGCAACGATGAACCGACTATCCACGCTTTTCATTTCGATCCTCTTCGGCGGCGCTGGCGTTCTCTTGGCCGGTTGCGCGGGGCAGCTCACCGACGCCGAGAAGGAGCTCCTCGGGCGCGACCTCGACAGCGGTAGCGGCACTGGCGGCACCGGCATCACGGGTGGCGCAGGCGGCATGGGAGGAGCCACAGGCGGCGTCGGTGGGGTTGGCGGGGGCACCGGAGGTGTCGGAACGGGCGGCGCAACCGGCGGCGTGGGTGGTACCGCTGGCGCCGGCGGTGCCAGCGGGGCGGGCGGTGCCAGCGGGGCGGGCGGGGCGGGCGGCGGCATGCTCGATCCCTGCATGGCGCCGTTGATGGTGAGCAAATGTAACGCCGCGGGTTGCCACGGCGGCGGCGTGATCTCCGCTGGCCTCGATCTCACGCCGACCGTCATCAATGCCCCGCAACCGCTGGTCGACAAGCTCAATCGAGGGGAAATGATGGCTTGCACGGCGGGGATCGGCAAGCTCATCGACAGCCAGAGGCCCGAGCAAAGCCTCATCTACACCAAGGTCACGACGCCGACGTGCGGCTCGAAGATGCCCATCGGCACGCCGCTCACGGCGACGGAGACAGGATGCATCCTCAACTGGATCAAGAGCATCCCCGGGGTCAACAGCGGCGGCGGTGGAGCGGCTGACGGCGGCCGCGGCTGAACGCCGTCGCTACTGGATGCCGAACTCTTTGAGTCTCCGGTAGAACGTTCGCCGGGGCAGTCCCAGCATGTGCGCCGCTTTCACGCGGTTCCAGTTGCAGGATCGGAGCGCGCTGAGGATTCGCTCTTTCTCGCCATCGCGCCGGCGCGTGGGTTCGTCGGTGTGACGCTTCGAGGCGGGGCCCTTCCTGGAGCTTGCGGGGCGCGAGCTCGGCGGCGTCGAACGCGCCGCCGACCGCGGCGGGCTCGGCGGGGCCCCCTCGGCGATCGCGCGCCGTCCCGGGACGGGTAGATCGAAATCGTCGGCCAGAAGCTCGGGGCGATCGCTCATCACCCACGCATTGAGCAAGACGTTCTCCAGCTGCCGCACATTGCCGGGCCAGGCGTGGCTCGACAGCTTGCGCAGCGCGTCGCGAGACAGCGTCTTTTTGTCGCGCTTCAACCGGGCAGCGAAGATCTTGAAGAAGTGATCGATGAGCGCCGGCAGATCGTCGAGCCGCTCGCGCAGCGGGGGCAGCCGGACTTCCACGACGTGCAGCCGATAGTAGAGGTCCTCGCGGAACGCCGACGCCTCGACCATGGCCGCCAGATCGCGGTTGGTGGCGGCAATGAGCCGCACGTCGACGTTCTGCTCTTTCTCGCCGCCCACCGGGCGGATGACCTTTTCCTGGAGCACCCGCAAAAGGCCGGCTTGCATCTTTTTCGGCATCTCGCCGATCTCATCGAGCAAGAGCGTGCCCCCATCCGCTTCGCGGAAGAGTCCCTTGTGATCGCGTTCGGCGCCGGTGAACGCGCCGCGCACGTGGCCGAAGAGCTCGCTCTCCAAAAGGTGCTCGGGAATGGCGCCGCAGTTGATGCCGGTGAAGGGCCCCTTGCCCCGCCGCCCCGCGTTGTGGATGGCACGGGCGACGATTTCCTTGCCGGTGCCGCTCTCGCCGGTGATGAGCACCGGTACGTCGGTCTCCTTGATCCGGTCGATGAGCGCATAGACCTTGCGCATCGCCGCGCTCGTCCCCACGAGCCCCTGGTAGCCGAAATGACTGCGCAGCACCGCTCGCGTGGTGCGCAGATCGCGCCGCACTTCGTCGAGCTGCGCGGTGCGATGGCCCAAAAGTTCTTCCAGGCGCGCCCGCGCGCGCTCGAGCTCGCCATTGGCCGTCTTCAGATCGGCAGCGCGCTCGGCGCTCTCGGTCACGAGCCGCGCATTCTCGATGGCAATCGCGACCTGATCCGCGAACGCGGAAAGCGTGGGGAGCTCCTCGGCGAATTGGGTGCCAGGGCGCAGGCGCGTCTCCACGTAGAGGGCGCCGATGGCGCGTCCACCCGGTGCCGAGATGGGTACACAGGCCACCGATTGGAGCATCAGCTGATGCACCGACAAGTACCCCGCCATGCGATCGTCGTCGCGCGCGCTTTGGGAGACGACTGGCTCGCGGCTCTCGATGACGCGTTCGGCAATGCTGCGCGAGAAGCGTGCGTGCGGGTCGTCCCCCGCGCGATCGCGCGACGCGTGCACCGACAGCTCCCCCCCCGTGCCGGCGAGGATCACGAACCCCCGTTCGGCGCGCAAGAGGCCGATGGCATGGTCGGTGACGCGCTCGAGCAATCGCGCCAGATCGTGCTCGGCAGCGAGCTCGCGATTGATTTCCAGGATGCGTCCGAGCCGGTCGTCCTGCACCGGCATGGGCAATGCGTTGGCGCTCGTCTTCGGCGCGGGCACGGACGCCGAGGGGGTGCTGGTACGCGATGTGGCGAAATCGCGCAGACGGCGCCGTCGTGCGTCGTCCCAAAAGACTTCGCGCAGGTCGCGCGGGAGCCGCACCGCAATTTCCTCGAGCACGCCGAGCGCCTCTTCGATGTCGCGCCGGGCGAGAAGCGACTGCCCGCTGTCCGACAAGAGCCGCGCCCGCGCTTCGAGAATGCGCCAGATCCACTCTTTTTGCCCACAGGTGCGCGCCGCTTGCAGCGCGGCTTCGAAGGCGCGCCGCGCCGCTCCTTCGTCTTGCTGCAGCACGGCCACCGAAGCGCGCGCGAGGCACATCATCGCGCGATGGGCGGGCGCTTCGCCCAAGAGCAAAGCCGCTTTATCGACCTGCGCAGCCAACCCGGCGACGTCGACGTGCGGAGCGTGCACCGCCATGAGCACGCTCTCCAGCCGCGCCTCGGCGGCGTCGGTAGCGCGGCCGAGCGCGTCGTACGCAGCGGCGCACGAGGCATAGAGCCCGAGCGCGCTCGTCACATCGCCGGTGCGCGCCGCAAGATCGGCTTCCAGCCCGCGCAGCTGCGCTTCGGCCACCGGCGCCAGCGTGCCGCGCTGCTGGCCGAGCGCTTCGATGGTGCCGCGCGCTCGCGCGAAGCGCCCGAGATAGAGGTCGAGATTGGCCAGGTTCAAAAGCGCCTGCTGCGTCGTCGAGCGGCGCCCGGCGCGCCCGCCCATGTCCACCGCTGCCTCGAGATGCGCCAGCGCCTGCGCGAACTCGCCTTGCCCCTGCGTCAGCGCGGCGAGATTGAGCCTGATGGTGGCGACCGCACCGGCTTCTCCAGCCGTTTCGGCGGCGCGCAGAGCGGCTTCGTACGCGGTCTTGGCTTCGGAGAGCTGCTCATTTCTCTGCAGGGCCAAGGCCAGCGAAGCGAGCGTCAAACCTTCCACCCGCAGATCGCCCGCCGTGCGCGCCAGCTCGACCGCACGTTCGAGCAGCTTGCGGGCCCCGTCGTGATGGCCGGTGTAACTCTCCGAAAGGCCGCGCACCGACAGGGCATCGGCTTCCAGCGCCGGCTCTCCTCCCGCGGCCAGCGCGACCACCGCCGCTTCGTCGGCCAGCGCATATTCGCCGGCCCGCAGGTGGGCGCGCGCCCGGTAGAGAAACCAGCATCGGCCGATCTTGGTGCTCTTTGCCGCCGTGGCAGCGGTCCGCGTCTTGTCGAGCTCGGCAAGGGCCGCTTTCGGGTCCCCTCGTCCCACCGCCAACCTGGCCCTGGCGATGGAAGCAGCGAGGCTAGGGTCCGCTTGAAACTCCGCGATGAGCGATGCCGCCTCGTCGTTGCGCCCTTGGTCGAGGAGCCGCTCGCAGCGAACGAGCGCTGGTTCCGAGCGCACGCTATTGACGGTGACCCCTTCCTTTGGCTCCAAGATTCGCTCGAGATCAGCGGGGGAAACGACGGTCTCCCCGTCCAGCCGGCGTACGATGCCACGCAACTTGCCGGGCCGCCCCTTGGAACGGATCATGATTTCGGCGATCACCGCCGGAGAAAGTGAGGGGATCGCGCGGCGGAGCAGCTCGGTCGCAGCCTGCTCCTCGAGGGGCGGCATCGCAAACACCTCCAGCTGCGTAGCGATCGGTACCAGCCGCGCCTTCGTCGCCGCGAGGACCAGCTTGGCGCCCGCCTTGCGCGCCTCGGTCAGCTTGGCGAGCGTATCGCGATCGAGCTTCTCGGAATCGTCGACCAGCACCACCATGTCGCGTAGCTCGCCGCCGGCGAGCTCGACGTCGAGCGCTTCGGCGATGTTCGCCGTCACCGCCGGTTCGATCCAGGCCACGGCGCGCCCCGCCACGCCGAGCGACCATGCCACGCGCCGGAGCAGCGCCGTTCGCCCCGAGCCGGTCGGCCCTTCCAACGCCACGACGCCGCCCGCGGGCAGCCCATCGATGCGCGCCAGGAGCGCGAGTGCAGCCGTGTCGATGCCCACGATGGGCCAGGAGGCATCCGCGTGGCGCCCGACTTCGCGCGGGGCCAGCTGAATCACGCGCCTTAGCTCCATCGCCAGCTCGTCCGCGCTCGGAAAACGGGCCGAAGGGTCATGGGCGGTCGCGCGGCCGACCACCTTCTCCAGTGCAGCGCGGTCCTTCGGCGTCAGGCGCTGGCCGGCGTGCTCCAGGATCTCGCCCAATGTCGCACCGAGCGCGAAGATCTCGGCGCGGACGTTGAGCTTGGCCCCGGCGAGCAGCTCCGGTGCCGCGTAGCGCGGCGTCAGCCCTTCTGGCCGCGTGCCGCGCTCTTTCCAAGGCGCGGCCAGCCCCAGATCGACGAGCGTTCCCTTTCCATCGTCACTGACGATGATGTTGCCCGGCTTGATGTCGCCGTGCAAAAGCGACGCGCGGTGGAGCGCCGTCAGTTGATCGGAGGCGAAGGCGATGGCCCCGAGACAGCGCGATGGCTCCGCGCCGTCCTCGATGAGCTCGAGCAGACTTTGCCCTTCCACCAGCTCGCGCACCAAGAAGGGGCGTCCGCTCTTCGGCAACCTTCCGAAGCGGAGCACGCGCGGCACACCGAGACCCTCCAGGCCGGAGAGAGCAACGGCTTCGCGCACCAGCGCTTGCACCTCACGCTCGGTCGCGCGAGCGCCCAGCGTCTTCAACGCGAGGGTGCGCCCGCTCAGCCGATCGCGGACGGCCCATACTTCGCCGCCTCCTCCCTTACCCAGCGGGGAGACCGGTTCGTACCGAGGAGGAAGCTCGGGCGCCGGCACGATGAGGGGTCAGATCAACCCGTAATTGAGGGCCAAACCGAAGAACGGTCCGTTGAGAATGTTCCAGCCCACGTCGACGCGCCCCATGAACTGCTTGTGCGGCTTGAAGCGAAATCCAGTCTGGAGCGACACCCAGGGAAAGAGAATCGGCTTCGATCCCCCGTTGGCCCAGCTCGGCTCGGTGTAGCCGCCGTAGTGATCGTTGTCTCGGCCGCAGTACTGACCGACCGGATTCATAGGACCTTGGCACGGGACGTACGTCGAAGGGTCGCCCGCGCTGCCCGTCGGATAGGCCTGCTGGCGATGGATGTCGCCGAACACGACGCCCAAGCCGAACCCACCGCCGTAGGTGAACGCGAATTTGGGACTCATCTCGGCGGACCACAGAAAATCCGACATGAGGTAAAGCGATTTGACGCTCGTTTCCACGATCTCCCAGGCGTCGTTGTTGTCGGTCTTCGACTTGAACGGCGTGGGATTCATGGCGTAGCTCGCGTACATCGCCGACATCACGTATTCGAAGCCGTTCTTGCGAATCGTAAACTCGGGACCGAAGGCGGGCACGCCCACCGTCGTTCCCCCGTCGCCGAAGATCCCCATGTAGAATTTGGGGACGATCACGTAACGAAAGCGCGCGCCGATGAAGCGGTAGGTGGTGTCCGCCTTCTCGAACGGCGAGTTCGGATCGTCGAAACCGGTGGTGGACACGTCCTTGCTCGCCACGTCGGCGATCTTGGTCTGGTTCGGCACTTCCCCCTTCGCTGAGGGTGGAGTTGAGCCAGGTGTGCCGCCCGGCGCGGGCGCCTGGGCTGCGGCACTCGCAGCCATCAAAGAACCAGCTCCCCAGACCATAAGAATATTCAATATTTTCATAGCCATGCCTCGTGTGCCAGCAGGGTGCGGGCCTCGAATTTGTGCCAGGCTACTCCGACGCCGACCCCCTGGGAAGCGCGATTCAACCGCGCCCCCAAGGCGCGCGCACGTTTGCATGGGGACTGCGACGGATGGCTAGCGCTACGCTAGGAGCTCGAGTTTCGCTTGAGCGCGGCCAGTTGATCCTCGAGCGAGCGCACGGTGCGCTTCAAGTCGCGCACCTCGTCAGCCGTTGCCAGCGACATCCGCTTGGCAAATTTCTCGGCCTGCTCCTTGGTGAAGCCGTCGATTTTTCCGGGCATGCTCATCGCTGCCATCATCGTTTTGACGAACTGCTCGTTTTGCATGAGTTTCATCACGCGCGGATCAGCGAGCAGTTTCATGCCCTGCTCCATCAAGGATTTCTTCAGGCTCATCGACAAGTCCTCGCGCCCGTTCGGTCAGGCTCTTGAGTGGGATCCCGGCGCGCAGGCTGCGCGCGCCGGGTAGCGTTCAGACTACGATTCCGACGGCGGGTCAATCCTTGGCGTCACCGCGCGCGAAGATGCTCGCCACGTAGTTGAGAACGTCGGTGGCCGAAACCTCGTTGTAACCGAAGTATTTGATGAGCCGGCTCTTGATGATGTCGATCTTTTCCTGCGTCTCCTTGTCGACGACGGCCGACACCAGCGTCTTCAGCTTGATCGAATCCTTCTGGTCCTCGAAGAGCTTGAGCTCGAGCGCACGGCGCAACCTGTCGTTGGTGTGCCACTCGAACTTTTTCCCCTCCACCGCCAGCGCGCCGATGTAGTTCATGATCTCGCGGCGGAAGTCGTCTTTCCTGTTGTCGGGGATCTCGATCTTCTCCTCGATCGATCGCATCAAGCGCTCGTCCGGCTCGTCATCCTGGCCGGTATAGCGGTTTTTGACCTTCTCTTTGAGGGTGTAGGCTTTGATGTTGTCGATGTAATTGCCGGCCAGTTTGTGAATCGCTTCTTCGTCGGCGCTGATGGCGCGCTGCACTTCGTTTTTCACCATCTCCTCGTACTCGCGTTTCACGATGCCGATGACCTCGCCGAAACGTTTCTTCTGGTCGTCGTTGGTGATGAGCGAGTGGTGGCGCAGCCCTTTTTCGAGCTCGTTCATCACCATGAAGGGGTTGATCGTTCCTTCGCCGACGTCGTTGACGAGGGCGTTGGAGATCTTGTCCTGCACGTAGCGCGGACTGATCCCCTCCATCCCTTCGCGCTTGGACTCCTTGCGCAGCTCCTTCACGGTGTCCTGCGTGTAGCCGGGAAGCACCTTGCCGTCGTAGAGCTTCATTTTCTGCAAGATGGAGAGGTTGTGCTTCTTGGGATCCTCGAGGCGGGTCAGCACCGCCCACATCGCCGCCACCTCCAGCGTGTGCGGCGCGATGTGCTTGCCGCGCACTTTTTGGTGGTTGAAGTCCTTCTGGTAGATGCGGATCTCCTCGTTGAGCTTGGTGATGTAGGGGATGTCGATCTTGATGGTCCGATCGCGAAGAGCCTCCATGAACTCGTTGTTCAAGAGCTTCTTGTATTCGGCCTCGTTGGTGTGACCGATGATCACCTCGTCGATGTCCGTCTGGGCGAACTTCTTGGGTTTGATCTTGTGCTCTTGGGAAGCGCCGAGAAGGTCGTAAAGGAACGCCACGTCGAGCTTGAGCACCTCGACGAATTCCACGATGCCGCGGTTGGCGATGTTGAACTCGCCGTCGAAGTTGAAGGCGCGCGGATCGGAATCCGACCCGTACTCGGCGATTTTACGGTAGTTGATGTCGCCGGTGAGCTCCGTCGAGTCCTGGTTCTTCTCGTCCTTCGGCTGGAACGTGCCGATGCCGATGCGGTCCTTCTCCGAGAGAATGAGCCGCTTCACGTGGATGTGCGTGATGAGCTTGGACCAGTCGCCCTTGTAGTAGTCCATGAGCCCCTTGAAGACGAAGCGACACGCGGGATCGAGATCGCCGTCGACCTTCACTTTGCATTGATCGTTGGAGAGCCCGAGCTCGCCTACGACCTTGTCGCGCCACTGCAGAGGAATCAGACGAAGCGGTTCCTCATGCATCGGGCACGGCTCGTGGTCGGTTTGCCCGAGGCCCATTTCCTTGAGATTGCGCCACTCGAAGGTGTAGAGGGCGCCGTCGGGGGTGCGCGAGTACTGCTCGAGCCCCTTCTTCAAGAGACGCGCGATGGTCGACTTCGACGACCCTACCGGGCCGTGCAGGAGGATGACGCGCTTCTCGGGCCCGTACCCTTCCGCCGCCGCCTTGAGGACGTGCACCAGGCGCATGAGCGGGATGTCGAGACCGAAGATCGCGTCCGCACCGCCGTCGATTTCGTCCTTGAAGAAGTTGTAACGGACGAGTTTCTTCTTGTTGTCGATGTACTCCTCGGTGCCGTAGCTGATGATCATGTCGTAGACGCGCTGAAACGCGTTACGGGTCACCTGTGGGCGCCCACGCACGATTTGAAGGTAGTCTTCGAAAGAGCCTTCCCAGGAGAGATCGCGATACAGGGCGAAGTCTTGCAGCGAGGCAATCTTCTGCACCATGCTGGTCGTCTGCGTTTCCGCCATCTGCTGTTCCTTTCTAGAACCGACCCCTTCGGGTTAAGCCTCAGAATACCAGGTTGCGCACCCTCGGCTATAGCCCCAGGCACACGTTTCGTTGGATAACGCCCGCAATGCCTCTCTGACTCGAGGTCCATTGAACCGCATTTTTTACGTGTTTTTGGGTGGCGGCGCGGGGAGTGTGGCGCGCTATCTCACCGCGCTCGCAGCGGCCCGGCTCATCTCGCCCGTGCTTCCGTTCGGCACGCTCATCGTCAACCTGTTCGGCTGCTTTCTCATCAGCTTCATCCATACGCTCGCCGCGCTCGGCGCGCGCGTCTCGCCCGATGCGCGGCTTCTTCTGACGACCGGTGTCTTGGGTGGCTTCACCACGTACTCCGCGTTCAACCACGAGACGCTCGGCTGGTTCGAACAAGGTGAGACGGCGCGTGCCGTGCTCTACGTCGCCGCGATGGTGGCAGGATGTGCGGGAGCGGGCGTCCTCGGCATTTGGAGCGCGCGAGCTATGGTCGGATCTGTGTAGGTTTGGGTGCGGAAAGGTGAATTTTGGGTGACTTCTTGGCCTCCTAACCCCTTGGATTGAGGCAAATCCGGGGATCGTGGCGGCAAAAGGAGCCTCGTCGGGCCGGGCCGGTGGGCTATGACGCTGCCGTGGCAGAGGAGATCGAGCGGAGTACGCTGTCGGAAATGGACGCGCCGCGATCGTCGACTCCTGACCAGGGAAATGCACTGGTGGCTGCCCCGATCGGACACGGGAGCTCGGGCTCCGTCGCTGTCGCACCGGTTGCCCCTGCCGCGGCGCCGAGCGCATCGCTGCCAGCCGCGCCCGCGCTCGGTCCTCAGCCGGCGGCGCTCGTCAATCCCGCCGCCACGGGTGCCTCTGCGCCGATGACGCAAGCGCCGCCGAGCCAGCCCCAGCCTTCGCCGAGCGCGACGAGCGCGGCGCCGAGCGCGTCGTTCGCGAGCGCGAGCGTTGCCCCCGCGGTGGCGGGTTCGCTCTCGTCGCCGCCTGCTTCGACGCCGTCGGGAACACCCACCCCGCCGGCGCTCGACGCTCCGGCGCTCTACGTGAACCGCGAGCTCTCTTGGCTCGAGTTCAATGCGCGGGTGTTGGCCGAAGCGGACGACCCGTCGGTCCCTCTCTACGAGCGGATCAAATTTCTCTCCATCGTCACCGCCAACCTCGACGAGTTTTTCATGGTCCGCGTGGCGGGACTCAAGCAGCAGCTGTCGGGCGAGGTGGAAGAGCCGCCCCCCGACGGCATGATGCCGCAAGAGCAGCTCGCGGCGCTGAGTGCACGCGCACACAAGCTCGTCGATGCGCAGTACCACTGCTGGACCGACCAGCTCGTCCCCGCGCTCGCGCGCGAAGGGGTGATGCTGGTCAAGCCGGCCGACCTCGCCCCCGACGAGCTCGCCAGCCTCGACGTGATGTTCAAAAACGACATCTTCCCGGTGCTGACGCCCATCGCCATCGACCCCGGACATCCGTTTCCGCACCTGCGCAACAAGAGCCTCAACCTCGGCGTCATGTTCGCGCGCGAAAACGAGCTGCTCGAGCCGGGCTTCGGCGTAGTGCAGGTTCCGTCGATGCTCTCCCGCGTCATGCCGGTCAAGCGCACGGGGGCGCGCAGCGCGTTCGTGCTGCTCGAAGACGTCATCGCCCGTCACGTCCACCAGATCTTCCCCGTGCTTCGTCTGCGCGGCACCTATGCCTTCCGCGTCACGCGCAACTGGGACCTCGAGATCGACGAGGAAGAGGCAGAAGACCTGCTGCAAACGATCCAGCAGGAGCTGCGCCGCCGCGACCGCGGCAACGCCGTCCGCCTCGAGATCAGCGGCGAGGTCTTGCCCGGGTCCCTGGCGCGCCTCTGCCAAGCGCTCAAGCTCGATCCGCAGGAAGACGTCTACCACGTCACCGGTCCCCTCAACTTCGCCGATCTGGCGCGCTACGTGGCCCGCGACGAGCGGCGCGAGCTGCGCGACGAGCCTTTCTCGCCTCAGATCGTGCCACCCCTGCGCGAGTCGGAGGACCTTTTCACCACCATCCGCGAAAAGGACATCCTCCTGCATCACCCGTACGAGTCGTTCGACTCGGTGATGGAGTTCATCTCGCGCGCTGCCGACGACCCGGGCGTGCTCGCCATCAAACAGACGCTCTACCGCACGACCGGCGACTCGCCCATCATCAAGGCGCTCGGGCGCGCCGCCGAAAACGGCAAGCAAGTGACGGCCATCGTCGAGCTCAAAGCGCGCTTCGACGAAGAGAGCAACATCCAGTGGGCGCGCACGCTCGAGCAAGCGGGCGTTCACGTCGTTTATGGACTGCTCGGGCTGAAGACACACGCCAAAGCGGCGCTCGTGGTGCGGCGCGAGAAGGACAAGCTGCGCCGCTACGTCCACCTCTCGACGGGCAACTACCACCCCGCGACGGCGCGCCTCTACACCGATCTCTCCCTCTTTACTGCGCGCGAGCAGATCGGCGAAGACGTCACCGCGCTCTTCAACTTGCTGACCGGCTACAGCGCGCCCGCCAAGTGGAATCTCTTGGTCGTCGCTCCCCTCGGCCTGCACGAGGCAGTGCTGGGGCTCATCCGGCGCGAAGCGGAGCACGCGCGCGCCGGACGACCCGCCGGGATCATCGCCAAGCTCAACGCGCTCGTCGATCCCGACGTCATCGAGGCGCTCTACCAAGCCGCGCAATCGGGGGTTCCCATCACGCTGCTGGTGCGCGGCGTGTGTGGCCTTCGCCCCAACGTGGCCGGCGTGAGCGAGCGCATCCAGGTGCGCGCGCACATCGACCGCTTCCTCGAGCACTCGCGCATTGCCTGCTTCAAGAACGGCGGGCAGGACGAAGTGTTCATCTCCAGCGCCGACTGGATGCCGCGCAACTTCCACCGTCGCGTGGAGGTGATGGTGCCCATCGTCGACCCCGACATCAAGAACCGCCTCATGAACGAGATCCTCGCCATCTCGCGCGCCGACAACGTCAAGAGCTGGACCCTGCGCTCCGATGGCAGCTACACCCGCGTCACTCCCGCCGCTGGGGAAACGCCGCGTCGCGCTCAGTCGCGCTTCATCGAGCTCGCGCGCGAGCGCGTCAAAGAAGGGGAAGCGCACATTCGTGCGTCGGGGCGCTATCAGTTCGTGCAGGTGCACCCCGCTGCCAAGAGCGGCGCCCCCGAAGAGCGGCGCCGCCGTCAAACCGAGAAGCGCAATTCCAGCACCAAACGCCGGCCGTGAAGCGGTGACCCCTGCCGACGCACGGCAGCACTGAAATTTACGGCGTGGTCGGTGTCAGCTCGATGGGGTTGGCATTGGCGTCGTCGTGCACGACGTCTCCGCTGATCCAGTAAAGGACATTCTCGTAGATCGTTTGTCCGAGCGCGGCCGTGACCCGAATGGTGGCGCCCGGCGTCGTGTCGAACCAAACGCCGTCGAAATCGCTGCCGGTAGTGACGCCCAAAAGAGCGGTGTCCGAGCAGTAGGAAGTTGCGATGTCGGCGGTTTCGAGCTCTTCCTTCAGCAGGTTGCTGACCTTGCCGCCGATGGCTTGCGCCGTGACGTCGAAATCGCAGTAGTAGCCGCTGATCGCCGTGTCGCAGACCGTCGCGACGTGCCAGTGCCCGCCGTTCGTGTACTCCACGAGGACGCCGGCGCCTTTGCCCGGCTCCGTCGTGAGCAGGGCGTCGGTGTCGATCGTGACCACCCGCACCGGCGGCGAAGCCTTCGGACACGTGGGCAAGGAGAACGATCGCCCGGTCGAACTGTGAGGAGCGTAACGGCCGTCACTGTGACCGCAGCCGCTCCCTGCAACGCACGCCAGGACCACGAGCAGCCCAGTCTTCATCGCGAGATCCTCGGCGCGACGGGCGCGCGGACGGCTGGTGCCACCGAGCGCGGCGCGGCCATGCTCGGCCGCGGTACATTGGCGGCAGGAGGAGCCGACGGTCGAACGAACGGCGCGGGGGACGACGGACGCATCATGGAGGGTGGGGCGGGCCGCACGAACGGAGCGGAGGAGGGCGGACTGTAAGCCCGCGGCATGACGGGAGCGACCTGCATCGGTCGCGGCATGGCCGGCATGACAGGTTGCATCGGTCCACCAGGGGCCGTCATCGGCCGCGGCGAATAGAGCTGGGGCGCGGGCATGCTCGCCCCGGTCGGGGGAAGCGGCCTCGTCGTGTACACGTTCGATCCGGGCGTCGAAGGAAACGTCTGCGGCCGGGGCATCACGTCGCTGCGCCCGGTGAATGCGCCGGGTTGCTGCGTCGCGAACGAGCGTGACGGTGGATGCGTGCGCGAAAAGGAGACCGCTCGCGGATCGGGCGCCGCGCGCTGCGCCGGCACCGAGCCCGTCGGAATATGGGCGTCGACCAGGCTCGGTCCGCGGGCCATCGTGTAAGGCGTCTGCCCCGACGAGGCGATGCCCGGGCTCGCCGCGACGTAGGGCCGCGTGCGCGGCGCGATGAGATCCACGCGCGCGGGCGGCGCGATGTGCGAGCGAACATGCGGAGCGAACATGTAGCTCGCCGAGCAGAACACGTACGGAGCCGGGGGATAAAAACCAAGACGGTAGGCCCAGCCGCGGCGCCAGTACCAGGTGGGCGGCATGGGGGCCCACCCGACGTAGTAGTCATCGTAAAAGCCCGTTCGCCACACGACCCAGGCCGGCGCATAGACCCGTCCGGGAATCCACCCCCAGCCACGCCCCCCGATCCAGACCCAGCGGCCGTAGTGAAACGGTGCCCAACCCCAGCTGAAGTCGCTGAGCCACATCCAGGCGTTGCCCGCGCCGAGCCCCCAATGGCCGTGGCTCACGTAAGGGGCAAAGTCTGCGCCGACGACGGCGCTGCTCGGCATCCAAACGACGCCATAGGTCCCGTCGTCCTCCCAAGTTCCGTAGGGCGAGAGGGTGTCGCGAAAGTCCTGCAGCGCGGCCGGATCGGTATCCGCGGCGTAGTCATATTCGGATGGGGCCGGCGGTTCGCTCGACGCCGCCGCATCGCCCGGCTGCGTGGGATCGGCTGGCGGCGCGGCGGTCGGCAGGGTGGGAAGGGGGGCGGGCGCCACTTGGGGAGCAGCAGGCTCGGTGGGCACGGTTCCTCCCGCCTCGGTCGACACGACATGCTTCGTCGTCGTGCGCGTCGGGAGAGGCTGCGTTGGGGTCGGCGGCGTCGGTTCCTCTTGCGCCTGCACATCTGCTTGCGCCTGCACATCCGCCGCTGCTCCCGTCACGAGCACGGCAGCCATCCCACTCGCCACCCAGCATCGCCGCATCAGCGTCGTCATAACACGTAGCATGAGTCCATTGTCCCGCTTTGGCCATAGCCATGAGTACCCACGTAGGACTCATCGGCCGGTCGGTCCATTCAATCCCCGGGCGATTGGGGCGTGCTTCACATTTCAGTCTGCCCGGATTCCCACGCTCTCGTTATCGGCTTCATTACGTCTGCGTAATCAACCGAGGCGTTCGAAAGAGTGCGTCTTGATGGCGACGAAGAGCTCGCTGCCCGTCACGATTTCGAGCTCGCGCACCGCTGCAGCCGTCACGAGGGCGCGCCATTCGAGCGCGCTGCTGGCGAGGCGAACGAGAACATCGGTGCGCAACGTTTCGACCCCCACGACGCGCGCGGGAAAGACGTTGCGGGCGGAGATGCCCACCGGAGCTCCTCGCAGCAACAGCACATCTTCGCTGCGGACCCGGTACGTGGCAGGGCTCCCGGCGCGCAGACCGTGTCCACCGGGTACGGTCAGGGGCGTGGCCTCGGGGGCACGTTCTCGCGAGACGGCCGTGAGCGGCGCGAGCATCGCCGTGCCCGCGTCGTCATCGACGGCGATGATGACGCCGTGCACGATGTTTTCGAACGTCGCATCATGGCGCACGGACGTCACGAGCTTCGGCGTGAGGACATAGCGCACGGGTCCGGTGGCCTCCACGCGTCCCGCGCGCAGCAGGACGGCCTCATCGGCCAGCGCGAGCGCCTCTCCGACATGGTGCGTGACGTAGATCATCGGGATCTTGGCCTCATCGCGGACCCGCATCAGGTAAGGAAGGATGCGGTGACGAAGCTCGGCGTCGAGCGCCGCCAGCGGCTCGTCCAAGAGAAGCAGTCGCGGCTGGGTGACGAGCGCGCGCGCGAGCGCGACGCGCTGCGCCTCACCTCCAGAAAGCGTGTGCGGATAGCGCGTCACGAGCTCGCCGATTTCGAGAAGGGCGCATGTTTCCGTGACCCGCCGTGTCGACGCATCGGACCGAGCGCGAACGCCGTAGCGAATGTTCTCGGAGACGTCGAGGTGGGGAAACAGCGCCGGCTCCTGCGGCACGTAGCCGATTTGGCGGCGCTCGGGGGCCAGGCGAATCCCGCGCTCGGAGTCGAGGAACGTCACGCCGTCGAGCGTCGCGCGTCCTTCCGCGCGCCGCAGCCCGGCGATGATCTCCAGCAGCGACGTCTTTCCCGAGCCCGAGGGGCCGAGAACGGCGGTCACCCGGCCCGCCAAAGCCAGCTCGACCTCCAGCGAAAACGGCTGAAGCGCGAGGCGGATGCTGAGGTCGATCATGTCGCCGAAGGGGCGGCGCCGCGGCGATGGCCGAGCCTCTCGGTGGCATACACCGCGGCCAGCGCGACGAAACAGACGAGGGCCACGAGCCGCAGCGCATCGCCATCGCGCCCCACCTGCGATCGATGAAAAATGGCAAGCGCCAGCGTTTGCGTCCGCCCGGGGATGTTGCCCGCGATGAGAATGGTGGCTCCGAATTCGCCGAGCGCGCGACAGAACGACAAGAGCACGCCCGCGGCGATGCCGCGCCACGCCAAGGGGAGTGCCACCCGGCGAAACACGCGCAGGGGACCGTCCCCCAGCGTGCGGGCGACGCCGAGCAACCGCGGATCGATCTCTTCGAACGCGGTACGGGCCGAGCGCACGAGCAAGGGAAGCGACATGACGGCCGATGCCAGCACGGCCGCCTTCCAGGTGAACATGATTTCGATCCCCACGTCGGAGAGCACCCGGCCCAAGGCATGGTGCTTCGAGAGCAGCGTGAGGAGGACGATGCCAATCGCGGTGGGCGGCAAGACGAGCGGCAACGTGAGGATGGACTCGACGAGCACGCGGCCCTGGCCGCGCCATCCCGCCAAGAGCCACGCCAGCGCGATTCCGATCGGAAGGATGGCGAGCGTCGCCGTCAGGGCTACTTCCAAGGAGAGACCCAGGATCGACAAGTCGTCGGCTTCGATCATCTTCGACACCACAGCCACGACCGAACGATGCTCGCCTTTTTTAGCTCGCCTTTTCTAGAGGACGAAACCGTGGCGAGCCAAGGTCGCCCGTGCCTTGGAGCCCGTCAAGAAATCGAGAAAGCGCATGGCCCCGGGGGTGTCGGCGCTCGCGAGACGTGCTGCCACGTAGGCGATGGTGGGTGCCCTTTCCACGGGCACCTCATACGCGATCTGGACCCGTTGTGACCGTGCGGCGTCGGTTCGGTAAACGATTCCGGCGTCGGCGTGTCCTGCTTCGACGGCGGCAAGTGCGGCGCGCACGTCGAGCGACGGCAGAACATGGGGCGCCACTTCCGTCCACAGCCCCTCTTTCTCGAGCCATTGTCGGGCGTAATTGCCGGCAGGCACGAGCTTGGGATCCCCAATGGCCAAGCGCACCACGCCGACCAAATCCCGCGGCGTATGGATGGCCACGGAAGCGGCCCCCGTCGGCACGACGACGACGAGACGATTCGAGGCGAAAGACCGCCGATCCTCGCTCCGCACGAGCTTCGCCTCGACCAGCGCATCGATCGTCTCCGCATCGGCCGACACGATGACGGCGGCCGGCGCGCCAGCGCGGATCTGCCGCGCGAGATCTCGTGACCCACCAAAGGAGAACCGCACTTTTTGTGTGGTTTCAGTCTCGAAGTCACGCCCCACCTCGGTGAGGACGTCGGCGGTGCTGGCGGCGGCAAAGACGAGCAGCTCGTCCTGCGGCAGCGCTTTGCGACACGCCTGCACCGCAAATGTGAGCGCGAGGAGCATCACGGCCGCTGCCCGTCGTCGGCTCCGAGCGCCTCGCGTGATCCTCGCTGCTGTACAGGCCCGTTCGGCGCAAAAACCACTTGTAGGCATACAGTTTTGGCCAGTGCGCCCGTAGATGACGGGTGGTATAAGAGTTATCGGACTACCCGAAATCCTTCATGTCGCTCGAAATCGGCCAGATCCTCGAAGGGAAGTACCGCATCGTCCGGCTTATCGGCGAAGGGGGTATGGGCGCGGTCTATGAGGGGGAGAACGTCCGCATCAGGCGGCGCGTAGCCATCAAGGTACTCCATGCCGGCACCGCCACCAACGCCGAAGCGGTGCAGCGGTTCGAACGCGAAGCGCAGGCGGCGGGACGGATCGGCAGCGATCACATCCTCGAAGTGCTCGACCTCGGTACACTCCCCAACAACGACCGCTTCATGGTCATGGAGTACCTCGACGGCGAGCCGCTCAGCGCGCGCATCCAGCGCAAGGGCAAGCTCGACCCGCGCGAGCTCGCCACGCTCGCCCGGCAGGTCCTGGCCGGGCTCGGGGCGGCACACTCCGCCGGCATCATCCACCGCGACCTCAAGCCGGACAACATCTACATCCTCAAAGAGAAGGCCGGCCAGCTCGACTACGTCAAGATCATCGACTTCGGAATCTCGAAGTTCCAGCAGCTGGCAGGCGACCAGATGCACATGACCCGCACTGGCACGGTGATGGGCACGCCCTATTACATGTCGCCCGAGCAGGCCAACGGCAGTCGCGAGGCCGACGCCCGCAGCGATCTCTATTCCATCGGCGTCATCCTCTACGAAGCGATCACGGGGCAAGTTCCGTTCGACGCCAAGTCGTTCAACGAGCTGCTGTTCAAGATCGTGCTCTCGACGCCGCCTTCGCCGCTCACGATCGTTCCCGATCTCGACCCCGCTTTTTGCTCCATCGTCTCGAAAGGCATGGCGCGTGAGCTCGAGCATCGCTTCCAGACGGCGCAGCAGTTCGGCGATGCGCTCGACAGCTGGGCGCGCACGGGGCAAGCGGTCACCGTTCCTCCCGAGCATCGCCCCGCCCATCAAGCGGCTGCGGCGTCCGTGCCTCGCGCCGCCGCGCTCCCCGACTTGAGCGGTGCCCCCACCGAGCAGCCGCCTCCTCTCGCCGTCGGTTCGGACGGGCTGCGACTCACGAGTACGGCGACGGCCAAGCAAAGCAATCAGTCCTGGGCCACGTCGCAGCACGACGCGGTGCCCGGCGTCCCGACATCGAACCGAGGCGCCGGCCTTGCGATCGCCGCGGTCGTCGGCGTGATCGTCATCGGTGGCGGCTTCGGTGCCTACAAGTTTCTTCAGAGCGGACCGGCGAAGACAGAAACCACGGTCATCGCGTCACCGCCGCAGAAGGCGGCCGAGCCAGCCGCGACGGCGCCCCCGCTCGAATCGCCTCCCCCGGCACCACTGCCCGCCGCCGAAGCAACGGCCGAACTCAAACCGACGGCCGAAGCCAAACCGACGGACACCGCTCCTTCCGCAACCGCGGCCAAAGCCGCCCCCACGCCGCCCCCCGTCGTCCGCACGTGGGGAAAACCCGCGCCGCCGAGGCCCGCCTCCCCGCCCTCGAAGCCTCCCAGCAAGTCGCCTGGTACGCCCGACTTCGGGTATTGACCTGCCGCCTTTTACGGCGGGATACGAGGCAGAGATTTTTACAGGGAGGCGGGGAGAGGGGAGATTTTTGTGGTGGTCAGGGGTTGCTGGCCCCCGCGCAGGATCGCGTTCTGTTTTCGCTGATTCGGCTGGAATGACGTGGCGAACTCGACGTCGGGTGCGGGGCCGGGCTCGCGATTGCAGATCGGTCGCCGTGCTATCCTTCGTTGGTGTTCGCGCCTGATTGGCTGGCTCCCGAGGCTCCTCGACCGCTCCGCCGTGTCGAGTACGAGAAGCTGGCTCAGCTCGGAGCCTTCGACGACGAACGCGTGGAGCTTCTGTATGGATCGCTCATCGCCATGAGTCCTCAGGGACCCGCCCACGACTTCGCGATTCAAAAGCTGACCCGGATGCTGATCTTGACACTCGCCGATCGAGCGGACGTGCGTGTCCAAAGCGCATTTGCGGCGGGCGACCATTCGGAGCCGCAGCCCGACGTCGCCGTCGTACCGAGAGGAGACTACAGCGCGGCCCATCCGACAGAGGCCCTGCTCGTCGTGGAGGTGGCGGACTCCTCCCTGAAAAAAGACCGTACCGTCAAGGCGAGGCTCTACGCTGAGCGCGGCGTACCTGAGTATTGGGTCGTCGATCTTCGCGGTGGGGTTGTCGAAGTTCATTCCGAGATCGTGAACGCCGCTTACTCCCGCGTGACACCCTATCGAACCGGGGCCGTCATTCGCCTACAGCGATTCGAGGACGTTGTCCTTACCGTGGCTGAATTTTTGGCCTGACATTTCGGCCGGCCTCCTTTTACGGCGGGATACGAGGCAGCCCGCCTTTTACGGCGGGATACGAGGCAGAGAATTTACAGGGCGGGGAGAGGGGAGATTTTTGTGGTGGTCAGGGGGCTCCGGGCCCCCGCGCGGGATCACGTTCTGTTTCAGCTGATGCGGCTGGAATGACGTGGCGAACTAGCCGTCGGATGCCGTGGCGCAAGGTTGGGGTGTTGAAGTTGACGAGAAGACCTACGTGCAGTCCGGTGAGCTTGAGGTAGGTGAGGATCTGCGCCTCGTGGATGGGCATCAGCTCCCCCACACATTTGAGTTCAACGAGCAGCTGCCTCTCAACGACCAAATCGATCCGATATCCACACTCGAGCGACACCCCCTTGTACGTGACAGGCAGTGAACGCTGACGTTCGTAAGCCATCCCTCGGGCTCCTAATTCATGGCAGACGCATGCCTCATAGACCGATTCGAGCAGCCCCGGACCCAGCCATCGATGTACCTCGATGCAGGCACCGATGACTCTCTCCGTCAAATCCCAAAAAATCCTGCTCCTCGTCTCCCTGTGCCATTCCTTTCCCCCCAAAATCCTCCTCCCCGCCTCCTCGCCTCCCTGTCCCATTCTCTTCTCATCGTCCGCGACGACCAGCGGTTTCGGGAATGTTTTCCTGCTCGATCGCTGTTAGTGCCGGTGCGGATCAGGAGCGCAGCGGGCGTCTTCCCAGCCGACCCAATACGGTCCGTCGGGGCCGTGCTCGCGTTTCCAGATGGGGACCCGCGCTTTGAGCCGGTCGATCATGAGCTGGCAGGCGCGGAAGGCTTCCCCGCGGTGCGGCGCGCTGGCCACGCAGATCACCGAGGCCTCGCCGACGGCGAGTGATCCGACACGATGCAGGGCCGCCACCCGGACGTCGGGGATCTCCGTTTCGATTTCCTCGCGGATGCGATCCATTTCCGCGTTCGCCATGCTCGCGTAAGCCTCGTACTCGAGTCGCGTGACGGCATGCCCGTCGTTCACGTCGCGGACCGTCCCCAGAAAGACGGCAATGGCGCCCGATCCAGCGCGCGCCACGAGGGCGATGGCGGCGTCCACCGAGAGGGGCTCGGTGCGCACGTCGACCCGGCGCGGCGCAGCATCCTCGGTCACGGCGTTTCTCGCCTGAGGTGCCCCGATCGGCCCCCGGACTTTTCGAGCAAGCCGACGTCGGTGATGGTCATCCAGCGGTCGATCGCCTTGAGCATGTCGTAGATGGTCAAAGCCGCCGTGCTGGCCGCGACCAGCGCCTCCATTTCCACCCCCGTGCGGTCGAACGCGTGCACGGTGGCGCGAACCTCGACCGTCGCGAGTGCCGATCCCTCCGGCGGTGGCTCGAAGCGCAGAGCGATTTCAGCGCCGGTGATGGCGACGGGATGACAGAGCGGGATGAGGTCCGACGTGCGCTTGGCCGCCTGGATGCCCGCCACACGCGCGGTCGCGACGACGTCCCCTTTGGGCCCCGTACCCTCTAGGAGGCGATCGAGCGTGTCTTTTTGCATGCGCACCCGCGCCATGGCCACCGCGGTGCGAGCGGTGGCGGGCTTGTCGGCGACTCCGACCATGTGCACTTCGCCGGCAGGATTGACGTGGGTAAGGGGCGGTTTCATGCGTTGGGGCAGTCTAGCGCAGGGAAACAGGCTGTCGGCAGGGTCGTTTCGTCGGCGGCACCGGCGCAGGACAAAGCTTTGATCTAAGATGTGAGATCTCTTGTCGACCGATCACCGCTCGCTCAGCATGTACGTCCCGCCGGCGCCGCGCAGCGTGCGCGTGTCGCTGACGGACCGCTGCGACCTGGCGTGCATCTACTGCCGTCCGTCGCGCAGCGACGGGTACCTCGAAGAGCGTCTCGACGAAGCGAGCTGGCGCGTGATGATGAGCGGGCTCGTGGCCTCGGGCGTTCGGCGCGTCCGTATCACGGGAGGCGAGCCCCTCCTTTACCCGCGTGTCGTCGAAATGGTCGCCTACGCGGCGTCCATCGGGTTCGACGATCTCGCGCTGACGACCAACGGAACACGTCTCGGGAAATTGGCGCGACCGCTCGTCGCCGCCGGACTGCAGCGCTTGACCGTGTCGCTCGATTCGCTCGACGAGGCGCGTTTCCGCCGCATCACGCGGGGCGGCGATCTCCAGCGCGTGCTGGAGGGAATCGATGTCGCGCTCGGCGCCGGATTCGCGGAAATCAAGCTCAACTGCGTCGTCTTGCGCGGCGAAAACGACGATGAGCTCGTCGCGCTCGCGCGCTGGGCATGGGAGCGCGGCATCACGCCGCGCTTCATCGAGCTCATGTCCATCGCGGAAGGGGCCAAGATCGCGGCCACGCACTTCGTGGCGGCGTCGGAGATGCGCGAGCGCCTGGCTTCGCTCCTCGAGCCGGAAGAAGCGCGCGTCGACGCCGACCGCGGTCCCGCGAAATACGTGCATGCCCGTCACGACCGGCGGCTGCGCGTCGGCTTCATCACCGGAACGAGCGACACCTTCTGCAATGCCTGCGATCGGCTGCGGGTGGCCGCCGACGGCGTTCTACGTCCGTGCCTGGCCACCGACGTCGGCGTCAGTGCCAAGACGATCGCCGAAGGGGGAAACGCGGACTCCATCGTGGAGGCGATCCGCCAAGCGTGGGAGCTCAAACCGGATGGCACGGTGTGGAAAGGGTGCACCGAGGACACCGCGGCGAACGTCTCCATGCGCGCCATCGGCGGGTGAGCCTGCTTTTCGCCGCGCCGGCCGCGGGATCACTCGAGGATCGGTTCGCCGCCTGGACGACGCGCCGCGGTGAGCATGTCCCCCGTACCCATGGCGAGCTCGGGGGGAAGCTCGGCGTCGGTGAAAAGTCCCACCTCTTCGATTTCGAGCATGTTGGCGGGCGGACGTGACGGAAGATCGACTTCGCACGCGACCACGACCGTGACCGCGTGAAAGCGAAGGTCGCGATCGGGGCGTGAGAAGACGCCGACCAGACGCCCGATCGATCGCAGCGTCGCTCCTGCCTCTTCCAAGAGCTCGCGCGGGATCGCTTCGCGCATCGTTTCCCCCCATTCCAACGTGCCGCCGACGAGCGCCCACGTTCCGGTGTCGCCGCGGCGAATGAGGACCCATCGCCCGTCCGGCACCCGCGCTGCCAGCGCGAAACCCACCACCGGGCGCCGCAAAAGATGGCGCCCCACCTCGCGCAGAATCCCGAGTGCCGCGGGGGGGAGCCGCAGCAGCGGGGCGAGTCTCAGTTCACCCAACCCTTGCCGATGAGCGGCAGGACGAAATGAAAGATGGCCGCGAGCGCGACAGGAAGCCCGACGAGCACGAGGCCCGTCGCCCCCGCCATGAAGATCTTCTCGCCGAGCGGCATCGTGACGGGGTCCACCTTGTGGTAGGCGCGGAAGTCTTCGTTCTTGGCCATGCGGGCGCGAGCTTGGCGGTTCTCGACGAAAGGGGCAACAGGTTTCGGCGCGCCCCATCACCAGGGCAAGTGATCGAGGTCGACGTTGCCGCCCGACAGGACGATCCCGACGCGGCCGAGCCCGGGAAGCCCGCGAAATTCGTCGGTCAGAACCGCGGCGAAGGCGACCGCCGAGCTCGGCTCGACCAGCAGCTTGGCCCGCTCCCAGAGCAGGCGCATGGCAGCGACGATTTCCTCCTCGGTGACCGTGACCACCCGCTCGACGTGATCGCGCACGATGGGCCAGGTGAGATCGCCGAGGCTCGTGCGCAGCCCATCGGCGACGGTGCGGGGATCGGTCTGCGGAAGACGCTGGCCCGCTGCTTTGGAGCGGGCCGCGTCGTCCGCTCCCTTGGGTTCTCCCGCCAAGACCCGCACGTGAGGAGCGACGCCCTGCACAGCCAGACACGTTCCCGAAGTGAGCCCCCCGCCGCCCACCGGCGTGACGATGGCGTCGAGCTCGGGCACTTGATCGAGCAGCTCGAGCGCGGCCGTGCCTTGGCCGGCGATCACGTCGGGATGATCGAAGGGCGCAATGAGCGTGCCTCCCGTCTCGGCGACGACGGCTGACGCCGCGGCCTCGCGGGCCGCTTGGGTCGGCTCGCATTCCACGATACGGCCCCCATACCCGCGCGTTGCCCGCTGTTTCACCGCCGAAGCGTTGCGCGGCATGACGATATGCGCCGGGATCCCGCGCATCCGCGCCGCGAGCGCGAGCGCCCCGGCGTGGTTGCCCGAGCTGTGCGTCACCACGCCTCGCGCGGCGACATCGGCGGGCAGACCGAGCACCGCGTTGGAAGCGCCCCGAAACTTGAAGGCCCCGCATTTCTGCAGGTGCTCGCATTTGAAAAAGAGGCTGCGCGAGGCGAGGCGATCGAGCGTCGCGCAGGTCGCGACCGGGGTCCGGTGGACGACCGAGGCGAGTCGTTCAGCGGCCCGGCGGACCGCGGCCGCGTCGGGGGGTGCAAAGGACGGCGAGGAGGGCATGGCGAACCGAGCATAACCTGAAGCCTGGTCCCTTTGACCCAGCGCCACTTACAATGTGGTTCACCGCCAACCTACGAAAAACCATTGACGTACACGTCGATAGCCCCTAAACGACCAAAGTCTCACGTGCACGTAAGGGTTTGACGTACCCATACGTAAGCGTTAGGCTTCGAGATGTCGCCCAAACAGCGAAACCTCATGACTCGACCCGACGACAACCAGCTCCACCGGCTTCCGATTGCAGCGCAATCGGCGGGTCTTGGCTTACAGGTGGCGCGGGATTCGTCGATGGGGGGAAGCGCGGGGCGCGCGGCGGGCACCGAGACGAACGAAGAAGACCTCCTTCAGGTGGGTGACGTCGCGAGACTTTGCGGCAAGAGCGTCAGGGCCATCCACCTCTACGAAGAGCTCGGCCTGCTCCGCCCCCACGCCCGCTCCAAAGGGCGGTACCGACTCTTCAGCCAGGACGCGGTCGTCAGGGTCCGCTGGATCGGCAAGCTGCAAGATCTCGGTCTCTCGCTTCCCACCATCCAGAACGTGGTGCGCGAGTGGGAGATGTCGTCGTCAGCGCCCAATGCGATGGCGAAGATGCGCGAGGTCTACCGCGAGAAGCTCGCCTCGACGCGCGAGCAGATTCAGCGCCTGCAGGCCCTCGAGGGGGAGCTCTCCGAAAGTCTGAAGTACCTCGAGACGTGCGACACGTGCGACCCGGTTCGCCTTTTCCCCGCTTGCAACTGCTGTGACCTTCATGACCACGGCCAGCTCGCCCCCGAGCTCGTGGCCGGCTTTCGTGTGACCTGAACGAAATCTAGGGATCTCTCATGGCCATTCAACTCCCCATCTACATGGACAACCACGCGACGACGCCGGTCGATCCGCGCGTCATCGAGGCGATGCTTCCCTACTTCAACGCGAAGTTCGGCAACGCCGCCAGCCGTAGCCATGTCTTCGGGTGGACGGCGGAAGAAGCCGTCAGCTACGCGCGCGAGCAGGTTGCCAAGCTCATCGGCGCCGAGAGCGAGAAGGAAATCGTCATCACCTCGGGAGCCACCGAGTCCGACAACTTGGCGCTGAAGGGCATTGCCGAGTTCTACAAGGACAAGGGCGACCACATCATCACCACCGTCGTCGAGCACAAGGCCGTGCTCGACAGCTGCAAACGCCTCGAAAAAGAGGGTTACCGCGTCACCTACCTCGGCGTGGGGACGGACGGCCGCGTCGACCCCGACGACGTGAAGCGGGCCATCACCGACAGGACGATCCTCGTCTCGATCATGCTCGCCAACAACGAAGTGGGGACGGTGAACCCCATCGCCGAGATCGGCAAGATCACCCGCGAGCGCGGCGTGCTTTTTCACTCCGACGCGGTGCAGGGGATCGGCAAGGTGCCCTTCGACGTGCAGAAGATGAACGTCGATCTGGCGTCGATCACGGCGCACAAGATGTACGGGCCGAAAGGTGTGGGCGCGCTTTATATCCGGCGTTCGCGGCCGCGCGTGCGCCTCGTGGCACAGATCGACGGCGGCGGTCACGAGCGGGGGATGCGTTCGGGGACGCTCAACGTGCCCGGCATCGTCGGTTTTGGCAAAGCCGCGGACATCATGCTGAAGGATGGAGCGGCCGAGAACGCGCGCATCCTCGGGCAGCGCGAGCACATGCGCCACCGTCTCATGTCGGCGCTCGAGGAAGTGCAGCTCAATGGTTCGCTCGAGCACCGCTTGCCGGGCAACCTCAACGTGTCGTTCGCCTTCGTAGAAGGCGAGGCGATGATGATGGCCATCAAAGACGTCGCTGTTTCGAGCGGCTCGGCCTGCACGAGCGCCAGCCTCGAGCCGAGCTACGTCCTGCGCGCGATGGGCGTCGGCGAAGAGCTCGCCCACTCGTCCATCCGCTTCGGCATCGGCCGATTCAACACCGACGAAGAGGTCGACTACGTGTCCGATCTCGTCATCGCGAGCGTGCGCAAGCTCCGCGAGATGTCGCCGCTCTACGAAATGCACAAGGAGGGAATCGATCTCAAGTCGATCCAATGGGCCGCTCACTGAGCGAGTCCGCTCCGAAAAGGATTCAGGCCCTAAGGCACCAAGGAAGAGGAATTTCGCCATGGCATACAGCAACAAGGTGATCGACCACTACGAAAACCCGCGCAACGTGGGGACGCTCGACAAGGAAGATCCCAACGTGGGGACGGGGCTCGTCGGAGCGCCCGCTTGCGGCGACGTGATGCGGCTGCAGATTAGGGTCTCGGACGAGGGCGTCATCGAGGATGCCAAGTTCAAGACGTTCGGCTGTGGCTCGGCCATTGCTTCGTCGTCGCTGGCGACGGAGTGGCTCAAGGGCAAAACGGTCGACGAGGCGAACACCATCCGCAACACGATGATCGTGCAGGAGCTGAACCTTCCGCCGGTGAAGGTGCACTGCTCGGTCCTGGCGGAAGACGCCATCAAGAGCGCGATCGAGGACTTCAAGCGCAAGCGATCGGCGCGGCACGCGCTGGAGACGGCGGCACCCGCGGTGGAGACCGCAGCGCCCGCCAAATAATCGAGTCATTCAAGCATCGAGCAAGTAAGGAGACGACGGACGGACATGGAACGCGAGGGCACGAGCGGAGCGGCGCCGGCAACGGCGAGCGAGAAGAGCGCGCCGGTCAAGGCGGCCGTCTCGCTGTCGCCCAAAGCCATCGACGCGGCGAAAAAGCAGCTCGCCAAGCGAGGCACGCCCAATGCCGCGATCCGTCTGGGGCTCAAGGGGGGAGGATGCTCCGGGTTTTCGTACGTGATCGAGTTCAGTGACGATCCGCCGCGCGAGCGGGACCGCGTGTTCGATTTCGACGGCGTCAAAGTGTTCGTCGATCCCAAGAGCCTCATCTATTTGGCGGGGACGGTGCTCGACTGGGAGCAGACGCTCATGTACCAAGGCTTCAAGTTCCGCAATCCGAACGAAGCGACCAACTGCGGGTGCGGGCACTCGTTCAGCGTCTGAGGGGCGCGGTCGCCATGGTCGACCCTTTCGAAACACTCGGCATCGCGCCCACCTTCGACGTGGATCTCAAGTCGGTGGAGAAGCGATACCGGGAGCTCGCGCGGGTGCTTCACCCCGATCGGCACCTCGGGGGCTCGCCTGGAGAACGTCGGATGACGCTCGGTAAGGCGGTCGAGGTCAACGAAGCTTGGAGGCTCATCCGCGATCCGATTCGCAGGGCCGAAGCGCTCTTACGCCGGCAGGGCGTTGCCATCGAGGAAGGCAAGGAACCCAAGGCCGATCCGGAGTTTTTGATGGAGATGATGGAGCAACGCGAAGCGCTTTCGGAAGCGCGCGGTGCGGGCGATCCCGCGGCCGTGGAGCGGTTGGCCCAGGCGATTCAGAAGCGCGAGAAAGATGTCACGTCGCGGATCGCGGAGGCTTTCGCGGCCGGCAGCGGGCTCGCTCACGTCGCCTCCCTGCTCGGGGAGCTTCGCTACTACCGGCGCTTTCTCGACGAGGTGAGCGCCATCGAGGACGGTTTCAGCGAGAGGGCGAGCGCCGTCTCGGACAGCTAGGATCATGGTACTTTTCGAGATTTTCGACCCCAAAGCAGCGCCGCGACCGATCGGAATCGATCTCGGGACGACCAATTCGCTCGTGGCGTATGTGCAAGATGGCCGGCCCATGGCCGTGCAGGATTGCGATCTCGAGGTGCTCCTGCCTTCGGTCGTGAACTACGACGAACGGGGCAACGTGATCGTAGGGCGCGCGGCGCAGCGTCGTGCGGCATCGCAGCCGAAAGAGACGATCGTCAGCGTGAAGCGATTCATGGGGCGCGGGGCGAACGACCCCGAAACGCGCCGGCTCGGACCGTACGAGTTCGTGGCTCCCGCGGCGGATGCCGACGCCAATGTCGTCCGCTTCAAAGTGCATGGCCAAGCACTGACACCGGTCGAGGTCTCGGCGGAGATCTTGAAGACCCTCAAGAAAAACGCCGAAGACAAGCTGCAGCGCGTGGGCGGCGCGGTCATCACCGTGCCGGCGTACTTCGACGATGCACAGCGGCAAGCCACGAGAGACGCCGGGCGGCTCGCCGGGCTCGAGGTGCTGCGCCTCATCAATGAGCCCACCGCGGCGGCGCTCGCCTATGGCCTCGAGAAGAAAAAGGACGGCCTCTTTGCGGTGTACGACCTCGGCGGGGGGACGTTCGACATCACCATCCTCGTGCTCGACAACGGGATCTTTCAGGTCCGTTCGACGGGGGGCGACAGCGCGCTCGGCGGCGACGACATGGATCGCGCCTTGGCGGAGATGCTTCTCGAGCGGATGAGTGTCCCGGCCGCCAGTCGTACGCCCGACGTCGTGCGCCTCGCGCTCGATGCGGCGCGGGCGGCGAAGCATGCGCTCACCGAGCGCGACGCGGTCGAGCTCGCGCTCCCCGCGGCCGGCGGCGGAACGCGCGTCGTCGTCGTGAAGCTCGCGGATTTCGAGGGGCTCATCAAACCGATCGTCGAGCGAACGGGGGTCGCCTGTCGCCGGGCGCTGAAGGATGCCGGGGTTCTGCCGTCCGAGCTCGATGGCGTCATCCTCGTCGGCGGAGCGACGCGCGTTCCCCTCGTGCGCCGCTACGTGCGCGATCTCTTCGGGCGTGAGCCGCTGGCGGACATCGATCCCGACCAGGTCGTCGCGCTCGGTGCCGCCGTGCAGGCCGATCTCCTGGCGGGAAGCGGACCGCGCGACGAAGTGCTCCTGCTCGACGTGCTGCCGCTCTCACTCGGCATCGAGACGATGGGGGGCGTCACGGAGAAGATCCTTCCGCGCAACACGACCATTCCCGTCGGAGCGACGCAAACTTTCACGACCTACGCCGACAAGCAAACGGGATTCGAGCTCCACGTCGTGCAGGGCGAACGCGAGCTCGCCGCCGATTGTCGATCGCTTGCCAAGTTCACGCTGAAAGGCATTCCTCCCATGCCGGCCGGGCTGGCGCGGCTCGAAGTGACGTTTCGCGTCGATGCCGACGGCCTTTTGCACGTCACCGCGCGCGAAGCGACGACCGGCATCGAGCAGAAGGTCGAAGTCAAGCCGACCTACGGGCTCGACGACGCCGAAGTGGAGCAGATGCTCCTCGACGCGCTCGAGCACGGGGAGGCGGACCTCGATGCGCGGCGATTGGTGGAAGCCAAAGTCGAAGCCGAGCGCATCGGAAGTGCGACCGAAAAGGCGCTGCGGAGCGACGCCGATTTGCTCAAGTCGGGCGAAGCCGAGCAGGTCGAACGTGTACTTGCCGCGCTGCGAACGGCGGCGGACGGAACGAATCCGTCGGCCATCCAGAATCGCATCGACGAGCTCGACCACGTGACGCACGACTGGGCCGGCCGTCGCATGAACCGCGCCGTGGCCCGCGCCATCGAGGGCAAGCAAGTCGAAACGGTGGAGACGAGCGTGGCCGGCGCCAAGGGTGTCGATGCTCATCTCGCCGCGGAGGCGCGCCCCACCCAGGCCCCCCACCGCTGGGAAATAGCCGTGAAAGAGCGCAAAGACACGCGCGAGAACGAGAAGTAACGCCATGCCCATCGTCCGATACGTGAAGGAAGGTAGAGAGGTCGATATTCCCATCGGCGCCAGCATCCTGCAGGCATCCCAAGAAGGGGGTTTGCCCGAGGGCTACGCCTGTGGCGGCGTGTGCGCTTGCTCCACCTGCCACGTCTACGTCAAAAAGGGGGCCGAGCTTCTCTCGGAGATGCAGGACGACGAGAACGACATCCTCGACAAAGCGTTCGACGTACGAAGCACGTCGCGGCTCGGATGTCAGGCGCGCATCGAAAAGGATGGCGTCGTGGAAGTCGAGATCACGCGCGAGAGTTACGACGCGTACTACAATGAACACGCTGACGAGCGGCCCAAGGCAGAGGACAGCGCGTCTGCCGCTACCCGAACATGACCCGCCAACTCGACCAGCTCGGTCAAGGAGGGCTCCCACTCGAGGCCGGCTTGCAAGACTATGCTCTAAAACATTATACTTGCCGGCATAATGTTATTTCTGAATCGGGAGGCGGAGCTCGGTCGACTCGACGAGGTGATGCGTGGTCGTGAGGGGCGTCTCGCCGTGCTGCATGGGCGGCGTCGTGTGGGGAAAACGCGGCTCCTTCTCGAGTGGACGGAGCGACACGGCGGCCTCTATACGGTAGCGGATCAGTCCGCCCCCGAAGTGCAGCGCCGGTATTTTGCCGGTGAAGCGGCCCGTGTTTTTCCAGGATTCGCGGACGTCGAATATCCGGATTGGCAGAGTCTGTTCGCGCGGCTTACCCGCGAAGCGCACGCGGCTAAGTGGACTGGTCCGCTGGTCATCGACGAGCTTCCCTACCTCGCCCTCGGCTCGCCCGAGCTGGCGAGTGTACTTCAGCGCTGGATCGATCACGATGCGCGCCGCGGGGGGCTCAAGGTGGCCCTCGCCGGCTCGAGTCAGCGGATGATGCAGGGACTCGTGCTCTCGTCGTCTGCGCCATTGTACGGTCGCGCTCATACACTCTTCGAGGTCAGACCGCTTCCGGCGCGGGAGCTACGCAAGGTGTTCCGCGCGCGCTCGCCGGTGGAGTTGTGCGAGCTGTATGCAGCGTGGGGCGGCGTACCGCGTTATTGGGAGCTGGCCGTCGACGCAGGCAGACACGTCATGCATCAAATTGACAGGTTGGTCCTCGATCCGCTCGGCCCATTACACGGGGAGCCCGATAGGCTGCTTCTCGAAGAGCTTCCGCCGGCGGTGGAGGTGCGGCCGATCCTGGACGCGATCGGGCTCGGTGCGCACCGTCTCTCGGAGATTGCCGGGCGGATCGGCCGCCCCGTCACGGCGTTGGGCCGCCCGTTGCAGCGTCTGCAGGAGATGGGGATCGTCCGGCGCGAGACGCCGTTTGGCGAGCCTGAGAGCAAGAGCAAGCGCAGCTTGTACAAAATCGACGACCCCTTCATTCGCCTCTGGTTCAGAGTCGTCGCCCCGCATCGCGCCGGACTCCTGACGAGCACGCCGGCCGAGCGCATTGTGCTGCTTCGCAAGCACTGGCCCGGGCTCGCTGCAGCGGCGTTCGAGGAACTGTGTCGCGCGCTCTTGCCGAGACTCGACACGAAGTCCGCACTGGGGCGGGTTGGACCATGGCAGGCGGGAAGTCGCTGGTGGCAGGGCAATCTGCCCGAGTGGGATCTGGTGAGCCGATCCGTTGCCGAAGACAATCTGCTCGCTGCCGAGGTGAAATGGTCCGCCAAGCCATTCAAGGACGAGCAGATCCTGCGACTGGCGCGCGCGTTAGCGCAGAAGCCGCTGCCCATCTGGCACTCGAATGAGGCACGGCGCGAGGTGCTCCGGGCGCTCTTCGTGACGGCGGCACCGAAGGGCAAGCCACGATCGATCGAAGGCGTGCACATCGTGACCGCGGCGGAGCTCCTGCGGTAAAGGCCTCACATTCGGTGCAAATCGTCCCATTCCGTTGAGACCATGCCTGGCGCAGACCTTGGCGATGACATCGCGATCGGCCCTCGCGTTGCGAGCGACCTCGCGCAGTACGGCTAGATCCGTTGTGGTCGCGAGGTCGAGATACCTCACCGCCCCGAGCCCCAGCAACGGTTACCGCGCCCACAAACGCGCGAGCTCGAGCTCGATGGCGTCGAAGGGTTCGGCGCGCACTTTGGCGTCGTCGCGCCAGGCTCCCGCGACGCGAAAGGTGGCGCCGTCGAGCGCGAGCACTTCGAGCGTGCGTGTGCGAGGATCGATGAACCAAACGTGTTGCACGTTTTCGCGTCCGTAGATGGGTAGTTTGTCGGTGCGGTCGCGTGCTTCGGTGGACGGCGAGAGCACCTCGCAGACCCAATCGGGCGCCAGTTCGAACGCCGGTGCATCGGGCATGATCGGCATTCGGGTGCGCCGCCATCCGGCATAGTCGGGGACCAAGACATCGTCGCCGAGGTGAAGCTCGGGCTCGTAAAGAAGCACCCATCCGCCAGGGCCGCCCCGACCCGCATGAAATGGCCCGCTCAGTTCGGTACCCAGCATCGTCGTGGCCAGCTGGTGAAGGCTCGCCGGGCGCGGTTGCACGACCAGCTCGCCGTTCAGGATCTCGGCGATCTGGTGGGGAGGAACGGCCTCGAGATCCTGGTAGGTCGCGCGCTTCTTGGCGGGTGCAGCCATTGAAAGCATTCTAGCCTCGTTCCGTGTCGGAGTCCTCTCGGCCAACGTGGCGGCGAGGTTGCGTGCCGAGAGCGGACGCGAAACGTTCGTCGGTCGCCGAGCGCTTGACAGGCATGCTCGTGTATTACATGCCTGTAAGCTGCGCGGACAGTGGCGGGAAAACGGTTCTCTCCGAATCCACGGGCCGTGGCTTTGCCGCGATGGTCGAGGAGAAAGCGCGTGCGCGCCGACGTTCTCGTTGATGCGGCCTGACGATGCAGCGGTATCCGCAACTGCCCTTAGCTGCTCGGTTGATCGGAGTCGGGCGCGGCGTCGCGGTTCGCTGACAAAAGCTCGATGGCGCGCAAGAACCGTCCCACCGCGATGCGCTTCTGAAAGTGAAAGACGTCGCTGGCCACGAGCCCTTCGCCCTCGGAGCATGCCAGCGTGTCGTCGACGCAGAGCAAGACCGAGAATAGTCCCGCGTTTCGTAGCGCTTCTCGTTTGGCCTGGAGGTAAGCGGACGTGTGAAACCCGATGATCTCGACGAGCACGCGGTCCGTGCCGCGCTCCAGCACGAAGTCCGGGAAGAAAGTGAAACCAGCGCCGACGAGCGGCTGCGTCGCGGGGGCGATCGACCATGGCGATCCGAGCCGGCGAAAGTCCGTGAAGAGCCGTCGCTCGACGGGGTTGTCGATGTCTTCGGGCGCCGCGGCCACGATGGGATCGGATGCGTCGGCGTGAAAGCGGGCCATCTTCACGCCCATCAAGCATTTCGCGTCGAGCGACCAGTCGGGGACCGCTGCTACGGCGGGAAAAAGAGCGGCGAGCGCGCGACCGTAGCGGAGCGTCTGCTGAAACGGCGAGACCGGTCCGGGCAGCGTGATGACCGCGCCCTCGGGGCCAAGCGCGAAGGCGTACATGAGCCCTTTTTGCTTCGCCACCCTGAGGACCGGAGCGGCATGTGCACCAACCGTCACGGTGACCTCTTCGGACCGCAGCAGGAATTCCTGTACCAAGGACACGTTGTGTCCCTCGATGATATCGCCCGCCGAAGGTTCCTCGCGCGGCGCCGACAGCCGCCGTTCCGACGAACTGTCCGCGAACAGTCCATCGGACACCTGTTCGGTTCGGATGCCGAGGACGTCTGCGGCGCGACGAAGCACCTCGTCGCGCGGAGTCGTCGGATCAGCCCCCAACTCGAAAACCACGCGCCGTATCTCGCGGGACGGAACCCCGGCGGCCGGGCGCGCGAGCCAGAATCGCTCCAAAACGTGTTGCACCGCCCGCACGGCCGCGACTGGCGCGCCATGGGTCGTCGCGATCTGAAGAGCCCTGTCGCCAAGGAGGCGAGCCGCGTCGCCCCGCGTACGGCCCACCAAGGCGTCGAGCTCGTCGATGAGCAGACGGATCCAGGGCTCGTCGCGCGCGGTGAGGTAGTGCGGATGGATGAGCCCGTCGCGCAAGTCGTAGGAGAGGAGGGTGTGAGGCCGCATCGCAGTCGGTGTGTTGCGAGGGGCGTGCCGAACCCCGATGGCACTGTTTACCCGCAAACACGAGTCATCGAAAGTGCCGCGATTGGCGGGCCGTGCGGCGGCCGCCGGATCGGCCGGGTCCCCGCGTTCGGCCGCTCGGAATCCGATCCGATTAGCCGCCGGGCTATCGTCAGGCGGATGACGGAAGTGCACCAGGCGAATGACGGACGCTTCCCCTTCTCTCGTCAGCGACCGGCGAGTACGGTCGCAGCGGTGCGCCGCACCTACGATTTCGATTGGTTCAAGGTCAAATGGCTTCCTCGCTACGGTTGGGTATTCGAGCGCCCGCCGGCCGTTGTCGTGATGGCCATGTCTCCGGACAACCGCCTCTGGCTCGAACGAATCGCGCGCCCGGCGACCGGAACGATCTCCTGGGAGATGCCGGGCGGCGGCGTCGATCCCGACGAAGACGTGATAGCGGCCGCTCTCCGCGAGCTCGAAGAAGAGTGCGGCCTCGTGGCGACGAAGGGAGCGCGGCAACTGGGTGCCCGCTTCGAAGTCGTGCCGGGGATGGGCCGGATCCCGCACTATATCGTGGTGGCCTCGGGGGTGGTCCCCAAGGGGCCGCGGGCTGTTCCGCAGAGGAAAGAGGGGATTCTCGCCGTCCGCAAGTTCGAGAGGAGCGTGGTGCGGAAGATGGTGCGTGCGGGGAGGATCAATGTGCTGGCGACGCTGGGGCCGCTTGCGGTTTCGGGGTGGTTGGAGGGTGGGAAAGCGCGGTGGTAGTGGCAGCGGGAGCCTCTTGGCGAGCTCTCACGGATGCAATGGGATAGAGTGCGGACCGAACAATGTTTGCTGCGCATGCTGTTTCCCACGGAACCGGCTCGGAGCTAAGGGTTGGACAGTCGATCACACCGTCGCACCAGTGAGCCAGAGCGCTACGTCGTCGAGCGCGCGATCCAGATCCTGCTCGCTGTGGTCGTTGTCGGAACCGCCTTGGCTCTCGGTGGCGTTCACCAGGTCACGATCTTTGCCGCGGCGATTCTCACGGCGATAGCTACGGCTCTCGCCGCTGGCATCTGGCCCCGCCAAAAATGGCGAGACATCGTGAGAAGCCCCATCGGTCTCGGTCTGGGACTCGCGGCGTTTACACTTCTTCAGGCTGTCCCGCTTCCGATGTCTTTGCTTCGGCGAATCGCTCCCGGCAATGCCGATGTGTGGAACCGATCGTTGCTCCCATTCGGCGAAGCCGGTCCCAACTGGGCAAGTCTATCGCTCGACCCGGGCGCTACTGCTGTGGAAGGGCTGAAATGGCTCACGTACACCGGCATCTTTGCCTGCGCGACGCTCTTGGCGAGGCGACGAGGGCGGACGTGGGGGATCATTCTCGTGTTTGTGAGCGGGGTTGTCTTGGCGCTCGTTACGGTGAGCCACGGCCTCGTGGGCGCGACCAAGGTCTATGGCCTGTACACGCCGCACTTTCACCCAGCTCCCTGGCACGTCGGTCCGCTGCTCAACTCCAACAATCTCTCTGGCTATTTGAACTTGGCGGCAATGTGCGGCCTCGGGCTCTTGCTTTCGCGACAGAGTTCGGCGCCAAGATGGCTGATTGCTCTTGGAATTACGAGTGTCGGAGCGGTCGCTGTGATTGCTGCTTCTCGCGGCGGCGTTCTAGCTCTGCTGCTCGGGCTCGTCCTGCTGGCGCTTTTGCTTGCGTTCGGCGATCACGGAAGCACAGGGTCGAACCTTCCCAAGCGCAACGCTGCCCTCCTTCTGGCCGGCTCTGTCGGTGGGGGGGCGCTTTTTGCCGCGCTCGGGAGCACGCGCGAAACGTGGTCCGAACTCTACGACAAGAACCTTCTCAAGGTGCGCATGCTGGCATGGGCCAAGCCCATGATCGCGGACTACTGGTCGCTCGGCGTCGGTCGCGGAGCATTCGAGAGCGTGTTTCCAGCCTATCGCATCTATTCCGAACATCTCACGTTCACGCATGCGGAGAACTTCCCAGCTCAGTGGATGGCGGAGTGGGGCCTGCCGGTAGCGCTCGTGGCACTGGCGAGCTTCGCGTGGTTCTTGCGCCCTGCTGCGATCGGGCTTCGCCGCAGCATCTTTGCCGCGGGCGTGGCTGTCGGCATCGCCAGCCTGCTACTTCAGAACCTGTTCGACCTCGGGCTCGAGGTCTCCTCGATCTGCATTGCCCTCGCGATGGCGTTCGGCTCCATTTGGGGTGGGTGGGAAGGATCGGCGAAGGTTCGCCGCCTGGTCGATACCGAGACTGCGGGAAGGCCTGTCTACGCGGGCTGGCCCATCGTTCTTGCAATCGGGGCGATCGTACTCCTGGCCACCATCCCCCTGCAGAGTCTTCACGACGTTGCGCAAGACCGGGACGATCTGCACGACCGCTTCCGCTCATGGATCGCCCAAAGAACTTCGAGCGGCAAAGAGTCACTCCTCGCTGACCTTCGCGATGCCATGAAGCTTCACCCGGCGGAGCCTTACTTTCCACTCCTAGCCGCCGAAACGATGTGGCTCGGCGGCGCACGAGAAAACCCACTGCCGGCTTTGGCACGCTCTCTCGAGAGGGCATCACAGAACGGGCGGGGGCACCTGCTTCTTGCCGAGATTCTTGCCGCGACCGGCGCCCGGTCCCAGGCGCGCCTCGAGCTTCGTTTGGCCGTCGTCGATGAGCCCGCCCTGGCCGGACCCGCGGCGCAGCTCGCGGTCAGGTCGGGAACGACCGCGCAAGAGTTGCTCGAAACGGTCCCTCACGGCCAGCAAGGGGTAGGCCTCCTGGACGCACTCTACGCCTCGGTGGTCGACGACCGAATGCGGCTTGTCTTGCTCCAAGAGCTCCTCACTAGGGCTCCGTCCGACGCGTCGGCCAATGCGCGTCTTGCGGAGTATTACCTCGCGGAAGTGGCGAAGGGCGAGAAGTCGACCACTTGTTCTGGCGACGCTCGATCAGGCTGCGAGCAGGAGTTCGAGAACAGCAGAGCTACGATCGCGCGCCTTCACCCGTCACATTCGCAAGCGGATCAGTATCGTGCCCGGTTTCTCATACTGAGCGGTAAGCCTGAGGAAGCCGAGGCGCTGCTGGCGTCCCGCTGCCCGCTCGTCGTCGACGCGGTCAGCTGCCAGTTCATGCGCGTTCACGCAGCGGCGGCCATCATCGGCAAACCGGAAATCTTCCACACGGCCATCCGCGAGCTTCAGCAGGTTGCCTGTGGATCGGCGGCGGAGTGCTCCTCGAC
Organism: Polyangiaceae bacterium; assembly: GCA_035318465.1. GTDB lineage: Bacteria > Myxococcota_A > Polyangia > Polyangiales > Polyangiaceae > DASWDH01. Next base: position 60,772 of record DATHES010000127.1, read on the forward strand.
GGCGACGACCATCGGCGACATGCTCGCCGCGCGGGGCGAGTGGGGTGCGGCCTTGACGTCCTACAAGCGCGCCTGCAAAGATCAACCGAGCGACGCCGGCTGGCTTCGCTTGGCGGACGCCGCTTCCAAGGTCGGCTCCCATGCGCAGGCAGCGGACGCGCTGGAGAAGGCAGCACAGCTGCGTGGTGGTCCCGTCGATGCCACGCTGCGCGCGCGCATCGACATGGAGCGCAATCTTGCCTACGGGATCGTACGCGAGTGAGCGAGCCGAGAAGGCCCGCAATATCCTCGGACCTTCCGTGTAACTCGTTCGCGCCGAGCTGGCGGCTATGATACGAGAGATGCCACGTGTGTGGAATATTCGGCGCCGTATTCCTCGGTGACGGGGCGGACATCGACGTCGATGCCGCGCTTCGGTCCATCGCTCACCGCGGTCCGGACGGGAGCGGCGTGGTACGGGGTGACGGCTGGCTTCTCGGTCATCGCCGCCTCGCGGTTCTGGATTTGACGGAAGCCGGGGCGCAGCCCATGCGAAGCGACGATGGGCAGATCATCGTCACGTTCAATGGCGAGATCTACAATCACCATGAGCTCCGCCGCGAGCTCGAGTCGCGCGGCCACCCCTTTCGGTCCCGTTCCGACACTGAAGTCATCGTCGAGGGATACCGGGCATGGGGCGAAGGCGTCGTTTCGCGCCTTGATGGGATGTTTGCGCTGGGTATCTGGGACAATCCACGAAGACGGCTTCTTCTCGCGCGAGATCGCGCCGGCAAGAAGCCGCTCTTTTATACATGGCGAGCGGGTGAGCTCCGCTTCGGCTCCGAGATCAAGGCACTGGTCGCATCGGGACTCTCGCCGGAAATCGATGAGCACGGATTGCCCTTTCTCTTTGCGCTCGGCTACGTGCCGGCACCAGCGACGTTGCTTCGTGGCGTCATGCAGGTGCCGCCAGCGTCGACGCTCGTTGTCGAAGGCGGGCG
>DATHES010000128.1:0-26757 GCA_035318465.1 Polyangiaceae bacterium
CCCCGCTTGTCAGGCCCCTCGTGTCCTGGCGCTGCGGCATGGGAAGTGAGCTCGGCTCCGCTCGAGAGCCGGAATCGCGTGTACATGGACGGCGCGCCCGAGCCCCGTTTCACGCCTGACCGGCCGGGCACCTACCACTTCCGCGTGCCTGCCGTGAGCGGCATCGATCTCGAACTGAATGTCGTGTCGCGCGGCCCGCGCGAGCGCTTCCGCAACCATTACCTGCCCGCGCTCTACGGCGCCGCTCGCGTCGGTGACGAGATCTGGACGGCCAACGGCGCTACCTACACCGTGACCCGCGTTCGTCGCACCGAAAGCGGTGAACGATGGGCTGCATCGCAGGAAATCCCCGTCGGCGCTTGGCCCGGCGCTATCGCCTGGAGGGCGCCCCTGCCGTACGTACTCGTGGCGCAGCGTGGGGCCGACACGATCGCCTTCGTGGACCGTGAGCGGGGTGTGATCGAAGACGCACTCTGGGTCGGGGACGAACCGACCGGACTCGCGCTCAGCCCCGATGCGACCAAGCTCTACGTCTCACTGCCTACGATGCGACAGGTCGCGGTCATCGACGTGACGGCGCGGTCGGTCGTGGCGCGTATCGCCGTCGGTTTCGATCCTCGTGCCCTGGCGCTCTCGGCTGACGGCGAACGCCTTTACGTCGCCAGCTACCGCGCCGGCAATCGCGAGAAAGATCTGAAGGGAACCTACGGCCCAACCGATGGGCAAGCGCTGTGGGTCGTCGACACCCGTACGTCCGAGGTGGTGGACACGGTCGCGTCGCTGTCTGCCGTGCATCGTGCGATCGCGCTCTCCGCCGACGAGAGGGAGCTGTACGTCGCCGCTACCGACGGCGATCCCATCCCGTCGCAAGGGGACAGCAGCGCCAAGCCCTTCGTACACGAGGCCATCGTGCTCGGCGTCGCGAGCGGCGTGAGCAAGAGCGGCACCTTGCGCCGCGCCGATCTCACGCGGCAAGCTGGCTCGGGAGGACCAGCGGTGAGTCCCGCCGCCATTGTCCCGCTCGGCGACACGGTGTGGCTCTCGGCCGAATCGTCGGGCATCGTCGTGGCGCTCGATCGGCAGACGCTGGCCGAGAAGGGGAGGGTGACGGTGGGTGCCGGTGCTCGGCAGCTCTTGGCGCTCGACGACGGCACCATCGCGGTGCACTGCACCCAGAGCAACGAGCTCTGGTTTCTGGACAGCGATGCGCGAGCGCTCGGCTCGGTCGGGCTCGTGACCGAAGATGGAAGGTCGCCGGCCCTTGCTCTCGGCGAGCATGTGTTCACCCGACCGGGAGGAAACTTCGGCGTCAACCATGCGTGCGCCAGCTGCCACACCGAGGCCGCCAACGACGGCATGGTCTGGCGTTTCGGCAGCGGGCTCTGGGACAACGTTCGCCCGCTGCAGCTTCTTTCCGCCACCACGCCGGTGGGCTGGGTTGGCTACGTGTCGAACACGCAAGTCTTCGGATACACCGGACCGAGCTCGATCGTGAGCCGACCGGTGACGCCCGAAGAAGCAGAAGGGATGGACGGTTTCCTCGCGTCGCTGCTCGGCGCGCCGCGGGCCACCGGGCGCACGCGCCTCGACGGTAGCTACACCGACGCCGCCCTCCGCGGCCAAGCGCTCTTCGAATCCAAGGCGCTCTGCGCGAGCTGCCACAAGCCTCCTCTCTATACGAGCCGCGAGCTGGTCCCGGTGGGCAAGTCGGGCGTGCCCGCCGATGTCCCCACGTTGCTCGGCGTCTATCGCCACGCCGCCTTCTTCGTCAAGGGAGGCGCGCGCACCCTGGAATCCGCGGTCGACATCGCTGCTCAATTCGTGGGCGTCCCACTGACGGCGTCCGAGAAGGCGGACCTCGTCGAGTTTCTCTATCAACTGACACCGAAGGGGGGAGCGCCGCTCGGAATGTGGCCCGATATCGACAGCGCGGAAGGCGTCGAACCCACGGTGAACCCATGGGTGGAGTTCGCCGATCCCGTCGATGGAAGTCGTCCCGGCATGAGCGCTGCCACGGCAGCCACGCCCTTCGTCAAACTGGAGACGGCGGACGGGCACGACGTAGCCGGTCGCGTCGAGGTCGACGGTTGGCGCGTCCGTTTCATCCCCGACGTCCCTCTCGCACGAGGTTCCGTCTACTTTTTTCGCGTCCTGGCGGGTCTCCCCTTTCAATCGGGGGGTGAGCTCGGCGCCGAACGGCGTACTCGTTTTCAGACCGCGGCGCTACCGGCCGCCACGTGGCCCGCCACCGCACAGATGCAGGTCAATCTGTCGTTTCCTCCGGGGAGCCCTCCCACCCCCGTGCCCCTGCTCCTCCGGGAAGCGCCTTCCACGACGCCGGCCGATCCGCTGCGTGTCGTGATCGCGCCCATGGCGCTCGCGACCCAACAGCGGCAGCCGGCGTGGGTGCGCACGGACGGCGATCGCGTCATGGTCGCGCCGTTTGCACTTCCCGTCACCCCGACGGCGGTGGCCAATGTTTCGAGCGTGACAGGTCGCATCACGAGCGCAGAAGGGGGCGTCATTCGCAGGGTGGAAGGTACCTTGCGGCTCAGCGGTCCCGCCATCGATGTGCCCGGCGTGCCGTTCACCATCGACGCCATGCCCTAGTCTCGCGCCCACGGGGAGGTATCCGGACGCGGCGCGCTTTTCATCGCGAAAGAGCCTGCTGAATCGCGTCGCGCGTGCGCCGCGCGGCATCCTCGGTCTCGTACTTCTGGCGCGGCCAAAAGAAGCCCCGCAGCCCATCCTTCTTGCGCCGCGGCACGACGTGCACGTGCAGGTGGGGGACGCTCTGGCTCACCCGGTTGTTCATGGCGACGAAGCTCCCGTCGGCGGTGAGCCCAGCTTCGACCGCGCGCGTGATCCGCTGCACGAAGGTGAAGAACGGTGCCACCTCCTCCACGGGCAAGTCGCTCAGCGTCTCGGCGTGCGCGCGGGGAACGACCAAGCAGTGCCCCGGGAAGACCGGGCGATGATCGAGAAAAGCGATGGCCCCTGCGCTCTCGCCGACGACGAGGGCATCGACGACACCTGCGGCAATCCCGCAGAAGAGGCAACCGGGTCGTCCACCGGCGGGGGCCGGCGTGGTCGGGCGCTCTTCCGTCATTTGGTGCCTATCGCTTTGGCCTGGCGGTCCGCTTCCGCGCGGGCGGGGTGATCGGCGGGAGCATCGGCGAGAAAGCGTTGGAAGAGGGGCTTGGCGTCCCCGGGTTTCTTCAGAAAATCAGCGAGCAGGATGGCGAGATTGAATTCGGCGCCCACGTTGTGCGGGTCGCGCGCCAGCACACCTTCCAGGATCTTCTGCGCCTCGTTCCACTTGGCGGTGTGATCCTTGTCGCCCTGCCCGCGCAGCGCCGCGGCGAGCCCGATCGACGCGTCGGCATCTTCCCTGGCGTCCTTCAAGACGGCGCGAAACTGCTCTTCCGCTTTGCCATACACGCCGGCGCGCAGGAGCACGGTTCCGATGTTGAGCCGCGCCGTCGTGTCCTTGGGATCGAGGTGCGACGCCTTGACGAAGGATGCGAAAGCCGCGGCGTCGTCGCCCTTGGCAAGTGCGATGAGCCCCGCGGTGCGGTGAGCAATGGCGCTTTCCTTGTTGCTGGCCAGCGCTTCTTTCACGAGAAGCTCGGCGCTGTCGCGTTCTCCCTTGGCCAGCTCGGACAAGGCGAGCTCGGCGAGAGCCGTCGCATCACCCGCTTTGCGCCGGAGCGCATCACGTGCTTGTGCAATGGCGGCATCGATCTGCCCCGAATCGCGCAGCGCCACCACGTAGAGGGCGCGCGCTTCCTTGGCATCGGGATGTTGCTCGACGAAGACCTGAAGTCCATCCGCCGCCTTGCGATTCTCTCCGCGCCGGCGCCGGACTTGCCCGAGGGCGGTCGCGATCTCTTCCGCACCGGGCGCGAGTTGCGCCGCGCGCTCGAGCGACGGTTCCGCTTCCGCCAAGTCGCCGCTCTGGGCCAGCAAAATGCCGAGGTTATAGTGCGCTTCCCAAAGCTTGGGGTCGATGGTGATCGCTTCGCGCATGAGCGCCACCGCGCGATCGCGTCCGCTCGGACTCTTCGCGAACTCCACGCCGGAGATCATCTTGGAAGCCGCGGCGGGGACGATGACGTTCGTCGTGGGAGCCGCGACCGGCTTTTTCTTGGAGCCGCCACAGGCGGCGAGGCAGAGCGTCAAAACGACGAGGATGCGCGCCGTTTTCATTTCTTCCCGCCTTTGGCAGGCATGGCCGGCGCCGGCCCGGGGATCGCCGCACCTTCCTGCCCCGCGGCCCGTCTCGGTCCTGGAATGAGCGGCGGAAGGGCGGTCGGCGCCGAGGAACGAATCTCGACCCCAATTTCCTTGGCCGGCGCGTAGAGCTCGGCATTGAGCCGGCCGAGTGCCTCGCGCATCTTGGCCGTCCAGCTGTTGAAGATGCCGAGCTCGACGGCCTTCCTCCAGCCGCTCTCGTAAGCTTCGAGGCTTTTTTCCTCGATGGGAACGACGAAGCTGTCGATCTGCGCCTGGTACGCTTCCTTGTCGGCGTCCGAGAGGTTCGACGGCGGGGGCGCGTTGCGAAGCGAGGTAGCGAATGCTTCGTAGGTGTGGCCGATCTGATAGAGCGCGGCGGTCGACCATTCGGCGACCCCCATGCTCACGCAGTCGAGGAAGATGTTGGCCGCCTGTTTGAGGAGGGTCGCCTTCTGCCCGAGGCGCGCAGAGAGCTTCTTCATGTCGCCGGTAATTTCGATCTGCTCGAACTGTCCGAGGACACGCTCTCCTTGCATGTAGCGCGCGTGCGCAGCCGCATACTTGCCATCCGGACCGAGGGTGGTTCCCTTCTGTTTGCCGAGCGCGACGGCGTCCTGCAGCGCGTCGTCCGCTTCCTTGCTGCTCTTCATGTTGAGGAGCACGGTGGCGAGGCGCACGTAGGCCTCGGCCCGCCGATCGGCAGACTTGGTGCTCTTGGCATACCCGCGATAGAGGTCGGCCGCCTCGCGCCACTTTTTCTCGCGTTCGTGCGCCTTGCCCATCAAGAACGCCACGTCGTCGGAATCGGAACCAGTGGGGTATTTCTGACGATAGATCTTGCCGGCGGCGATCGCCTTGTCGTAGTCACCAACGGTGGTGCGCAAGAGGACGGCGTTGAAGGCGGCATCCTTGGCGTGCTCGCTCTTCGGAAACCGCTCCGATACGACCTCGTGGTAGGTCGCAGCGTCGGCGAAGAGTCCCATTCCCTGAAACTGGCTGGCGGCTGTCCACGCTCCCAGTGCGGCCTCCGGCGCGTCGCGGTGCTCGGTGATGAGCAGATCGGCGGCCGTCTTCATGGTGACGATGTCACCGGCCTTCTGCGATTCGATCTCGGCGTTGACACAGGCCTGGGCGGCCCGCGCCTCGTGGGGGAATTCCTTGGCCGCGCGCAAATAGGCCGCCGCCGCTTCGGCGTGGTTGCCCGCGGCCGCCTTCTGTTCGCCCTGCTTGAAAACAGACTGCACGATGAGCGTGTCGAGGCGTTTCTGTTTCTCCGCGCCCTGGAAGGAGGGCGCCGTCTTCAAACGCCGCGCCCAGACTTCGATGTTGCTGTAGTCCTTCGACTGGTTGAACGAATCGAGCACCAGCTCTCCCGCGCCGGCGGCAAACTTCGAGCTCGGAAATTTCTCGAGAAGCAGGCCCCACTGGCGTACGGCAGCGTCGTAGACCTGGTGATCGTAGTAGAGCTTGCCTTGCCGGAAGAGCAGTTCGGGGATGTCGGGATCGTTGGGATAGAGCTGAATGTAGAGCTCCATCGCCTCGGTGAACTTCTTGTCCGCCTCGGTCTCGCCCTTGGTCTTGCTTTTCTCGAACTCCGCGGAGCGGATGCGCTCGAGCGCGGAGATGGCATTGTAGAGCGCGTCGTGCGTGAGCGCCCCCTTGGGGTTGCGGCGTGCGGTGGCGAGGTAGTGGGTGGCGGCGTCGCTCGGCTTGGCGAGGTGATAGAAATAGATCTCGCCCAGGTTGAACTCGATCTCGTAGGCGGCCGGGGTGCCGCCGAACTTGCCGAGGTACGTTTCGTAGAGGGCGGCCGCGCCTTCGAACTCGGCGCGGCTCGTCTTGTCGCGCTGCGCCTTGCCGTGCAGGTTGGTGGCGTCTTCCCGGAGCTGCTTCTCGATGCGCGCTTGCGCGGCCTTGACGGCCTCCGGGTTCGATTGCGCGCGCGCCCAGGTGCCCCCCTCCGTGCCCGGTTCGGGAAGGGTGAACGTCTTGAGCAGCCGGTCATAGGTCGTCTTCAGCTTGCCCCAGTCTTCGACGATGGAATATCCCTGGGCGATGGCGAGGCCGTAGTCGGGCGCCTCGGGGCCGACAGGGTCGAGCTTCAACATGAGCTCGTAAGCTTCGATGCCGCGCTCGTAGTGCGCCTGTTCGTAGAAGGCGGCTGCCAGCGCTTTGACGATGCGACCGGCGAACTTGTCACCGCCGGCCTTGACGAGGAAGTTGTAGACGTCGTCGGCGTTGTTCTTCTCGTCTTCGGTGAAGACCTGCACCAAGTATTTGAGCGCTTCGGCCTGCAACTCGTCGAGTTGCTTTCGTCTGGCGGCCGAGACGTTTTCGCCCGCGTCGGTGACCTGGAAGACCTGCAAGAAACGCCGCGCAGCCTCCTCGGTTCTGCCGAGGCGCCACATGCACCACGCGCTCTTGAAAAGAGCGAGACCGTAGAGATCCGATTGTTGATATTGCAGGACCTTCTCGTACTCGACGAGAGCGCCGGCGTAGTCGTACTTGCCGTTGAAGGCCGCTTCGGCCCGCGCCATGTGCGCGTCGGGCACGAAGCGGCTGCGCGGGAACTCGGCGAGGATGCGGTTCCATCGCACCAGCGCCTCGTCCTCTTTGCCTTGCTCGGTCGCCAAAAAGCCGTCGACGTAGAGCGCGAGATCGTATTGCTCGAAATTCTTGTAGTCCTTGAGTACGCGAGCAAAAAGGGCGCGGGCCCGATCGAAGTTGGGGTCGGCCAACGCGCCCCGCTGATCGATCGGCCTCTTTTCCCACGCTTGAAACCGCAGCACGAACTGCTCGCGTTCCGTTTCCCAGTAGAGCTCGCCGAGGCGCATGAGAGCCTCCGGCATTTCCCGTGCGCTCGGCGATTCTTCCTTGATGAAGGTTTCCAGGAGCCCCATCGCTTCACGGCGGAGCTCCTTCTGTCCGGCGATGTCGCGCTCGATCCGCCGAGCGATCTGCGCCTCCAGCGCCTTGCGCAGATGTTCGGGGATGCGCGGGCCCAGCGATTTGGCCGCCGCTTTCGTTTCTTGCTTGCCCCCGGCAGGGCGGGCGGCGCGACCCACCGCGCTGCCGGCCACGGTTCTCTCCGCGGCCGGCTTGACGCTCGACTTTTCCGCTGCCATGGCCGGCGTATCGGCGGCGGGCGCTGCCGCGGGCGGCGGCTTCTTGTCGGCGCACGACGCATCGCGCCCCACGCTGCCGCAAAGCAGCGCAGCCAGGGAGGAGGCGAGAAGGAGGCGCGAGCGCCCGATGCCAATGGCGCTCAGTTGATCCCCTCCCCTCCGACGTATTCATCGGGCCAATCGTCCCCTTCGAAAGGCCAGTACTCCTCGCTGTCCTTCAAGTACCGCGGTGCTTCCAGCGAATCGAGCGCTGCTTGCGGAAGCACACCCGCCGCCAGCGCTTCGACCTCGACCTCGAGAGCGCGCTTGCGACCGAGCACCGATTCGATGCGACCGAGTCGAGCGCGGCGAAGCAGCCGCGAAAGGCGCTGATTCAAGCGATTGACCGCGTCCTTGGCGAGCGCGGTACGCACCTCGAGCAGCTTGGCGCGCGCGGCATCGGCGGCGGCATAAAACTCGCTGGCCGATGCTCGATCGGTTTGCAAAAGGCCGGGCAAATCGGACCCTTTGGGCAAAGCAGAGCCACCGGTGCCCGGCGCCGTATCGCGCGCCGGTCCGAGCGACGCTTCGATTTGGTGCAGGTTGGTGCGCAGGGCGGCGATGTCGGCGGCGGGAGCGTGGGCCCGCTCGAGCGCGTCGAGCTGGCGCCTCACCCCATCCGCCTCGGCGCGGGCTCTCGACGGCGAGTGGGGTGGTCCCTCGCCCAGTCCTTCCGAGTTCGGCCGGACGCCGCCGGTCGTGGCCAGCGTGCGCGTCAAGTCGTCGAGCTGTCCCATGGAACCCCGCAGCCCCGACATCTCCTGCTCCAACTGCGCGAGGCGCTTGCTCACCACGCCGTAGCCGGCGTCGATGCGCACCAGCGCGGCGATGGCACGTGCGGCATCGGGCGTTACGCCGCTCGGCTCGGCGGCAGCGTCGGTGCGGCTCCGCGACGCGTCGAGCAGCCGCATGAGTGCGCGCTCGTCGCTCGCCAGGCGCCGGGCGGCATCGCGCACCGGCTCGTACTGCACGATGAAGCCCTTGAGCGCCAGGTCAGCCTCTTCGAAACGGCAACGCGCCAGATCGAGATAGGCGCTCAGGATCCACGCCTCGTCCTCATAGCGGTGATGGACGCCGAGGGCTTTCAACTCGTCGAGGAGCTCGCGCGCCCTTTCGTAGTCTTTCTTCTCGTAGCGACCGGTGGCGGACTCATAGAGTGCCTCGGCGAGCCGCTCCGAATCCTGCGGCACGAGATAGTAGTAGTAACGTGCGTCGTCGAAGCGGAACTGCTCGTGCGCGACGCGGCCGAGCGCGAGCCGGGCGAGGTCGCGCACGGCGAAGAACTTCTCGTCGGCAAAGAAGGGCGCCGTTTTGTCGGAGCGCCCCGGATCGGCCACCTTGCAGAAGAGGTTTTCCCCCTCCTTCATGCGGCCGCGTTCGACCTCGATGACGCCCGACAGGTAAACCGCCTGCGCCCAGAAGCGCGACTCGATGCCGACCTCGGCGAAGAACTTGAACGCTCCATCGGGATCCCCCGCGAGCTGCCGTGCGCGCCCGTTCAAATAGGCAATCTCGCCGCGCGTCTCGGGAGGTTGGCCCGCTGCCGGCACGGCCCGCAGGTCCCCGAGGATGGGCGCGATGTCTTCGGTGTCGATCGCGATTTCAGCGAGCCGGCGCACCGCCCGCCGGGCGTACGTATCACTCGGAGAAAGCGGCAGCAGACGCTTCAGATAGCCGCGCGCCGGTTCGTGCGCCCCAGCCGACGCCAAAGCATCTCCCAGCGCATAGGTGGCCGCATGCCCCTCGTCGCTCTCGGCATAGTCCGCAAAGCGCGGACTTTCCACGAGGCGTACCAAGTTGGCGATCACTTCGTCACGCCTTCCCGCGCCGGAAAGCTCCTGCACTTCGAGCAACCGCTCGCGCAGCACGGTAGGCGACAGCGCAGCCGAAGCCTCGAGCCGTCGCTCGACCAGCGCCTTGTTGTAAGCCGCCATCGCAGTCGACCGCGTGTCAGTCGCCCCCGCGTTCCCCCCCGCTGCCTCTCTCTCCCCCGCGCCAACCCCCGCGCTCGTACCCGTACTCGTACTCGTACTCGTACTCGTACTCGTGCCCGTACTCGTACTCGTGCCCGTACTCGTACCCGTGCCCGCCCCCGTCGCACCAGGCTTCTTCCCCGCCGTCCCCGTCCCCGCCGTCCCCGCCCCCGCGCTCGCCGCGGCCGCCGGCGCGGCTTTCCCCGTCTTTCCGCCCGACCCCTGCGCCGCCGCTCCGGCCGCGACCGCCACGCCCAGCGCCGCGATCGACAGCGCCACCATCGGCCTCGTCCTCTGCCCCTTTTCGCGGTGGCGCACGGCTATTTCCTCACCTTGGCGCGCACGCGAATGCGAAGATCGTAGCTCCCTTTCTGGCTCGACGGGAAATCGGACCCCATATCGGAATCGTCGTCGATGCGAATGATGGTTTCGAGTCTCTGGTTCTCGGGGACGTCGAGGGTCACGCGCGAATGCTGCCCGGTGCGGAAAGTCTCGCCGCGCTCGTCGCGTCGCTCGACGTCCACGCCGAGCACGTGGCGTCCCGGAGCGACCGCGTGGTCGTAGATCGTCACTTCGTCATCGGCAAAAAATCCAGCTGGGGCAGTGTAAACGATGCCGTCGTCGAGACTGATGGCCAGCTTGCCGATCTTGGCATGGTCGCCGCGGGTCTCGACGCGCAAGACGATACGGCTCTTGAAGAGCACGTCACCGATCGCCGCCACGCGGGCGCGCAGGGCGGCGATGTCTCCCATGATCCGGTCGAGGTCCGCCGGCATGGTCACCGCGCCTCCGTCGGGAAACTCCTCGGGGCGAGGATTGAGCGGCGAGGTGCGCACGCCGCCATCGCCCGTCACGTTCGACCGCTGCGCGCCGGGCGGCTCTGCGGACGATTCGGAGGACGCGCTCGACAGAGGGACGGCCGCACCGCTCGAGGGTCCGTAGGGATCGTCCTCCGCTTTCGGCTTTTCGTCGCTCGTTTCTGGGCGATTGTCCTTGCTGGTGCTGGTGGTCGTCGGCTTCGGCTTGGGCTTGCTCACCGGGCGCACGCCGCGCGCCTGACCGAGGACGAGCGTGGTCAACGCGAGGAAAGAGGCGACGAGCAGCGAGGGAACGATGGAACGCCGCATCGATCGCTGATGCTACACCCAACGTGGCCGCTCGAGGCGCGTGAAGGTAACGGTCCAGCGGAGAGGTAGGCCGAAGTGAGATAGGGCGCGCGCTCGCCGTCAATCGCCAGCGGACGGTTTTGCAATGACCGCTCTCGCTTCGCAACCTTCCGCAAGCTTGATCGCGTAGGAGCTCCCCGGGACGGCGTCGCTCGGTGCTTGCCACGACACGATCGTATTTTGCCCGGCACCGAAGTTGTCGAGCTCCGTCTCCACCGCGGGGTGACCGTCGAGGCTCCACGTCTCGAGCCTCAGGTGCCCTGGACCCACGGACAGGTCGGTGAAGGTCCCGAGCGGCACGGGGCCGCTCCCTCGATCGAACGAGCAGCTCACGGTGGATCCCACCCGGATGAGCCGGAGGTTCACGGGACCCCCTCCGTAGACGGCGCTCGCGGAAGTGCGCCAGGTCCCGTCGGCGTCGCGCGCGTTCGCTTCCAGGGCCGCCAAGCCGGGGGCCCCGATGGCCTGGATATGGGCCTCGTGGCCGTACAGCATGACGAAACTCAGCGCGACGGCGCCGCGGCTGGCATTCGCGTTGACATCGCGAATCGTGACCTGGGCGCCGAAGTCACCTTCGATCACCTCACTGGTTTCGAGCCGAGCAACCCGATCTCGATCTCCATTTCCCAAGACCGCCCGCAAAACGCCTTGTTTCTCGGTGAGGGCAGTGTCGCTCGCGACCTCCGACCTCCAAAGCTTTCGGTCCAGGTTGCCGTCCTCGAAGTCATCGACGTAGAGATGTGCGTCCAGCACCGACTGTTCGCCGCGTCCCGTGGTCGTCATGAACACGCCGCCGCTCGCCGACCAAGTCAGGTCGAGGCGCCCGCTCCCGCCCGAGAAATGCGCGGTGATCTCCTGGCCCGTGCCCGGCGCGACGTTGAACCTGTCCGGAGAAAGCGCGGTGCAGCGCACCCTGCTCGCCGTCCCCACTCCCTCCGGGCCGCTCTCGTCGCGATGCGATCGCAGACGCACGATCGCGATCAGCGCCACCAGGGCGAGGACCGCGATGCGCGCGATCCACGGAAAAGAAGAGCTGCGCACGTCGTTCATGCTCGAACCTGCCTGCCCGAACGCGCCAGGCGCTGGAGCAAGATGGCCGCCACGAGGTAGGGGAGGGTGAACGCGTACCACGTGTACGCGTATCCCCAGCTCATCGAGGCAAAGAGGGACAGCGTTCCCCCAGCACCGAAACCCCGGAGCTTATGGCCCATGCCCAGGGGATGAAACTTCCGTGGCCAGGATGGCCAGCGAGGTGAAAAAGACAGGGAGCGCGGGGGCCTTCATCGACGTTGGCGCGCTGGTTCCCAAGGCGTAAGTGGGCGACGAGGATCACCCGAGGTAGCGGTAGCCGACGTGGCGCGCTGCGACAAGGGCTCCTCTCGGAGAGGAGACTCTCGTTGAAAAGACAGATTGTATAGGCTAGTGGAGACACACGCACCGACTCGAACCGATGGCTCGATCTGCCTTGTCCCGGCCCTCCACTACCCGCGCCCGCTCCAACGACGCAGCTGCCAAAGCTCGCACCGGGCGTGCAAGTCGGCCCACCGTGGCCGGCCTGGGCGACGAAGTTGGCGCCGCGGAGCTCGGTCGACGCGTAGCCGACAGCTTGCGCCAGCTGCGCCAGGAGCGTCGGTTCTCGCTCGACCAGCTCGCCGAGGCGAGCGGCGTCAGTCGCGCCGCGCTATCGCAGATCGAGAGCGCGCGAACGAACCCCACCCTGACCATCCTCTGGAAGGTGGCCGTGGGATTGGGCGTTCCTTTTCAGTCCTTGCTCGGCACGAGCGAGGGTGGCCGCTCCCGGCTGCTCCGCGCGAACGACATGGTTCCGCTGCGCAGCGCTGACGGCAGGATGGAGAGCAGGCTCCTTTCCCCGGCGGGGACCGATCGCGTCGAGATCTACGAGCTTCGATTCCTGGCGAAAGGCGTGCTGCGCAGCGAACCTCACAGTCCGCGCTCCACCGAAACGGTGATTCTGCTCACCGGTCTGCTCCGCATCACCGTCGGCGACGAGACGCACGAGCTCCGCGCGGGCGACGCGCTCTTCTTCCAAGCCGACGTCCGCCACGCCTACGAAAACCCGACCATGCGCGAGAGCCGCTGTATCGACGTCATCGGTTACGGGCACGGGTAAGGGGACCGAGCGCGTTCATCACTTCTGCCAGGGCTGGTAGATCTGATCGAAAATCGCCCCGTCGGCGAAGTGCTTGACGTGCGCCTTCTGCCATCCGCCGAAGACATCGTCGATGGTGAAGAGCTCGAGTTTGGGGAACTTCCCCTCGTAGCGCTTGGCGACGGCGTCGAGTCGCGGCCGGTAGTAGTGCCGCGCTGCGATCTCCTGTCCTTCGGGCGAATAGAGAAATTGCAGGTACGCGTGTGCCACGTCTTTGGTGCCGTGCTTGCTCGCAAACTTGTCCACGACGGTGACCGGGGGCTCGGCCAAAATGCTCAGTGAAGGGACGACCAGCTCCACCTGCCCCTTGCCGATCTCGTTGACGGCCATGATCGCTTCATTTTCCCATCCGAGCAGGACGTCGCCGATGCCTCGCTGCAAGAACGTCGTCGTCGAGCCGCGCGCCCCGGTGTCGAGCACCGGCATCGCCCGGTACAGCTTGGTCACGAACTCTTTGGCCTTCTCCTCGTCGCCGCCATTGCGTTTGAGCGCCACGCCCCAGGCCGCGAGGTAATTCCAGCGCCCACCGCCCGATGTCTTGGGATTGGGCGCCACGATGGTCACCCCGGGTTTGACGAGGTCTTCCCATTCGCGAATTCCCTTGGGATTGCCTTTGCGCACGAGAAACACCATCGTCGACGTGTAAGGCGCGCTGTTGTGTGGGAGGCGCTTCTGCCAATCCTCGGGGAGGAGCTTGCCTTTTTGCGCGAGCGCATCGACGTCGTAGGCGAGGGCCAGCGTGGCGACGTCCGCCTCGAGTCCGTCGATGATCGAGCGCGCCTGCTTGCCCGATCCGCCGTGCGACTGCTTGATCGACAGCCCCTGACCGGTCTTGCCTTGCCAGTATCGAGCGAAGGCGGCGTTGACGTCCTGATAGAGCTCGCGGGTCGGATCATAAGAGACGTTGAGCAATGCGACGTCGGCCAGAGCCGCAGTCGGAAAAAGGAGCGCCAGGGCGACGACGAGAATACGTAACGTGAACAGCTTCTTCATTTTTCGATTTCCTTCCGTGGTTCCGCGCGTCAGTAAGCGACCTGAAGCCGAGTCAAAGCGACGATCTCGTGCGGTCGATCGTCACTCTTGCCGCCCCCTTCGAAGTTGGTGCGCTCGTAGTCCGCCATCAGCTTGAAGTTGCGCGCCAAGTGCCAATTGAGTCCCACGGCCCAGGCGCGCGCGCGCCGGGCCGACCTGGTCGGATCGGCGAATTGCCTGTCGAAGGCTCCGTCGTCGATGTGCACTTCGCCATAGCGCGCGACCAGCTCGATGGCGCCGATGGTTGCATTCTTGGGGTCGAGCTGGTGCTTCGGCGTGACGGTGGTGTAGGAGGCGTCCTCGCCGGTGACGAAGAACGATCCCACCACTTGCCATGCCTTGTGATCGACGCGCGCGTGTCCCGTCGGGCCCGCGACGATCTGGGACGACACCGTGTACTCGCCGAACAGGCCGAGAGGGCCGTAGTAATAGAAGGCCTGCGGCGCCAGGCGACGATGGGTGCCCGTTCCCCTGACGCCTTCGGCGTACTGAAAGAACGTTGCCTGCCCCGACGTCCGATAGCCAGGGAGCGGCCCGGTGTGGGTTCCGCGCGTGGCCGCGATGCCGATGCCGAAGCCGCGCAGCAGCTCGAAGGATGTGGGCTGCAGGGGTCGTACGACGAGTCGCCCGACCCAGTCTTTCTTGTCGTTGTTGTCGACATCCCCGTTCACGCCATCGCCGACGCCGTTGAAAAATCCGACGGCATAGGTGACCGTGCTGTCCAAGAGTTCGCCGTGGAGCTGAATACCCACGTCGCGATCGGGCACGAGCTGCGTAGGCAATCCGCGTTCGACGAAGGGGAGATCGGCATCCGACGCCAGGCGTTCGAGCCCCACCGGTGACTTGAACTTGCCCCCGCGAAACTGCACTTCCTTGAGGAGGCGAACGTTGCCGTACGCGTCCTGCACGTTGGGGGTCCCGGCCAGCTCGGGCATGATCCGCCACTCGAAAAACTCGAAGATCGTCCCCTCGAGGACGGGGCGGACGCGCCGCAAGAGGAAGGTGTTGGTATTTTCGCTGATGTAGAAACGGCCATCCGCTTGCACGAGCGGTCGCAAGCGAAATTGGAACTTGCCGTCGGGCGACTTGATGGCGGCGCCGTCTTTGCCGTAAGCAAAGGGAACGCTGGCCGGGTTTTTTCGCTCCTCTTCCTTGCGCGCGGCCAGCGTTTCCTGCTCGACCTCCCAGCGACGCTCGACGACGCGCACCCTCTGATCGAGCTCCTCCATGCGTGGGTCGGCCGCCCGCGGCGCCGGATTGTCGCCCGGCTGGTGCGACGGCGCAGCGGCCGGGCTCGCGGGGGGCTCGGTCGTGGCGCCTTGCGCCGACGCGAGACGCGGCGCGCTCAGGGCAGCCAAGAAGAGGGCGACGTACAAGAACGAGTCGATGTTCATCGGAGTTGGGTCTCGTGATCGGTCGAGCAAAGATCGATGTGGTGGTGAGGGCTCCCCGGCGGGGCCTGCTGTCCAGTTTAAAAGACATGCGTCTCATATAATTTTAACGTCGAGGGTGCAAGGCAGTGTTGCGGTCGAAAAGACGGCCGACAATGTCTACCCTCGTACTAGTCTTTTGCCGACGACAGATTGTCTTGCATAGAGGACAGGCGGGAGGCTAGTGTTTCGCGCCATGCCAAGCCCCCATGGCCGTGGTCTCCCGCCGTTCGTGTGCGAGGACGCCGTTTCTCGAGCGCTGCTCGACAGCATTCGCGCGGTGGCGCCCAGCATGGCCACCGTGCTCGTCACTGGTGAAACGGGGACCGGCAAGGAGATCGTGGCTCGACATGTCCACGCCTCGAGTCGGAGGAGCTCATCCCCCTTCGTCGCCGTCAATTGCAGCGCGCTGCCAGAAACGCTGGTCGAGAGCGAGCTCTTTGGTCACGAGCGTGGCGCCTTTACCGGCGCCGCGAGCGCCGCGGCAGGGTGGTTCGAGAGCGCGCAAGGGGGGACGCTCTTTCTCGATGAAATTGGCGATCTTCCCCTCGGCACGCAGGTCAAGTTGCTGCGTGTCTTACAGGAAGGCGAGGTGGTGCGCGTCGGCTCGCGACGTCCCATCGCGGTCGATGTACGCGTCATCGCCGCCACCAACGTCCGGCTCGACGAAGCCGTGGCCGCTCGCCGCTTCCGCGAAGATCTCTACTACCGCCTCCACGTCGCTCCGCTCGTGCTCACGCCATTGCGGCAGCGGCCGGGCGACATCCTTCCCCTGGCGCACCGCTTCCTCGAGCTCTACCGGGTGGAGCGAGGTACAGCGACCATCGTCCTCTCCGAAGAAGCCGCGCGCCGGCTCCTCGAGCATGCCTGGCCCGGCAATGTGCGCGAACTGGAGAACGTCATGCGCTACGCGCTGCTCTCTTGCCGCGATGATGTGGTCCGAGCGGACGACTTGCGCTTCTCGCCTCTGCCACCGGCGCCTCTCGGGCGATCCCAGGTGCCGACCTTCTCCGGTTTCACGCCCTCTGCGACCGATGGCGGGAATCCATTGGAAGCGGCCCTCTTGGCGATGTTCGAGGCGAACCTCCCCCAGCTTCACCGCAGCATCGAGCGAACCTTGTTTCGCGCGGCTTTTCGCTATTGTCACAAGAACCAGCTGCAAACCGCGCGTCTCCTCGGGGTCAGCCGCAACGTCGTGCGCGCGCGCCTCATCGAGGCCGGAGAGCTCGCGGGACCGGGGCGATTGCCGCGCGCTGCGACGTGGAGCGGGCATTCTGGTTCAACTCTCGGAAGCGCGCGGCGCTCGTTCATTGGCGATCATTTCGCCGAACGGACCGGACAGACTGATACGTCCCGGTGCACGCTGGTGGCCGAGCGGTAAGAGCGGAAAGAGGAGCTCGGCAACACGATAGGCCTCTTCGAGGTGCGGATATCCCGACAGGATGAAAGTATCGATCCCGAGCTCGGCGTATTCGTGCATGCGCTCGGCCACGGTGGGTGCGTCCCCCACCAGGGCCGTGCCGGCGCCGCCCCGCACGAGACCTACGCCTGCCCAGAGGTTGGGACTGATTTCGAGCTTGTCGCGTTTGCCCTGGTGTAACGCCGACATCAGCCGCTGCCCCTCCGAGTCGAATCGCGCGAAAGCTTGCTGCGCCGCTGTGACGGCGCCGTCATCGAGACGCGCGATGAGCTCATCGGCTGCACGCCACGCGGCATCGTTCGTTTCCCGCACGATGACATGCAGTCGGATCCCGAAACGGAGCTTTCTTCCGTATTGCAGCGCGCGCTGGCGAACGTCGGCGATCTTGCGTGCCACCGCGGCCGGTGGTTCGCCCCAGGTGAGATAGACGTCGTGGTGCCGAGCCGCCAGATCGTGCCCCACCGCGGAAGAGCCACCGATGTAGAGTGGCGGATGGGGCGTTTGCACCGGCGGATAGAGGATCTTCGCGCCTCTGACGCGGATGTGCCTCCCTTCGAAGTCCACCGTCTCGCCGGCCAACACCCGCTTCCACACTTCGAGAAATTCCGCGGTAACGGCGTAGCGTTCATCGTGCGAAAGAAAGATGCCGTCCCCTTCGGCCTCCCCTGGATCTCCTCCCGTGACGACGTTGATGAGAAGGCGCCCGCCCGAGAGGCGGTCCACGGTCGACGTGAGTCGCGCCGCCGCGGTGGGGGAAATGATGCCCGGCCGAATCGCCACCAGGAAGCGAAGTTGGCGCGTCGACGAAAGGAGCGAAGAGGCCACGGCCCAAGCGTCTTCACACGAGCGACCGGTCGGTAGCAGTACGCCGTCGAAACCGAGATCATCGGCCGCCTGAGCAATTTGGGTCAAGTAGCCGTGACTCACGGCGCGCGCGCCGTAGGTGGTACCGAGATAACGACCATCCCCGTGCGTTGGCAAAAACCAGAAGACATTCATGGCGGCTCGCGCGTGGCCGGTACAAGTTCCATGCCCGCCTCGAGGTGCGCGGCCGAGCGCGCTTCGACCGCGCGCGCCGTGGTGACTGTTGGTCCAGCAGCACCTCGACAACAGCTTTGCTGCGCGGGAAGCAGCGTGCGATCGCTTGCGTCGCCCTCGGCCGCGGAACGCGACGCGTGCGGCACGGACTGCGTCTTTACGCGCGCCATCGTCGATCGACGAGGTGCAGCGCGTGGCAACCGGTGGCTCGCCACGCGCCTCCTCTGAGTGGCATGTCTCGTGCTGGTTCCACGCCCCATGACGAACGGCTTCGCCACGACCGACCGCGATGACGCCCGCGCCGCGCTAGCCGATCGCGGCGACCCTTTCTCCATCGCAAGAACCGTGGCAGAGACCCTGGCGACGTCGGCCGCGGCGCGGGACCAACTGGGTGGCACGCCCAAGGCGGAGCGCGATCTGCTGCGCCGCAGTGGACTCCTCCACCTCGTCATTCCGAAGGAGCTCGGCGGCTGGGGCGCCAGCTGGGCCGACACGATGCGAATCGTTCGCATCCTCGCCCGCGCCGACAGCGCCGTCGCGCACGTGTTCGGATTTCACCACCTCCTTTTGGCGACGGTTCGTCTTTTCGGAAGGAAAGAGCAATGGGTCGAGCTCTGGGCAGCTACGGCAGAGAGCAATTGGTTCTGGGGCAATGCGCTCAACCCCTTGGACACCCGCACGACGATCGCCGCGTGCCATCACGATCGAGAAGCGCCCAAGGAAAGTGGCACCGGCGGCACTTGGGTCGTCAACGGAACGAAGAGCTTCTGCTCGGGCGCGCGCGATTCCGACAGACTCATCGTATCGGCGCTACCCGCCGCTGGCGGACGTCTGGTGGTTGCCGCCATCCCCACTTCGCGCGACGGAATCCACCTCCGCGACGACTGGGACAACATGGGGCAACGTCAAACGGACAGTGGGAGTGTCGATTTCATCGACGTCGCCGTGGCAGAGCACGAAATCTTGGACACTCCGGGCCCCCTCGGATCGACGTTCGCTTCCCTTCGCCCCTGCATCGCGCAGCTCGTCTTGGCCAACGTCTACCTCGGCATTGCCGAAGGTGCCGTCGCCGAAGCGCGCCGCTACACTCGCGCCCACTCCCGCCCGTGGTCTGGATCAGGCGTCTCCCAATCGACGGAGGATCCGTTCATTCTCCTTCGCTACGGCAAGCTCGGCGTCGAGCTGCAAGGGGCCGAGCTCTTGACGGAGCGAGCGGCCACCTTGCTCGATGAAGCGTGGAACCAGGGCGACAATCTGACCGCGCGAGCGAGAGGAGAATGCTCCCTCGCGATCGCCGCCGCCAAAGTCAGTACGTCGGAAGCAGGTCTGGAGATCACGACGCGCATGTTCGACGTCATGGGGGCGCGCGCGACCGGCGGCGCCGCCCGTCTCGATCGCTTCTGGCGCAACGTCCGAACCCACACGCTGCACGACCCGGTCGATTACAAGCTGCGCGACATCGGAAATTTCCTTCTCAACGACCAGCTGCCGGTCCCCAGCTTCTACTCCTGAACCATCATGACCCGCGTCGTCGCTCTTTCCGGCAGCCCCTCGGCATCGTCGCGCACCCTGCGGCTGCTGCGTCATGTCGGCGCTCGGTTGTCCGGGGAAGGTTTCGACGTCATCGCGATCGACGTGCGCGATCTCCCCGCCGAGGATCTCATTTCGGCGCGCGCGTCCTCACCCGCAGTCGCGGCGGCGCTCGCCAGCATCGCATCGGCCTCCGGGATCGTGCTGGGCACGCCGATCTACAAGGCTGCCTACAGCGGCGTTCTCAAGACATTTCTGGACTTGCTCCCGGCAGTTGCCTTCTCGGGGAAGGTCGTTTTGCCGATCATGACCGGCGGCGCGCCGGCGCATGCGCTCGCGCTCGACTACGCGCTTCGTCCCGTGCTGATGGCGCTCGGTCAGCCGCTGGTCGTGGGCGGAGCCTTCGTGCTCGATCGACACATCGGCGACGGGGCCAACGGAACGGTCGTACTCGAACCCGAGGTCGAGGCGCAGCTCGCAGAGCCTCTCCTCGCCTTCACACGTGAGCTTCGTGGCCGAGCGCGGATGTCGTGAGCCCTACACCCGCACCACGAGCTCGCGCGCGGCGCGCTCCAAATCGGCACCTGACGCCACCACCAGCGCTTGCGTGACCTCGGCTGCATAGGTCGGCATGGCGCTGTCCCCGGCGCCCCAGCGACTGCGGGGTTCCGGACAGAGCCACAGCACGCTGCGTGCGCGGGCCCGCATCTCGGCGACGACGTCGGCGCCGGTTGGTTGGTAGTTGGTACGGCCATCGCCGAGGATGACGACGGTGGTGCGTCGATCGATGGCGGTCATGAACTGCTGCTCGAAATGCAAAAGAGCGCGCGCGTAGTACGAGTTGTGCGCGGTGTCGACCGACGACATGGCCGCTTGCAGGACGGCCTCGCTGACCCCCTTCTCCTCGAAGAGGTGCGTCACTTCGGCGATGTCGCTCACGAAGACGAAGCTCCGCGTTCGTTCGAACAGCTCTTGAATGGCGTAGACGAACTCGAGCATGAAGCGCGAAGCTCGTCGCACGGAGTCGCTGACGTCGCAGAGGACGATGAGGCGAGGTCGGTCGCGGCGTTGATCGCGGCGCACGGGGCAAAAAGGAATGCCGCCCGTGGCGAGGCACTTGCGCATGGTGCGGGCAGGATCGATGCGCCCGCGGCGCCGGTGATGGCTCCTCACCCGCGCTGCGCCGCGTAGGCGCTCGGCGAGCTTGCGCACACCGCGCCGTACTTCGTCGATCTCGCCTTCGGCGAGCATCGCGAAGGGCATGGACATCGGGCCCTCCAGCGCGTGCTCGGCGGCCACGCTCGCCGCGACGTGCTTTTCGACGCGCTCGCGTACGCGCCGCTCCGAGCGTTCGAGCTCCCGCATCAAGGCTTGCGCGAGCTCGCCCGCGCGCACGGGGTCGAGCCTTTCGGTGAGCCCTTCGCTCAAAAATTCGATCGCGGCGCGCGCCCGTTCGATGCCGAGCGCTTCGATCAGCTGGTGAGCGAAAAAGCCCTTTTGCAGCGGTCCATTCAGGCGCACGAGGTGCTTTTGCACGGCTTCGCTCGCCAGGAGGTGGTCGAGCTCGGTGCCTCCCGACAAGAGCGCGCGTAAACGGCCGCGCCCCTCGGGCGAGAGGAACTCGCCGAGGAGCTCTCGCAGCACAGCCAGCTCCGCGCGGCTGAAGCCCTGCGCCAGAAGCCGCGTCGGCAGATCGAGCTGGGGGCGCGCGTTGAGCGAGAAAAACTCATCGAACAGCTCGTCGTACTGCGGTCGCTGCGCTGCGACGTCCACCACGACGCAGGCGATGGCGTCGCGCAGGAGCATCCGATCGGAAAGGCCTACCTCGCGCGCGGCGCGCGCCGCATCGATGGCCTGCGCGGGGGAGAGGATGAACCCCTCTCGCCGGAGGACCCACAAGAAGTTGTCGAGGATCTCGAGCATGTCACGGAGCCGGTTCGGCCAAGAGGCGCCGCACCAGCGCCTCGGTTTGCGCTTCTTTGCGAGGATCGAAACCGACGGAGACGTCGCGAATGACGCCCCGCTTGTCGATGACGAACACGGTCGGCAAGGCGCGCACGCCGAACGCGCGCTGCGTCGCGTACGACTCGTCGGAAGCGACGGCGGCATAGCGCATCCCGAAGTCCTGCATGCCGACCGATGCCTGGTCGACTGAGTCGTCGGTGATGCCGATGACCGACAGTCCCTGGGCTCCGAACTTGGCCTGCCACGAGGTGAGCTTCGGCGCCGACATGCGGCACGCCATGCACCACGTCGCCCAAAAATCGACGATGACGACGCGCCCGCGCAGCTCAGCGATGCCGCCGGGGAGTGGACCGGAGACCGCCGAAAGCCCCTTCCAGGACGAGGGCGCCTGCAGCCCCACCTTGTCGAGGCGCAGCATCTCGTCCCCCTCGGGGATCGCTTGCAGCGTGATCGTCAGGGGAACCTCGGCGCCCGAGCGAAGCAGCACCACGCGGACCGCGGCACCGGGCGTGTGCGAGGCCACTTCGCGGATGATGTCGTCGGGCCGCACCGCGACGGCATCCTCGACGCGTACGATGACGTCGCCATCACGGACCCCGGCGCTCCAAGCGGGCGAGCTGCGGACAGCATGGTGGACGCGTACGCCCCGCGGTACGGTGCCCGCCTTGTCGAGCTCGACGCCCAGCCAAGGTCGTAGCCGCGCTTGCCCCTCGGCGGCCTCGCCGTTGAACGCGACGAGGGCGCTCAAAACCGCGACGAAAGCCGTGGTAGAAGCGAGCCTAAGGCCGAATTTCATGGGATCTACTCGTCATGGTGCACTCCGCTACCGCCGCTGTCGAGCCGCGCTCGCGACCATGGCAGGGGTTGCTTTCGTTGCCGCATGTGGGCCTCGGGAGCCTGCCCTCGTCAACCCCGGGATGTCGAGCGTGAATCGGCCCGCCGGCGACCATGCCGCTCCGAACCAAGACGCGGCGGCCGCTTTCGTCGACCCGGGGATCGATCTCCAATCGGTGCACCCGGTCGGCAAGGCGTTCGTCTCTCGCGGACATTTCGCGGGGCAATGGACCGCGGAGATCGCGGTCAACGAAACCGCGCTGCCGACGTACCAGCAGATGGCGCCTTCCAGCCATTTCATCGTGGGGGCGCTGCTCGTGAAAAAGCACGCTTCGACTTCCGCCTCGACGCCCGGGCCCATCTTCGCGATGTCCAAACGCGATCCGGGCTTTTACCCCGAAGGGGGCGACTGGGAGTACGCCGTGCTCGATGCCGAAGGCCATCTCGAGGACCGGGGAAAGCTTCCCCTCTGCGCGCGCTGCCACGCCGAAGCCAATGCAGACTGGGTCTTCGGTCTGCCTAGGTAGGCCACCCGAACCCGCGCCAATCGCCCGTCGAGGCGCAGCTCGTCGGCACAAAAGAAAGACGCCCATCGCGCGGCACACCACACGGGTGTGCTGCGCGATGGGCAAGATCGACGAGCGCGCCTCGATCAGGTCGACAAGGAAGCGGGGGCCTTAGCCCAAGGCCGAAGTTAAGCAGCGCAAGGAAGCGGAAGAACCAAAGTTATCGACGAGTCCAGATGGGAGCCCAAACTGGTCGTCGGAAAGGAACTGTTCGAGCCGCAGCCCACGACATCGACAGCGAGAGGAGTAAAAGCACCTGGCGTGCCACTCTTTGCATCGAAGTGAAAATGCCCGGAATCTCCCCCGCTCTTCGAGCATTTAGCAAAGTGGTGCCTCGCGCATGACCCCCGGTCGGCGCCACGGCGATGGCAGGCCTGTCGCGGTGCCTGCCTGACGCTGCAAACTTTTCAGAGTCAAGGCGTCCAATGTAGGTGTGATCCACCCTGATCTGAATAACATCGCGCACCTACGCGATGTTGACGTGCCCTCGGCTCGGATCGAGGCAGTTGCGACCCGGATCAGCGGCGCGCTACCAGTTGGCGGCTGCCGCGGCCGGGGCGGTGGAGGGGCCCGCCGACGATGGACGCGGCAGGTTCAGCGTCCCTTCCGCCGGTGCAGGGCCGAACGGCGACGGCTCGGGCGCGGGAGGGGAAAGATGCTTCGGCGCCGACCCTGGCGACGGTGTCTCTCCGACCGAAGTTGGGGAGCCGAGCGCGTCGCCCACGCTGGAATGATCGACGTGCGCGGGGGGACGACTCTGTACCGCCAGGTCGGCGCGGCAACGATCGAGCTCGCGTGTCCGCGTTTCGGCGATCTTGTGCTGGTCGTCGCGCTCGCCGGCGAGCTGCATTTCCTTACGCTGCCAGTCCCACGTCTGCTGCTGTTGCTCGACCTCGCGCGCGCGGGCCGCTCCGGTCTTCTCTTCTTCGCACGATTTCACGCGGGTCGTGTAGGTGGCTTCGAGCGCCTGCATCTGACGCGCGAGCGACGCCTCGCTAGCGCCCCCGTTTCTCAGGTGGCGCAACTTGACGCGGTACTCCTCTTCCTGTCGAGACTTCGCATCGCGACAGGCCGTTGCCTCGCGCTGCGCGACCTGATGCGAGGCGATGCACGTATCGAGTTCGCCGAACGATGCCGCCCCTTCGGCGCGCGCGCGGTCGAGCTCCGACGCCAGGCGAATCGTTTCCCGCTTCGAGTACGCGAAGAGCGCACCTCCGCCAGCCACCACCAAGAGGGCCGCCAACGCCATGCGTCCGAGGTAGCGAAACCGCAGGCTGCGGCGGGCGCGTCGTCGATCGACCTCCCGCTCCGGTTCGAGGAGCACCTCGAGCTCGTCGGCCATGACGCGCACCGGCGGTCGATTGAACGGGTCGGGGTCCATCCACCGGCAGAACGCCGCGCTCAGCATCTTGCGCGGCGTACCCGTGGCCTCGCTGAGCGCCCCCTTGGCGAGCGGACTCGTAGCGCGAAGATCCTGTGCCTTCACGATCTCGAGCCGCGAGCCGGCCCCCTCGCCGGGGAAATACGTGGGACCGACCAACGCCAGGAGCAATGTCGCCGCCAGGCAGTACGTGTCCATCTTGTCGCTGAGCGGCAGCGTCTCGGCAGCGCTCGAGAGCGCGGAAAGTTGCTCGGGCGACGCGTACAGGATCGTCCCTGCTACGAACGTCGCCTCCCGCTCGGCCGCCACACCGAGATCGAGCAGGATCGGATGCAAGTGCCCCGCAAAGCGCGCAAGAAAGATGTTCTCGGGTTTGATGTCCTGGTGCCGCAGTCCGGCCTTGTGCAGCGCGTCGAGCGCACGCGCGATGGGGAGAAAAACGTCGTAGGCCTCTTCGAGACCGAGCGGACCCCGCCGTAACCGGTCGGCGAGCGTTTCCCCTTCGTAAACCGGCATCGTCAGCCATACGAACCCGGCCGTCATCCCGTGGTCCTTGAGCTGGACGATGTGAGGATGGCTCGCGGCGGCGAGCATCACGAGCTCCCGCTCGACATTGCGTCCTGAGTACACCTCGCGGGGCACGACCTTGAGCGCGACCTGATGGGCAGGAATGTCCACCCTTTCGGCGACATAGACCTTGCCGAACATTCCCTGGCCAAGGACCCGGACGAGGCGGTAGTGCTCCCCCACGATGTCGCCGAGCTCAGGGAGCTGGTCAGTTCGGAACGGAGGAGGTGCGGGCAAGGCCGGCCCGGACTCCCCGATCACGGTCGCCGCAAAAGCCTCGGTGATGGTGGCTCGAAAGCCGATTCGTGTACCCACGGTGGCCTAGATTCTCCCAAAAGCGAAAACATCACCAATTTTCGGGACCGGTTCGTGTTCTCCTTTCCCTCCACGCTGCATGCTGGGTGCCAGGGGGACGCCCCGCGGCGGTCTGGTCAAAGTCCTCACCCCTCTAGTGGTCCGTCGGCCTCGTTTAGGATGTCGCGGTCACGACGAAGTTCAGCGTTGACCGCAGGACCCGAGAGGTCGTACCAATGCCGCCCGACCAAGAAGCGTCCAAGCGCGGAGGACCCTTCGAAAAGACAGACGAAGAACCTTGCAGAAGCTGGTCGAGCCACTTAGTAAGGCGGCTCCACACATGATGCGCCCATAGCTCAGCTGGATAGAGCACCGGTCTACGGAACCGGTTGTCGGAAGTTCGAATCTTCCTGGGCGCGCCCCCCCCGACGTCTCCGTCTAGCTCGAAGAATTTTTGGAAATCGCCGAGCACGACGCTGTCAGTTCGTGGCCCGCCCCGTCGTGACGGACGAGCCGCCGGGGCCTCAGAAGTCGCAGGGTGACGCCAGGCCCGAGGGGGGCACGGTGTCGCGGAACTTCACGTCCTGCCGGCGCAGGTCGGCGACCGCCGACTCCACCTCCTGCGGCGTGAGCACGTCGCGAAGGAAGATCACCCAGTCGACGTCTTCGTCGTATTGCCGTGTCTCCGATCCCGCCATCAATCCCTCCTCGATGAACCAGAGGTTGAAGTTGATCGACATCGGCACTTCCGGAAAGAACCTGTCGCCGTGGTCGGCCAACGGCTTTCCGTCGACGAAGTAGCGCACCCTGCCCGCAGCAACCTGCGCGACGAGCGTGTGCCAGCCGGCCAGGGAGCCGGCCATTTTGCCGGTGGTGTTGTCATAGATCATCGGCTCTTCCTGGAATGTTTCCCATGTCGTGCCGCGCATCGACGGTTCGCTGTGGCCCCATCCACCGTTCGGTAGGTATTCGAAGTCGATCTCGCTGTAGTCCCGATCCATCGGAGCCTTGAGCGGACTGATGAAATAGAAAGTCTCCACGATCTGATCGCCGTCGGGACCCGCCGCCGAATCATCGGTGAAGCGCACGCGTGCCGCGTAGGTGCCCTCCAGGTATTTGCGCTGATGGCAAATCTGCGCTTGTCGCGTGGATGCGTCTTTCCCGCGCGTCACCGACGACATGCGCAGCACCCGATTGCCGGGCAACGCGGGATCGTCGTGGAGAGAAAAACTCTCCGCCCCCCACGCCGTTCCCTTCCCACCAGGCGAACCCGGCGCGGTGCGCAGGATCCAGCCGCGGGGCGCGAGCTCGGCCGTGCCCGCGTAGATGAAGTCGTCGAAAAAAACGTGGGGACGCTTCGAAGCAGACGAACCCTTCGAACCCGTGGTCGCGCAACCGAGTGTCGACGAAAGGACGAGCGCGGCCAAGATGCATTTCATCGGCAGTCCATCATGGCTCGTCGATCGCGGTCTCATTGGCGAAAAGACGCGCGCTACTTTGCCATGTGTGCGGCGGCCCCGTGAACCGCAATCATGCGCAGGTGCGTGCTAGGCTAAAGAGATCGATACGCGGACACGTTGGAAGCTCTGGCGCGACGTTCGCCAGCGGCTCTTCGTCCCATGAAAACGCCGCCAGCTCGAACACCTCATCCGTGCTTGCACACAGATTGCGGACGATGATGAGCTCATTGTGATCGGCAGCTTGGCAGCACTGCGCTGACCTCGGCAGCGAGGCACGGAGTTTCATGACTTTTCCCACCGACGTGCAAATCATGCGCCTTGCCCTCGTCGAGGCGGAGCGCGCGATGCAAACAGGGGACGTCCCGGTGGGGGCCGTCGTCGTCGATGCGGCGGGCATCGTCATCGGCACGGGGCAGAATCGCCGCGAGGTGGATTGCGATCCCACGGGCCACGCCGAGATCGTCGCCATGCGCGCCGCGGCTTCCCATCTCCGAACATGGCGGCTGCACGGTGCGACCTTGGTCGTCACCC
>DATHES010000129.1:0-24869 GCA_035318465.1 Polyangiaceae bacterium
GGATCGGAGATTGGCACCGCGCAAATGGCGGGATCGATCGCCGCGATCCCCGCTTCTTTCCTGTGGGGGGCGCTCGCCGATCGTCTGCAGGCGCCCGCGCGTGCACTGCAACTGGCGACGCGCTGCGCGCTTCTCGCGGCAGTGGGGCTCATCTTTGCGCGCACGCCACTCACGGTGGCGCTGCTCCTCTTCCTGCGGGGCCTCGCGGAGCCTGCGATCATCCCGCTCATCGATACCGTCGCCATCAACGCCGTGCACGCCGAACTCGGCGCAAGTTACGCGCGCGTTCGCCTTTTCGGATCGCTCGGGTTCATCGTGTCGGCGCAAGGAGCTGGTTTGTTGCTGGCTCGCTTTTCCGATCCCGATGGCACGCGTGTGATGCCGCTCGCCTACGCAGCTACGCTTCTCGTCACCACGGTCGTCGCCGAGCTTCTTCCCGCCGACCGTCTCGAGCGGGGACCGAAACCCAACCTTCGCGAAGTGCGCGCGCTCGGCGCCGACGGACGGCTGATCCTGCTCCTCGCAGCGTGCGCCGTGCACGCGGCGTCGCTCGCCACTTATCCGCTCTATGGCGCGCTCGTGCACGATCGCGGCTTTTCACCGGCGGTGACCGGCGCCGGAATGGCGTTCGGTGTCGTCGCGGAGGTGATCGTGCTTTTCGCGTTCCCCGCGCTCGAGCGCCGCTTCTCGATCGCGACGCTGCTCGCCTGCACCTTCGGCGCGACGGCCCTCAGGTGGTGGCTCGTTTCTCGGGATTTGTCAGCCGCTTGGCTCGTCGCGGTTCAGGGCTTCCACGGCCTCAGCTTCGGGCTCTATTGGGCGTGCGCCGTGAAGGCATTGTCGCAATGGGTGCCGGCGCGTCTACGCGCAACTGGGCAGGCCATGTTCAGCAGCATCGCCTCGTCGCTCGGCGGCGCCATCGGCTATCGTTTGGCGGGTCTCGGCTACGAGCGGCTCGGCGGCGCGGGCCCGGTCTACGCCTGGACCGCCGCCGTCGAGCTTCTGGCGCTCGGGCTGGCCCTCTACCTACGCGGCGGTGAGCGCCGAGGCGCGCTCGTGCTAAAGGATGAAACCGGTTGAAGGGAATCATGGCCAAAGCCATTCTTTGGGACAACGACGGCGTTCTCGTCGATACCGAACGCCTCTTTTTCCAGGTCAATCGCGCCCTCTTTGCCGACCACGGTCTCGAGCTGACCCATCGCGCCTTTTTCGATTGGTTTCTGCTCGCCAACTGCGGGGGGTGGCATCTCTTTCGCGCGCGCGGCCACTCCGAAGTCTCGATTAGCGAGATCCGCAAGGAGCGCAATCGCCGCTTCAGCGCGCTGCTCGCGGCCGAAGACACCCTCGCGCGCGAGGGAATGGAAGATGTGGTGCGCACGCTTTCCGTGACGGCGCCGATGGCCATCGTGACGAGCTCTTCCCGCGAGCACTTCACCCTTGCTCATCGCCGCACCACATTCGCGCAATATTGCCCGACGGTCGTCACCGAAGAGGACTGCGCGAGCACGAAACCGTCGCCCGAACCGTACCTGCTCGGAGCCCAACGTGTCGACAGGCTCCCAGGGCAATGCATTGCCGTCGAGGACTCGCCGCGCGGCCTCTTGGCGGCGCGCGCCGCGGGCATCCCCTGCGTCATCGTTCGCAACGAGCTGACGTCCGATTACGCTTTTCCCGGCGCGCACGCCATCGTGGAATCGAACGACGAGCTTCTCGCCGTCATCGCAGCATGGCTCGGCGCGTGAATGAAAGGAGAACCTCGATTTCACGCTTTCAGTCGCAGCCAGCGCTGATCAAGGACAGACCTGGGCTTATCGCTCGGACATCGTCAGCCACGATTCGCAGGGTGTTTGGGAGCCTTTTCTCATGTTGATGCCCGACACCGGCGAGCTGGGGGCGCTCTATGCGCGGGAGCTCGTCTCCGGTGGTCCGACCCAAGACATCGAGCTCAGGCGATCGTCCGACGGCGGAAAAACTTGGAGCGCCGCCCAGGTCGTTTCTCATCGAACCAATTCTCGTGACGGCATGCCTGGCGTCGTGCGGCTCGACGGCCTCACGTTGATGATGATCTTCGAGGGGACCGATCTCGGGCGGATGGCCGTCCGTACGCTGACTTCACCCGACGGCGGTCGCACATGGCAAAACCGAGCGCTCGTGCACGACAACGGCGCTTACAGCGGAGCGCCCTACCTCGTGCGCCTGCTTGACGGACGCCTCGTGGCTTCGTACCAGTCGCACCCCGCGAACATCCCGGAGGCACAGTCGACGTTTGGCTGCGTGCTGAGTCCGGACAACGGACAGGCCTGGGCAGATCTGCCCATGCCTTTTCCGGAAACGGGCCATCTTTGGAACGCGCTCTTTCGAGCCGAAAGCGGCACCCTGTTCGCGCTGACGGGTGGGCAGCTACGCCGTGCACTGCTCCCACATTGACCCGCCCGTCATTTCAATCGTCGAAGGAGTGAGGCTGCTATGAATGTCACCATGAAGGGAACCGGCATTGCGCCATTCGTCTTGCTGGCTTGGTTCGGGACCGCTCCTGCCGCGACGATCGGCTGCCAATCGCACGCGCCCGCCTCGACGCCGTCACACGCCGCCGCGTCGCCCGGATTACCCGATGACGGCATGGTCGACGTCGGCGGTGGCGTGTCGCTGCACGTGCACTGCGACGGGGAGGGGTCGCCGATGGTTCTGCTCGAGGGGTGCCTCAGCTGCCAAGTGATGAGCGGCGGCTATCGCCCGATCTGGTCCGAGATAGGCCGCTTCACCCGCGCGTGCCGGTACGATCGCGCGGGCGCCGGGTACAGCAGCCCGGCTCCGAAGCCGCACCTCGCGCGCCAGATCGTCGGTGAGCTTCGCAAGCTCCTCGGAGAGCGCGACGAGTCGGGGGCGATCGTCCTCGTCGGCCACGGCCTCGGGGGGCTCGTCGCGCAGCTCTATGCGCGCGACTTCCCGCGCTCCGTGGCCGGCATGGTCCTCGTGGACCCGCTGACGAAGGACTACGACTCACGTTACTACGCGATGTACCCGCCCAGCGCGCTCGTGGCCGCGAGGGCGGACCTCGACCAGACCGGGCTCGTGGCAAGTCCGGAGAACGTCGACGCGGACGACGTGTTCGGCGTGATGGCCGACCTTCGGAGGGCACCGTTGTCGCTCGGCGATCGGCCCCTCGTCGTGGTCACCCGCGGTAAGCCCCCGGAGCCAAAGTTCGGAATACCGGCCGAGTCCTGGGTCAAGCTCGAGGCGACGTGGCGCACGATGGAGGCGGATGTCGCGTCGCTCTCCAAAAACTCCGCGCACGTCGTGGCCCCGGAAGCCGCGTCGATCCCGTACGAGGCGCCCGATCGCGTCGTCACCGCCGCGTGGCAGGTGGTGTCGTCGGTGCGAAGCGGCGTTCCCTTGAGCCGGCTCCCAGCGAAGGCTCCTCCCGCGGCGTCGTCCTCCGCGGCGGCTCGGACTGCGACTCCGGTCGCGGGGGTCCGGCCGCTCCGCCCGCCGTCGGTCGCCGACGACCGCATGGTGGACATCGGCGGCGGCATGTCGTTGCACCTCCACTGCGTGGGCCACGGAACGCCCACGGTGCTCATGGAGAACGGGGCCGGTGCCGACGGCACGAGCTGGAGCGTGGTGCTCAACGATTTCGGCCGGATCACGCGCGCGTGCGCGTACGACCGCTTGGGCGAGGGCGTCAGCTCGGGCCCCGAGTCGGAGCATCACTCGTTTCGCCAGGCGACGCACGAGCTCCACGTGCTCCTCGAGCGCGCGGCCATCCCCGGTCCCTACGTCCTCGTCGGGCACTCCGCGGGCGGCATCACCGTTCGCCTGTTCCAGGCAGAGCATCCGGACGAAGTGGTCGGCATGGTGCTCGTCGACGGGGAGACCGAGACCTCCTTGCAGGGGCTCATCGAGATCCTCTCGTCGCCCGGCTCCTCCGACGAGCGGCGCGCCATGACGCGCGATCTCGGACCCTGGCTCGAGGACATGCGCACGTCCGTGCGGCCGCTCGGCGACATGCCCCTGGTGGTGCTCACGGCGCGAGGAAACGAACCGAATCCTCCGCTGTTCAAGCCGGACGAGGAGGCCGCACAGCGGCAGAAGGTCATCGCGGGACACGAGATGGTGGCGCATCTTTCGACCAACTCGGCGCACGCGATCGCCGACCATTCGGGGCACTTCATGCAGGTCGACGCGCGCCGGCTCGTCGTCGCCTCCGTGAAGCAGGTGGTCGAGGCGGCGCGAACGCATGGGCGCGTCGACGCGAAGGCTCTCGAGCCTTTCTTGCACGAGGGCCCATACCCGCCGAGGGATTAGTCCCGCACCCCTGGAGCCACTCCGGCAAGGGACCCGCCTGCCTCCGCCGCATCGCATGGCAGGGGCCGTGTGAGCGGCGGCGCCGCTTACGATGCGCTCGTGGCGGCAACGGTTGCCAGCGCGAGCGGCCAGCTCGTGTCATGCGATCGTCGAGCCCTGCCGATCTACGAGCAATACGGCATCCGCGTCGTATTCCTCTGACTTCGCTCCCTTCGTCAGAATTACGGGTATTCGTACGTTACCGAGATGTACGGGCGATCGGTGGCGACTGCGGCTTCGCACGAATAGAGGTAGGCGTACTCGGCCGTCGTCGACGTGGCGAACGTGTCGTTGGTAAACCGCAGGAGGTATTCGGAACGGGAGCCGCGTGTTGCGCGGTTGGTGTAGTCGTCCCTGACGCTGGCAGTGACGGCCGTCGATTTCCATTGACTGAGGGCGTCGACGCTGAGCGTGCCGCCGGTCGCACCCGTGTGGATGAGGGTTGCCGCGGAGTAGTCCACTGCGTCGAGCGTCGGCCCGATGTCGACGTGCCGCCAGAGCAACTCGCCGAGAAGGTTCGCGCCGTACGGCGTTCCCGTTACCTGGTATTGCTCCATGTAGAGTGTGGCCGCGCTGATCAACGTGATGGTCGTGGGCAGGCCCGACATGTCGAACGCAGCGATTCCGCGGTAGGTCGTCGTCGTCTGGTAACCACCAGCGACGACGGCGGTGTAGGTGGTGCTGATATTTCCGTCATTGGAAACGTATCCATCCACCGCGAGGCAAGGCAGGTTGGCCGTAGCCGTCTTGAGCACGTTGAATGAGAATGCGTCGAGGGTCGTCTTGGCGTTGCCCGACGCGTCCTTGGCCGCGGTGGTGACTTGCCAATTGACGGTCGTGGCGTAGTTGAACAGCGCGGTGGGCGTGAATACCATCTGCGTGTTGCCGTTGGCCCAGGCAAACGTGCCCGTAATCCCGCCGGGCGAGGTGACGGAGAAGGCAGATTGCGCCGCAGTGATATCCATGGCCTCCGAGAAATTGACGATGATCTTGGCGCCGCGCGGAGCGCCGGTGGCGCCGTTCACCGGCACCACACTCGTGATTGTCGGTGGGGTCGTGTCCGGCATCACACCGGTCACGAAAGAGGAAGCGAACGCGCTCGCCAGCGGATTGCCGGCCAGGTCCCGCGCTCCCGTTCCGACGCCGACCGTGTACATCGTACTATAGGAAAGCGGCGCGGTCGGAATGCAGCTCGCGGTGTTCCCAGCCTGATTCCAGCTCCATCCCCCCGTGCAAGTCACCAAGGGACTGACCGCGATCGCCGCCGTCGTCGCCGAGAGGTTCATGCCTTCGGAGAACGAGATGACGATCGAAGAATTGTTCGGAACCGCCGTGGCCCCGTTGGTGGGCGCCACGGAGAGGATGGTGGGGGGCGTCGTGTCGGGGGGCCTGGCCGTCGTGAATTTGAAAGTAGTCGGATTGGCCAGAGGATTCTTCGCGACATCCTGCCCTGCGACCGTGATGGTGTACTCGGTAAACGTGACGAGTGGACTCGTAGGGGTGAAGGAGACCTGGTCGTTACTCGTGTTGAACGTCGGCATCCCGAAGGTGATGGTGGGCGTCGAGGTCAGCACGACCGAGCCCACATCCATGGGTTCGGTGAACGTGATGTTGATGCTGGTACCGATCGGAACATCCGTGGCGTTGGCGACGGGTACTGTCCCGCGCAGCGTGGGCGGCGTCGTGTCGAGGCCCACTCCCGTTGTGAACGAGAAAGTCGTCATCCCACTGAGCGGGCGCCCGGCGCCATCCGAGCCAGCCACCGTGACCGTGTAGGTGGTCATGGCGGTGAGCGTGGATGGCGTAAATGCGACGGAAGTGTTCCCGGTGTTCCAAATCGGACTCCCAAGCGCGATGGCCGGTTGCAGCGTGACCGTGACCGTCGCCGGATTCATGGCCTTCGTAAAATCGATGCTGATGGTCGTCGTTACCCCGACCGCGGTCGCCCGATTGGCTGGGACCGTACTCAGGATGCTGGGCGGTTGATTCAAGACGTCGCCCGGGGCATCGGGCGCCGGATTGACCGTGCCGCCGTCGTTCGCGACGTCGAGCCCGACATCGCGTGGGGGATCGCCACTCGCATCGCGCGCGTCGCCTTGCGATACATCGAGGAGCGGACCGTCGGTCGCGCCATCGGATCCCGTCGAAATGTCGGCGAGCGCTTGGTCTCCGGGTGCGTCGTCGGTCTCCTTGACGTCCTCGTCGCTCGATGGGAGGTCGGGCGCGGCGTCCGGCGTCTCTCCGGCGAACGTGCGCTCCGGGCTCCCACAACCAATGAGGCAAGACAGAAGAACGAGCGCAGTAACGCCAAGGGCACGCTTGAGCCAAACGGCTGTACTCACAGTCATCGAGTCGCTCCTTGTAAGTATGGGTCGCCAAGAACCCGCATACCTGCCACCATCACACCCCACATCCAGCAGGTATTTTTAGACGAGCTTTGACTCTATCACGGCTGGCCGAGGCGGATCTCAAACAAGACCCATGGACGACGCGCACCTACCCGCGCGTCGGGAGCAACGGCCGTCGGTCAACCGAGCGATGCGTGCGAGGTGCTGCAACGGATGGCATCGGCACCAGTCCGGGGTTCCAGCCTTTCGCGGGCTGCCCCATTCGCCCCCCGGCCCCCGCGACGCTCTCGTGCGATGAGAAGGAAGCCGCGCGTTACGGGGCAGCGATTCGAAAGATTCGTGAGACTGAAGGTCTTCGACAAGGAAGTATCCCTGGGCTAAGTGAGCGAGAAGTCCGCCGTCTCGAGAATGGCGAAGTCCAGCCCCACTTGGATACGCTGAAGAAGCTCGCCCGAGCGCACCACTCATCGCTGTCTGACTACATGGCGAAGCTTGCTACTGGATCGAAGAGAGATACGGCTCGTCGATCTGGCAAGCGGGGCAAGGCACCCCGCTCGTAAGGGAGCTGCGTTCGTCCTCAAAGCGCCCGAGCGCGAGTTTGCCGTCAGGCCCGACCCGGGGCACGGCACTGGACGGAGGAGCATGGCGACTCGAACGTCCTTGAGAAGGACTTCGTCGAGCCGGCGCCGATCTCTACAGACAGTACCTGACGGTCAACCCTGACGGGATCTCACCCGGCTGTGGAGAAGCCGGTGTTCGTCTGCGCCTTGTGGCAATCGAGCCACAAGCGCCGCCATGTCGGGCTCATCTTGGCAGACCGGACGTCCGCGAACACGGCTTTGGCGCCGATTCTCGGGTCTCGTGGGAAGAATCACAACACCCGCGCTCACAGCGACGAGGGA
Source organism: Polyangiaceae bacterium (assembly GCA_035318465.1). Classification (GTDB taxonomy): domain Bacteria; phylum Myxococcota_A; class Polyangia; order Polyangiales; family Polyangiaceae; genus DASWDH01. Next base: position 7,595 of record DATHES010000129.1, read on the forward strand.
GAGGGGTCTTTCTTGTAGGCAGCACAATCGTCGCAAATTCGAGCTCTCTCTATCGGTGGGATCTGGATATATGTGCAAGGAAAGCGCTAGACCGTGCGATCGTTGGCCGAGGTATCCATGACGAAAGGGGAGGCAAATAACGCCCCGCCGCTCGACACGGGCGTCAGCGGGCTCGTTCTTGCGGGGCGCCACCGCGAAGCCGCAGAGCTGCTCCTCGCCCACCTCTCACCGGAGCTAAGACCATTCCTGCATCGGCTGCTCGGCGACGTGGCGCTGGCCGATGAAGCCCATAGCGCGACTTGCGAACGACTATGGCGAGGGCTTCCCACATTTCGGTGGGAATGCTCGTTGCGATCTTGGAGCTACATTGTCGCGCGGCGCGAGGCGAGTCGATGCCGCGCTCGGCATCTGCGAGCGGCGGTGCAACAAACGTCGCTGTCCGCTGCCGGCCACCTGGCAGCCCGCGGGGGAACCGCGCCGACGCTCTCGACCACCCGCCGCCACCAGCTGGATGACCTGCGCATGTCGCTTTCCGACGAGGATCGCGATCTCCTCGTGCTGCGCGTGGAGCAGGGCCTCGCCTGGAAGGAAATTGCCACCGCATTTCTCGAAGAGTCGGACTCCGAGCCGGAGGCGGTGGCCCGGGAAGCAGCCCGCCTTCGACAACGATTTCGATCCATCCGGATGTCGGTCGCCTCGGTTACCGCCCATCGTAAGGCGAGCGACTCGGAGAAACCATGAGTTCGCGCCGCAAAGACAGCGAAACGGAGACGCCGCTGAGCCCGAGCGAGATGCAGGCTTTGCGGCGTCTTGCCGAGCCGACGGCCCAACAGACGCTCCCCGAGCCGGAGGAGCTGTGGGCCTCGCGCTACCGCATCATGGAGCCGATTGGCCACGGCGGCATGGGGGACGTTTTTCTCGCGCGCGACGTGCTGCTCGATCGGCTGGTGGCACTGAAGGTGCTTCGCAGCTCGAGCGACGAAAGTTTCGTCGACGAGCGAAGGCTGCTGCGGGAAGCGCGAGCAGCGGCGCGCGCAGAGCACGAGCGTATTGCGCGCATCTACGACGCCGGTACCTGGAAAGACCGAGCCTTCATCGCCATGGAGTACGTGCGAGGTGAGACGCTTCGCGCGTGGATGAAGAAGTACCGGCCCTCATCGAGCGAAGTGGTGGCCATCGTTCAGCAGCTTCTCGAAGGGCTGCAGGCGCTGCACGATCGCGGCCTCGTCCATCGCGATCTCAAACCCGAGAATGTCATGGTCAGCATCGAGGGGGATCTCCGTATTCTCGACCTGGGCGTGGCACGGCGTGTCCCCTTGGCTGACACCAGTGAGCCGCTGGGAGAGGCCCCGGGCACCCTGACCCTCGGTTTCGGCGTGGGGACGCCCGGCTACATGGCTCCCGAGCAATGGCGCCGGGGCGATGTCGACGCTCGCGCCGATCTCTTCGCGTTGGGGGTCATTGCCTACGAGCTGATCGTCGGCCGGGCGCCCTTCCGCGGCACGACGAACTTGGAGATTCGCGAACAGACGCTGCACGCCGAGGTCTCCTTCAGCGATCCCGCGTGGAAGGACATTCCCGTCGCGCTCCGCAACGCCGTCCGGACCGCCCTCGCCCGCGATCCTCAGCAACGATTTGGCGCCGTCCCAGCCATGGCGGAGGCGCTCGCCTCATTGTTCCGGCCCACACTCCCGCCTATCTCGGGCGCCCGAACGCCACGCATTCGTCCGCCGGGCGAAGACAAGGGGCGGCGCGAGTCACTCGCGGCCAGCGTGGCGGTCATCTCCCAGCGCGCGCTGCCACGCAGGCGCACGGCGTGGTTTGCCCTCTCCGGGGCGGCGCTGGTGGCTGCCTCGCTGCTCGCGTTCCGATGGTGGCCGAAGCAGCCCGCCGCGCCGCCGATTCTGCCGGGAATGATTCGCCTCTCGGGAGGCGCGTTCACGCTGGGTACCGACGCCGAGAAGCTTCCGACCATCTGCAGCGCGTATCCTCACGGCTGTCCATCCGAGATCAACAACGAAACGCCGCCGCGTCCCGTCACCATCAGCCATTTCGATATCGATCACCGCGAAGTGACCAACGAGGAGTTCGCGCGCTTTCTGACGACCATCGGCCCGTCGATCCGCGTCCTCCCCGATCCAGAAGAAGGTTACCCGCGCTACGTTCGCTACTTTCTTCGTTCCACCGACGATCTGCTCCTCTACGATCTGTGGGCGCCCTCGCGGGGCATCGAATTTCCAGGCGATTCGTTTCGCCCGCGGCCCGGTTTCGAAAACCTTCCCGTTACCCTCGTAACCTGGCTCGCTGCCAGGCTCTTCTGTAAGAGCTTCGGCAAGCGACTGCCGACCGAGGCGGAGTGGGAATTCGCGGCCCGCGGCAACGAGGGGAGGCTATTTCCTTGGGGAAATCAGCAACCTGATTGCGAGCGCATGCACGTCCCCAGCGACGGTAGCCTCGCCGTCCGCAACCCCGAACGCTGCGACAACGAGCGCACCTTTCCCTTTCCCGTCATGAGCGCGGCAGGGGACGTCACCCCCGAAGGGGCGTGGGACATGGGCGGGAACGTTCTCGAATGGGTCGACGACAATGTCGTCGTCAATACCGACGAGGCGACGTACGTCAATCGCCTTACGGCCGAGAGCTCGGCCGTCTACCGCGGCGGCGCTTACAACTCGTCCTTCATGGCCCGCACGACTTCACGAAGCTTTCGCTTGGCGTTCAACGTTGGTCTCAATCTAGGCTTTCGTTGTGCGAAGACCGTCGATTCCAGATAACAAAGGAGGTTTCCCATGGTAGCGCCCGTCAAGAGACTCGGGAACGTCATGTTTCTCGAGAGCGTCCCTCCCGACTACCCGGCCGCGCTTGCGCGGCAGCAGTATCTTCAGAGGCCCATGTTGGGCAGCCCCGATGCTGTCGTCATCTACCGCCACTCGGTGGACGGTGACCGATCCTATCTTTCGCGACAGATCGACCCCGCGCAGGGTTTTCCGACGTCCGATCCGCCTCCGCCCAACCCAGGTGAGCAGTGTTATGCCGACGAAACCAACGCGGCGATCACGGTCGGCTACGATCTCTTTGTCGTCCCAGTCATTTTGCTTTCCGCGGACGACCCCCCCAGCGAGCGCGCCTTGACGCTGGAGATTCTGGAGCTTCTCGAGGACGGACAGCTGCCGCCGACCAACGGCGGGCCGAAAGGACCATAATCATGCCTGCCATCTGCGTACTGAATATGAGCAACGATCTCAGCGCCTCCCAGCTGGTGCTGGGTGCCGTGGCTGGCCCCGAGCCGATCAAAGATCCGGCCGCGATCCCCGAGACCGACCCACTCGTTCTCTATGTCGTCGGCCACGCCATCCCCAACGGACTCTTCGTGACGGCCGCACCGGGTGCGGCAGCGACGCGCGTCTCGGAAGCGGTCGTCGCCCACGCCATTGCAGCGCGTCGCGGCAATCAGCCGACGCTCGTCATATGGGACACGTGCTTCGCGGCAAGCTTCTTGGCGATTCCCAACTTTACCTGGACGGATAATTTCGTTCACATGTTCAGCTGTCAAGCCCATGAACGCTCGTGGCATTCGGGTGGAGTCGACAAGGTCACCCTATTTTCAGACAAGCTCAAGGCCGCTCTCGTCGTATGCCGTGAAGCGGGTGCCTGCACGTGGACGGCGCTCGAAGACGAGCTTCGCAAACAGTTGGGGAACCTGCAAACACCGCAGATTGTCTCGTTCGGTCCAGCGCCGTCGGCCTTCGACCTGTTCGACTAAACAGCTCAAACTACGTTACTACCGCTCGGGTCGGTTGGAGGGGGTAGGACCTGCCAAGACCGGCTCCAGGCGGCCGGGGAAGGGCTCGCGAGTTGCGCACCGGGTAGGGAAATCGGCGCACACGACTCCTCGATCGAAAGATCGAGGCTTTCGCCCGATCGCGTGCGCCTGGGCGCGAAACAATGCGCGCTGCTGTGGTAAGTTGGCAAAATGGCGGAGGGTGGGATCTCCACACGAAGGTGGCACGCACCGAGTTGGCTGCGTTTGGAAGGACTGTTTTGCACAGCGGTGCTGGTCCCGTGGCAGGGCACGCCCGCGATCCTCGATGCGGGGCAAAAGGCGGACGAAAAGAGACTCGCTCGTCTTTGTGTCGCGCTCGCGCGGTCGAATGCGCTCCTCACGGCGTGGCAGGCGCTAGCGCTCGCGCTGGTCGAGCCGGAGCTCCGCCAGGCACTTGCCGATAGCGACGAGATCGCGAAGCTGGACGTCATTCTCGGCAACGCGCCTGCGCTGGCGGCGTGGTTCGAGCAGCCCGTGCGATCGGCCGCTGCGACCGAGGTGCGCGCCATGCTCGACAACGCCATCGTTTTGCCTGCGGTGCAGCCCGGGGCGCTGTCGCAATGGTTCGACAAGCCCGTCGCGCGGCTCGCGTCACTTGCATCCGAGCACCTCGCGCTACAGCTCGAAGCCCACGGGATGCGCGCGCTGCCCTTCGTCCTCGGCGTTCCGAGCTCGCCGGCGTTCCGCGAGCTTGCGGCGCAGTCGAGCGCTCAGCTCCGTCGTCTGTCGGCGTCGCTGGCGGAATCTCCCATGCGCCAGCTGGCGCCGTCTCTGGCCGATCGCTGGATTGCGGAGCTCTACACGGAAGGACGCTACCTTGGTCGCGCGCAGTCGGGCGTTGTGGCGCGCGGCGACGCTTCGGAGAGCCGCGTGCGCTCCGCGGAGAGCGTGCGAGGATCGCTCGATACGAATAAGCCGCCGACGATTCCGCGCGCTGTGATCGCTCTTCCTGTCGTGCCGGCCGCGGCGTCGACAGAGGACGCGTCGCTGAGAGAAACGGTGCGACCAGGGCGACCCAAGGTGCCCGACGACGTGCGCGAGCCGATCGCCGAACGCGCGATCGACGAGGAGTGGATCACGCTCGCCGATCGGCAAGCTTCGCCTGACGACGAATCACGCGTCGAATTGCCGACGCCCGAGCCGGCGATTGCGTTGATCCGGCGCCGATCGAACGCCGACGTCGCAGCGCCCGATCGCGCGGCGCCCGATCGCGCGGCGCTGTCGGTGTCACCAGCCGAAAGGGCCGACGTGTCGCTGCGATCCGCGCCCGAGCGAGAGCGGCCCGCGCAAGAGCGCCGCGCTTCGGCACGCGTGGGCTTGGCGATTTTCGCAGGTGCATTGGCGGGATCCGCCGCTGTCGCGCTTTTCATAGCGGTCGCGCGCCCCGATGACCGTCGTCTCGTGCCCTCCGCGGCGGGGGAGCCGCTTGCCGTCGTCGCGCCCTTGGCGATGGGTCTCGAGCCCGCTCGGGAACTTACGGCTTCCGAGGGGGCCATTGCCGCTCCTATCGATCCGGGCGAAGCACAGCCTGGGTCCGCTGAATCCGTCTCGGCCCCGTCGCCGCTCGGCTTGGCGACAGCGGCACAAATCGCTTCGCCCGCTGTCACGCCGAAGATGCCGATCTCGAAGACGTGCGCCCTGGCTCTCATCTACGCGCAGCGGGGAGAAATCGCGCAAGCGATCAGGCGTTTCGACGGCTGTCTTTCCCCGGAGCGCGAACTGGTACGTCAGCGAATCGGGCAAAGGGGTGCGGCGGAGGTGCACGCCAAGGTCGAAAAGGGGCAATGCGACGAAGCCGCTGCCATCGTGGCTCAAGTCGAAAGCATCGAAGCGTCTGGCGCTGCGAAGGTCGCTTTCGGCTCGCTCTGCAAATCACGCGCGCACGAAGTCGAGAACGAGACCGCTGGGCCCTGAGCACGTCTCGGAACCCCACGCCGGCACGACGCGGACAGATGTCTACTGGGAGATGAGAAATGCCGGCTGGAGGACGTTGTAACCCCTGGTGGCGTCCCAGGAGAAAGTGCCGGCTATCGCGTTAGCGAATCGGACGGCGTATTCGACCCGGGGCTGGAGATCGACGGTCTTGTCAGGGAGCCAAAGCGCGAACCGATACTGGCCCGACGTCAGGTCTGACGGGATAGTGAAGAGAACCGAAACCGCGGTCTCTCCGGGTTGCCACGAGGTGGGTGCCACGTTGGGCAGCGCGACCTTGCGTGGCAGTCCGCTCCCGGCGTCAAAGACCACGTAGACAGGGCGATCGTAAAGCGGCGCTGCAAAGCCGTCATTTTGCACAACGAACCGCAATTGGAACGTGCTGCCTGCGGGCGCGCTGTCGGGAAAGTCGGCGGTTTTGATCCAGACGCGGTAGCCGAGACGCCGGCTGATCTCGTCGAAGCAGCCACCGCTCTTGAATGCCTGAACGGCGTCCGGATGGTAGTCGGCATTGAGATAAGTGAAGTGCATGGCCGCAAGCTCGGCAAGAGCCGTGGTGCAGGTGACGCGACCAGGGTAGGCGCAGGTCTCGCCGCCCACGACGTGATCGCGGCCCAAGGTGCTCACGTAGGCCTTGTCATCGGCAATACTCAACGGTTGTGGGCCGCGCCCCCAGGTTCCAGAGTCATCGGTGCTGGCCAGAAAACAGTCATTGTGATGGCCGACACGCGCTTGCTCGGCCTGGGTAAGTTGGGTTCCTACCGCCCTGACCAGGCTCGGGTAGCGAATGGCGATCTGCGGTGCATACAAGAGATTTTGCCACGCGGGATCCAGAGCAGTGTCATGTGGCCACGTGAACGCGCCGACCATGCCGCGAACGATGGCCGTCTTGGGCGGGATCTCCTGATCGCCTTGATACCAAGATGAATGCCATTCACCCCAGCAGCCGATGAACCCGGCCTCCAGTGCCATGACGATGTCGCGATAAGGCTGCAACAGAGGACGAAGCTGCGTGAGGTGTTTCGTGATCGTTGCTTCGGTCGCGTCGGCGTTGCTGCATCCCGAGCCGGTCCAGTCTCCGTAGTTGTAGGCAAACCGCAGGATCGTTTTGCGCCCCTGCTCGCGGAGGCGTTGCAGACCCGCCTGCATCCCGGTTGCGATCGGATCCGTCGCCCCGATGTCTGTGCCGTCCTTATGACTATCGAGCCTGACATAGCTGTGCACGATGCGCGCCGCGGCCGTGAAGTCGCGATCGATGACGATGTCCTTGCGGCTGTACCAACCGCGTTCGGGATTGTCCAAGGCAGTCGCGTCGGTCTGGTACGTGTGTGACACGACCTGCGGGGTAACGACGTCGGCGTCCGGGGTCGACGTCCTTGCATCCGTGACGTCAGGCGACGGGTTTGCGTCGGTCGACCTGACGTCACTCGACGTGCTTGCGTCGGTAGACGCGTCAGAGACGACGTCCGGCGGTGGTGGGCGCGACGAGTCTACGTCCATCATGGCCGATGCGTCAGCGATATCGGTAGCTGTTTCAGCGGTCCTATCGCTGTAGTCCGTGACGACGGCATCGAGATGGTCGGCGTACGTCGTTTCCGCGTCAGATGGCTCTCTGTCCATACCCGCGTCAGATGGCTCTCCCGCGGTAGACGGAGCGCAGGACGCTGCAAACAATGTGAACACTGTGAAGCAAATACGAGATCGACTCGTCATCGACCCACCTTTTCGTAGCTGTGCGTGCGTTACAACCCGTTTTTTACCACGCAGCTGAATGAGCCCTAGGAGAATTTCCCGCCCGCCTGCTCGGGCCCTTTAGTAGAGTCAGCGCCATGGGCCTCTTGACCTTCGCAATCAATGTGACGCTGGACGGGTGCTGCGACCATCGCGAGGGGATCGCGGACGACGAGCTGCACCGCTACTTCACGGGGCTGATGGACGCAGCCGGGGCGATGCTGTGGGGGCGCGTCACCTACGAGCTCATGGAGAGCGCCTGGCCAGCGGTGGCGCGCGACGAGAAGGCGCCGCCCGCGATGCGGGAGTGGGCGCTCCACCTGGAGACCAAGCCGAAGTACGTGGTGTCGGCCTCGCGCCGCGACTTCCCGTGGAACAACACCATCCGTGTCGAGGGGGATTTGCACGAGGCCGTGAGGCAGCTCAAGGAGAAGACCCCGCGCGGCCTGCTCGTGGGCGGCCCCATGCTCTCGGCCGCGCTCGAGCGGCTGGGGCTGATCGATGAGTACCGTCTCGTCGTCCACCCGATCCTCGCGGGCCACGGGCCGACCTTGTTTCAGGGCTTGGAGCGCGCGAGGCACCTCGAGCTCGTCTCGACGGAGCGCCTGAAGTCCGGCGTGATGGCGATGCATTACCGCCGCAAAGAGGGATGACGCTTTCCTCCTCCCCTCAGTCCGCGACTTTGAGGAGCTGTTTGCCGATGTTCTCGCCCAGAAAGAGTCGCCGCAACGTGCGGGGCGCGTTCTCGAGGCCCTCCTGGATATCGACGCGATCGACGATCTGGCCCTTGGCTACCCAACCCGCCAGTGCCTGCACGGCTTCGCCCGCGCGTTCGAGGTAGTCGAGAATAATGAAGCCTTCCATGCGACCTCGCTTCAAGAGAAGGTTCATATAATTCTTGGGTCCGGGGGGGAGCTCCGTCGCGTTGTACTGGGAGATGGCCCCGCAAAGCACGACGCGCCCGCGCATGGCCAGGCGCGCCAGGGCGGCGTCGAGGATATCGCCGCCGACGTTGTCGAAATAGATGTCGATGCCGTTGGGGCACAGCTCGCGGAGGCGGGCGGACACGTCTTCCGACTTGTAGTCGATGGCCGCATCGAACTTGGCTTCGCGGACCAACCAACCGCATTTGTCCTTTCCGCCGGCGATCCCCACGGCGCGGCACCCCTTGATGCGGGCTATCTGACCGACGATGGAACCCGTTGCGCCCGCGGCGCCGGAAACGACGACGGTCTCGCCGGATTTGGGCTGGCCGATTTCGAGCAGTCCGAAGTAAGCCGTGAGGCCGGTTAGCCCGAGGGCGGAGAGGGCGAGGGGGATCGGAACGCCGGTGGGTATTTTCATGGGGCGCATCCCGGACGCACGGGTCTGCACAACGACGTAGTCCTGCCAGCCGAACGTGCCGACGACGAGATCGCCCACCGCATAGTCCGGACTACGCGATTGCTCGACGCGCCCCACCGCACCGGAACGCATGACCTCGCCGATGGCGACGGCCGGCAAATAGGTGTCGCGCGCCATCCACCCGCGCTGCGTGGGATCGCAGGAGAGGTACAAATTTCTGACCAGGATCTCGCCGTCGGATTTGATCTCCGGCAGCGGCTCTTCCACCCAGCGAAAATTCTTGTCCTCGACGAGCCCCGTGGGGCGCTCGGCCAGCAGCCATCGTCGGTTTCTCGGTGTCGTCATGTTCGGTCCCTCTCTCGTGCCCTTCGGGTCTCCGTTCGTAGCACGCAGCCGGGTCGCGGGGAGGTCAAGATGGGCGGCCGCGCCATTCGGGCGGAAGTTGCTTCGTCCTAGCCACGAGCTTGCCGAGCGATTCGAAGAACTTTCTGCGTTCTACGGCGGTGAGATCCGAGGTGACGAACCGAATCCAAGCGTCATTCAAATCGGCGATGTGGCTGAGCAACCGCTCGCCAGAACGTGCGAGCGTCAGCTCGTTGGCTCTGCCGTCGGAGGGCGCGCGCTTCACTCGGACGAAGCCTTTTTCTTTCAGCCCTTTCACGGCTCGCGCGATCGCAGCCTTGTCGATGACCAAGTCGAGCGCGAGCGCATCCTGATTCGTTCCCGGTCTGTCTCCTATATTCGCGAGTATCGCCCCTTCGGAATAGGAAAGGCCTTGGTTCGCGATCGCGTGCGAGAAGTACGCCAAGAAAGTGCGGTTCAGCACACCGAACGATCGGAGGACCTCGACGTCTTTCATTCCATTCTTTTACTCACCCGCCCGAGTCGCGTCGAGTCCGGCTCTCTCATTCGCCGAGGAAGGATCGTCGAGCGATGGCGACGAACTCACTTGGCTTGTCCAGGTGCACGACGTGCGCGGCGTCGATTTTGAGATAGCTTCCGTTGCGCAAGAGTGACAACACACGCTCGGCGTCAGCGTCATCGAGCGCCCCGTCGAGGGTGCCGTCTGGCAGATAGCTGAAGTTGGCGTGCAGCAAGAGCGTTCGCGCATCGATGCGCTGAAGCGCGGCCGCGTGGTCGAAATTCTCGTTCCATCGGCCGTCATAGAACGCATCTCCGAAGTGCGGGTCGTAGACGTCGAGGCCGCGTATCAGCAGGCGCAGCGTGTCCGGCAAGTTGTTCAGCTCGACTCGTTCGCCCGGATGGGCGGCCCGGTAGCTCTTGATGCTGTCGACGAGCAGCGCCAGGCCGTTCTCGCCCGCTTGGTTGATCACGAACTGCCGATTCGCCTCGAGCCAATACAGGAGAAAATCATCGCTCATTCCGGCTTCGAGAAAGCCGTGGCAAGTTGCGAAGCTGCGGTACGCCACCGTTTTCGTCAAACGCGGCAATTCCGCGGTGAACAAGGGTGGGTCCTCGAGGAGAACCGCCCGGATCCAAGCTGGTCGGTTCGCTGCCAGCCAGACCGAGAGCAGGGCTCCAGACGAGTTACCCGTGATGAAGACAGGCTCCTGTGCGACCGTCTCGATGAACGTAGAGAGGTCGGCGCCGATGTCCGCTGCATCCATGCGTTCCGCCGACCCGGTGCTGGTGCCGTGACCATGGTACGAGACGGCGAATACATGAAACGACCGGGAAAGCTCGGGCAAAACGCGGCTGTAGCTGAACCAGTCCATGTGTTGCGCATGGAGCAGCAGGAGCGGGGGACCATTTGCCGGGCCCTCTGCGTAGCGCAGGGTGACCTCTCCGATTTGAATCGACTTCTCCACGATCTGCGCCTCGGCGAGTTTGGCGTGCCAGGGATCTCGATCGCTCGCATCTCGGTCGCTCGCATCTCGGTCGCTCGCATCTCGATCGTTCGCATCTCGGTCGTTCGCATCTCGGTCGCTCCTGTCTGCATGGGAGCAGCCGCTCAGTAGACCCGCCGCTAGAAGCAAGAAAGCACGCCGTTGACAACGAGGAATTTCCAAGAACACCACCTTAATTAGATGACTCAGTCAACGTATTCGAAAGTCACGGGACATGCAAGCGACGGGATGTCCGGTTTGCCCCAAGGCTGAAGGACACCTCGCGCCATCGGGGGCCGGGCTCGATCTGCTGACTCTTCATCAGCGTGGCCGGCGACACGCCAGGTTTCGAGTTGACAGGAGGTGCGCGGATGGCAGCATCTCGCCATGTCGATGCGCTGGTATCTCGCTCCGCCGAGCGACGTCCATTTGCCGCGTTGGGCCGATCTCGAAGAGCCGGCGCGCAGGCTCTGGCAAGCCGTTTTCGGTGAGCATCCGGTGCATCGCTGATGGTCGCCGAAACGCGTTTCCTGCCCCTCGCGACTCTTTCACTGCTCATCGGATGCTCCGCTTCTCCCATCGTGCACCCCGCGCCCCCCGCTGCGCCGCCGCCCGACTCGCCGGTCAGCGTGTCACCCGGCTCCCCGGCAGCCGCTGCAGGCGCGCCGTCGAGTGGGCTCGGGCAGATCGAGTTTCCCGTGAGCGGGTCGCAAGAGTGTGCGCGGCTTTTTCGCGATGGGATGTCGGCGCTGCACTCGTTCTGGTACGACCGGGCGCACGCGAGCTTCGAGGCCGCGCTCACGGTCGATCCTGCCTGTGCAATGGCGGCGTGGGGGGACGCCATGGCGTACGTGCATCCTGTGTGGGACGAACGCGATCTCGCCAAGGGCCGCGCGGCGTTGGCACGCGTGCGTGAGGCGGGGCTGACGCCGAAAGAGCTCGCCTTCGTGGGCATCGCGCGGTCGCTCTTCGCGGTGGACGACATCACAGACGCGAACGCTGGCTGGCTGCGTGGGGCGGCGCAGATGCATCTCGCCTTCCCGGACGACGACGAGGTCGCGCTCCAGCACGCGCTGGCGCTCCTGGCTGTGTACGGATACGACCGCGCGCACGTCGACGGGCAAATGGAGGCGGGGGCGGTGGCGCTCGGTGTTCTGCAGCGCCGACCCGACCATCCGGGGGCCGCGCACTACGCCATCCACGCGTTCGATTCGCGTGAGCATGCCGTCCTGGCGCTGCCGGCCGCGCGCGTGTACGCGCGAATCGCGCCCGCCGCAGCCCACGCGCTGCACATGCCCTCGCACACCTTCGTGCACCTAGGAATTTGGCGCGACGTGGTGCCCTCGAACGAGCGCGCTTTCGCAGCCTCGGTCGCGTGGGAGCGGTCACGCGGGCACACGTCCAGCACCTTCGACTGGCACGCGCACGCCTGGCTCGTCGCCGCTCTGCTCGAGCTCGGGCAGTACGGCCGCGCCAGGCAGGTGCTCGAGGAGGGGCGCGCGATGTTGGTCGCCGCGGAGGACGACACGGCGCTCCATCGGGCGAACTACGCCGACGAGGTCGCGGCGTACGTCATGCACACCCAGCGCTGGAAGGAAGCCGCCGACCTCCTTCGCCCAGTCTTCGCAGCGACGAACGACGAGCCGGGCGTCGCCGGGTCGATGGCCTGCGCCGCCCATGCCCCCGGCGGCAGTGGAGCCTTTCGGCCCCCGCTGGCTCTCTTCGCGCGACTCGTCGGGAACGCCGTTCGCGCCGAGGCGGCACTGCAGATGGGCGACTTCGCGACGGCGAAGAAGCGTGTCGCCGACCACAAGGCCGTACGGGCGCAAATGACGCCATGGGTGAAGACGATCCCTCTGGAGATGGCCGCGGCATCGGAAGCGCGCGAGGAGACGCTGCTGGCGCGAGCGAAGGCGGCGACCAGAGGAGCGAAGCTCGAGCTGGAGGCGCTCGAACGTGCGGCCCGCGCCGAGAGCGAGCACCCAACGCCCGGTCCAGTGTGGCTCCCGCCGGCGCGCTCGACGCTCGCAGCTGCGCTCCTCGCAGCTGGAAGAGCGAAGCAAGCGCTCACCGAGTACGAGCGCGTGCTCGACGTGCACACGCGTCACGCGCCGGCGCTCCTCGGCGCCGCCCGCGCCGCGAGGGCGGCCGCCGATGAGGCAAAAGCGAAGACGTACTTCGCGCTACTGGCGGAACAATGGCGCGATGCCGACGCGGATCTCCCAGTCGTCTCCGAGGTTCGGACGAACGGGCGGTGATTCCAAGATTGACGATGGGTACGCGCTTTGCGGCGGCGGCACCCTGTGCGCGTCTCAAAGGCAACTGCAGAGCGGATCACCGGGTGCGCAACCGCACGCTCCACCATCATTCCTAGTCCGGAGAGGCGAAGCCTCGGCCGCGCCGATCGAGACCTTCGGCGTCATTGGCGACGGCGGCGGGTCCGCCGGAGCCGAGCTCGACTTCGGAGCAAGCGCAATTCCTCGAAACTCACGATTCTCTTCGGCGCCCGACGAGGGCTTTCGTTCACACGCCACCAGAAGCGCTCCCAATTTCAAAACAAGAAACACGATCGCTAGGCGTCGCATGATCGGAAATGTAGGGCAGACGCGATGGTGGTTCAACTTCGTGAGCGACCCGCGGCGGTGACGGCGCCCGATGCTCGCGGTCGACGTCGAGCACCGGAGTAGGGGAGACCGCGGTTCTCGACGGCGCGAAATTATCTTGGCCCCATTGTCGCGTGCGTTTGAGGTGGCATGCTGGCGGCCGTGTTGGCGAGAAGCAAGCAGGTGATCGTGGCCGAGATGCAAGGCCACGGCCGCACGCGAGATGTGCCTCGTGAGTTCAGCTTTTGCGAAAGCGGAAGACGCAGCTCCCCACCGAGACGCCCGCGGTACGCCGGCGAACGCCAAACCGTCGCTTTGCAGCCCTTTCGTTCAATTGCCCCATGGCGCGGGGATTTATGGTCGAGCCTTCTCCAACCGAAGAGGTTCCATGACCGCTGCATCTTTGCGTTTGCCTTCGCGACAGTTTCATTTCCTCCCGACGGGTAGCCTGCTGCTCGCCGTCGCTGCCTTGGCAGCGTGCGGTGCAAGTCCCGGCCCGACCCCCCCTGCGGTTTCCGATCGCGCCGTAGAGGTCGTCGAATACGGTGCCGGTGACGCAACCGTCGTCTTCGAATCCGGCCTCGGCAACGACTGGACGCCGTGGATTCAGGTCGCCACTGAGGTGGCCGCCCAGGCACGAACATTCGCCTACTCGCGCCCCGGCTACGGGCAGAGTGATCCTTCGCCGGAGCCACGTGATGCGGCACACATCGTAAGGGATTTGAGGGCTCTGCTCACGGCGCGGGGTTTCACGCCTCCGTACGTGCTCGTCGGCCATTCGTTCGGCGGCGCCTATATGGAGCTCTTCGCGAAGGCCTATCCGGAGGAGGTCATGGGGGTCGTGCTCGTCGATCCGCGCCATCGCGATTTCACAACCGCCTGCGAAGAAGGCGGCTTCGAAGGGTGCGTTCCGCCAGCCTCCGTCTTGGCCTCGTTGCCCCAGGTGCAGATCGACGAATTCGAGGCGTTCGCTCACACGTCCAACGAGATTCATCCCCTCGGCGCTTTCGGGACGTACCCGGTGCGTGTCCTCACCGCGACGGTGCACGGCTTCGCGCCGGAGCTCGAGGTCCTGTGGGAGTCGATGCTCGGATCACTCGCCCACGAGGCGGCGGACGGCGAGCAGACACTCTTTGTCGGAGCGGGCCATCACCTCGAGCTGGAGCGGGCTCACGAGGTCGCCCAGGTGATTCTGAGCCTCCTTCCGGCGCCGAAACGCTGATGCGGGCGCGCATGGCGACGGGTGGCGCCATCTGCCGATGGGTCGGAGGGCGGCGCGCTGATGGCGCGTGCCTCGCCGTGCACGATCGTGCGTCGTCGCCGATCCTTTCCGCTAGTCTCGCCGATATGGGACCGAAGGCACACGGACGCATCCTTTTCTGGGAAGGAGCGAGCCTGTGGATACTCAGCGCGCCTCCGGGCCAGAAGTATCCGAAGACCGATCCCCATTCCCATCACGTCGTTCAAGTGACGGTCGCCCTCACTGGTCGAATCCACTTCGATGGCGAAGGCGAGCGCGCCTCCGGTGGGGCGATCGGCATCGCGCCGAACTCGCGGCATGCCTTCGAAGGGACGGGCCTCGTCGCTCACTTGTTCGTCGCCTCCGATGGCAAGGAGGGTCGGCAGATCGCGCGCCGACTCTTTTCGAATGGGCCCATCGCGTCCATCCCCGCCCGTCTGCTGGGCGATCTCCCAGCCCGGCTCAAGGCGACCTTCGAGAATCCGCGACACACGGACGACGACCTGCGCGCCCTGGGCCGGAGCTTGATCGCTCGGCTCGCCGGCGAAGGCGCACGCGCAGACGCGCCCGATGCGCGCATCGTGAAGTGGATCGCGTGGGTGGCGCCGCGGCTCGACGAAGCCGTCAGCCTGACCGACGCCGCCACGTTCATCGGCTTGTCACCGGGACGGGCTCGCCACCTGTTTGTACAGCAGACAGGGCTTCCGTTCCGTACCTACTTGCTGTGGCTGCGACTCATGCGCGCGGTCGAGATGTATGCCGGACGCGCCTCCCTTACGGCAGCGGCGCACGGCGCGGGCTTCGCGGATTCGGCACACTTGAGCCGAACGTTCCGCCGCATGTTCGGCATCGTCGCCACTTCACTCCGCGTGTCGTAACCACTTCCAACGGCGACTTGCAGGCGTATGTAATCATGCACGCCATCGCGGACGTCATCGGGACACGCGCGGCAGCACGGCATCGGGCACGTGGCTGGTCGAGTCATTCTGCGTGCGGCCATCCTCGTAGTTCGTGGCCCGCGACCTTCTACCGCGGGCGCGGCTGGCGGGAACGTGGGATCCGCGCAGCGGTGACAAAATTACGGCGCGCGTACGAGCGCCATCTGTTCCCGTAGCCGACGCCACCTCAGTCAGAACGAAAGGCCCGCGGTGCCGAAAGCACCGACGGCGTTTTCGTAGCCCGAACCGGCCAGCAGTACGTAGCGAAAATCCGCTCCGAAGACGACGATGCCGACTTTCACTAGCCCGGCAACTCCCGGGAAAAGCGCAAAAGCTCCATCATTTGACGAAGCGGAAACGCATCCCTCGCGCGCCGAGCATTCGGAAGTGGCAGATGAGTGCACAAGGCCATAACCAAGCCCAAGATAAGGTCGAATGATAAGCGGGTCGAACGCGAAATCCCATCCTCCTTCGGCTCCTCCGTAATAGACGTCTGTCTGCGGCCGCTCTCCTCGCTCGTGCCTCCAGCCGGTCAAACCTTCATGCATCATGAAGGCGGCACCGATGTACACGCCTGAGGGAACAGTGACACCACCCCGAGCACCGACACCGATTCTGTACCCATCATTAAACCCGTTACCAAAGAGTAGCGCGCCGCCAACAGTACTTGCTTGAGCGCTCTCCGTTGCAAGCAAGGCGGCTAGCAATACCGCCATCGCCGTCCCGACAACATGAATGTTCTTCTGCAACGGCAAAAAGTGTCGCGGCGATTGATGTGTCATTGCGGCACCCTCGTCAACATAGACGCTTCGCCCGCAAGTCTCTGAAGTATTACATCGCTTTGGGCGGTGCGACGATCCGCGACAGCTGTTAGGCGCAGCCGGATCAACTGCTGCCCTCGCGCCTGCGCATCAGCATGACTGATATCAAAGCTGCGCGTCCAACACCAGCGATCGTATGCGCGTCCAATTTGAGGACTCCGGCGCGGCCCCGCGACCAACGCCGCGCTCCGCGGCACCGCCGTACCGCTGCCCCACGAGCTGATCTGAGGACGCCCTCGAACCGGGCCGGCGCTCACCGTCGCCCCGTCAGGACGGGCAGCGGCGAGGAGTTACGGTCGTCGATTGCTGTCCTCGAAAATGACGCGCGCATTGTGGGCATCGCGGCCGGTGGATCATTTCTCACGAACTCGATGGACGAGTTCAGTGACCTCGATCTCCTGGTTGCGACGGAACAGAGCGACCATCTCGATATCATGGCCGACCGCATACAAATTGCCGGTGCGCTCGGCTCCCTGCTGGCTGCATTCACCGGCGAACATGTCGGTGAGCCTCTTCTACTTATCTGCCTTTACCGACGATGCACCGCCCCTGCACGTCGACCTAAAATTCGTGGCGCTCCGGATCCTGCCAAGCGGATCGAAGATCCCGCTGTTCTTCGCAACCTGCTTTCGCACGCTGGTAGGCAAGCTTGGCGACTCGTGCGTCGCGATGAGGCCGTGTCGCTGCCAACCCGTGCATAGCAGCCAGGTCCGAGGCGCCACCACGGGAGGGACGTCGTGCGACCGAGGTGGGCCCGATGCTGGAGGATGCTTCCATCCCGTGAACCACCGCGCCGATGAGCAGGGATCGAGCTCCGCCCGTAGGGCGGCGCTCGGCGCATGCTTCTTGCGATTCATCAAAACATAGACGAGACAGTGACGAACCTCTCGCGGGGTTCGAAGTGCGCGTGCATGGAAACGCTCGCTCCAAACGGAGCCATGCCGCGCGAACGCACGGTTGCAAGCGCGCGCGAGGCGAACGGTCAAACCAATCATG
>DATHES010000130.1:0-17082 GCA_035318465.1 Polyangiaceae bacterium
GAAGACCTTGATGAGCGAGATGCAGACGTCGCTCTTGGAACGGGCGCGCGCGTTTCGCGCTTCGCGCATGGTCAAGGTCGACACCTTCGACCAGTTCAAGCAAGCGCTCGACCCCGGTGGCAAAGGGAATTTCCTGCTCGCGCACTGGGACGGCACCCCCGAGACCGAGAAGAAGATCAAAGACGAGACCAAGGCCACCATCCGCTGCATCCCGCTGGAAGGCGAGAACGAGCCGGGCCGCTGCGTTCTCACGGGACGCCCGTCGGCGCAGCGGGTCATCTTCGCGCAGGCGTATTGACGCGCGACGCCGCCGGCACGGTGTCGTCTTGGAGTCAGTCGGTGGATGCCGACGGCGCGACTTTCTTGCGTTCGACGGGGATGGCCTGCCACGTCACGGTGTACGTCTGGGCCGGGTTCCACATCAGCCAACCCGTGCTTCCGGCGCCCGTCGCCGAGCGGACCTCGGCGGCGACGTAAGGTGGACCGTATTCCGGTGAATTCCACGACGCAGCCTGCAACCACGGCCGAATGAGGACGCTCTTCTTGCCGTGCTTCAGCATGGCCAGGATCTTGCGCGTCGCCATACCGACGATCTCGGGGTGATTGCCGGGCACTTCGAACCCCGCGTAGCCAGCGTGGTAATGCGACGGATACACCATCGGCGAAAGGACCTCGCATTCCGGCGCCAGGAGCACCGGGTCCTGCCCGAGCGCGTCGATGTCCGCGCGCACCCCTTCGGCGACGATGCCGAAGATGTCGAGCGAGAGGGGCACCTTGCGCGCCTGGGTCAGGGCGTGCACCTCCCGCACGAAGTCGCGAATGACGATCGTCTTCGGCGTTTTGCCCTTGGTGGCATCGAAGTCGGCGTTCTTGACCCCGAGGACGGGATAGCGAACGTAGTCGAGCTGGATCTCGTCCACGCCGAAGTCGAGGGCTTCCTTGACGAGATCGAAGATGTAGGCGCGGGCGCCAGGGTTGGCGGGGTCGAGCCAACCGATCTGGTACGGCCGGTTCGGGGCCCAGTTCGCGCGCGGCAGGAGCTCGGGCTTGGCATGGGCGATGAACTCGTCCTCGAAGCAGCTGATGCGCATGGCCACGCGGATCCCCTTGGCGTGCGCGAAGCGAACGGTGCGCGCCATATCGCGGATGGGCGCCCCCTTGGAGGCACCCGTCTCCACCACCAGCGCAACCTTGGAGCGGTAAGTGACCCACCCGTCGTAGTCCTTCGCGTCGAGCACGATCATGTTCATCCCGCGCTCCGCGAGCCGATCGAGCAGCGGCATGAAGAGCGTGCCCCCGGCGGTGCCCCCGCGGACGTAGACGCCGCGCAGATGCTTGTCTTCGGGCCAGCCGATCCGCTCGTCGTCCGCGCCTTTCGGCGCGCGCTTCACGACGGCAGGAATGACGATGCGATCGCCGGGTGCGGGCGATAGGGCGCGAAAGCCGGGGTTCTCCTTCTGAATCGCTTTGCTGAGCTCGCGAGCCAAGTAGATGTCGGTGAGATCGACATAGGCGTCGGCGATGGCAGGCAGTGAATCGCCGCGCCGAAGGACATGCGCCAGCCCGATCGGACTCCCGGCCGAATCGATGATCTCGCCGCCCTCGGGGAGCTTGGTGCGCAGCCACGCGACCAGCTCGGTGCGCTCGGGATCCGCCGTCCGCGTCGTCCCCGACTGCTCCGCGGGCGGCAAAGGTGCGGCCGGCGGCTCTTCGACCGAAGGTCGATCCGCTCTCGTGCCCGAGAGATCCACCGGGCCAGGTCCGCTCGGTTTGGGCAGCGTCGCACCGCAGGCGACGATGAAAGCGAGCGCCGGCGCGAGTACAAAGCGAGACCCGCTGTACAGAAGGGCGCGTGGCTGCCCCCGCGTCGGATCTCTTGGCACCTAGCTAGGGGAATACAGTTCGGGCGCGTTGGCAATCGTCCTGAGGCGTTTGGCCCAAAAGAAGTCGCGCCGAGCACGCGCCGTGGCTCCATCCCGGCGGCGCTACCTACATCGTCTCCCCGTCTGCCGCCCGGACTCGCCGAAGGGAAATACGGGCCCGCGTGGTCGCTTGCCCGAGCCACACTCGCGGCTAAGCTCGGCCCATGTCAGCGACGCGACCCGAGCTCGTTTGCTTCGACCTGGGAGGCGTCCTCGTTCGGATTTGCACGGTGTGGTCCGACCTCTGCCGGGCCACACGCCTCGAAGTGCGCGGCGATTCCGCGGGGGACGCCGCCGAGCGCTCACGCCGCGAGCTCAGCGAGGCGTACATGCGGGGTGAGCTTTCGACCGAAGCGTGGACCCACGCCATGGAAACGGCGCTGGGTGGGTTCTACGTGGGGGAGGAAATTGCCGCGCTGCACGACGCAGTGATCCTCGAGGAGTACCCGGGTATTGGCGTCCTCATCGACGATCTGCACCGCGCCGGCGTCGCGACCGCGTGCTTGTCCAACACCAATGAGACCCACTGGGCCAAGCTCGTCCATCACGACGGTGCGCGCACCTTGCCGGGCGAGCCTCGGTACCCCGCCGTACGCCGGCTGCATTCGCACCACGCGTCGCATTTGTTGCGACACATCAAACCGGCGCCCGCTATCTACCTTGCCTTCGAGAAGGCGGTCGGGCGAAGCGGCGCGCAGATTCTTTTCTTCGACGATCTGGAGGAAAATGTAGCCGCTGCCCGGCGCGCGGGTTGGCGTGCCGAAACGATTGATCCGTCGGAGCCGACGGACGAGCAGCTGCGACGTCACCTCGCTGCCCACGGCGTGCTCTGACGGCCATGGCCCTCGCCGCCACCG
Source organism: Polyangiaceae bacterium (assembly GCA_035318465.1). GTDB lineage: Bacteria > Myxococcota_A > Polyangia > Polyangiales > Polyangiaceae > DASWDH01. Next base: position 2,780 of record DATHES010000130.1, read on the forward strand.
GGAGGCGCCTACTTCCATGATCCTTATGAGATCCTGATCGGAGACGAACGAGTCTTTATCGTTTTTTTCATCCGCTCGACGCATGATCCATTCGTCATGCGCGTCCATCAGGGCCGTGGGATCAGGCCGAAATCGGCAATCATCGCATCCGCGTTCGGCTGCGCGGATCGCGAGCTGTTCGCGGCGCTGCTCGTCTTCTGGGTGATCAGTCTGGCGCGGGTCGTGGTCGGCGTGGCCTGTCACGAGACATTCGGTGCGGAGGGCAGTCTCGCCTTCCTTGCCGTCCTGCTCGTACCTTGGCTCATGAAAGACGCGATCGTTCAATGTCCTTCTCCTCAATCTCGCCCTCGATGAACTGAAGTAAGCTGATTTTCATGACCTCGCGCCCGGACCCCGACGAACTGCTTCGGCGGGTTCATGCGGAAGAGCGCAAAAAAATGCGCGGGCGCCTCACGATCTTCTTCGGAGCTGCGCCGGGCGTGGGCAAGACATTCGCCATGCTCGAGCAAGCGAGCTTCTTGCGCGACGTGGAGAGACTCGACGTCGTCGCGGGCATCGTCGAGACCCACGGTCGATTCGAGACGACCACCCTCCTGGCCGGATTCGAACGTTCGCCGCGGCGCAAGGTTGCGTACAAGGGGACGATCCTGGAGGAGTTCGACCTCGACGCCGCGCTGGCGCGCAAGCCGAGCCTCCTTCTGGTCGACGAGCTGGCCCACACCAACGCCGAAGGTGCTCGCCACGCCAAGCGTTGGCAGGACGTAGAGGAGCTGCTCGAAGCGCGCATCGACGTCTACACGACGCTCAATGTCCAGCACGTCGAGAGCCTCAACGATGTCGTCGCCCAGATCACCGGCGTCGTCGTGCGCGAGACGGTACCGGACTCCGTGATCGACGGGGCCGACGAGATCAAACTGGTCGATCTGCCGCCCGACGCGCTGCTCGAACGGCTGCGCCAGGGCAAAGTGTATTTGCCGGCTCAAGCCGAGCGTGCGCTCGAGAACTTCTTTCAGAAGGGCAACCTGATCGCACTGCGCGAGCTGGTGCTTCGCAAGACGGCCGAACGTGTCGACGCCGACATGCAGGCGTGGCGGCGCGAACACGCCATCGAGAAGACCTGGGCGGCCTCGGATCGTCTCGTCGTCTGCATCGGCCCCAGCCCGTACTCCGCGAATCTCTTGCGCGTGGGTCGCCGCATGGCGTCGGGACTGCGGGTCCGTTGGTTCGCCGTCAACGTGGAAACGGCGGCCACGCTGCGGTTCGGCGCCGCTGACCGCGCGCGTATCTCGCAAAATCTTCGCCTCGCCGAACAGCTCGGCGCCGAAACGGTGACGCTCACCGGTCAGAGGCCAGCCGAAGAGATCCTCAGGTTCGCCCGCGAGCAGAACGTGACGAAAATCGTAGTGGGAAAACCGAGGACGGTTCGGCTACGCGATCGGTTCGGCTCGTCGTTCATGGACGAGCTCATCCTCGGCAGCGGCGACATCGACATCTACGCGACCGTGGGACAGGCCGACGAAGTCGAGCCGGTGACCGCGGTCCCGGCCCGTCCCCCCAAGCAGGATGTCCGAGCGTACTTCGCCGCCGTGGGAGGCGTCACCGTGGCCACTGTCGTTGCCTATGCCGTCTTCGGCCGGCACGAGCTCGCTGACGTGGTGATGATCTACCTGCTTGCCATCATCGGTGTCTCGATGCGGTTCGGATTTCGCGCCTCCGTTTTGACCGGCATTCTCAGCTTTCTCGCGTTCGACTTCTTCTTCGTTCAGCCGTACCTGACCTTCACGGTTTCCGATCTGCGGCACGTCGTCACTTTCGCAGTGATGCTGCTGGTGGGCGTCGTGATTGCCGGCCTCACCCAGCGGGTACGCGATCAGGCTGAGGTGGCTCGGCGCAGCGAGCGCCGAATCGCCCTCCTCTATGCCATGAGTCGAGAGCTTTCTCGCATGGAAGGGCAGAATGCCATCGCCAACGCGGCAGCGCGCCACCTGGAGCAGGTCTTCGAGAGCCGCATCGCCATCCTCGGCGGGGAGAGAGACAGCGCGGTCCGCATCGAATACGCGACCGCGGGGTTCGTTCCGCCTCTCGACAAAGAGGACGGCGTCGCCCGCTGGGTGCTGAGCCACCGGAAGGAAGCAGGGATTGGAACCACCACCTTGTCGGGGAGCAGCGGTTTTTACGTGCCGCTCATCGCGCCGGGGGCCGAGGCGACGGCGTTCGGCGTTCTCGCCCTGTACCCCGAAGAGCCGCAGCGCTTCGAGGATCCCGAGCAGCGGCGACTTGCCGACGCCTTCGCGACACAGATTGCAAGCTCGCTCGAGCGTGCACGACTCGCCGAAGAAACGGAGCGCGCGCGCATGCAGGTCGAGACCGAGCAACTGCGAAGTACGCTCCTCAGCTCGGTCTCCCATGATCTGCGTACTCCGCTCGCGGTCATGAAAGGCGCCGCGAGCACGCTGGTGGCCGACGACCTCCATTTGACGCCTGCCGTACGCAGAGATCTCAACATTGCGCTCCTGGAGGAAACAGAACGACTCGACCGGCAGGTTCGCAACCTCCTGGACATGACGCGGCTCGAATCCGGGGCGGTCCGCGTGAAGAAAGAGTGGTACTCGCTCCAAGAGATCGTCGGCGCAACGTGGAGTCGGATGGAGTCACGGCTTGCCGCTCGCCCGGTGACCGTCAGCGTCGACGCCGAGCTACTCGTCCCCATGGATAACGTCTTGATCGAGCAGGTGCTCGTCAATCTCTTCGAGAATGCGGCCAAATATACGCCGGCGGGCACGGCGATCGAAGTCTCTGCCAAGAGCGCAGACGATGAGATCGTGGTCGAGGTGGCGGATCGCGGTCCCGGGATCCCAGCCGACGAGCGAGAGCGCGTCTTCGACAAGTTCCACCGAGGGCCATCCGAGCGAACGAAAGGGGGTGTGGGCCTTGGGCTCACCATCTGTCGGGCCGTCGTGATCGCTCACGGCGGCCGGATCTGGGTCGAAGACCGCGAGGGCGGCGGAGCTTCCTTCAAGTTCGCGCTACCGCTGGAAGGTGAACCACCTCCTCTCACCGGGCTGCCGGAGATCACCGAGCGCAGCGGCGAGACGGAATCAGGTCGGAGAGCGCAAGAGAGGACGTCCGCAACGTGACGCCGGCGCCGCTCGTTCTCATCGTCGAAGACGAGCCCCAAATGGAGCGATTTCTTCGCGCATCGCTATCGACCCACGGCTACCGTCTGGTGGAGGCCGCCACTGGCGCGGATGGTCTCGCGCAGGCTGCCGCCCGCAACCCCGACATCATCCTCCTCGATCTTGGACTGCCCGACCTCGACGGCCTCGAAGTCACCCGCCGTATCCGGGAGTGGACGCAAACCCCGATCATCGTCATTTCGGCGCGGGGACAAGACGACGACAAGATCAAAGCGCTCGACGCCGGGGCCGACGACTACCTGACCAAACCCTTCAGCGTGGGCGAACTCTTGGCTCGTATCCGCGTCGCTCTCCGGCATGTTGCCCGTATCGCATCGGGCAAAGAGGAGTCCGTCTTCACCATCGGTGAGCTTCGTGTCGATCTCGGAAAAAGGCAGGTGTTCGTACAAGAAGCGGAAGTCCACCTCACCCCCACCGAGTACCGCCTGCTCGCCACCATGATCAAGTACGCAGGCCGCGTCGTAACGCACCGGCACCTCTTGAAGGAGGTGTGGGGACCTCCTTATGTGGAGCAAACGCAGTACCTGCGCGTCTTCATGGGGCAACTGCGTCAGAAGCTCGAACCCGAGCCGGCCAAGCCACGATTTTTGATCAGCGAACCCGGCGTGGGTTACCGGCTGCGGGCGCAATAGAGGGAATTCTATGGCGCGAGGCATCCGACGTGCCACCGGGACAACGACGATCCTTTTCGCGAGTGTTCCCGGGCGAATACGATAGCCTTGGACTTTGCTGAGGCCGGTTGCCCTCGCCGTCGCATTTGCAAGACAGCGCAGTGGGCGCTCGCTTTGGAGACGAAGACGCACTACGAATCGCGGGCCCCATGCAACCGGCTGCATCCGCTCCTCCAAAACTTCACGGGTCAGACTCAGGCGAGGCAGCCGCCGTCGTCGCGCACGCCGAGCACGGGCACGGCCCGAAGCTTTCGACCCTGGTTATCGGTGCCCTCGGCGTCGTGTTCGGCGACATCGGCACGAGCCCTCTCTACGCCATCAAGGAATGCGTGGAAGGCGAACACGGCGTTTCACCGACGCACGAGAACATTCTCGGCGTGCTCTCCCTCATCGTCTGGTCCCTCATCGCCGTCGTGGCCGGCAAGTACCTCACTTTCATCATGAGGGCCGACAACAAAGGCGAGGGAGGAATTTTCTCGCTGCTGGCGCTCATTCCGCCCAACAAAAGGCAAGCCACCACGCACATCTCTTGGACGGCTTCGCTCGTCATCTTCGGCGCGGCACTGCTCTACGGCGACGGAATGATCACCCCGGCCATCTCCGTGCTGAGCGCCATGGAGGGGTTGGCCGTCGCGACCACCGCGCTCAAGCACTGGATCGTTCCGCTCACCTGCGTCATTCTGCTCGGCGTCTTCTGGGTACAAAAAAAGGGGACCGCCGGGATCGGGCGTATTTTCGGCCCTATCATGATCGTCTGGTTTTTGGCGCTCGCCGTGCTCGGCGTCATTCAGATCGTCGCGCACCCGGCCGTGCTCCAAGCGCTGAGCCCGACCTACGCCGTGCAGTTTTTCGTCGCCCACAAGTGGCGTTCTTTCCTGGTGCTGAGCGCCGTCGTTCTCGTCATCACCGGCGGTGAGGCGCTCTACGCCGACATGGGGCATTTCGGGCGGCGACCGATCCGCCTGGCTTGGTACATCGTCGTCATGCCGGCCCTTCTTCTCAACTACTTCGGCCAGGGGGCGTTGATCCTGGAGCACGAGTCGACGGCGACCAACCCGTTTTATGCGATGGTGCCCACGAGCCTCATCTATCCCATGGTGGTGCTCTCCACGATGGCGGCGATCATCGCCTCCCAGGCCATGATCTCGGGCGCATTCTCCGTCACCAGGCAGGCCATCCAACTCGGCTTTTTTCCGCGCGTGACCATCGTTCACACCTCCGGTGAGGCCGAAGGGCAGATCTACATTCCCGAAATCAACGCTGCGCTCATGGTGGCCTGCATTTGGCTGGTCATCACCTTCAAAGAATCGACGGCGCTCGCCTCTGCCTACGGCATTGCCGTCACCGGCACCATGACCATCACCTCGATCATCTACTACGTCGTGGTGACCGAGGCGTGGCACTGGCCGCGTTGGAAGGCCATCCCGCTCGTCGGTGCGTTCCTCCTTTTCGATCTGTCATTCTTCGGCGCCAACCTCCTCAAGTTCTTTAGCGGCGGATGGTTCCCGATCGGTATGGCCGTCATCATCTTTCTGGTCATGACCACCTGGAAGAAAGGGCGGGCCATGCTGGCGCGGACGGTGGCCGATCGGCTGCTCCCCATCGACATGTTCTTGACGGACCTCGCGTCGCTAAAGCCGCCACGCGTCCCGGGCATCGCCGTTTTCATGTCGTCCAACCCCAACGGCGTGCCCATCGTGCTGCTCCACCATTGGAAGCACAACCAAATGCTGCACCAGACGGTCGTCCTGCTCTCCGTGATTTCGGAGAACATGCCGGAAGTGCCGGTCGCCGACCGCCTTCAATTCAAGGACCTGGGACAGGGTTTCTACCACCTCGGGGCGCATTACGGCTTCATGCAGACGCCCAACGTGCCCGACGTGCTGCAGCGCGCCGCGGCGCTGTACGGCATCCCCTACGAGCCTGGCCGGACGAGTTACTACCTCGGGCGCGAAACGCTGCTCGCCACGAAGAAGAGCGGCATGCATACCTGGCGCAAGATGCTCTTCGCCTTCATCTCCCGCAATTCGCGTTCAGCCACGCAGTACTTCTGTATTCCACCCGACCGCGTGGTGGAGCTGGGGATGCAAATCGACCTCTAGCCCGCACGCCCGCGTCGCTACCAGGGAATCTCGTGCTCGTCCTCGAAGAAGCCACCTCCCGTGGCACCGTCGGGCAGCGTGGCCAACCAGACCAGCGTTCGAGCCCCGTCCGCAGCTGACCGCGTCGCGCCAGAACCGCCCATCGCGGTACGCGCCCACCCGGGCGATCCTGAGTTGACGAGGATCCGCCGCTCATCGTCGCGGAGCTCGCGCACGAGCACGCGTGTCAGCGCATTCAAGCCCACTTTGGAAACGCGATACGCCGACGAAGGCCAACCTTTCTCGGTGTGTGTCCCGCTGGCGACGTCACGAACGAACGATTCCATCAGATCGATCAGCTCCCCGCGGGTGAGCGCGGGATCGAGAAACTTCGCTCGAAGTTCGGGCGACATGGCCCCGATCTCGCCGAGCCCGCTCGACACCATGACGATGCGCCCGCCCGCGCCCATCGTCGGTAGCATGCGATCGGTCACCCTCATCGCTCCGAAGAAATTCACGTCGAGCGTGTGCCTTGCCACGCTGCTGTCGAACCCCTGCATGGAGACGCCGGCGTTGTTGACCAGGACGTCGATCCCACTACCGATCTGCTGGGGCAGAACCTCGATGCTCGCCTGCTCAGCGACATCGAGCGTGACAAAGCGTACCCCTAACTTGCGGGCCACTGCCTGACCCGAGGCGAGATCGCGGCTCGTACCGATGACATCGAGGCCCGCCGCGGCGAGCTGCCGGACGATCTCGAAACCGATACCACGATTGGCACCCGTGACCACCGCCACACGTTTCGTCATGGGTCCACTCTTGAGTCGGATGTCGAAAGGCGCAAGTCGAGCGCCCGGCCCCTAGCCTTCGATCGCGCAAGCCGGCGGCAGGTCGAGCGCGCACGGTGCCAGCGCCTGCAGGAGCGCTCGCGTCGTCGATTGCGTATGGCGGCGACCAGGTCGCGGCTGCGGTGCAGGGGGCGGCGAGCGTCGCAGCGCGCCCCGCATGTGCTGCTCCATGAAGAGAGGCATCGGATCGAACTCGAGCGCCAGCGCGGGCGCGTTTTCTCCGCGGCGCCTGCCCCGCGCCACCCGCGTCACGGTGGCCTCGGCATCGACCCAGAAGCGGCTCCTCGGCAACTGAAAAGAGACGATGAGCCGCTCACCGGTGAGGATCGATTGACCGAATATCCAGTGTGCGGCGGTAACCACCATTCCAGACACCGAGACGTCGAGGATGGCGTCGCTGATGAGGCGGAAATCGCGTTCCCGCACCACTTGACAGGGCATACGCACGGCGAAGCGGCGGGCTTTGCGTCGATTGGCGAGAACGGTGCTGCGCATCGGTGCCTCCTCTTAGGGATTTCAGCATCGTAGGCGGGGTGATGCCCTCCGGGCCAAGTTCGTAGGGCTTGAGTTCGGCCGAAAAAGTGCCGTTGAAACGCGCATGCGACGCAGTCTTTTCATTTTCGCGGCGGGTATCTTGGGGGTGGGCTTGTCCCACGATCGCGCAGAAGCGGCGCCGGTGACGGACGTGCGCTTCATCAGTGGCCGGGACGCGGCACTCTTTCGTTGGCGTCCCGACCTTCCTTGGCACCGGCTCGATGCCCGCAGTGCCCTCGGGGAAGGGGCCGAGATTACCTGCGAGCAAACCTGCCGACTCAAGGTCGACGCCGACAATGTGCTGACTCTCTCGCCCGGCGCGGTCATCACCGTGGGCGCTTACTTTTACGTGCCGCTCGTATCCAACGTCCAGCTCGCGCCGGCGCACGAGATCAAGGTGAGCGCGGGGCACGTCGACGCGTTCTCTGGCGCGAAGGGCATTCCGCTGGTTCTTAGCGGCCCCGGCACGACCCATGTCGCGCTGCGCGGCGCCGAGGTGCAGATCGCGGTCAAGGGGGAGCGCATGGTCGCTCAGGTGAACGAGGGCACCGCGCGCGCCGGCTCCAACAAACGCTGGATCACCCTCGAGAAGGCGCAGGCCTCCACGCTGACGGCGCAGGGGTACCCGACGACGCCGCGCGACGAGGCGCAGGCACCGGAATGGAAAACGGGCGAAGGATGCACGCCAGCGCTCGGCGTCGCCGAGCTGGGCAACGCTGCGAATGTCGGCGTCTGCTGGCAACCACGAGCGGACGCCGGCTCCTACGTCGTCGAGCTCGCGCGTGACGAGAGCTTCTCGACCGTCGAGCTCAGCGAAACGACCACGTCGACCACCTGGTCCAAGAGCCTGCCCGAAGGGCGCTACTTCGTACGCGCACGCACGATCGACGGCGACACGCTCGCCAGCCGAACCTCGCTGGTGCGCAGACTCGGTGTCGTCTCGTTCGGGCTGCCACCCGGCGCGAGCGCGAACCTCGGGTCCCGCACGGTGGTCTTGCCCCAAGGCCGCGCCTTCGAGCTGCGCGACAGCACAGGGCTCGAGACCGCGCTCGATCGCGGGATCTTCGTCAGCGTTCGAGGGCCCATCGTGATGGACGCCGAACCGACGCACAGGCTGCGATTGCGGCTCGCCGGCGACCCGTCCTCGGAGAACACGCTCGAGCTACAACGGCGCGCGCTCCGCGCCGATATCGAGATCGGACCCAAGACTGCGCGCTGGCCGGTCGATCCCGTCGACATCACCGTGACGATGCGCGACCCAGCGGGTCTCGTCGACGCCACCCAGGTCGCGCCCAGGCTGCACGTGCTGCTAGGGCTGACCGAGCTCCCGGTCGTGTGGGCACACCGCGGCCCCGTCTGGACGACGCGGCTCGCGCCTCGCAGCGGCGGACCCACCGTCGTTCGCGTTGTCGCCGAAGACGAGTTCGGCAATTCCCTCGGTCGCACGTTCCTCGAGGTCGACGAAAAGCCGGCCAAGCCCGGGGAAACCCCGCACCCTTCTCGCCGCGTCGCCAACAACTGATCGCAGAGAGCGCCGCGCGCACCGGCGCGCGCGGCCCGCGGGTGACGCGCGGCCTTCGCACGAGGTTGAACGCTCGACCGTCGGGTTCATGGGCGGCACGCCGAACCGTACGCTCGGAGGCCATTGCGTCGTGACGCAGTGCGTGGGAAAGTGGCCGCCATGGGCCTAACCTGCAACATCGACGCGCGTGGCAAAGCGGTCCGCCTTCGCCTCGGCATCGTCAGCTTCGTCATCGGAGTCGTGCTGCTCTTCGCTTGGGCGTTTCCCACCGGCACGCCGCTGGCGTGGGTGACGACCATCGGTGTCCTCGCCTCTGCCGCGTTTTCGATCTTCGAGGCGCGCGCGGGCTGGTGCGTGGTGCGTGCGATGGGTTTCCAGACACGGATCTGACCGTACGTCGCTCGATCGCACGCAGCGCACCCCGTAGCGTTGCTGCGCGTCGACGGCCGCGCGAAGCAGCGGTGCACCGAAGCGCGAGAGCTGCTTCGAAAAGCGCGGGAGATCTGATCACTTTCCATCGAGGGTACCCACTATGAGTGCAGCGAGGTCGCGCAGCTTGCGCGGCCATCTCGATGGGCGTGCGCGGCGTGCCTGATTCTTAGGGAGAACTTTCATGCGGACGAGTTTCCTCCTCCTGCTGCTGGCCAGCGGAGTGGTTTCGCTGTCGACGCCCGGTTGCGGTGGCAAGCTGACCAACGCCGAAACGCTCGAACTCCAACAGGATGGCGCGATCCTGACGGGCGGAACTACGACCGGAAGCGGTGGCAGTGACACCACCGGAGGTGCCGGCGGCGGCAGCACTGGCGGCGGCAACACCGGTACCACCGGCAGCGGCACCGGCGGGACCGCTGATCCCCCCACCGATCCCACTGGCGGCAGCGGCGGTGCGACAGGCACCGGCGGGACCGGTGGCACGGGCGGCAGCGGCGTCGGCGGCAGCGGCCCAACGGTCGATGCATCGCCTGGATGCCCCGAACAAGCGCCGGCCAGTGGCACCGAATGCGCGGGATCGTCGGTGATGTGTCGCTACGACACGACGACGTGCGCTTGCATGACCTCCGGCGGCGGTGGTGGCGGAAACCGGCGTGACGCCGGGATGACATGGTCTTGCAGCGGTGCGGCCATGGACGCGGGCCGAAGCGGCCGCGGCTGACGCTGGTTTACCAGGTCAACCAGCTCACCGTCAGCGAGCCATGGCCGGGATTGATCCCCGCCCTCTCCGAAACCAGGGTACCGATCACCGTTCGAACGTAGCCGCTCCCGCCGCCGCCCCCGTGCCAGCACCCGCCACCACCACCGTAGTAGCCCCCGCCGCCACCTCCGCCTTCGGAGGCCACGCTAGTTCCACCGGTGGCGACGCCCGAGCCACCAAACCCCAATATGCCGGCCCCGGCGCTGCCAAAAGGCGCGTACGTACCGCCCGCGCCGCCAGCGGCTTGTGTTCCACCACCCCCGGGTGTCTCGGGGGCACTGCCGCACGTCATCGCGTTGAACACGTACCTGCCGCCGACCAGGCCGCCTCCGGCACCACCGCCGTCGTCGGGCCCGCGGCAATTGTAGCCGGCACCACCTCCGCCCCCCGCGACGACGACCCGATCATTGATGCCAAAGGGGCTCACCCGCACGTCGGTCGCGCCGCCCCCTGTCCCGCTGTAGAAGGGGCCTCCGGTTTCCATGTACCCCGTACAATTGGCCGGGCCGCCGCCATTGAATCCACCCAAGTTTCCGGCCGAACAAATCGTCCCCGCCCCGCCGACGCGGATCTGCAAAACCGCGCCCGCCGTCGTGGTCAAACGGGCCACCATTTTGCCCCCATACCCGCCGAGAGCCTGGGTCATGGCGCTGTTGTTCGATCCGCCTTGCGCGCCGTTGGCATCGATCTCGACCGCAGTGATGCATTCCGGAACGGTGAACGTCTCGACGGCACCGGTATAAGTGAACGACCTCGAGCCGGCCGTCGGCATGACCACGGTCACGACCACCGGGGCCGACGTCGCTGTGCAACCATTGGCGTCGGTCGTGGTCACCGTATAGCTGCCTGACGCGATAACGACGATGGATTGCGTCGTCGCTCCCGTCGACCATAAGTAGCTCGCCGCGCTGTTGGTCGTGAGCGTCACGTTGCCACCGCTGCAGAATCGCGTCGGCCCGCTGGGGGCGATCGACGCCGTCGGCGTCGGATAGGCGCTGACGACCGTCGGCGCCGAGGTGGCCATGCACCCGCGCGCATCGGTCGTGGTGACCGTGTACGAACCTGCTACGCCGACATCGATGGTCTGCGTCGTCGCATTCGTCGACCAGAGGTAGCTCGGCGCTGTGCTCGACGTCAGCGCGACCGTCTTACCCGGACAGAATCCGGCGCCACCTGCTGGGGAGATCCTCGGCGTCGTCGTGCCCGTGCAGTCGAGACCGTCGGAGCCAACGTCGCTCACCGTGACATCGGTCGGCGCGTCGTCGATCGCAAGATCGGAAATGATCACGTCGCTGAGTGGCACGTCCATCACGCTCCTATCGGAGACCGAGTCCGGGGCCGAATCCGGCCCGGTCCCGTCCGACGCGACGTCGCGGGCGTCGCTGCCCGTATCGACGCGGACATCGCTGCCCGCATCTGCACGGGCGTCGTTTCCCGCGTCGATCGAGCCATCCAGCGCCCCGCCGTCGAGTTGCTGATTGACGTCAAGTTGGCGGTCGAACGTCGTATCGGCGCTGGGCGAGCTGTCCTGGGTCGGGCCGTTGCCCGCGTCCGGATCGAGGAAGGTCCGATCGGGCCCGCCACAAGCGAGAACGAGCGCGCCCGCCGCGGCCACCGTGAGAAAGGGATTGAAAGTACTTGTCCGCATGGCTCGAGTCCCCGGCGCCTTTGAGCAGCCCGAGTTGGAACGAGGGCGTCACGTCTTGGCCCTCAGGTAGGTGCGGCTCCCAGGAACAACGACTGGCTCGTTGCCGCGGTTGGACGCGAAAAAGGCAGACTCTAACTTTCACACGCCTTGTCTTCGAATGTCCAGCTTTCCTCGCGTGGCGTGCAGGCTCGCATGGCTACCGACGTCGAACGCCCCCACGTCATCGCGCCTCGCCGACGCCGCCCCCCCCCCGTCCGCGGGCCGTTGCTCCGGCGGCCGAGACCTGCAAGACCAGGGGCCATGCAAAACGTTCTCGTCACCGGCGCCAACCGCGGTATCGGGCTCGAGCTCTGTCGCGCGTTTCAAGCGCGCGGCAACGGCGTCTTCGCCGTCTGCCGTTCCCCCTCGCCCGAGCTGTCGGCGCTCGGCGTACGCGTGCTAGCTGGCGTCGACGTGACCGAAGACGGCTCGAGCGCATCGCTCGTTCGTTCCCTGGAGGGTACGCGCCTCGACGTGCTCGTCCACAACGCGGGCATTCTGCGCGCGGAAGCGCTGGGAACGATCAGCTACGACTCCATCCGCGCGCAGCTGGAGACCAATGCCTTGGCCCCGCTCCGTCTGACCGAGCGACTCTTGCCGCTGCTCGCGCCCGGCAGCAAGATAGCGCTGATGACCAGTCGCATGGGTTCGATTGCCGACAACACTTCGGGCAGCATGTACGGCTATCGCATGTCCAAAGCGGCGCTCAACATGGCGGGGGTCTCGCTTGCCCACGACCTCGAGCCACGGGGCATTGCCGTCGTCATTCTCCACCCTGGGTACGTGCGGACCGAAATGACGGGAGGCCACGGCAGTGTCGAGCCGCGCGACGCAGCCGTGCAGCTGGTGGCTCGGGTCGACGAGCTCACGCTCGCCACGAGCGGCCGCTTTCTCCACGCCAACGGCGAGGTCCTCCCGTGGTGACGAGCGTCGGCGCGGGCTCTTTCCCAAAGCGGCGCATGCCAGCGGTGTTCGTCCCTCACGGCGGCGGACCGTGGCCCTTCGTCGACGTGGGGATCGGAAAGAAGGACGAGCTCGCGGCGCTCGCCTCGTACCTGCGATCGCTGCCCATGGTGCCGAAGACGCCGCCCAAGGCCCTCTTGGTCGTCTCGGCTCACTGGGAGGAAGCGGTCCCCACGGTGATGAACGGCGCACGCCCACCGATGCTCTACGACTATTACGGCTTTCCTCCCGAGTCGTACGCGATCACCTGGCCCGCTCCCGGCGAGCCGAAGGTCGCGGCCCGCGTAGAAGAGCTCCTCGCCGGCGCCGGATTTGCGACCCGCGCCGATTCCGAGCGCGGCTTCGACCACGGGACGTTCGTGCCGCTCAAGCTCGCCTACCCCGATGCCGATGTGCCGACGGTTCAGCTCTCGCTGAAGACAGGGCTCGATCCGGCCGAGCATCTGGCGATGGGGCGCGCGCTCGCGCCCTTGCGCGACGAGGGGATCTTCATCGTCGGCAGCGGCATGACGTACCACAACCTGCGCGCCTTCGGGCCGCAAGCGGCCCCCGTCGCGGAGGCCTTCGACGCGTGGCTGCGAGAAACCGCGACGCTCGCGCAGCCCGAACGTGACCGCGGGCTCACCGCGTGGGCCAGCACGCCTGGGGCGCGCCTCGCTCACCCGCGGGAAGAGCACCTGCTCCCCCTCATGGTCGTCGCCGGCGCGGCAGGAGACGACCGCGGCACCCGCGCCTACGACGGCACGATTTTGGGGCTACGCGTGTCGGCCTACCACTTCGGTTGCTGAAGCAGACCTTTTCTAAAAGACCCGAAAAAACTCGCGCGGCGCGCGCTTCTTGCGCGTGCATCGGGTATCGGCGCTCATGTAGCAGACCGAAAATGCGCGGCGCGGCTTCCCGGTCCGATTGACGAGCGAACGGTGCCACACGTGGTTGTGCAGGAGCAAGACGTCGCCCGCGCGCGCGGGGAGGGGCACGCCCGCCTCGTCGGCACCGCGCGCGCGAACGAGCGGCAGGGGGATGACACCGCCGAGCGGCGTCGCCAGCCCCGCGCGGTGGCTTCCGGTGAGCACTTCGACGGCACCGGCTTCGACCGGTGTGTCGTCGAGCGCCGTCCAGATCTGCAGCAACGGGTCGCGGTCGAGTCCCCAAAAAAGTCCGCCGTCCTGGTGCCAGGGCAGCACCGTGCCCCCCGTGCTCGACTTGTTCATGAGTACGGCGCGGTAGATGACGACGCGCTCGCCGATCAACATCCGCGCGATGCTCTCGAACACCGGGTTTCGTAGCCAGTCCAGAAAAAACGCGTCTTTCTCCAGCTTCTCGATCTTGCGGTAGTTGTACGACGGACCCTGGTACCCGCGGCCGAAAGTGAGATCGTCGTAAGATCCCGTCTCCGTATCGAGCTGGAAGAAAAGCCCCGGGTCGGGCGCGCGACCCATCATCAGATCGTCGGCACGGCGGCGAAGCGACTCGAGCCCCGCGTCGCTCATCAGGCGACCGAGACGGGCGTAGCCGTCGCGCGCGAAGTCGACGAGAACTTGGTGGAGATCGATCCGAGGGTCGGCGATGAGCATGGTCACTTCGTTTCTGCCGCTCCCGTTGCCCAGA